>JANSYI010000009.1 GCA_024742475.1 bacterium | reverse complement strand
GCTCGTCGCTTCGCTCCTCCTCGGCGTTCGGTGTGGCGGTGGTGGGCGCAGCCCCCTTCGCGTATCCCTCCAAGGTCGGGCGCGGGGCGCCCTCGCTCGTCGCTTCGCTCCTCCTCGGCGTTCGGTGTGGCGGTGGTGGGCGCAGCCCCCTTCGCGTATCCCTCCAAGGTCGGGCGCGGGGCGCCCTCGCTCGTCGCTTCGCTCCTCCTCGGCGTTCGGTGTGGCGGTGGTGGGAGCCGCCCCCTTCCGCTCCTTGGCGTGGGGCGTGATCTCGGGGCTTGGGTTCCTCACATGGCTGGGTTGATGGCACGGCGGTGTAAGGGGTCGAGGGCTCGTGCGTGAGGGGGGTATGGCGTCGTCTCCGACCCCACGCAGGCAGCATGACGCCGCCTCGAGCGCCGGAATTGGATATCCCACCCATGGGACCAAAAGGGCTTCCGAAAACAGCGCGTTCTATGTAGGGTACGGCCCGCCTACGCTCCCGGGTACGGGTCAATGCACACCACGGGCAAAGGGTTCATGAACACTCATCGTCTATCGCCACTTTCTGGCTTCGGTTTGCGTCGCATCGCCACCGCCGCGACCGCTCTCGCCGGTCTCTCGATGCTCTCCATGGGCACGGCCGGCTGCATTCAAGACACCGACTGCGGTATCTGCGACCCGGACAACCTGATCCTCGAGTCGATCTCGGGCATCAACTACGCGTCCGACAAGGTGCACATCCTCAACCCGGAGTGCGAGGGCGACAGCTGCCCGGCCCCCATCTCGAAGGGCAGCTACTTCCTCGACGAGATCATCCCGTGCGAGGAGACCGAGGAAGCTCAGGCCTCGCCCAACGCGGCCGAGTACTGCCGGCTCTCGCCGCTGGTCACCGCCTTCGGCATCGAGTTCGTCTTCAACAACCTGCTCGATCCCACCAGCATCGAGCTCGTCCGCAAGCGGCCCGACAACCCGCAGCTGTTCGAGGTCTACGACTGGAAGACCGATGTCCTCGAGGTTCGCGGCCCGATCACGCGCTTCAACGGCGACTACGTGCGCGGCGAGGGCGAAGCGCCCGACACGATCACCCGGCTGATCAACCTCTCGTGCATCGACAACATCGCCGACAACGGGGGCTCGTTCGACCACACGAGCTACGAAGACCCGGCGATGAACCCCTGCAACAGCATCAACCCGACCACCGGGTTGCCGATGCGCCTGCGCGAGACCGACGTCGACCAGGACGGCAACCGGGTCGCGCCCACCATCAAGGCCGCGCGCGGCATCTGGACGGCCAACGGAAACAGCTGCTCGTCGCCCGAAGAAGGCCCCGACACCTGCTGCACCTACTGCGACTACCTGCTCTCGACCAAGGTCGAACGCTACGGCGTCGACGAGAACGGTGTGCGCCGCAACCCCAACCCGGGCGTCACCCAGGGCGGCGAAATGGACGAGGGCGACGGCGTCTACCCGTACGTCGGCGCCATCCAGTGTGGCGGCCCCGACGAGGTCGGCACCGTCATCGACAAGTTCGCCGCATGCCGCGACTTCATCGTCTCGGTCGATCGCTCGGACGAAGAGCAGTCGTGGCGCTACGAGTGGTGCCCGCCGGGCGCCTCGCCCGAGGACTGTCAGGCGACCGACCACAAGCTTCCGCTCTTCGACCGCATCCGCGAGACGCACCCCGACGATCGGCCGCCGGATACTGAGAACCTCACCGACGCGGCTTGCACCGCCACGTCCCAGTGCACCGACATCCACGACCTCCCAGGCACGGAGTGCGTCGGAACGACCGCCGACGGCAACGCCTGCCTCGCCGACGCCTACGACGACGATACGTGTCAGCGCGCGGTGTGCCGCCCGCAATGGATGGTCACCTGCCGCTACGACGAGAACACCACCGGTGGTGAAGTCGCCTACTGCCAGGACCGCCGCTTCGCCACGGCCGGCACCGCAGCCTGCCACTTCGCGACGACCAACACCGGCGTCCAGGACTGCGACACCGAGGGCGGCAGCTGCGTCCTCCGAGGCCGCACCGACCAAAGCGACCGCCCCGCAGCGCTCGCGTTTGCCGACTGGGACGAGAACGGCCGCGTCGAGGCCGACGAGGCATGCCAGGAGTCACTTGGGCCTGGTAGCGCCCCGCTCGGCCCCGAGGGCGAGATCCTGTGCGACCCGTTCTACCAGTCGAACCTGTTCCAGATCGACCTGTACCAGCGAGACGAGAACCTGCCCGCGCCCTCGCGAGGCTGCGTCTGCCCGAGTAACGCCACCCTCGACGACTACAAAGACAGCGTCGGTGGCACGGAGCTGTCCGCCTGCATCGATGCGGTCTCGAGCGGCTGCTACGACTCGAACGGCAACGTCGTCGAGGAGCGCATCGGCGAGTACGCCGTCAAGTTCGTCTCCCGCTTCGGCGGCATCGTGTACGACCCCGCGGTCAAGGGCTTCGACTGGCGCCCCGCCGACCTCGGCGGCGTGCCGCGTGCCGACATCGAAAACTGCGCCGAGAACAACACCGACCGCCTGGTCGCGCCGCTCAACCGCCACGATGGATGGCGGGCCGCGGACACGTTCACGCCGGAGAACTTCGAGAACTTCGACCGCGCCATGTGCTCCGGCCAGGACTACACGGTCGTCTTCAACGAGCCCGGCAACGAGGACAACCCGGCCTACGTCATCGACAAGGCCGACAACACCCTCGCGGGCAAGTCGGTCTACAAGTTCAAGACCGCGCAGTTCCACGTCCAGCCCGGCTCCGGTTTCCCCACGGACAACCTTCGCATCGGCGCCTGCGACGAGTTCTCGCTGAACTTCTCGAACAAGTACGACTCCAGCCCCGAGAACCTGGCGAAGCTCCAGCTCTTCCGCGTCACCTGCACCGGAACGGGTGACGACGAGGTCTGTGAGCTCGCTGCGCCCGACCCCCGCTGTGACAGCGGCAACCCCACTGGCGCGTGCTGCGAAACGGCCCCGGTCGCCGGTGGCTCGGCCTGCTACGAGACTCAGCCCGAGCTCGAGGCTGCCATCGACGCGGGCAACGCCTGCGCCGCGCCCTGCATGACCATCGACGTCGAGGACCAGTTCATCGGCAAGGTGAAGGTGCAGATCGACCCGATCGAGTTCGGCCAGTTCCTCGAGGTCTCGCAGACCTACCGGCTGCTCGCGCCGACCGCCGGCTCCGTCGACGAGGCATTCGCCGACGACGGCCTCTACAAGGCGGTCTTCTGGGACGCCTGCGGCATGCCGCTGGTCGCTCAGGACGCCGAGCCCTACGCGTACGACTTCACCATCGACACGCCCAAGTGCGCCGAGGACAAGGACAAGGACGGCATCCCGCTGTCGTGTGACAACGACCGCGACCGGCTGTTCAACCCCGAGCAGGTCGACATCGACAACGACGGGTTCGGCGCCAACGACCTGTGTCCGCTCATCGCGGGTCCCAACGACGACACGGCGGACTCTGACTCCGACGGCGTGGGCAACGCCTGCGACAGCTGCCGTCAGACCCTCGCACAATACAACGAGGACGCGAGCAACGCGGCGGTGCCCGACTACATGATGGTCCGGAACATCCCAGACCAGACCGACACGGATGGCGACGGCATCGGCGACGTCTGCGACAACTGCGTCACGGTCGCCAACTGCGAGGACTTCGGTCCCGACAACCGGCACGAAATCGACGACGCGATCGCCTTCGACAACAACGACGTCTGCCAGACCGACAGCAACAGCTCGATGGTCGGTGACGCCTGCGAAGGCGAGATGGGCGAGAACGCGGCGGGTCCGATTGGCTTCGCAGACGACGACGACTTCGACCAAGATGGTCTGATCAACCGATTGGATGCCTGCCCACGTCAGCCGCTGCCTGGCCCTCCGGTCACCTGCACATCAGAGACGGCCGAGGCCGACTGTGGCCCCGACGTCCCGTGCTCCGCTGCGGGCGTCTGCAACCACCTCGACACCGACGGCGACGGCGTCGGCAACGCGTGTGATACCTGCGCGTTCTTGGCCAACCCAAGCCAGGCCTTGGAAGGCGGCGCCCAGGACGACGACCCTGACGGCGACTTCGTTGGCGAGGTCTGCGAAGTCGGCGCCGACAAGGGCTGCGGCGACCGCACCAACGCGCGTCCCTTCGGCTTCTTCTCGGTCTCGGCGCTGGGCAACTGCTGCACCACGCAGCTGATCGAGGCGGACGAAGCCGCGGCAACCGCATCCGCCGAACGCGGCGGCACCATGCAGGTCGGTGACCTTCTCATCGCCGCCACCTGCCCGCTGCCCACGGCCGACGCTCCGTCGGACCTGTCTCTGTGCACGCCGCTGACGGCCAACCCCTTCGACGGCGCAGGCAACCTGTTCCGCGACGCCGAGGGCAACCCCATCCTCAACGTGCCCGTCCGCGTCGCGGCCAACTGCACCGAGGACATGGAAGAGCAGAACCTCTGCCGCGCACTCCCGACCGACGTCGAGACCGCGCCCGGCATCCTCACCCCGCCGCCGGGGTGCGACATGGCGCTCGAGGAGGCCGGCGTGACCGCGCTGGACAACCTGCTCAACCCGCTCGACGACGGCAACTTCGCCGACCAGTCCAACCCGCTCGACGCCCTGTGGCAGAACCTCTGCTTCCTGCCCCAGCTCGACCAGGACTACGACGGCATCGGAGACCGCTGCGAGTACGACCGCTGCCAGTTCACCTTCGATCCCACGGGCGCCCCGTTCGTCGACGCCAACGGTCGCCTCTGGGCCGACGCGGGCGCCGCCTGCAACGGTGAGCTCGCTGCCGACGACATCTGCGAGCTCGAGGAACAGCTCAGCGGTGAGACCGGCGACACCGACGACGTCGGAGGCTCGTCCTCCGGTGGCGGCGGAGGCAGCACCGGAGGCTGAGCCTCACGGTCGCTGACCACGAAGAGCCCGGGCGCCTGCGTCCGGGCTTCTTCGTTGGTTGTCCCTCGGGGAGTTGCAGCCGCCCCACGAAAAAGCCCCGCGGTTGGGCGCGGGGCTTCTTCGGTGCTGGCGGCCTATTTGCGCCGCTTGTAGCGGACCCGGCACGGCAGCCGAGGCCCGACGAGCAGGCGAGAGTAGTCCGGCTCGTAGCGAGGCTCGACGAGCTCGAAGTCGAAGTGCCGGAGCAGGTGGCTCCACACCGCCCTCAGCTGAAGCTGCGCGAACACGATGCCGAGGCAGCGGTGCCGGCCTCCGCCGAACGCGATCCAAGACATCGGGTTCTTCTTGTCGGCGTCTCGCTCCGGGCTCCAGCGCTCGGGGTCGAACTTGCCCGGGTTCGGGAACACCTCGGGGATGCGATGCGCCATCGCAGGCGAGGTCATGATCATCGAGCCCTCCTCGATGTGGTAGCCGGCGTAGTCGAAGGCTTTGAGCACCCGGCGCATCATTACGATGATCGGCGGATACATGCGCAGCGTCTCCTTGATCGACCACTCGAGCAGGGTCATCGACTTGAGGTCCTCGAGCGTCAGGTCCGTGCGGCCGCCGAGTACGCGCTCCTGCTCGGCGCGGAGCTTTCCGATCCACTCGGGGTTTTGGTTGAGCAAGATGCCCGTCCAGGCCACCGTGACCCCGCTGGTGTGGTGGCCGGCGAACATGATGGCCAGCAGCAGGCCGGTCATCTCGTCCTCGGTCAGCTTGCGACCGTCTTTGTAGGTCGCGTCCATCAGCGTCTGGAGAAAGTCCTCGGACGAGTTGTCGTTCTTGGCGCGGCGTTCGCGAACGATCTCGGCAATGAGCTCCCCGAGCCGCTTGCGAGCCCGATCGCGCTTCTTGAACGCGGGCACCATCGGCATGTTGGGCGCGAAGAAGGCGAGCAGGTTCAGGCCACCTTCCATCTCGTAGTAGAGCTTGGCGAACTCGTCCGAGAGCTGCTCACGAAACTTCGGCCCGAGCAGCGACCGGCTCGACGTGTAGATCGTCAGCTGGTTGCCCATCTCGTACAGGTCGACCTCGCCCTCGTCGCCCCACGTTCCGAAGAACTGCTCGGCTTCCTCGACGAAGCCTTGGGCGTACGTCTTGAGCCGATGCTCCCGGAGCGCGTCGTGAAAGAACGCGAGCTGCTCCTTCATGACCTCGGGCTCCGCGTCGTAGGCGATGCCCTTGCCGAAGATCGGCGTCATCAGCTTGTACGTCTCGCGAAGATCGACGTCGGTGTCCTTCATGCGGAAGAACTTCTGCTGGGCCTTGGGCCCGCTCATCATCACGCCGGTCGTGCCGGGAAGGCCGATCGAGAACACATCGCCAAACAGGTCACGACCGCGCTGAAACAGCTCGACGGGCGACCGGCGCATGTCGAGGGCGTGGCCCAAAACGGGAAGACCGCCGGGGACCCGAGGCGGACGCGGAAGGCGGCGATCTGCGACCGCGCCCTTCTTCGCCTTCTTGGAGGTCTTGTCGCCCGACGGCGTCGAGGTCGTTGCACTCATGCAGTTACTCCAGGTTTCGGGCACCACAGATGGTGCCCTTCGCCGGAACCTACCGCGCGGCCTACACCCCTGCACGTGCCCTGACGCACCAGTTTGTGACCGGGATCAACGAAAACCGAGCAGTCGGCGAGCACGGCGCGCGGATTCTGCGTCGATGTGCGCACCCGCTCGCCCGCGCGTCTCCGGCCGCGGCCGTTGGACTGCACGCCGTGCGCACGTCATCCTTGGTTGAGTGTCGGCGCCGTCGTCCCCACACCGCTTGCTTCCGGGAACACCTCCGGAGCTCTTGGTGCACGACGCAACCTCGGGCTGCCCCTATCTCGAGGACACGACCGCCCGGCTCCCGCTGCGGCTGCCGATCCGCGCCTTGCGGCGGCGCGAGTTCGAGACCCGTCTCGCGCAAGGCGATCGACGCCAGGGCTTGCTGCTCTACCGCACCGCCTGCCCCGACTGCCAAGCGTGCGAGCCGATCCGTCTTTGCGTCGACACCTTCACACCAGGGCGCTCTCAGCGACGCACGTTTCGCAAGACCAGCGCCGTCGTCGAGGCCACCGTCGGGCCGCTCGCGCCGACGCAGGAGAAGGTCGACCTCTACAACCGGCACAAGCACGGGCGCGACCTCGCCGTGGGTGAGACCGAGCTCGACCTCGACGGCTACCGAGCGTTCCTTGGAGAGTCCTGCTGTGACACCTTCGAGGTGCGCTACACCCTCCGTGGCCGCCTCGTCGGCGTTGCGATCACCGATCGCTCCGACTCGGCGTTGTCCGCCGTCTACTGCTACTTCGATCCCGACCTGCCCGAGCTCGGGCTCGGCACATTCTCGATCCTCACCCAGGTCGAACTCGCCCGCAGCTGGGGGCTGAAACACGTCTACTTGGGCCTCTACATTCGAGACTGCGCCTCGATGGCCTACAAAGCTCGGTTCTTGCCGCATCAGCGCCTCAAGCAGGGGCGCTGGCAGGACTTCGACCGCGGTTGAGGGTGCCGCGGTCCCGTGTGAGCATCGAGCCTCGCATGAAGATCGACGTGCAAAGCGAGGTGGGTCGCCTCGAATCCGTTCTGCTGCACCGCCCCGGGAACGAGATCGTGCGCATGACGCAGCACGACCTCGATCGAATGCTGTTCGACGATATCCTCTCCGCCGCCGAGGCTGCGCGCGAGCACAGCGTGATGGCCGACATCATGGCGGCGACCGGGGCCGAGGTCCTCGAACTCGATGACCTGCTGGCGACCTCCTTGGCCGCGGCCGACCGCGACGCCGTCGAGGCGCTCGTCGCTCGATGCTGCAACAGCGCGGGCGCTCCAGGTGCCGCGGCCGCCCTGAGCCAGTGGCCCAGCCGCGCGCTGGCCTCCGCGCTGATCGAGGGCGTCTACTGGCGCGAGCTCGACACCCAGCAGACCAGCCTCGCGAGCGTCGCGGCGCAGATCCGGGAGCCCGACCCGATGGCGCTGCGACCTCTGCCCAACCTGATGTTCCTGCGCGACCCGTGCATCACCGTCTTCGACCGCGTCGTGCAAGGACGCATGGCCACCCCGGCCCGCGCGCGTGAGCCCGAGATCGTCGCGTTCGCACTCGAGCATGCGCCCGAGATTCGAGCGCAGCTGACGTTTCGCGCCAGCGATGCCCTCGGCGAGGCGTTTCACAGCGTCGAGGGGGGCGACGTCCTGGTCCTCTCCAGCGCCGTGCTGATGATCGGCTGCTCGGAGCGGACCCACCCGGCGACCATCGAGCGCCTGGCCCGAGAAGCGCTCTTTCCAACGCACCCGGGCCTGCAGCGCGTCTATGCGGTCATCATGCCAACGGCGCGCTCGGTGATGCACCTCGACACCATCCTCACCCAGGTCGACACCAACCTCTTCCTCGGCCACGCTCCGCTCATCGCCGGCACGCCTCGCAAGCCCGCCCTACCCCTCGTCCGCATCGAGCGCGACGGCCCCGCGGCCGTGCTGGCCAAGGCGTCGAGCTTCGACGTCCTGCGGGAGGAGTTCGGTCGGTCCACGAAGCTCGTGCCGTGCGGCGGCGATGACCCCCTTCACCAAGAGCGCGAGCAGTGGACCGATGGCGCCAACGCAATCGCCTTGGGACCCGGCGGCATCATCTTGTACTCGCGCAACCGCAAGACCGTCGCTGCCCTCGAGCGCCACGGCATGCGAGAGCTCCACCTCCCGCTCGAGGAGCCCGCCGACGAACGCAACGACCGCGTCGCCAGGGCCATGTCTACGCTCGAGCAGCAGCCCACCGTCTTCACGTTCACGGGCAGCGAGCTCTCCCGAGCGCGAGGCGGCGGCCGATGCCTTTCCATGCCCCTGCGGAGAACAAACCGATGATGCAGCGATACGAACCCGGCCAACGCGACGCCAACGTTCCCATCCCCCCCACCGCCGTCGTCGCCATGGGCGGCCACGCGTTCATCAAACCCGGGGAGCGCGGCACCTACGAAGACCACCTCAACAACGCTGCCGAAATCTCTCAGGCGCTCATGGTGCTCATCGAGCGCGGCTACAGGATCGTGATCACGCACGGCAACGGCCCGCAGATCGGCGACCAGATGACCCGCAACGAGACCTCCTCGGGCGACATCCCGCGGCTGCCGCTCGACGTGCTGGTCGCCCAGACCCAAGGCAGCCTCGGCTACTACTTGCAGCGCGCGCTGTTGCAGGAGCTGCACGCCAAGAACATCGCCCGGTTCGTGACCACGATGGTCACCCAGGTGATGGTCTCGCCCGACGATCCGGCGTTCGAAAACCCGACCAAACCGGTCGGGCCGTTCATGGAGCGCGAGGCTGCCGAAAAGAAGCGCGACACCGACGGCTGGCAGATCACCAAGGACCTCAACCGAGGCTGGCGCCGCGTCGTGCCCAGCCCCAAGCCCGTGAAGATCGTGCAGGCCGCCATGATTCGAGAGGCGGTGCGCTCGGGCAACATCGTCGTCGCAGCCGGAGGCGGCGGCATTCCGGTCGCAATCAACCCCGACAGCGGCCTCTTTCAAGGCATCGAGGCCGTCATCGACAAAGACCTCACCTCGGGCCAGCTCGCCAGCGACGTCGACGCCGACCTGCTCGTCATCCTCACCGCCGTCGACGGCGTCTACCTCAACTACGGGGAGGACGACGCCACCATGCTCGGCGCGGTCACCATGGCCGACTGCCGACGGCACATCGACGCCGGCCACTTTCCCCCCGGCTCGATGGGCCCCAAGGTCGAGGCCATCTACGGCTTCCTGCGGCGCGGCGGCCAACGAGGCTTGATCACCAACGCCGAGTCCCTCCGGGATGCCCTCGACGGACAGGCCGGCACGCACTTCATCGGGCGGATCTAGTCGCGCTCGCGGCCGCGCTCGAGCACCTCGCCGACCTTCGTCACGACGTCCTCCACTCGGTACGGCTTCTTCAAGAAGTCGACCTTGTCGGACACGCGCAGCCAGTCGAGCACGGAGCGCTCCCCGTAGCCGCTGGTGAGGATGACGCGGATGTTTGGTGCGCGGTCGCGGAGCAGGCGCAGGGCCTGGGCGCCGTCCATCTGCGGCATCATGACGTCGAGCAAGACGACGTCGATGTCGGGGCGCTCGGCGAGGCGCTTGAGGGCCTCGACGCCGTTGGCGGCGGCCACGACCTCGTGGTCGGCCTCGGTGAGGGCCGCGGTCACCATGCGGCGAACGCCCTCTTCGTCGTCGACGACCAGCACGACGCCGCCCCCTGGAGGGGGCTCGTAGACCGGCGCGAGGTAGCGACCGCTCTGCTCGGCCTTGCGGGCTGACACGGGGAGGAAGATGCGCACGGAGGTGCCCTCGCCCGGCGTGCTGCTCACGCGCACCTTGCCGCGGTGTCCTCGAAGGATTCCCAGCGTGGCGGCGAGACCGAGGCCGTGGCCATCGGGCTTGGTGCTGAAGAAGGGGTCGAACATCCGCTCCATCGTCTCGGCGTCCATGCCGTGACCAGGATCGCGAACCTCGAGGCAGACGTAGCGGCCGCCGGGAGCGTCTTCAGCCCCCTCCAACCCGCGCAAGAAGCCCTCGTCGACCTCGACCACGGACGTGCTGAGCACGATGACGCCGTCCTTGCCACCGAGGGCATCGGACGCGTTGGTGATGAGGTTCATGATGAGCTGGCGGATCTGAGCGCTGTCGGCCCGGACCGCGGGCAGTCCGGAGGCGAGACGAAAATCGAAGGATGCACCCTTCGACACCGAGCTCTGCAGCAGCGTGGCCATCTGCTGCACGGTGTCCGAGAGGTTGACGGGCTGCACGACCACTCGACCCTGGCCCGAGTAGGCGAGCAGCTGCCGAGAGAGGTCGGCCGCGACGTCGGCTTGCTGCTCGAGCCGGTCGATGTACTCGTCCGCGGACTCCCCAGCCCGCATCGCCGTGCGGGCGAGGCTGGCGTTGCCGATGATCGACGTGAGCAGGTTGTTGAAGTCGAGCGCGATGCCGCCGGCGAGCAGCCCGATCTGCTCGAGCTTCTGCCCTCGTTCGAGGCGGGCGCGGATCATCTCGGCGTCGACCTGGCGGCGCTCGGTCACGTCGGCGGCGACCCAAATGAGGCTGGCGCGCTGATGCTCTTCGAGGGGCGAGACGGTGACCTGAAACGTCCGGCCGGCATGCCTGAACTCGTAGTTGCCCCGACCAAGGTCAGCAACCGCGTGCAGGGCTCCGATCGCCAGCCCTCCGGCTGGAACGTGTCGAGTCAGAGGCTCCCCGACGGAGGCCTCGCTCAACCCCAGCAGTTCGGCGCACTCGCCGGCGGCAGAGACCACGCGTAGGTCGTCGTCCGTCGTCCAGACCGCGCCGGGGAAATGCCGGAGCAACACGCTCAGCTCTTCTTGCGCCCGTCGGTGATCCGCGCGTTCGGCTTCGACCCGGGCCCGCTCGACCGCGAGTTCATCCGCCTCGCGCGGGTTCTCGCCACGGCGCTCGCGAGCGAGCTGGTTGAGCAGCCGCAACGCCGCGCGTGCCCGCAGGTCGGGCTCGCCACACAGGTCGTCTTCGGTCAGCTCGACGCCATGGTCGAGGAGCTGCCGGAGCCGAGCTCCCACGCGGCCGATCGCATCGGACTCATCCACGCGGGTTGACTATAGGCCACGGTGCAGTGGCAAGCGAGGCCCCCAACGGGTCACTGGCCATCGCCGGACTCATCACCCACTTGATCGTTGTTCGGCGCCGGATCTGACTCCTCCGGCTCGTCGGGTTTTTCTTCTTCATCGCCATCGTCGCCCTCGGCGTCGGGTTCCGCCTCGGCTGGCCCGAGAAGAGTCTCGAGCGCCTCGCACTCCCAGTCGGTCTTCAAGACCGCGTCGACCTCCTTGCGGAGACCGTCGTACGCCTCGGGCGTGCCAGCCTTGTCGATCGCACGCTGGGCGAGCTCGAGCACGTCGGGACTGTTGACGCCTTCGTCCTCGAATAGGCCTTGCCACGCCGTGATCCGGTCGGCGGGCTTGACGTCATCGTCGTCGAGCACGTCCTCGGCCGCAAAGCACAGATTGAGCAGCTGATTGGTGATGACCGTGATCTCGCCGGCGGTCCGGGGCTTGCCTTCCTCGGTCGGCAGTTTCGCCGACTTCCCGGCTTCCGCCATCGAGGCGAGGTCTTCACCCGGCGCCTGCTCAGTCATGGGCTTGGCCTCCGGGAACGGCTCGTAGAACGGCTTGTCGCGCAGCAGCACGTTCACCGGCCCCACCGCCACGCTGGGTACGTACGTCACGATCATCAGGCCCGCGAACATCAACCCGATGAACGGTACGACCGACTTGATCACCACACCCATCGGCTTCTTGAACGCCGCAGACGCGACGAAGAGGTTGATGCCGATGGGGGGCGTCAGGTAGCCGATCTCGAGGTTGACGATGAAGACGACCCCCATGTGGATGGGGTCGATGCCCAACGCGGCAGCAATGGGCGTCAACAGCGGCGCAATCACCAGGATCGCGGAGATGGAGTCCATCAGCGCGCCGACGATCAGCAAGAACACGTTGACCATCAGCAGGAACTGCATCGGGGTGAGGTTCTTGCTGAGAATCCACTCGACCGCGAGATCGGGAACCTGCTGCTCGACGAGGAAGTCGTTGAGCCCGAAGGCCAGCGCCATGATGATGAGCAGCGTGCCCATCAGAACTCCGGCCTCCGACAGCACGGCGGGGATCTGCGACCACTTCAGCGTGCGGTGGATGTAGAGCTCGACGACGAGCGAGTAAATCACCGACACGGCGGCAGCTTCGGTCGCGGTGAAGAGCCCCGTGTAGATGCCGCCGAGAATCAGCGCGGGCAAGGAGATGGCCCAGAACCCGTCGACGAATGCTCGGAGAACCTCGCTGAACTCGAAGCGCTCTCGCGTGCCTTGTCCGCGGCCCGCGACGAAGACCGAGTAGAGCGAGAGTAGCGCCCCGATGAGCATGCCGGGCAGGATGCCCGCCATGAACAGCTCCCCGACGTCGATCGCCGCGCCGGACCCGCCCACGATGGCAAACACGAGCATCGGGATCGAAGGAGGGATGAGGATGCCCAGCGAGCCCGCCGTCGTGACGAGGCCCATCGAGAACGTGTCTCGGTAGCCGGCCTTGGTCAGCGCCGGGAACATCATCGTGCCGATCGCGATGACCGTGACGGGGCTCGAGCCTGAGATCGCGGCAAAGAAGATGCAGCCGCCCACCGTGGCGATCGCCAACCCGCCGGGGAGCCAGCCGACGAGCGCCTTGGCAAACGTGACGAGCCGGTTCGCGATGTCGCCGGCGCTCATGATCGCCCCGGACACCACGAAGAACGGGATTGCGAGTAGGACCGGCTTCTTGGACAGGTCCGCCATCTTGAGCGGGAACGTCTCGAATCCGCAGATCGAGTCTCGGCTCAGCGTGGCGCAAGACTCGAACGTATAGCCGTCGCCATAGATGAGGAACGACAGCGCCGCGAGCACGCCGATCATGACGAACAGCGGCGATCCGAGGCCGACCATGGCAGCAAGCGCGAGCAGCAGCATGAGCGCCCCGCCGCTCGACGACGACGCGGCGTCCTCGGCCCCCGGCGCGGCGTAGCCCGTCGACGCGACCACGAAGACACCGACGAGGACGGCGAACGAGAGGACTCGAGTGAAATTGGGGAATCGGCGGTTCATCGTCCCTCCTCCTCGTCGCGCTCTTCGGAGACGGGTTTGGCCTCGCTCGGCTCGGGTTCGTCCTCGGGCACTTCGTGCGCGTCCGTGGGCACCTGGCTCTGGGGTACAGGGCGGTCTCCCGAGACGGATCCGACCTCGGTCGGCACGTCACTGGGCGCCGGCTGTTCGGCAGCGTACTTGTCGAGCTGATCGAGCCCCTCGATGGTCGGCGACTGGGGCAGCTCACCGCCGAGCGCAAAGGCGCCGCGAGCGGCGAAACGAATCGTCATCAGCAAGAACGACAGCGGCAGCACGGCCATCGCTTGGTACAGCGGGAGATCGAGACCATCGACCACGGCGCCACGCCCCTCCGAGCGGATGAAGTCATCGTGCCGCTGCAACACGTAGCGAAGCGCGACCCACATCAACCCGAAGCAGACCAAGGCGCTGAACAGAGACGACAAGAAGACGACGTAGGGCTTGAACTTCTCGGGGATGGCCCGCTGCGCGGCCTCGACCTTGAGGTGCTTGTTCTCGTGCGTGCACATGGACGCCGCGAGGAAGCCGACCCACAGCGTCAGCACCAACGCGAGGTTCTGCGCCCAGATGAGCCCGTTGGGGGCGAGCATCAAGAACAGCCGGATGAGCCCGTAGACGGCGACGACGCCGACGGCGGAGAACGCGATCGCTTTGGGGAACGGCATCTTCTTGCCGCGCCCTGCGGTGCGAATGCCGAGCACGCCCAGCCCCACGAACGCGATCCAGAGCACGTACGGGAACCAGCTCTCGAGACTGACGTAGGCAGCGTCGCCGCGCTCGATGTCGGAGCCAAAGTAGCTGAGGAACTTGACGAAGGCGGTGACGCCCTTGTGCTCGTCGCCGGCGAACGTCCGATAGACGACGTCGAGGAAGACCACGACGCTCATCAGCAGCAGCGCACCGACGACGAACATCCGCTCGCCCCGGAACACCATCCGGTCGACCTTCTTGAACAGATCCTTCACGGGTACGCGCATGCTACCCCAAAGAGAAAAGGAGGACGCCCCAGTCGACTCGGGGCTCCCTCCTTTTGTTCAGCTCGATTTGAGCCTCGGCGTCAGGTCGCCTTCTTGATGCCCTTGAGCAGCGCCTTGCCTTGCTTGGTCGTGGCCTTTTCGAACTTCCCGTGAACGCCTCCAGCGAGCTTTCGCCACGGTGCCAAGTCGGGCTCGATGACCTCGATGCCCAGGTCCTTGATGTTCTGCAGGAGCTGAGGCTTCATCGCGTCGAGTCGGCGATTCGTCCGAGTTTGCAGCTTGACGAGTTCCTCGTCTTCGCCCGAGATGGCCTCGGTGATCTCCTTCGGAAGCGTTTCGTAGACCTTGCGTGACATCGCCACCAGCGCGGGCTGCCAGCAGTGTGCACTGACGGTCCAGTGCGTGATGGCGGAGGTCCAGCCCGCCGCGGTTCCGAAGATCTTGGTGTTGGTGAAGCCGTCGATGACTCCGGTCTGAAGGGACGGCAGCACCTCGGTCACGCCCATGGGAGACGCGGAAGCTCCGGCCGCCTTGACGAAGTCGATGTGCACGTCGGACTCGAGCGTTCGAATCTTCAGGCCCTTCATGTCCGAGGGCGACTCGATTGCCCGCGTGGAACCGATGTCCTGCGTGCCGTTTTCCGAGAAGAACCAGAGCTTGAAGCCGCGGTCCCACAGAATGTCGTGGATGATCTGACGGTTGGCCGCAAGGACCTTGCGCCCCTGCTTCGCGCTCTTGACGATGTAGGGGAGTTCGAGAGCGGAGAGTTCGGGGACGATCTTCGACATCCCGCCGAACGACCCGGCGAAAATGGCGATCTTGCCCGCACCCGTCTGCTCGACCACGGACTGCTCGTTGCCGAGCGCGCCGCCAAGGAAGACTTTGATCTTGACGCGACCGTCCGTGCGCTTGGTGACGAGCTTGCCCAGGTTCCTCGCCAGGTGTCCCCACGGTGTATCGCCCGGAGCGACGGTCGCGCACTTGAGGGTCCACTCGGGGTCGGCGGCATTCGCAGAGCGTCCGATGAAGAACGGCGCGATCGCTGCCGAGGCACCGGCGCCTTTGAGAAGTGTGCGGCGAGAGGTCTGAAGCTTCTTGGTCGACATGAGGAGTTCCTTGGGTCGTCTTCGCGGGTCGGTGGGCGGTGGCGCCAGTGAGCGGCCAAATCAGAGGCTGGACTCCGCGTGGTCGTGGCCTGAGACGCGAGCGTTGCTGCCGATCTTCACTCCTGTGGGCTCGGCAGGCTGCGAGGTGCGATTGAACCGAAGTCGCCCCCGATCGATCAAGTCCGATAGAGCCCGAACAACGAGTTTTACCTAGCCATCTCGCGCGGTTGCAGTGAGCCGCTCACGCCACTATGTGGGCGTAGGTAGCACATGTCAACCGACTGCCGGCATTCGTCGACAAACGCCGTTCGCGCCGCAACGACGAACGCCCAGCCGACCGGAGCCAGCTGGGCGACATCGCCGACGGGGCGACCGCTAGAACAGGTCGCCGCGGTTGGCCTTGAGCTCGGCGGCCTTCTGCTTCTCGATGCGAAGCTCCGGCATGACCTCGGGGATCGCGTCCTCTTTGGCCGCCTCGATCTCGGCGATGAGCGCGTCGAAGGTCTCCTCGTCCTGGGTCTTCGTCGCCAGCTCGGCGGCCCACAGGACCTTCGTGCCGATGAAGTCGGGTGCGATCTCCAGCGACTTCTTGAAGTGAACCTTGGACTTCTCGAGGTCGCCGCCGGCGAACGCGGGAGCGATGGCGTAGTACGCCCCGAAGTAGCGGTGCGGACCGCCGTGATAGAAGCCCGGGTCGAGCTCGAGGCAGCGGTCCATCGTCGCCTTGACGTTGTCCTTTTGACCGAGCAGGACCGCGAAGCCCTTCTTCTTGGCCCACTTGCCCAGGGAAGAGGCGTACCAGTACATCGCGGGCACACCGTCCTTGCCGACGAGCTTCACCGCTTCGGGGAACTTCTTCCCGTCGGCCATCGCCTTGGCGAACTCGGGCGAGGCCGCGACCATGGCCTTCTCGCCCCACTTCACGCCCTGGTCCATCGTCTTGAGGTACTCTTTCTCGTCCTTTTCGGCGCGCAGGTAGCCATCGGCGAGGAAGTAGTGGGCGCGCGTGAGCGAGACGAGCACGTCGGCGTTGCCGGGGTCGGCGGCGGCGACTTTCTCCCACTCGGCGATGGCGGCGCGGACGTTGGCCGCGGTGGTGCGCTCGGCCCACTTGGCATCGGCGGCGGCGGTGGCATCAGGGCTGGCGGCTGTTGCCGAGCCATCGCCGGCGGGCGGCGTCGAGCTGTCGCCCTCCCAAACCGCCTTGCGGCCGGAGCATGCGGAGAGAGCCATCGAAACCGCCACGAGGATCAGAGTCTTCTTCATCTGCGTTGTGCCTCGCCGGACTGCCTACACCGCGGGAAGGCCGCGCGTCAACGGAGGCGCGCCGTTTCCCTTGCGGGCGACCAATTTCGCCGCGACCCTGGGCGACGTGTCAGCCCTTCGGCGCAGATTGCAGGCCTCGTCGCCGACGACGTTTGCCGTGTACGCCATCGGTGCTGCCTTCACCGCCTACTTCTGCATGTACGCGTTTCGCAAGCCGTTTGCCGCGGCTTCGTTCGAGGGCACGCTGGGCGGGGTCGTCGGTTTGAAGATCGCGCTCGTCATCGCGCAGGTCGTCGGCTATGCGCTCTCGAAGTTCATCAGCATCAAGTTCGTCTCCGAGATCTCGCCCGGGCGGCGGGCCGTCGCCCTACTGGCGCTCATCGGCGCGGCCGAGCTCGCGCTGCTGGTCTTCGCCGTGGTCCCGCCCGAGGGCAAGGTCATCGCGATCTTCTTCAATGGGCTCCCGCTCGGCGGCGTGTGGGGCCTGGTCTACGGGTTCCTCGAGGGGCGACGGACCTCGGAGCTGCTCGGGGCGGGACTGTCCACCTCGTACATCGTGGCCTCGGGGGTGGTGAAGTCCGTGGGCGCGAAGTGGCTGGCCGCCGGCGTCTCGGAGTCGTGGATGCCGTTCGTCACCGGGCTGTGTTTCGCCCCGCTGTTCGTCCTGTCGGTGTGGCTGCTGCGCCAGCTTCCGCCGCCCTCGCCCGAAGACGAAGCCGCCCGCACCGCTCGCAAGCCGATGCGGGCGCCCGAGCGCCGTGCGTTCATCGAGCGCTTCGCCTTCGGCCTCGTCACGCTCACCGGCCTGTACATGTTCCTCACGGCCTACCGGGACTTCCGAGACAACTTCGCCGCCGAGATCTGGTCGGCGCTGGGCTGGGGTGACGAGCCCGCGGTCTTCACCGCGTCCGAGCTGCCCGTCGCCCTGCTCGTCATGCTCGCGCTCGCGTCGGTCTATAAGATCAAGGGCAACCGCACGGCGCTGCTCGCCATCCATGCCCTCATGGGCGCAGGCACGCTGCTCATCGGCGGCGCGACGCTGTTGTTCGACCTCGGCATCATCTCCGGCGCAGTGTGGATGGTCGCGCTCGGGGTCGGGCTCTACCTCGCCTACGTGCCCTACGGCTGCGTGTTGTTCGACCGCCTGATCGCAGCGACAGGCGCGGTGGGCACGGCGGTGTTCATGATCTACGTGACCGACGCGTTCGGCTATGCGGGCTCGGTGGGCCTGCTGCTGTTCAAGAACTTCGGCGGCGCCGAGCTGAGCTGGCTCGACTTCTTTCGCGGCTTCTCCTACGCGTCCGCCCTCGCTTGCTCGGCCGCGTTCGTGGCCAGCGGGCTTTACTTCGCCAAGCGCACGCGAGGTGTGGTGTAGTCCGCTCGTGCCCCTGCGACCCGGAGTCCACTGGTTCACCCCCACCCTGCCCGTCCACGTCTTCGACGCGGACCAGCCAGGGCCGACCGCGGTCATGCAAGCGGGCATTCACGGGGACGAGGTCGCGGGCGTGCACGCCCTGCAAGAGATGCTCGAGGAGGGCATTGCGCCTACGCACGGCCGCCTCATCGTGATCCCGGTGATGAACCCCGCGGGCTATCGGGTTCGCAAGCGCATGCCCACCGGGCGACTCGACCTCAACCGGTGCTTTCCCGGAGATGCCGGCTCCCCCGACTGGGAGAAGCGTCTTGCGCGGAAGTTCATGGACCTCATGCTCGACGAGAAGCCGGCGCTGGTCACCACGCTGCACGAGAGCTGGAAGCTGTACGACCCCGAGGTGAACCCCTCGTTCGGGCAGACGATCGTCTACGGGGTGAAGCCGCGGCCCGAGATCGTCGACCGCACGTTGGCGCGCCTCAACGCGCGGTTCACGGGTGAAGACGAGCAGTTCTCGCCGCAGTACTTTCCCGTGGAGACGTCTTCGACCGAGGTCATCGTCGACGCGGTCGGCTGCGTGGGCCTGTGCATCGAGACGTGGATGGAGTTCGGCGAGCGCCGTCGCATCACGATGCAAAAAGCCGTGGTCGAGTATCTCCTCGACGACATCGGCGTCCGCAAGCTCTGAGCGGGCCTACGGCGTCGCGGTGTCGAGGGTGGTCTCGCCGCTGCCCACCGGCGGCATGGCGGCGATGACGGTGCGATTGCGGCCACGTCGTTTGGCTTCGTACATCGCCTTGTCGGCGCGGTGGTCCAGCGCCTCGGCGCTCTCGCGACCATCCCAAGTCGCGAGGCCGACCGAGACGGTCTGAGAGATCGCAAGACCCTCCCGAACGACGAGCGGACCCTCAGCGAGGCGGGTGCGGATGCGTTCGGCGACGCGGTACCCCTCGACCGTGCCGGTGTTGGGCATGACGAGCTCGAACTCCTCCCCGCCGCGTCGCACCAGTACGTCGAACGAGCGGGTGGATGCTCGCACCGCATCGACGAAGCGGCACAGGACCTGGTCTCCGACGGCGTGGCCGTACTCGTCGTTGACGGACTTGAAGTGGTCGAGGTCCATCAGCAACACGGACATCGACTTGCCCGAGCGCACCGATCGGTTCATCTCGGTGGTGAGCGTGGGCACCAGGTGACTGCGGTTGAATGCCCGCGTCAGCGCGTCGGTCGTGGCGAGGCGCTCGAGCTCGGCGCAGCGCAGCGCTTGGCCGACCGCATGGGCGAGCACGACCGCGACCTGCTCGTGCATCGCGGTGAAGGCGTCGAGCGTGGGCGACGACACCGAGAACGCGCCGAGGACACGCTCCCCCGCCAGCAACGGAATCGACATGACCGAGCGCGCCTCGAAGCTGCGATCGGGACGATGGGCGAAACGATCGTCCTCGGAGCTGTTGGGGACGCGCACCGGCTGACCGTGGTCGACCGCCCATCCGATCAGGCCCTCCCCTTTCTTGAAGATCGGCGCACGCTCGCCGCTGCCCTCCCCGCTGCGCGCGACCGACCGGAGCTGTGCGGAGCCGTCCACGACGCGGATCGAGGCGTGGTTGGCGCCAAACAGATCCAGCGAGAGATCGGCGACGGCTTGCAGGCTGGGCTCGAGGGGTCCGGGCGTCGAGAGGAGCTCGGACACCCTGACCAACGCCGAGACCACCCGCTCCATCTCTGGTAATCGTAGCAGCCCGTCGGGACCCGGGCCGTGATGCAGCGCGCGACACCGACGCAAGCTGCGCCACGCGAAGTGCAGCCCGAGGGCGCGAACACAACATCCCACAAGCGCAGGGCACCTACGGTAAGGTGTCACCGGATATGCGTCGGAGAGGTCTAGGTCCTGTCGTTTCCGCGACCCTGGTTGCGCTCTCGCTCGCCGGGGCAGCCCCGGTGCGCGCGGCGTCGATTCCCGGCACGTTCCGCGTGAAGCGGCCCAAGGTCACCCCGGCCGACGCGGCCCAGAAGCGGGCCGAAGCCGAGGTCCGTGGGCAGGCGCTCGTCAACTCGGGCGAGTCGATCGCCGCGGGCATCGAGTTCGACAACGCCGCCGCCGAGCTCGGCGACCCTGTCCTCTATCTCGACGCCGGCGAGGCGTACCTCACGGGCGCCGAGAAGTCGCGCAACAAGGAGCTCGCCGAAGCGTCGATTGAGCGGGCCAAGATCTCGCTCGACATCCTGTACTTCCACCTCGACAGCGCCGCGGACAAGAACTTCCGGCTGGTCGAAGCCACCGAGATCCCCGCCCTCATCGTGCGGGCGCAAGAGCTCGTCGAGGCGTCCGAGGCGATGATCGAGGAGATCGAGGCGGAGGAGGCTGCCGCGGCCGCAGAGCCCGAGGAGGTCGCCGAAGCGCCCAAGAAGAAGAAGCCCGGCCGCGCCGCCAAGATCACCGGCGCCACCTTCATCGGCGCCGGGGCCGTCATGTTGGGTATCGGCGCAGCTGGCATTGCCCTGGGTGTCCGGCATCAGCAGACCGCCGAGCACGCGACGGTCTACGGCAACGAGTACGACGAGGTCGCCCGCAAGGGACAGCGCGCGAACACGACCGCCTGGGTCGGCGTTCCATCGGGGCTCGTGCTCGCCGGCGTCGGCATCACCGTCCTCGTCCTCACGTCCAAGAAGTACAAGGACAAGAAGAAAAAGAAGAAGGGCGACAAGTACTCCGTCGTTCCCACCTTCGACCGCCACGGCTCCGGCGTCGCGGTCTTCGGCCGATTCTAGCCGGCTGTGGTAGCCGGCCATCGCGCAACGGGGCGTCCGGCGTGACTTTGCCCCGGCAAATTGCGCGGGGCCCGGCGTTTGCGGTTCTGCGTGGCCAGGGGTACACAAAAGCGGTGAGTTCCTCGGCTGCTGCCCTCGAAACGCCCGCGAAGGCGCCCGCGTTCGACCTTCGACGTCACGCCGACGCGGTGTTCGACCAGGTCAGCCCGTACGAGGGCGACGGCTTCCGCAACCACTGCAGGCGGCTCTTCCACTTCGCCTCGATGCTCATGGCGCAGCGCGGCGCGCAGATGGATCCGGACGTCGCGTACACCGTGGCCATGTGGCACGACCTCGGCATCGTCAGCGAGCAGGACGAAGGGCACAACTACCTGCGGCGCTCCTTGGCGCTCTTCGAGCGAGAGACCCAGGGCGTGGACCTGGGCGAGACGAACGCAGAGACGATCCGTGAGTGCCTCCTGTACAACCACCGCCTGCTCTCGGTGCCCGGGCTCGGCGTCGCCGCCGACTGCTTCCGCAAGGCCGTGCAGATCGAACACACGCGCGGCGTGTTGCGCTTCGGCCTGTCCAAGACCGCCGTCAAGGCGCGCTTCGACGAGTTCCCGCGCGAGAACTTCGACCGGGTCCTGGTCGACTTCACATGGCGGACGCTCAAGCGCGAGCCTCTGACGCTCGTCAACGGCGTTTTCTTTTAACCTTGGGGGAACCTCTCGGTTCCCCGTCCTCCGCGGGCAAAGCCCGCTGCGGCCTCCCCTCCAAGGGCGGGCGCGGGGCGCCCTTGCTCGCTCGCCTGGCGGCGCGCTCCACTGTCTTCGAGCGTCGGCGACTGGGGGCGCTCCTCCGTCTTCGAGCATCGGTGACTGGGCGGGCTCCGCTTGCCGACGAACAGAGTTGCGCCGAGGGCGGGCGAGGGGATTGGTACGGGGGGCGGGGGTTGTGCGATAGGTTGCGCTGCGATGGCGAAGACTCCGATCGAAGATGAGGCTCTGCGGACGCAGGTGGAGGCGGCGGCGTTTCGGCAGCTGGTCGAGCACCTGCAGTCGCGGACGGACGTGCAGAACATCGACCTGATGAACCTCGCGGGGTTCTGTAGGAACTGCTTGAGCAAGTGGTACACGAAGGCGGCCAACGAGCGGGGTGCACAGCTCGAGCTGGAGACCACGCGCGAGTGGCTCTACGACATGCCCTACGCTCAGTGGAAGCAGGAGTTCCAGAAGTAGGTCGCCCATGCAGCACCACGCCGAGCGCTTCGTCGTCCGCACGCCCGGGCGCGGCACCCAGGACATCACCGCACGAGTCCAAGACGCGGTCGCGCACGCGGGCGTCACGGACGGGCTGTGCAACGTGTTCGTCCACCACACCAGCGCCTCGCTGATCCTCTGCGAAAACGCCGACCCGCAGGTGCGCCGAGACCTCGAAGCATTTGCCGCGCGGCTGGTGCCCGACGGCGACGCGCTCTTCGAACACACCGACGAAGGCCCCGACGACATGCCCGCCCACGTCCGTACGATCCTCACCCAGAGCTCGCTCAACATCCCCGTCGAACGAGGCCAAGCCTCGCTCGGCACCTGGCAGGGGATCTACTTGTGGGAGCACCGCACCGCCGCGCACCAGCGGCGCGTCACCGTCTCGGTCGTGGGGAGCTGATGTTCGCCGCTCGCAAGCGCCTCGGTCGCTCGATGACCAAGACCATCTCGGCATACGGGCTGGTCGAAGCCGGCGATCACATCATGGTGTGCGTCTCGGGCGGCAAGGACAGCTACACGCTGCTCGACCTGCTGTGGGAGGCCAAGACCAAGGCACCGTTTCAGTTCGAGGTCACCGCGGTGCACCTCGACCAAGGCCAGCCCGGCTACGATGGCACGCCGCTTCGGGGCTGGCTCGAGCGCTTCGCGGCGCCGTTTCAGATCGTAGAGCGCGACACGTACAGCACCGTGATTCGCGTCGTCGCCGAGGGCAAGAGCTACTGCGGGCCGTGCTCCCGCATGCGGCGCGGCATCCTCTACGACGCCGCCGAACGGCTCGGCTGCAACAAGCTCGCCCTTGGGCACCACCGCGACGACGCGCTCGAGACCTTGCTGCTCAACCTCTTCTACTCGGGCAAGCTGCAGGCGATGCCCGCTCGATACACGACCGACGACGGGCGGTTCGAGGTGATCCGTCCGCTCATCGAGTGCGCCGAGGCCGACATCATCGAGCACGCGCAGGAGACCGGCTACCCGATCCTCCCGTGCAACCTGTGTGGTTCGCAGGCGGGTCTTCGCCGCGAGAAGATGGGCGCGCTGCTGACCGAGCTCGAGCAAGACAACCCGAACGTTCGCTCCGTGATGCTCAACGCGCTTCGCAACGTGCGGCCGAGCCACCTGCTCGACCCCGGTGTGGAGCGCACGGCAGCGAGCTCCCGCGGGCGCCTCACCGTGCTCGACGCGTAGGCACGCGGCCCGGTATTGGGGCCGTGCGTGCATACTCACGGAGAACACGGCCTCATTCATGCAAGTTTCTGCATAATATTCTGGATCCATGCATCGCGCGGTCGTACGCTGCGCCCATCGTGAGACTCACGGACCTGCAAGGAAAGAAGCTCGGCATCTGCGTCTCGGGTGGCCTGGACTCGAAGACGGTGGCCCTCCGGCTCAAGGAGGCCGGCTGCGACGTCGTCTGCTTCACCGCCGACCTCGGGCAGCCCGACGAGACGGACATCGAGGACATCCGCGAGCGCATGGCGCCCACGGGCACCGAGACGATCATCGTCGACCTCAAGCATCAGATGGCGGAGGCCTGCTTCATGATGGTGCGCGCGCAGGCGATGTACGACGGCGGGTACTGGAACACCACCGGCATCGCGCGCGCCGTCACGGTCAAGGGGCTGCTCGGGCCGATGCGTGAGCACGACTGCGACGTCCTCGTGCACGGCGCAACCGGCCGCGGTAACGACCAGGTTCGCTTCGAGCGCTACACCAACACGCTGGCGCCCGAGTTCGGCGTGTATGCACCGTGGCGCGATCCGACGCTGCTCGAGCAATTCCCCGGCCGCAAGCAGATGGCCGAGTACCTTCAGGCCAAGGGCATCGAGGCGAAGGTCACCAAGAAGCGCTACAGCACCGACGCGAACCTCGCCGGCCTCAGCCACGAGGCGGAGGACCTGGAGGAGCTGACCACCAGCTGCTTGATCGTCGACCCGATCATGTGCGTGTGGCCTCACGACGCTCCCGACGAGATCGAGGACGTGACGATGCGATTCGAAGACGGGCGATGCGTCGCGCTCAACGGCGTCGCCGGAGACGCGCTCGACATCATGCAGCGGGCCAACGCGATTGCAGGCCGTAACGGCATCGGCCTTCGCAACGCCCTCGAGAGCCGCATCATCGGCACCAAGAGCCGCGGCGTGTACGAGGCGCCAGGCCTGGAGCTGCTCGGCTTTGGCCTTCGCGCCGTCTACCAGACGACGATGGATCGGCGCTCGACCGGGCTGTTCCACAACATGTCGCGCCTCATCGCCGAGCAGATCTACGACGCTCGCCTCTACGACCCTGGCGGCCGCGCAGCCATGGCGGGCATCGACGTCTTGGCCGCGCATGCGACCGCCACCGTCAAGCTCGGGCTCTACAAGGGCAACCTCTACTTCAAGAGCCTGACCGACTGCCCGGCCTCGCTCTACAACCCCGCGGACGCGAGCATGGAGGCCTCCGACGGGCTCGACCCCGCGAGCAGCCAGGGGTTCGTCGAGGTGCTGCGGTGCGAGGCGCTCGCCATCGCCAGCGCAGGGCAGATCAAGTGGGGCGAGACCTACTGACGCGCAATCAAGCGTCCTCGCTGAGCACGGTGAGCTCGTCGCCTCGAATCTCGAGTGCCGCGGGCTTGCCACCGTAGTGCTTGGCCATGCCCACGTCGATGCGCCATACCTTGCCATCGCACGCGGAGGTCACCCCGCGCGCCTGCACGGTGTGCCCCACGACCATCCGCTTCACCGCGAGCGTGGCCAGGGCATCGTCGAGCGCAGCGCATGCACCGGGCGAGGGCTGGGGCACGGAGTAGTCTCGCGCCCACACGAGCCCGTCGGGCGCGAGCAGGTCGGCGGGGGGCGCCCCCCCCTCGGTCAGCCATCGTCGCCCCGCCCGATTGAGCGCCTCGACCCTGGGCGCGTACTTTGGCAGCACGCCCCCGTGCACGAACACGGTGTCGCCGACGATGACGGCGGTGTTTCGCGTCGCGAGCACCTTCGCGTAGGGCCCTCCGGGGAGGAACGCAGCAGCGCGAGCGCGCAGCGGCTCGGGAACGTCGGCCACAGCCGACGCGGCGGGATCGACCCCCGGCGCGTCGGCGAAGTCCAACATGCCCCCCGGGGTCACGTAGCGAAAGTCGCCCGCCGCGTTCATGTACTCGTGGTTTCCGTTGAGCACGTGAACCGCTCCCCCGGCGGCCTCGGCCTCGATCTCGAGCCGGCTGAGCAGATCGAGAATCGCTTGCTCATCGTCCCCCCGATCGAGCTGGTCGCCGGTCTGCACGAACACCGTCGCCCCCCCCGACCAGTGGTTGTCCGCGTCGATGAGACCCCCGAGCCGCAGCACTCGAAGCGTGGCGTCGAGGTCGCCGTGCACATCCCCGACCGCAACGATGCGTTCCGATCTGGGAAACCTCGTGGGCCGGTCTGCGGCGCTGCGCGAGGCTTCAGGTGCGGAGACCGGCGAAGAGGTGTCCACGTGCGGCACATCAGCCCCAGGGCCTTTTTTCGTCGAATCAGCCTCAGAAGGCGACGAGGGGGTCTTCGACGGGTTGTCCGTCGTGCAGCCGGTCCACAGGGACAGGCCGAGCAGCAACGCGGTGCCGAGTCGGACGTACATGCAGGCGCCGATGCTAACAGTCCCGTTTCTCGCTTTGCCCATCGTCGAGCGGAAACGATACGATGAAGGTCCTGTGCAGGAGCATTCCGTATCCGCGACCCAGCGAGGACGCGTCCTCGTCGTCGACGACGAAGCGCAGATTCGCCGCGTGATTCGAAAGGTGCTGCGTGCCGACGGCTACGAAGTGATCGAAGCCACCGGCGGCGCGCAGGCACTCGCCACGCTCGAGCAGAACGACGTCGACACCGTCCTGCTCGACATGCGGATGCCGGACATGACGGGCGTCGAAGTGTGCAAACGCATACGTTCCACGCATCGCCACGCCCACACCCCCGTCGTCTTCCTCAGCGGCGCCTCTGAGCGCTCCGTCCGTCGACAGGCCCGAGAAGCCGGCGCGGACGACTTCCTGGCCAAGCCCTTCGACGAGGCGGAGCTGCGCGTACGCATCCGCAACTCGGTGTTCCATCACCGACACAGCGCCGGCATGGCTCAAGAGAGCGCTCGCCTGCGGGTCGAGGTCGACGGCCAGACCCGTGCCCTGCACGAGGCCCGCATGGCGCTCGACCGGGCGCGACGCGAACTCGAAGCCGCGCAGGTGCAGACGATCGAGCGCCTGACCAAGGCCGCAGAGTTTCGGGACGACGAGACCGCCGCGCATCTGCAGCGCATGAGCGAGTACTCGCGCCTGCTCGCGCGCAAGGTCGGCCTCGACGACTACACCTCCGAGATGATTCGGACCGCGAGCCCGATGCACGACGTCGGCAAGATCGGGATCCCCGACAGCATCCTGCTCAAGCCGGGCCGACTCACGTCCGACGAGTACGAGGTCATGAAGAAACACGCCGAGATCGGCTACCGAATCCTCGGTGGGTCGGACTCGAAGCTGCTCCAGCTCGCAGCGTCGATCGCCTACACGCACCACGAAAAGTTCGACGGCAGCGGCTATCCTCGCGGCCTCTCGGGCGAGGACATCCCCATCGAGGGGCGCATCGTCGCCGTGGCCGACGTGTTCGACGCGCTGACCAGCGAGCGCCCCTACAAGAAAGCTTGGCCGCTCGAGCGCGCGGTCAAGCTGCTCGTCGACGGTCGCGACCAGCACTTCGACGGCGAGCTCGTCGACCTGTTCGTCGGCTCGATGGAGGAGGTCCTCGAGATCCGCAAGCGGCTCTCCGACCTCCCCGAGGCCCACCACGCAGGCTGACCCGGGGGCCGTGCGGTCTCAGTACCCGGTATCACTGGGGTCGCGGCGGACCGCTTTGTCGCGGGACGCTTCGGCCTCGACGAGCTCTTGGGCTTCGACCGTGCAGCGCGTGGTCGGCTCGGCCTGGAGCCGGCCAAACGGGATCGGTTCACCGCTCTCTTCGCACTCCCCGTACGTGCCGTCCTCCATCCTGCCCAAGGCAGCGAGCACCTCGAACAGTCGCTGTCGATCGATGTCGGTCAGGGCCAGGCGGTCGCGGCGCGCGACCTCGCCGGCGGCCTTCTCCTGCAGGTCCATCGGTTCGGCATCGAGGTCTTCCGAGATTTCGACGCCGCCCCGTTCGAGCAGGCGCGCGCGCTGCTCGAGCAACAGTGACCGCAGTTCTCGGAGTTGCTCCGCGGAGAGGTGTCCGCTCATGGCGCCAGGCTAGAGCGTATGCTCGCCGAATGCACGCCGGGCTCCGCGCGATCCTCGATGGCTTCGATCGTGAGCGGGGACGCGTCTGTTTCCTAACCGGCGCTGGCATCTCCGCCGAGAGCGGGATCCCGACGTTCCGCGGGCCGCAGGGGTACTGGCAGGTCGGCTCGAGGAACTACCACCCTGCCGATCTCGCCACGCAGCGCGCCTTTGGGGAGCATCCACGTGAGGTCTGGCGCTGGTACCTCTACCGCCGCACGGTCTGCCGCCGGGCCGCGCCCAACGAGGGGCACCACTCGATCGCCGACCTCGAGCAGAGCCTCGGGGATCGACTGCTGCTCGTCACCCAGAACGTCGACGGGCTGCACGCGCGCGCCGGGTCGAACGACCCCTACGAGATTCACGGCAACATCGACCGCTATCGGTGCGCAGCCGGCTGTACGCACGCGACGTACCCGTTCCCCGACGACTCGCCGGAGATCGACCGTGACACGCCGCTGGGCGACGCCCTCTTCGACGCGCTTCGTTGCCCCGACTGCGGTGGCCCTGCGCGCCCCCACGTTCTTTGGTTCGACGAATGCTACGAGGAAGCCCTGTTCCGATCGGCCAGCGCGTTCAGGCAGGCCGCGTGCGCCGATCTGCTCGTCGTGATCGGAAGCTCAGGATCCACCAACCTGCCCATGCAGATCGGGATGCACTGCGCCCAAGCCGGCGTCCCGATCATCGACATCAATCCCATCGACAACCCGTTCGGCCAGCTCGCCGAGGCGTCCGGCGGCGCGACGCTGCGAGCGCCGTGCACAGATGCCCTGCCCGAGATCGCGTTGGCGCTGGGGCCTGCGTGATAGGTTGAGCGCCGAGCGATGGCGGAACGCTACGACTTCATCATCATCGGCTCGGGCTTCGGCGGCAGCACGGCCGCCATGCGACTGGTCGACAAGGGCTACCGCGTGCTCATGCTCGAGAAGGGCAGCGAGCTGAAGGCCAAGGACTTCCCCAAGTCCAACTGGGATCTCAAGCGGTACATGTGGGCGCCCTTCGTCGGGTTCCGTGGCCTGTTCAAGATGACGTTCTTCCGGCACGTCACGATCCTCTCGGGGGTCGGGGTCGGGGGCGGTTCGCTGGGCTACGCCTGCACCCACCCGGTGCCAAAGGACCACTTCTTCTCGGCCAAGAGTTGGGCGCACCTGGCGGACTGGAAGGTCGAGCTGGCCGACCACTACGACGAAGCCAAGAGGATGCTGGGCGTCACGACCACGCCGATGCTCACCCCGCCCGACAAGATCCTCAAGAAGATGGCCGCCGACAACGGCCACCCCGACGCCTTTCACAGCACCGACGTCGCGGTCTACTTCGGCGACGAGCCGGGCAAGGTCCACCCCGACCCGTTCTTCGACGGCGAGGGTCCCAGCCGCACCGGCTGCATCAAGTGCGGCGGCTGCATGCTGGGCTGCCGCCACAATGCCAAGAACACGCTCGACAAGAACTACCTCTACCTCGCCCGCAAACGGGGCCTCGACTTGGAGGCCGACACCGAGGTCACCAAGATTCGCCCCGCGGACGGCGGCGGGTACGTTCTCGAAGCCAAGCAGGGTCGCGGTTGGTTCCGTGCGTCGGCCCGGTTCGAGGCCGAGCGGGTCATCGTGGCCGGCGGGGTGCTCGGGAGCGTGAAGCTCCTGCTCGATCAGAAGGCCGATCCCACGTGCCTACCCAAGCTGTCCGACCAGCTCGGCCGCAGTGTCCGCACCAACTCCGAGGCCCTCATCGGGGTCGTCTCGCACAAGACCGACATCGACATGTCCGAGGGCATCGCGATCGGCTCGATCTACGAGACCGACGCGCTCTCTCACCTCGAGCCGGTCAGGTATTCGAAGGGCTCGGGTCTGTTTCGCATCCTCGTCGCACCCCACGTCGGCGGTACGAACCCCTTCATCCGCATCGCCAAGCTCGCGGGCATCTGCCTGCGACATCCGCTGCAGGTCCTCAAGGCGATCACCGTGCGCAGCTTCGCCGAGCAGACCGCAATTCTGCTCTACATGCGCACGACCGAGGGCACCTTGCGACTCCAGCGGAACTGGCTTGGCATCATGGGGACCGCGCCAGACGAGGGCGAGCTCCCGACCGCGTCGATTCCCGAGGCGACGAAGCTCGCCCACCAGTTCAGCGACGAGGTCGAAGGCATGCCCTTTTCGCTACTCACCGAGACGCTCTTCAACATTCCGACCACAGCCCACATCCTGGGCGGTTGCTGCATGGGCGACTCGGCCGAGACCGGCGTCATCGATGCCAACCACGAGGTGTTCGGCTACCCGGGGCTCTACGTCATGGACGGCTCGGCGATCTCGGCCAACCCGGGTGTGAATCCGTCGCTGACGATCACCGCATTGACCGAGCGGGCCGTGTCGAAGTTCCCGCGCAAGGGCAAGGCGCTGCCCGCAGGCGAGCTACCGCTCGACGGTGCTCAGGCCCTCGGGTAGCGCGTTGACCCGACGCGCGCCGCGAAGCAACACCACGCCCCCGAGCGCGACCGGAATGCTGGTCAAGGCCACGGCGAAGGTCAGCCCCTTTGCCTCGCTGACCTCGCCGATGAGCGACGGCGAGAGCGCGTCGCCGAGGATGTGGATGAAGAAGACGTTCAGCGCCATCGAGCGCGCCCGCAGGTTGGCCGGAACGCACGCGACGAGCGCAGCGTTGAGCGGACCCGTGTTGAGGAACAACAGGAACTCCGCCGCGAACGCGCAGATGAACACGCCGGTCGTGCTCGGCATCAGCGGCATCGCCAACGCGAACGGAGCCCCGAGCAACAGTCCGATCCCGCTGACGCTGAAGTAACCGCCGGGCCTCTTGGCGAACGCCCTGTCGCCCAGCGCACCTCCGATGAGCGTCGCGAGCAACCCCGCGACGACCGTGATGCCGCCGAAGATCATGTTGCCCGACGCCTCCTCCATGCCCTGCTCGCGGATGAGGTACGTCGGCATCCAAAACGCGATGCCGCCCATCGCAAACGTCATCAGCGTCATGCCCAGCGTGTTGATCTTCCACGCGGGCGTGCGGAAGAGGCGACGGACCCCCTCCATGAACGGCAAGCTCGGCTCGGTGGGCCCCTCGTCCATGGCTCCGCGCTGAGGATGCGGGAGGAAGAACACGATCAACGCGAAGATCAGGCCCGGTGCACCCGCCACGAAGAACGCGGCGCGCCAGCCATACTCGCCGCCGATCGCACCGCCGAGCAGGTACCCCAGCGCGCTGCCCATCGGGATTGCGAGATAGAAGATCGCCAGCTTGCGCCCTCGCTCGGCAGGCCGGAACACGTCGGCGATGATCGAGGGGGCGACCGTCGCGTAGCCCGCCTCACCAATGCCGATGAGCGCCCGCGTCGCCAGCAGCCCCTCGTAGCTCTCGGCCATCCCGCTGCCGATCGTCGCCAAGCTCCACAGCGCCACGCCTACGCCCGCCATCCGGTTGCGGTTCCACCTGTCGCCGAGCGTCCCGCCCAGGGGCGCCGCGAGGGTGTAGACGATCATGAACACGCTCCCCAGCCGTCCGCCTTGGCCGTCGTCGAAGCCGAGGTCTTGGCGAATCCCCTCGAGCACCGCGCTGAGCACGTACCGGTCGAGATAGTTGAGGAAGTTGATGACGGTGAGGACGAGCAGCAGCGCCAACGCGTAGCGACCAGCGGTTGAACGGCGCTCGGAGCTCATCGGCCGCATACCAGCGCGACGCGCGACGAATGTCCAGGAGGCGACACCTACACGGCGCTACGGCGCGCCCTGTCAGGCCTCAGGCGTCATCGATGACGAAACCGTGCTTTTTTCCTCGATCCACCGCCACGCGGGGGCCGTAACATTCGCAGCAGGTGTCCGATTCACCTGCGAGCCCCCCCGGGGGCCCACGGACGGAACCAACTCCTACGAGAACTCGAAAAGGGAAAACGACATGGATCTCAAAAGCATTGCCACCACGCTCGCCTTCCTCGGCACCGGCGCCCTCACCCTGACCGCTTGCGACAAGGACGCGCCGGCCACCGAGACCCCCGCAGCCCCCTCGGCTGCCGACGCCGCCGAAGGCTCCTGCGGTGCAGACAAGGCAGAAGGCTCCTGCGGCGCCGAGAAGGCCGAAGGCTCCTGCGGCGCCGAAAAGGGCGAAGGCTCCTGCGGCGCCGAGAAGGCCGAAGAAGGCGGCGAAGGCTCCTGCGGCGCCAAGTAAGTCACGCCTAGGCGCGACAGACCCGCGGCTTGCCCATGGCGACCGCGGGTCTATTCGTATCCTCTCGGACACTCCTCTTCGCATGCAGCCCCAAGTCCCCACCGGCGTCGGCCTCGGTCTTCGCGGCGCGTTCCTTCGCGACATCGTTCGCGGTGACGCCGACGACAAGATCGCCTTCCTCGAGGTCGCACCCGAGAACTACATGCACCGCGGCGGACGATCGCCCAAGCGACTCGCCACGCTCGCCGAGCGCTTCCCGATCATCACGCACGGATTGATGATGTCGATCGGAGGCACCGATCCCTTCGACGAGGCGTACATGGCCGAGCTCAAGGTGTTCCTCGATCGGTATGACCCGGCGTGGCACTCGGACCACATCTGCTGGTCGGGCATGGACGGCGCGGTGCTGCACGACCTGCTACCGATCCCATTCACCACGCAGACGGCCAAGCGCGTCGCGGCACGGATCCGCGAGGCCGCCGACCGGCTCGAGCGTCCCATGGCGATCGAGAACATCAGCTGGTACCTGCAGCTGGGCAAGAGCACCCTCGACGAGGCGGGCTTCATCACCGAGGTCCTCGAGCGAGCCGACTGCGGCTTGCTGCTCGACGTCAACAACGTGTTCGTCAACGCGAGCAACCATGGCTTCGATGCCCGCGCCTGGATCGACGCCGTCCCTCTGGACCGCGTGGTGCAGCTGCACATCGCCGGGCACGAGCCCTGGGACGACACGCTGCTCGTCGACACGCACGGCGCCGATGTCCGCGACGAGGTTCGCGACCTGCTGTCGTACGTCATCGAACGCACCGGGGCCAAGCCGGTCCTGCTCGAACGCGACTCCAACATTCCCCCGCTGAGCGAGCTGCTGGCCGAAGCCGCCTCGCTGCAAGCCGTCTACGACGCGGCCCTGGCCAAGCACCAGGAGGCGAGCGCGTGAGCACCCAAGACGCTCGACTGCAGATGATGAACGCCCTGCTTCGTAAGCGCGGCGCCGACGAGGCGAGCCGGGCCGACCTTCGCGCATTCGCGGCAGAGCACGGCGTGCAAGGTGACGACCTCGACGCCATCGAAGCGGTGGGCGCAGAGCGCTTCCTCGTCTACCGCTCGCTGGTTCAAAACCGGATGCGGAACACGATCGCCGACTTCATCGAGCGCACGGCCGCGCGACTGGGCATGAAGCGACTTCGAGCCGACTTCGCCGATTGGATGGACCAATGCGCCGCCCGGTCCCCCTACCTGCGTGACGTCCCCGCCGAGTTCGTCGCCTGGGTCACCCCCCGCTGGCGCGAGGACGACGCGGTCCCCGACTACCTCGTCGACCTCGCGCGACACGAGCTGCTCGAGTACGACATCCGCAATGACCACCGCGGCGGAGAGTCTCCCACCGGCCGCGACCTCGCGCTCGACAAACCGCTGCGCTTCGACGGCGCCGCACGGCTGATGACCTACGACTACGCGGTGCACAAGCTCAGCTCCGACGCCCAGAGCACCGAGCTGCCCGAGCACACGCCCTCCCGGCTGCTCGTCTATCGCGACCCGGACGCCAAGGTGCGCTACCTCGAGCTCACGACGCTGGCCCACGCGGTATTGGTGCAGCTCATCGAACACCGCCGGCCCGTGGCCGACGGCCTGCGCGCGGCCTGCGAGTCGTGCGGAGAGCCGCTCGACGACGATCGCCTCGCCATCGCGGCCACCCTCTTGTCGGACCTCGCGGAGCGCGGCGTCCTGCTGGGCGCCGAGGCCTAGAAGTCTCTAGGTCTCGATCAGCACCAGGAGATCGCCGGCCGCGAGCGAGTCGCCCTCGCCGACCTCGACCCGCTTGACGGTGCCCGCAACGGGCGAGGCGACGACGGTCTCCATCTTCATCGCGCTGAGGACCACCAGCGGGTCCCCCACGTCGACCGTGGCACCAGCCTTGGTCTGCACCTCGAGGACGACGCCGGGCATGGGGGCCCCCACGGATCCCGGCTCGGTGGGGTCGGCCCGCTCCCGGACGACGGCTTCGGCGGTGGCCGTCTCGTCGGGCACGTGAATCGAACGCGGCCGACCGTTGAGCGTGAAGTAGACGGTGCGGTTGCCGTCCTCGTCGAGCTCGCCGACGGCGTCGAGCTCGATGACCAGCGTCTTGCCGCGCTCGATCTCCACCGAGATTTCCTCGCCGATCTCCAGCGGAGCGAGAAACGCTCGGGTGGGGAGCACCGACACGTCCGCAAAGCGATCGCGGAACTCGCGGTATTCCTTCCAGACTTTGGGATAGAGCGCTGCGCTGATGACGTCGACCTCGCGAATGTGCGGGCCGTGCCGCTCTCGCAGGTCCTTGCGCAGCGCCTCGAAGTCCAGCGGAGGCAGGCTCGCCCCGGGACGCTGGTCGAACGTCTTGCCGCCGCGCACGACCTTTTCTCGCAGCAGCTCGGGGAACCCGCCAAAGGGTTGGCCGAGCATGCCGTGAAAGAACTCCACGACCGAGGTGGGGAAGCTCAGCGTCTCGGCCTGCTCGACCACCTCTTCTTCGGTGAGGTCGTTTTGGACCATGAACTGCGCGAGGTCGCCGACCACCTTGGAGGACGGGGTGACCTTGATGATGTCCCCGAGCAGGCGGTTCGCCGCCGCGTAGGCGCGCTTGATCGCCGGCCAGCGCTCGGCGAGGCCGAGCTGGTTGGCCTGGAATTGCAGGTTGGTGTACTGCCCTCCGGGCATCTCGTGAAAGTAGACGTCGGCGCTGCCGCTCTTGAGGCCCGACTCGAACGGGGCGTACAGGCGTCGCGCTTGCTCCCAGTAGTCCGAGAGCACCTGCAGCTCGGTCAGCTCGAGCTTGGTGTCGAGCGGGGTGCCTTGCAACGCCGCCACGATCGCCCCGACCGCCGGCTGCGAGGTGAGACCCGCCATGGCCTCGAGCGCGACGTCGACCACGTCGGCGCCCGCCTCCGCGCACGCGAGCATCGAGGCCACGCCCGCGGCGGCCGTGTCGTGCGTGTGCACGTGAATCGGCACTTCGGGATAAGCCTGGCGAAGCGCGCCGACGAGCATCTTGGCCGCCTTGGGCTTGAGCAGGCCAGCCATGTCCTTGATCGCCAGGACGTGCGTGCCTCGGTCGACGAGCTGTCCTGCGACGTCGACGTAGTACTGAAGGCTGTACTTGGTCCGCTTGGGGTCGCTGACATCACCCGTGTAGCAGACGGCCGCTTCGATGATGCCGCCCGCCTCGCCCACGGCGTCGATGCCCAGCTCGAGGTTGTCGATGTAGTTGAGGCAGTCGAAGATGCGGAAGACGTCGACCCCGAGGTCGCGGGCCGCCCGCACGAAGCGACGCACGACGTTGTCGGGATAGTTGGTGTACCCCACCGCGTTCGCGCCCCGCAGGAGCATCTGAAACGGGATGTTGGGCACCAGCTCACGCAGCGTCTCGAGACGCTGCCACGGACACTCGCGAAGGAACCGCAGCCCCACGTCGAACGTGGCGCCGCCCCACATCTCCAGGCTGTAGGCCGAGGCGAGCGTGTGGCTGGTCATCGGCGCCACCTTGGCGATGTCCATGGTTCGGACGCGCGTCGCGAGCAGCGACTGGTGGGCGTCGCGCCACGTGGTGTCCATGATCAGCAGGCCTTCATGCTGGCGAATCGCCTGGGCGAAGGCCTCGGGCCCGTCGTTGAGGAAGATATCCCGCCACCCCTGGGGAGGCTCGACGCGCGGCGCGAGCGGGACCTCGGGCTCGACCTTGGCCGGCGCCACCCCCGACACCCAGGGGGTCGACGGTCCGTTGACGATCACATTGCCCAGGTAGGCCAGCAGACGCTGGGCTCGGTTCTTGCGCCGCGGAAAGCGGAACAGCTTGGGCGTGGAGGCGATGAACTCGGTGTCGGTCTTGCCGGTGAGGAACCGCGGGTGCGTGAGCACGTTCTGAATGAAGGGGATGTTGGTCTTGACCCCCCGCACCCGGAACTCGGCCAACGACCGGTGCAGCTTCTGCGCGGCGCCCTCGAACGTCGAGGCGGTGGCGGTGACCTTGACCAGCAGCGAGTCATAGTGGGGCGAGATCGTGGCGCCGTCGTAGCCGTTGCCGGCATCGAGCCGGATGCCGAAGCCGCTCCCGGGCCGAAAGACCTCGATGCGGCCCGTGTCGGGCTGAAACTGCAGCAACGGGTCTTCGGTGGTGATGCGCGCCTGGATCGCGAAGCCGCGAACCTGTACGTCGTCCTGCCGAAGGCCCAGATCTTCGAAGCTCGCGCCGCCAGCGATGCGGATCTGCGACTGCACGATGTCGACCATCGTGACCTGCTCGGTCACCGTGTGCTCGACCTGCACGCGCGGGTTGGCCTCGATGAAGTAGTGCGCCTCGTCGGTCCCCACGAGGAACTCGAACGTACCCGCGTTGCGGTAGCCGACCGCCTTGGCGAGCTTGACCGCGTCGGAGGTGATGCGCTCGCGTAGCGCCTCGCTGATGCCGACGCTCGGGGCGATCTCGACGACCTTCTGGTGGCGGCGCTGCACCGAACAGTCGCGCTCGTACAGGTGCAACACGTCGCCCTTCGCGTCGGCGAGGATCTGCACCTCGATGTGCCGCGGTCGCTCGACGTATTTCTCGATGAAGCAGGTGCCGTCCCCGAACGCGCTCGCGGCCTCGGACGTGGCGCGCTCGAGGGCTTCGGCGAGCTCGCTCTCCTGACGAACGACCCGCATCCCGCGGCCGCCACCGCCCTTGGCTGCCTTGATCATCAGCGGGTAGCCGGCCGAGTCGGCGAACGCCTTGGCCGCGGCGAAGTCTTCGACGGGGTCGGCCGTGCCGGGGATGACGGGCACCCCCGTCTCGATTGCGAGCGCACGGCCTGCGGTCTTGTCGCCCAGACGCTCGAGCACCTCGGCCGGAGGACCGACGAACGCGATACCAGCCTCTTCACACGCCTTGGCGAAGTCGGCGCGTTCGGAGAGGAAGCCGTACCCGGGGTGAATCGCGTCGACGTCGTTCTCGACCGCGACGCGGATGATGTCGTCGATGGCCAGGTAGGCGCCGACGGGCGAGAGGCCTTTGCCCACCAGGTACGCCTCGTCCGCCTTGTATCGATGGAGGTGGACGCGGTCTTCATTGCTGAAGATGGCGACGGTGCGGATCCCCAGCTCGGTTGCCGCTCGAAAGACGCGAATCGCGATCTCCCCACGGTTGGCGCACATCAGCTTGCGGATCGGTCGGGCTTCCGTCGTCATCAGCCCGCGCAGTCTACTCGGGAGCTGGCGCCCGTGCGACCGTGGCGCGCGTGGCTGCGCTGGGGTGCCCGGGAACGTCTGTGAACGCCCCCGCCTTCACGCGCACGCCCACGACACGCTCGCTGTGGGGGACGCACAGATCGAGCACGTTGTCGTCGCGTGACTCTCCGATGAAGTCACCGTGCTCCCGGTGGTCCTCGAACGCGACCGGCTCGACCGTGCGTCCACCAACGAGCTCGAGCGCAACCGAGGGCAGGTCATCGGCATCGACGTCCCGCAGGCCGTCGGACCAGAACGTGCGTACCCGCAGCCCTCCAGCGTCACAGGGCTCGGGCTGAATCTGTGCGAAGACGATGCGGCCGCCGTCGTCGTAGCCGAGTACCGCGCTGAGCAGCCCTTTGAGTGACGCTCCGTTCTCGGCGTGCAGCGCTCGAATCACCAGCACGTCGGTGGGGGGTCGCCGCCTGGGGTCGCCGAAATCCCCGACGATCCACACGGTCCGGTTCTCGTCGGCCTCGCTGGCTGGGGCGAGGAACGCGTCGGTCGCGAGCACCCGCCCCCCATCGGCGAGCAGCACCATGAACGCGTCCGGCCGGAGGCTGGCGGCGTCGACCTCCTCGGAGAACACCAGCGCGATGGCGTCGCGGCCCTCGAGCTGGGGCGCGTCGTCGAGGGCGAAGTGCGCAGAGAGGAGCGTCGGAGCGGGGCGCGTCTGCGGCGCGGGCTGGACCCGCGGCGGCGGCGAGAACTGCACCGACGCAGAGGTCGTCCGAACGCAGCCCGCCAAGCCCAGCGCGACGGGGAGCATGCAGGAGACGAGGAGCCTCACGCCTGCAGAGTACCCCGAGCGGTCGCGTCGCGCCTGCTCGCCGCGTACGGTCGCGGCATGCTGCACCTCGCCGAACCCACGGCCGAAGGCTGGGCGTCCTGGGCGGCAAAGCACATGGACGAGGTCCTGCTAGACCACGCACACTGCGAGAAGAAGGCCGCGTCCACCGCGATGAACCTCATCTTCCGCTACCAGGACAAGCGGCCGCTCATGGAGCCGCTGTCGCGGCTGGCCCGCGAAGAGCTCGCGCACTTCGAGCTCGTGCTCGAGCACCTCGACCGACGGGGGCTCGCATTCGGCCGCCAGGAGCCCAGCCCCTACGCCGCCGAGCTCATGAAGGTGGTCCGCCGCGAAGAGCCGCTGCGTCTGCTCGACACGCTGCTGTGCTGCGCGATGATCGAGGCTCGAAGCTGCGAGCGCATGCAGCTGCTCGCCGAGGCCCTCGCCCACGACGCCCCCGAGCTGTCCAAGCTCTACGCGGGCCTGCTCGCGAGTGAGGCGCGGCACCACGCGTCCTACCTCGACCTGATCCGCGCGCTCGAGCTCGTCGACGACGCGGCGCTGCGCGAGCGTTTGGACGAGGTGGCCCAGCACGAGGCTCGCGTGATTGCGCAGGCCCCAGCGCTCGCTCGCATGCACGCCGCTCACGCGGCGTCGAAGAGCACCAGCGCGTAGCGAGACGTGTCGCTCGGGTCGAGGCGCACGCGGACGCGGCGCCCGGGCGCGAGCCGGCCCCACTGGTCGCCAGGGCAGGTCTCGACGAGTCGGAGGGTCTGGGTGCCGCCAACGGCCTCGGATCTGTACCCGCCGCGATGGCTCGTCCCCGCGGCGACCGGGAGCGTGGCTTCGAAGGTGACGGCGAGGATGTCGTGCGCAAACGGCTTGTGGTCGCGCTCGACGACCCGCGCCTCGAACTCCTGGCCATTGCGTAGCGCGAAGGCGCGTCGACGACGAACGGACGTCAACGACCACGCGTTATGCAGGCACGCGAGCACCGCGACGGCCGCGGGCGCCCCGATGAAGCCGGCGACGACGTGCTCCGTTTCCGCGAGGCCGCTCATCTGCAAGAGCGCGGGGAGCATGGCGAGGCTCATCGCAGCGACTACGGCGGCCACGGCACACCAAAGCTGCGACGAGCGCTTGAAGTAGAGGTCGTCCGAGGTCGCCGCCTGAATCTCCGACACCGCCATCACGACGCCGATCACACCCAGTCCCGCGACCCCCGACCAAAGCGCAGCCCAAACCACTGTGAACACCCTGAAGAGCGGGGGTCATTCTGTCAACGACCTGCGTGGTAGCGTGCGCCTCATGGAAGAACCCGCGCGTCCGTTTCGGGTGTTGGGCATTCAGCAGATCGCCGTCGGCGCGCTCGACAAGGCGCCCTTGCGCACCTTGTGGGTCGACTTGCTCGGCGCGACCCCCGTCGGGGACTACCGCTCGGAGTCCGAGAACGTCGACGAAGACATCGCCGAGGTCGGCGCCGGACTCGGTCGATGCGAGATCGACCTGATGACGCCGCTGCGTCCCGATGGCCGCCCGCGCGTCGCCGACCCAGCGCTCAACCACATCGGCTTGTGGATCGACGACCTGCAGGCGGCCGTGGGCTGGCTGGGCAACCGCGGGGTCCGGTTCACCCCCGGGGGGATCCGCAAGGGCGCGTCGGGATTCGACGTCTGCTTCATCCACCCCAAGGGCAGCGCGGATGCGCCCCAGGGCGGATGCGGCGTCCTCATCGAGCTCGTGCAAGCCCCGCAGGCCGTGATCGACGCGTTCGACGCCGCCGCGCGCTGACGGTACGCTCCCCTGCAATCACGGCACATGGAGTTCACCGCCGTCACCTTCACCGGCTTCGCACGAGGCGGACCCGAGTCCCTGTTCCGCTTTCGCGCGGGCTCCCAGCTCGGCATCCTCGCGGCGGGGCGCGGAGGCTTCTCCGGCGGTGGCCTCGCCGCCGAGGTCGCCGTCGACCTGCTCCCGCTGGCACTCTCCAGCCCCGGCCCCGCCGACCCGGCCCAGCGCTGGAATCTCGCGGGTACACGTGTGCACGAGGCGATCCGTCGCGCGTCGTCGATCGACCCGTTCTATCGAGGCATGGAAGCCGCCTTCGCCGCTGCGCACTTCGACGGGCACCAGATCGTCGTCGGCAACGTCGGGCCCCGCGTCTATCGGGTTCGGGGTGGGACGATCAATCAGCTCACCAAGGACCCACCCGACGAGAACGCCGGCACCGCCGGTGGCAACCACGCGCTGCAGCTCGACCTCGTGCGCTTCACTCCCCAAGACGGCGATCAGCTCCTGCTGTGCACGCCCCAGACCTACAGGTCGATCCACAAGTCGCTGCTCGCCGAAATCATGATGCAGGAGGCGAGCGAACCCGAGGTCTGCGCCCGAGAGATCGCAAACTCGACCTCCGGCGAATCCGTGGCCGTGGTGGTCGGTCAGATCGTCACCTCCGCGGGCCGACGGGGCAGCTCGGGCGCAGCGGTCGTCGTCGAGGACTGACCCGACCCGGGCTCGCTAGTCACGCGGCGGTAAACCTGCAAAGCTCGTCCGCGTGACGAGCCTGTACCCGGAGATCGAACCGCACGCCTCGGGTCTGTTGCGCGTCGACGACCTGCACGAGATCTACTGGGAGGTCTCGGGCAACCCCGACGGAAAGCCGGTGGTGTTCCTGCACGGCGGTCCGGGCGGAGGCACCGAACCCAAGCATCGGCGCTTCTTCGACCCCAAGCGCTATCGCATCGTGCTGCTCGACCAGCGCGGCTGCGGCAAGAGTCGCCCGCACGCATCGCTTCAGAACAACACGACCTGGCACCTGGTCGACGACATCGAGAAGCTCCGCGAGCACCTCGACATCGAGCGGTGGCAGGTCTTCGGAGGCTCGTGGGGCAGCACGCTCGCGCTCGCCTACGCACAGAAGCACCCCGATCGCGTCACCGAGCTCGTCTTGCGAGGCATCTTCACCTTCTCCCAAGACGAGATGGACTGGTTCTACCGGGACGGCACACGGATGCTCTTCCCCGACGCGTACGCCGACTTTCTCGCCGCGATTCCGCCCGAGGAACAGGGCGACATCATCGCGGCCTACCACCGGCGACTGACCAGCGACGACCCCAAGGTCCGCGCCGAAGCTGCGCGCGCGTGGAGCCTGTGGGAGTGCCGCGTCGCGACGCTGATGCCCGACCCCGATCTGGTCCGGCACTGCGAGGAGACCTCGTTCACCTTGGCCTTCGCACGCATCGAGTGCCACTACTTCGTCAACGCCGGCTTCCTCGAGCACGAGACGCAGCTGCTCGAGGGCATCGACGCCATGCGCCACATCCCCGGTGTCATCGTGCACGGCCGCTACGACGTCATCTGTCCGCCTCGCAACGCGTGGCGCCTGCACGAGGCCTGGCCCGAATCGACCTTGAAGTTCGTCGACGACGCGGGCCACTCCGCCAACGAGCCAGGCATCCTGCGTGCGCTGGTCGAGGCGACCGACAGCTTCGCCGACCGGCCCTTCTGAGGCACCGCCGAAGGGCTACGAGTCGGTCGGGCTTTGCTGGGCCGAGTGAACCCCGAGCTGCTCGAGGGCGAACGCGTAGATGAACGCGGTCTCTTCGTAGGCCGCGTAGCGACCCGAGGGACCTCCGTGCCCGGCCTCGAAGTGCGTACGCAGCAGGATGGGCCGTGACCCGGTGTTGTGCTCCCGCAGCCGCGCGGTGAACTTCGCTGGCTCCCAGTACGACACGCGCGGGTCGGTCCACCCGGCGAGCAACAGCATCGCCGGGTAGTCCTGGGCGGCGACGTTCTCGTAGGGGGCATACGAGGCCATGTATTCGAACGTCTCGGGCTCGTTGGGGTTGCCCCACTCTTCCCACTCGACCACGGTCAGCGGGAGCGATTCGTCGAGCATCGTGTTGAGCACGTCGACGAACGGGACGTCGGCGATGGCGACCTCGAAGAGGTCTGGGCGCTCGTTGGCCACGGCACCCACGAGGAGCCCCCCGGCGCTGCCTCCGTACATCGCCAGCGAGGACGCGATGCCGCGGGCCTTCAGCGCCTCGGCGACGGCGATGAAGTCGGTGAACGTGTTCTTCTTGCGCAGGAGCTTGCCGTCTTCGTACCAGGTGCGCCCCTTGATCGCCCCGCCCCGGACGTGGGCGATGGCCACCCCGATGCCGCGCTCGAGCAGGCTCACCCGCGTGGTGCTGAACGTCGGCGAGCTGTTCGCGCCGTAGCTGCCATAGCCGTACATCCAGACGGGAATCGACTTGCCCACGTCGGCGCGACGCCGAACGAGCGAGACCGGAATCGAGGCGCCATCGGCCGCCTCGACCCACAGCCGCTCGGTCACGACGGTGTCGGGATCGAAGCCGAACACCCGCTGCTGCTTGCGGAGCGTCCGCGCGCGCGTGCGCAGATCGTAGTCGAACACCGAGTGCGGGACCCCGAGCGAGGTGTAGCCCAGCCGCAGCACCGCGGTGGCAGGGTCGGGGTTCGCCCCCACCCAGGCCGCGTACACGGGGTCGGGCATTTCGATGACATGATGCTCGCCGCTTTCGACCTCGTGCACGACGATCTCGCGCAGCGCGTCCCGACGCTGGGAGACGACGATCCAGTCGTCGAACGCTTCGACGTCCTCGATCGTGACGTCCTCGCGCACGTCGATGAAGGGCTCCCACGTGGCAGGAGCGTCGATGGGTGCCCGACGCACGGCGAAGGTGGGCGCCTCGTGGTTGGTGAGCACGAGCAGGTGCTCACGGCGATGCTCGACCGTGTACTCGACGTCTTGGCGACGTGGCGCGACGACCCGCAGCGGGCCGCCGGGGGCTTTGGCGTCGAGCAGGTGCTCCTCGGAGGTGACCTGGCTGTGCGACCCGATGACGATGAACCGTTCGCTGCGGGTGAGCCGAATGCCGACGTAGAACGCCTCGTCGAGTTCTTCGAAGACGAGCTGGTCGGACTCCGGATCCGAGCCGAGCTCGTGCCGCCACACCTGAAACGGACGATGCGCGTCGTCGAGCCGCAGGTAGAGCAGCGACGTGCCGTCCATGGCCCAAAGGACCTCGTCGGCGACGTCTTCGATCGTGGTGCCGTGCAGCGTGCCCGTGCTCAGATCACGCACGAACAGCGTGTAGCGCTCATCGCCCGAGAGGTCGACGGTGTACGCGGCCAAGTCGTGGGCCTTGCGAATGTCGAGGTCTCCGAGCGCGAAGAACTCTTGGTCCTCCGCCAGCGCGTTCTCGTCGAGGTAGACCTGCTCGGGCCCCGCGTCGGCCTCGGGCCGCCCCTTGGGACAATGCCGACGGCAGTGCAGCGGGTAGTCTTGCCCCTTCACCATGCGGGTGTAGTAGAGCCAGTCGTCCTGGCGGACCGGCACCGACTGGTCGCTCTCGTCGATGCGCGCGAGCATCTCCTCGTAGAGCGCCTTCCGCAGCTGCGCAGTGGGTTCGACCTGCGCGTCGGTGTACGCGTTCTCGGCGTCGAGATAGGCGCGTACGGCTGGGTCTTCGCGATCCTGCATCCACGCGTAGGGGTCCTCCCGCGTGACGCCGTGCGTGGTGATGGAGTGCGGGCGCTTGGGGGCGACAGGTGGCGAGGTGGGCACGTTCAGCTCCCGGCGATCCAGCGGCTGGCATCCTTGGCGTAGTAGCTGAGGATGATGTCTGCGCCTGCGCGGCGGATCGAGGTGAGCATCTCGAGCACGACCGCGCGCTCGTCGAGCCAGCCACGCTCGGCAGCCGCCTTGAACATCGCGTACTCGCCACTGACTTGGTACGCCGCAATCGGCAGCGTGGAGGCGTCGCGCAGCGCCGAGACCACGTCGAGGTAGGCCATGGCCGGCTTGACCATGAGCATGTCCGCGCCTTCGTCTTCGTCGAGCCCCGCCTCGCGCAGCGCCTCCCGAACGTTGGCCGGATCCATCTGATAGGTCTTCTTGTCGCCCCCGCGAGGCGCCGAGTCGAGCGCTTCGCGGAACGGCCCGTAGAACGCCGAGGCGTACTTGGCCGTGTACGCGAGGATCGACACCCCGGTGAACCCCCCGTCATCGAGGGCGTCGCGAATGGCTCCGACCCGGCCATCCATCATGTCGCTGGGCGCGATGATGTCGGCGCCCGCTTCGGCCTGGGCCAGCGCCTGCTTGCACAGCACCTCGACCGTCTCGTCGTTGAGGATACGCCCATCGGGCGCCACGATGCCGTCGTGACCGTCGGAGGAGTACGGGTCGAGCGCGACGTCGGTGACCAGCATCAGCTCGGGCCAGCGGTCCTTGACCCGCTTGAGCACATCGGGAATGAGGCCCTTGGGGTTGTGGGACTCGGTGCCGACGCTGTCCTTGAGGTCGTCGGGGATCTTGGGAAACAGAGCGACCATGCCCACCCCCGCGTCGACGGCCTCCTCGAGCTCGGTCATCAAGCCTCGCACGCTCAGCCGCCTGCATCCCGGCATGGACGTAATCGGAATGTCGTCATCGCCGCCGTGCACGAACAGCGGGTAGATGAAGTGCTCGGGCCCCAGGTGCGTCTCCCGACACGCCGAGCGGATCGCGGCGGACTTTCGGTTGCGACGGGGGCGTTCGCGGAGGTCGAGCGTCATGCGGGCATCGTCGCGACTGCGCCCAGCGGACGCAAGGACTTGCGGTGGCTGACCCAGCGCGACCCGGCCTCCGCGAAGCGCCAGGGCAGCGCGCGGTGTTCGGGCAGCGCGTAGTCGATGCCGACGCGCGGCCCGGCGAGCAGCGCCTCGGGAGCGACCCCGGCGAGCACCTGTAGGCCACCGGTCTCGGTCACGTCGTGGTGCGACCAGGACGTATCGAGGGCCAGGGCTTGGCCCACTTTGCCCGGTCCATCGAGCAGCGCCGCACCTCGCCTCTTGCCTCGGCGGCGCTCGACCACCCCGAGGCCAGCCAGCGGCGAGCAGGCCCGGACCAGCACCGCCTGCGCCTGCCCGTCCTGCCCCGTGACGAGGTTGAGCAGGTTGTGGATCCCGTAGCACAGGTACACGTAGGCGCGCCCCGGCGGCCCGAACAGCGGGGCGGTCCTCTCGGTCCTGCCAGCCTTGGCGTGACAAGCCGTGTCCGGCGGCCACTTGTAGGCCTCAGTCTCGGTGATCCGCAGCGAGACCTCGCCCCGCGTCAGCGTCATCCCAACCAGCTCGCGCGCGACGTCCACGACATCGCGCGCGAAGAAGCTGGGCGCGAGCCCCTCAGCCACCGAGTTCGATGGAGTTCTCGTAGTTGGGCTCGACGCCGTTTTGGTCGAAGAAGGCGACGGTCATGGTGGTGCCGTCGATTTCGACCCACGCAAAGCCCGGCGTCTGGTCGTCTTGGAAGTACGGCTCGGGGTTGTCGTCGCGGTTTTCGAAGTCCGTGGTCTTGGCCGCGGCGCCGCTGACGATGAAGTGCGAGCCGCACGCCTCGGGGTGCCACTGCCGGTTGTGGTCGTGGCCGCTGAAGTAGATGTCGATGTTTCCGCACATCACGTCCTCGGTCCACTCCTCGATGTGCTCGCCGTTGACGATCGGCACGAACGAGACGCCCTCGTAGTTGCCCGCGTTGCCGTGCCGCCCGTTGGAGAGGTACGGGTGGTGACCAAAGGCGACCGTGTAGTCGCTGTCGGAGGCGGCCAGCACCCCTTCGACGAACTCGCGCTGGTCGTTGAAGTTGTGGTTCCAAAACAGCTGCGCGCTGTCGATGGAAATGAACGTGACGTGGCCGGCGGTGAAGCTGTACCACTCGTTGGGCAGGTTCCACTTGTCGGAGTACTGCGTGTACTCGATCTGGTACTGGCTCTTGAGCCACTCGTTGCCCAGCGTGCCGTAGTCGTGGTTGCCCAACGTGATGTAGAAGGGCAGGTCGAGGTCCGCGTAGGGCATCTCGAACTTGTCCTGGAACTGCACGTCCATCGTGGAGTCCACGCCCACGTCGTAGAAGTTGTCGCCGAGGTAGAGGACGAACTCGCACCCACGCTGCTCGCAGACCTGCTCGACGATGTCGGCGACCGCATACTGAGCGTCGTTGCCCTCGCCGCCGTCGCCCATGGCGATGAAGCGGACCACGCCTTCGATCTCCTCACCGGTCTCCGACGAGCTGCCGCTCCCGCCCTTGGTTGGGTCGGTCGGGTCCGTGGGATCGGTCGGGTCCGTGGGATCGGTCGGGTCCGTCGGGTCGGTGGGGTCCGTCGGGTTCGTGTTGCCCGAGTTCGAGTCCTGCGTGTCGGCGCTGTCGGACGCCGTCGCGGTCGGTGGCGCGGTGTCGTCGCCCGTCCCGGCCTCGCCTTCGGACGAGGAGCCCCCGACCAAGGAGTTCCCCCCAGCGCTGTCATCACACGCTACGAACAGCAGCGCCACACATCCCAGTACATTCCATCGCGTCATGGATTGCTCCTCCCGCCGACACCCTACGACACGGGCCGAGCGGGCGGCAAGCTACGCGGCCCGTTGCACGCCACACGCCTCGGCCACGGCGTCTCGGTAGGCGAGCCAGCCTCGCAGCGCGCGTTCCATGCCCGCCACGACGTCGGTCCGGCGCGCCGGCGGCACGTGATCGAGCACCATCGTCCAGGCGGAGGCGCGATGGTCGCCCTCGACCTCCCGGTGCACCTTCGTGAGCGCCAGCGACTCCACGGGCAACCCGTAGTGCTTCACCAAAGGGTGATCCTCGAGCGGGGGCGCGGGCCGCTTGGGCGCGCCGTCCTCGAGCTCGCCGCGCTCGAAGGGCGTGCCCTCGACGAAGATCGTCGTGACGGCGGTCGCCACCTCCCAGCCGTGATCGGACGTGAGCGCATCGAGCGTGCGCCGGTACTCCTGCGCGGCGGGCAGCAGCTCCACGTGCTCGAAGCGGGAGAGATCCATGCCCAAACCGCGCGGATACTCGAGGAACAGATTCGCGTGGGGGCGACCTCGTGTCAGCCGCCCCGTCTCCTCCTCGTAGAGGTTCTCGGCCAGCTCGATGCGCACGGCTTCGATGGGGCACTGTACGTAGGCCCGGCCGATCAAGCGCGCGAAGTCGCGAATGTAGACCCCGTACTCGTGCTCGAGGTGGATGTGCAGGCGGTCGGCGGGAACCTTGCCCGAGGTGAAGCGCGGCCAGGCCCAGTGGACCTTTCGCTCCATCACCGACAGCAGCGCCTCCTGGAACTGTGCGCGATCCATGGCTCGAGCGTAGCAGGCCCACGCTCGCGTTCGTGCATTGCCGCGGCACGATGTGGGCCGCCGGGCGCCGGGGCGCGCCGGGGCCAGGGCTGGCCGCTGCAGGTGTGGACCGGGCGGTCGAAGAGAGGATCATGCTGGCCCTCTTGCTCGCGACGGTGGCGCCCCCGGGGCCGGCTCGCGCCGCGCCGCTGCCACCGCCCGCGAACGCGATGCGACACGCCAACCCGCAACACGCCGCGGGCCCTGTCGCCGCCACCTTCTTCGTCAACTTCGACGGGGCCGTGCTCAACGACGAGCGCGAGGACGCGCGCACCAACGGCACGCGGATCGGGTGGACGGGTGCCTTCGAGGGCTACGGCACCGGCACCAAGCGAGCCGCGGTGATGCAGGCCGTCCACCAAGACTGGCAGCCGTTCGCCGCGACGGTCACCGACCGGCGCCCGAGCGCAGGCGACTACTCGATGGTGATGGTGGGGCCCACCAACTTCACCAACGGATCGCTCGGCCTCGCACTGCTCGACTGCGGCAACGACTGGACCTCGAACAATGTCGTGTTCGCGTTTCACCACGTGGACGACAGCTTCACGGCGTCGGCGACGGCGACGACGATCAGCCAAGAGCTCGCGCACTCCTACGGCTTGGAGCACGTCGACGAGAAAAACGACGTCATGTACCCCTACAACACCGGGGGAGATCCGAGCTTTCTCGACGCGTGCAACACGGTGCTCGAGGCCGAAGGCATCGGCATCCTGTGCACCGAGCAGCATCAAGCCTCGTGCGGGTCGGCGAACCTGCAAAACGGCTACGCCGAGCTGATGCGCTTCATGGGCCCCCGCCCCGCCGACATCGCGCCGCCGCAGGTGTGGTTCACCGCGCCGCAGGATGGGGCCACCTATGACGATGGAGAGTCGTTCATCCTCTCGGTCGACGCCGAAGACGACGTCGGGGTGGTCGCGGTCGAGCTGCTCGCGGCCGGAGAGCTCGTCGCCACCGACGATGACCGACCGTTCTCATGGGAGGTCAGCGGCGCGCCGCCGGGCACCTACCACTTCGAGGCCAGAGCCTACGACGCGGCAGGCAACGCGCAGACCACCGAGGTGCTCGAGCTGGTCGTGCTCGGAGACGACGAGGGCGACACCGACGACCACGGCGAAGGCGACACCGACGACGAGCCGAGCTTCGGCAGCACGGGCGACGCGGGCGAGGACGAAGACGACCTGCCCCCCGACGCCGCGCTGGGCCCCGAGCGACGTCGCAACGAAGACCCCTACGACCCGTTCCCGGGCAGCTGCGACTGCCGCAGCGGCGCGCCCACGCCTTCGCCGCTATGGCTGCTGGTGGTGTTCGGGGTTTGCAGGCGGCGGCCGTGAGAGCAAACCTCAGCCAGGGTCCCGCGCGCGAGCCCCATGGTCCTGCCGCTGCAAAGAATTGAAAAAAGTTCGCCACGGGCCGGCCGCACCGAAGCGAGAATCGGCCGGTCTAGCTTGACGAGTGCCGAGACGCGCCTTTATTATCGGAAGACATGTCAGGAATGACAGCCCCCCCCCCTACTCAAACATTCGTCTCACCGCGGTTGTGCTAGGTTTAGCGCTCGTTGGCTGCGACGGTCCTGAGAGCGAAATCCATTTCCGCAACAACAGCATCCTCCCGGACGGTGTCAACATCGAAGTTGGCCCAAGTGCCGAAACGCCACAACCGAGCGGGACCGGAGTCGAGGTTCACAGTTGCGCCAACGGCCACCCCGAAGAGCCACTGACACTGGCATGGGCCGACTTCGAGGCTGATCAGCATCTCGCGGAGGGGGCGAATCTGAGCGCACTCCCACTAACGGTCAAGAACCTCAGGGACGAAGCGCTCACCGTACTCGTACATGTGGAGGGAGATGGCGGAACGGGCGCAACAACGGCGTTGCCAAACGCGCAGCTCGAGCTCGGACCACAGGAGCAAGTCACCCATCTCGTCGACGCAGCTGGCTACACCCCAGGAGACGGGGTCATCGGCAACTCTGGAGCGCTCTCCGTCTGGGCTACCGTCTCCAGCCCAGAGGGAACCGCGTCCCTCCTCGGCGCGTCGGCCCCACCCCTCTTCTTCCACCTGGGGACCGGGGACACTGTGTTCGGGCCGGAAGCCGGCACGATTGCAACGATCTACGACCGCCACGCGCTGTCGCAGACGTACCGAGGTGGAGACCTGCTCGCCGAAATGCCCGAAGACGTCCACGACGGATACGAGTACGGGCCCCCCGTCCCGAGCAGGGTCGTCTCCGGGACGGCAAGCGTCATCGTGACCTCCGGGCGAACGACTCCGAGTGAGCTGGCGGATGCCGGCCTGCTCCCAAGTGACGTCGCGGATGCGCCGGAGGTCACGGAATGAGCGGCTCCCGCACCATCATCGGACTGCTTGCACTCATCGCAACGCTCCTGACAGCGACTGAAGCAAGGGCTGCTTTCACGATTTGCGCGGTAGGTTCGATCCGGACGATTGACTCTGGAGAGACGATACCAAACGGCCCGAACGCGGGGGATACGGAAGACTACTGGCCTAACGGCGACTCCACGCTCAGCAAGGCCATTCCGGGAATCCAAGTGGGCCTCTACCGACCTGGTCAAGGCAACACCTATGAGTTCACCGGCAGTGACGGCTGCGCAGACTTTTCGGTGTCTGCGGCCCAGAACTCCGTCGTAACCTTCTACACGAACTCCTACTCACTCGCTGGACAGATCCTCGTCGTCCACGACGATCCATACGACTTCACACTTCCCGTGGGCTCCACCTGGACTTGGCAATGGACCAACCAGGACATGCAAAACGGGAACACCTACACCTACACGAACATCGGCTCTGGATTGGCAAAATGGACCGCGTTCTTCTCCGCAAACTTCGCATTTCGGAAGTGGGACCAAGCACTGGACAAGGCGTCTTCCTATACTGCGACGTATCTCGGTCTCGACGAGTCGTGCACGTCAACGACTAACGATGACGCCTCAGCCCACTACGGAGGGAGCGGGTCATCTCGCTCAAACGGCCAGATCACGTCGCACAGACATTACTTGCTCCTCGCAAACTGCACGGGAGGGGGGCAGCTTTCGCGACAGAAGTCGATCATCAGTCACGAACTTGGGCACGCCATCGTTGCGCTCTACTACGGCGCGCATACGGGAGCACTAAACGGAGACGAACCTTCCAGCACAGACTACAACAAGGACCAACAGGATGGAGAAACCGGGAGCTGCGTCTCTGTAGCTGATGGCTACACGATTACCAGCAAAGAATGGAACTCTGTCGCATTTCGCGAGGGATTCGCGCACTTCGTTGCTGCCGCCGCCTGGAATGACAAAAACGACCCAGGAGTTGCAGGTGGAAGCGGAACTGGAGAAGAGGGCGAATACACTTGGTTCGGAAGCCCGCGCGACCTCGAGCGTTTCAATCAGGGCAGTGGTTCAGGGTCGGGAGGACACCTCGAGAATTTTTGCGGGGCCTGGGACAGCTCAGGTACCAGCGGCGACTGGCTGCGATTCCTTTGGGACTTCTGGAGTGACGCCGGCTGCAGTTCGACTTCGAAGGCTGACATCTTGAAACTCTACTCAACAATCCGCCTTGGAGGGGGATTCACGAAGGGCAACTACTACACACGTTCCGAGCAACGCATGACATCGGTCTTCTCTGGGTGCAAGCAAAGCAGCTTTATCGACTGGGCCGGGTGGAACGGAATCGACAATGACACCTAAGAACACGACGTTACCTATCGCAATATGGCTCCTCGCTGCCAGTATCCCGGCCGCCTGCGACCCCGCGGACGAACCGCCCACGGTCTGCGAGCCCGAATCCACAGGCTACGAGCCGGGCAGCGACGACGACATTTGCGTCCGCTACTACGAGGCCATGCGCTGCTGCGGTGTCTACAAAGACTCGACGATGACGGACGGCTACGACCCGTCTTTCTCCTGTGCCGTGCAGATCCAGGACGACTCCAAGCCACAGCCGTGCGCCGACCTGATGCGTAGCGTGCTCGCCTGCGCGACACCGACGCAGGAGCACACCTGCGAGATGGTCGAGGCCTACGGCGCGGGCCTGCTCTCCGATCCAGACGGAAACGCCGGCGGTCCGCCAACAGACTCGTCGATGCCGTGCTTCGACGAGGTCACCGCGCTGTGGGCCGCGGGCTGCCAGCCGGACATTTTCTGAGCCCGGTCACGCTGACACCGAGTCAGCGCGCCCTCGGTGCTACGCTCTAGTCCGCATGAGGCCGAGCCAACAGACATTGAGTGCTGCGCTGCTTGTCCTGCTCGCCGCCTGCGCCCCGTCAGTGGAACCGCCCACCGTCTGCGAGCCAGAATCCAACGGCTACGAGCCGGACAGCGACGACGACATATGCCTCCGCTATTACCAGGCCCTGCGCTGCTGCGGTGTGTACGAAGATCCACAGAACCCCAATGGCAACGCCCCTGACCTTTACTGCGTGGCACAGATCCAGGACGAGTCCAACCCACAGCCGTGCGCCGACCTGATGCGTAGCGTGCTCGCCTGCGCGACACCGACGCAGGAGCACACCTGCGAGATGCTCGACGCCTACGGCGCGCGCCTGCTCTCCGATCCAGACGGAAACGCCGGCGGTCCGCCAACGGACTCGTCGATGCCGTGCTTCGACGAGGTCACCTCGCTGTGGGCTGCGGGCTGCCACCCCTCGATTTTGTGAGCCCGCGCCCGGAGACCTCAGCGCCCCGCCAGCTCGGGATGCTCGTACGCTTCGGGATACGGCATGGGCCGCTGCGGACCCAGGGGCACGACGTTGTTCCAGCTGCGACCGAAGTAGCCTTGCACGCAGTGCAGGAGCGAGCCGGCCTCGCGAACGCCGGGCAGGGCGTAGACGCGGCAGAGCCAGCGCCAAAGGTGCGGGTAGTCGAGGATCCGCGCGCCGTTGAGCTTCATGCGAACGTAGTAGACGGGGTCGTGGCGATACAGGGTCGGAAAGAGCCTCAGATCGGCCTCGGTGAAGCGCTCGCCGGTGAGGAAGCGCCGCCCGTCATCCAGGCGTCGATCGAGCACCTCGAGGGTCTCGAAGTACCGTGCAAACGCCTCTTCGTAGGTCGCCTGGTCCGATGAGAACCCAGCCTTGTAGGCTCCGTTGTTGATCGCGACGTAGATCGTCTCGTTGAGCGCGTCGATCTGCTCGCGAAGCGTCTGCTCAGGCGGGTAGAGCACGGGGCGCTCGGTCTCCTCGATACTGCTGCCCAGATCGCCGGCCGCCGCGCCCAGCATCCTGAGGATCTCGGAGCTCTCGTTGTTGACGATGCGCTGCGCCTCCTTGTCGTAGAGGATGGGAAGCGATCGGTCGTCGGAGCCCTCCTCCCGATAGAGCTCGGTCACGAGACGAACGCCGCGCCCCGTCCCCGTCTCCGCGGTGCACTCGGGCAGGGGTGCTCTGCTCGCCGAGGCGTGTTTGTCGGGTGCGAACTGCCACAGGCCCGGGCCCGCGGGATCGTCTTCGTCGGTGCGATTGGGAAACGCCACGTCCATCGTCACCGCGCGCTGCAGGCCGAGCATGCTGCGCGCGAGCGTGACGCGATGGCACCAGGGGCAGTTGAGCGCGACGAAGAGGTGGTAGCGGTTCGGCAGAGCTGGAAACTCGCCCTCCCCGATCGCGTGTCGAAACCCGCTGACGCCCCGCACGAACTCCCCGCGCTCGCGCCGAGCGTCGATGTCCGTCTGCTCTTCCTCGGCCGACCTGTCGACCATCTACTTGCCGCCGCACATCTTGTCGTAGTCGACCTTCACCACGGTATCGATCGTCTTGGCGTCCATCGCCCCCTGCGCCGCGAAGTAGTCCGTCATGAGCTTCTTGCCGGCATCGCACTGGCCGGCGAGCATGAGGCAGCGCGAGCGCGTGTGCGCATAGGGCACCTTGGGGTCGGTCGAGGGGCGGGTGGGGTCGAGCTTGTCGTGGGCGTTGAGGTCGGCGAGGCATCCCTTGCCATCGCCGGCGATGACCTTCTTCATGGCCGACTCGAGCAGCGCCTTGGACTGAGCCTCGGCTTCGACCTTGGCGTCGACCTTGCCCGCGGCGTTGAGCGACGCGGCGTCGTCCGGCTGCGTCATCGCGGCCTGCTCGGGGTTCTCGCCCTCACGCACTTCGCGAAGGGAGAGCCGGATCGGCGCCTTGCAGCCCTGAATTTCCTGGGCGCTGTCGGACTTGCAGGTGGCCAGGTCGCCGCCCTTCTTGTCGGCGCTTCGCTTGGACGACGTGCTGCCGCCCGCGCCGAAGCCGTAGACGCTGCCGCCCGCCTCGGTGTTGAGCTCCTGCGCCGAGCCCAGGGCGAACGCGCCGAGGTTGTAGGAGTGCACGAAGTGCGTAGCGCCCTCGCAGCCGGGGTTGGACTTCAGGTCCTCGGTGTAGACCGCGTCGCGCGTGGCCTGTCGCGTGCCGGCGACGAAGTACTCCATGTGGAACTTCTCGCCGCCGCTGACCCGCCCGCCGAGCGACGCGCTACCCAGAGGGAGCTTTGCGTACAGCTCGCCTTCGTTGCTGATGTCGATGGTCTCGAGCGAGCCCGAGGTCCACTCGGGCGGAAGGTAGGCCCCCTGCGAGCCGCGAATGCTCTCGTTGCGGCACTCGTCGAGCACGGTGAGCGTGCAGCCCTCGTAGCGCACGAGCACGATGTCGTTGTTGACGATCTGCTCGAAGCTGGACATGTCCGTGGCGTCCCACTCGATGATGAAGGGCCGCTTGTGGTTCGCGGGGTCGCACATGTCCGCGCCGGCGGCGGTCTGCTCGATGAGCCGGCTCTGACCCGACGCGCGGTTGCCCGCGGACTGAGGCTTGTTGGAACAGGCGAGCGCGAGCGAGGCCACGAGGGCCAGCGAGTACATACGGTTCATGATGGTCGAATCCTCTGCGCGCGCGGCCCCCTGCCGCACGATCCCGCAGAGGATACGACGGAACGGCGCGCCCGCGGTTGCAGGGATGCTAGCCCGCCGCGGGCAGGACCGACTCGAGCTTGCCCGTGAGGTCGGTGTCCATCGGGTCGACGCCCGGCTCGAACCGGGCGATCACGTGGCCTTGGGGGTCGACGAGGAACTTGGTGAAGTTCCACTTGATCTCGCCCTTGATGCCCTCGGGGGTCTGCTCGGTGAGCGTGGTGTACAGCGGCACCTTGCCCTCCCCCTTGACGGGGACCTTGGCGAACATGGGGAACTGCACGCCGTACTTGTCGTCGACGAAGCTGGCGATCTCGTCTTCGCTGCCGGGCTCCTGCGCGCCGAAGTCGTTGCTCGGGAACGCGAGCACCTCGAAGCCTCGATCCTTGTACTTGGCGTAGAGCTCTTGCAGCCCCTCGTACTGCGGCGTGTAGCCGCACTGCGAGGCGGTGTTGACGACGAGCAGCGCCTTGCCGCGGAAGTCGGCGAGGCTCTTGTCGGTGCCGTCGATCGCCTTGACGGTGTGGTCGAGCACCGGGCCCTCGCCCTTGGGCGCGGCGGCGACCGGCTGCGGCTTGGCCTCGTCTTTGGGGGCCTCGGCTTTGGAGCCCTCGTCTTTGGGGGCGCTCTGCTTGGCGGCCCCCTTGGCGTCGGGAGCTGCTCCCGAGTCACAAGCGGACAGGACCAACACGAGGGCGAGCACGCGGTGCATGCAGCGGGTATGGCCTGCGAGCCGAAGAACCGCAAGCGAGCAGCCGATCAGCCTGCTGCGAGCGCCTCTTGCGTCACCCGGTGGCGATACTCGAACATCTTGCGCAGGCGCGGCTCGATGGCCAGCGGCGCCGCGAGCCGCCCCAGAAACCCCAGGGGAGGTTCGTAGGTGATCGCGTCGATGAGCCGGCTGCCACCGGGGTCCGGCTCGAAGCGATGCTCGTGCCGCCAGGCCGCGAACGGGCCCTTGCGCATCTCGTCGACGAACAGGCGGTTCTTCTCGTAGTCGACGTGTTCAGCCACGATCTCGATCCAGATCGGGCCGACGCGCTGCTCCAGACGCGCCACGGCACCGACCTCCAGCGAGCTCGCCGGCTTCACGTTGCGCACGGTCTCCCACGGGGGCATCAGGATCGAAAAGGCGTCTGGCCGCTCGTGGAACGCGAACAGGGCCTCGACCTCGACCGCGAACACGCTCTCGTGCACGAACTGCATCGAGGGCGGTCTAGCAACAAGGCGGCTGCAACGCCAACGGATCGCCGCCGCTGTTGACGATTCGACACTGCGGCGGGCTGGGCCGAAGACACGGTGTCCAGCCTGCGGCCCCACCCTGAGGCCAAGTCTGCAGGATCACGTGGCAAGCGACGTTGGGTCGGCGCCTGCACGGCAATGGGGACATGCGCGTGTGGTTCTCCCTCGCTCGACTCGGCGGCATCGCGCTCGCCGTCGGTCTGTTCGCCTCTGCCTCCGCCACCATGGCGAGCATGGCGACGGTCTACGAGGTCGAACCCGCCAACGTGTTCGCGGCACGGGGCGCGCAGCTCGAGGACGAGGACGAGGACGGCGAGCCGCGCCGAGCCCCGGTCTCCAACGATGACGCGATGCGACGCAAGCGTGCCCGTGAGGCCGCCGTCGCCACGATCCTTGGACACAACCCTTTTTGCGACGATTGTCCCGCACCAGCCGTCGATGCGCCGCCGGGGACGTCCCCTCCCCCGGCGGTCGCATCGGCCGGCGCCCCTGCGGTGCAGGTCCTCGCCACGATGGAGGCGCTCGACCCCTCGCACTCTCTGGCCACCCTCTACGATCCGCAGCGTGGCACCTGGGCCGCGAGCGTGGGCGATGCGCTCGAGCCCGGCGTACTCGTGGCCGCCATCGGGCCCGGCGAGCTGACCTACAGCCGTGGCACCGCGACCGGCGTGATCCGGGTTGGCGCCGCGCCCGAGCCCAAACCCACGGTGTCCCCCAAGCAGGAGCCCAGAGCGCCCAAGACCCCGGCGACGAGCGACCCGATGGCCGACCGCGTGAACTGTGATGCGGGCAAACGGTGCACGGTGGAGCGCTCGCTGATCAAAGACGTCATGGCCAACCCGTCCTCGCTGGGCGGCCTGCGAGCGTTCCCCTCGGGGGGCGGATTCAAGATCGCGGGCGTGCGCCGCGGAACGCTCGTACACAAGCTCGGCCTTCGCAACGGGGACGTGCTCACCGGCGTGGGCGGCAAGCCGCTCGCCTCGATCGACGACGCGCTGTCACTGCTGCCGCTGCTCAACAGCGCGTCGAACATCGAGGTCTCACTCTCGCGCCGGGGCAAGCCGATCACGCACGAGATCGAGATTGTGTAGATTGGCCGCATGATCTCGCGGGTCGTCGCGGCTGTCCTCGATCACCCGCGCGCCACCGTGGCCGTTTGGGTCGCGCTGCTCATCGCGGCCGCGCTCGGCGTACTGCAGCTGCGTGTCGACTTCTCGTCGGCCGCTTTCTACGGCGACGACGCGGAGCCCTTGGCCGAGCTGAACGCCTTTCGCGAGCGTTGGGGCCCCGACGACCGCTCGGTCGCGGTGCTCGTTCGCTCCGAACGCGACATCCTGTCCGAGGACGGGTTGGCCACGCTCGCCCAGGTCGAAGCTGCGCTCGCCGATGCATCGGTCGTCGACACGACGATGTCGCTCGCCTCGATCTCCGCGCCCGGCTCGAAGACGACGCTCGCGCAGCGGTGGTCCGCAGCGGATGTTCCCGAGCGCAGCCTGGCCCGGGTGGCGATCGACGCCAGCGAGGCCGTCCCGTTGCTACTGTCCGCCGATCACCGCAGCGCCGTCGTGTCGGTGACGCTGCGCGAGAGTACCGACGACCTCGCCGCCGCAATCGAGGCGGTGGGAGAGGTGCGCGCGGCCCTTCCCGACCCGCCCGCAGGCACCTCGTTCTCGCTGGCGGGCGTACCCGCAATCCGGGCCGCCTTCTTCGCGCTGACGCTCCGCGACCAGGCCGTGCTCGGCCCCTTGGCGCTGCTCATCGCGGTGGCCGGGCTCTGGCTGGCGACCCGGCGCCTCCAGGTCGCCCTCGTGGCAGCGCTCGGCGCAGGCCTGCCGCCACTGCTGCTCGCGGGCACGATGGGCGCCACGGGCACCGCCGTCGGCCTGCTGACCCAGGCTCTGTTCACGCTGCTCCCGATCATCGCGGTCGCCGACACGGTCCACGTCGTCTTCCGGGTGCGTGCGGTCGCGGCCGCGTCGGCCCGAGCCTCGACCGATCGCGCCGTCTTGGAGGAGGCCTTCGCCGACGTCGGGTTCGCGTGCCTGCTCACGTCGCTGACGACGGCGCTCGGCTTCGCGTCGATGGTGACCGCTGAGCTCCCGCTGCTGCGCGCGTTCGGGCTGTGGGCCGCGTTCGGGGTGCTCGGCGGCTACGCGGTCGTGCTCACGCTGCTGCCCGTCGTCCTCGGGCGCCTCGACGTCGGTGCGGGCGCGCCGGCCGGGTCCGCCCGCCTGCGCCGGATCGCTCGCGCGTGTACGCGCCGCCCTACCTGGGTGCTCGCGGTCGCCGTCGGGCTGAGCGTCGGCAGCATCCCCGCCGCGCAGTCCGTCGTCGTCGACAACCACCTCGGCGCCCTGCTACGGCCCGAGCATCCGGTCCGGCAGGCTGCGTCGCACCTCGACGATGCCCTCGGAGGCACGCTGACGCTCGAGGTGGAGCTCGAGGCCGAGGACGGGTGGACCGACGACGCGCTGGCCCCGGCTGCGCAGGCGCTGCGTGCCCTGCCGTCGGTGCGTGCCGTACGGGTTGCGCCCCCGCAGGGCCGGTTTGCGCGGCTGACGGTGCACGTGCCCGACGTCGGGGGGCGGGCCTTTGCGGAGCTCGAGTCTCGGGCCGACGACGCGCTGGGGGGACTGGGCCTGCGGGCACGCACCACGGGCACCGCGTCGGTCGCGTATCGCGGGGTGAACCGCATCACCGACGCGCTGCGGGTGAGTCTTCTGGGCGTGCTGGTCGTCGTCACACTGCTCATCGCGGGGCTGCTGCGAAGCGCCGGGCTGGCCCTGCGGAGCGTGCTGCCCAACGTACTGCCGCTGCTGCTCGGCTACGCGGTCGTCGGCATGGTCTCGCTCGAGCTCGACCCGATCGGCGCGGTGATCCTGGCGGTGGCGCTGGGCATCGCCGTCGACGATACGCTGCACGTCTTGGCGGGGTTCGTGCGAGCGCGCGACCAGGGGCAAGACCCCGCCTCGGCGGCACAGGAGGCGGTGGCGACCCGCGGGCTGGCCCTGGTCGTCACCTCGGGCGTGTTGGTGGCTGGCCTGGCCGTCAACGGCTTCAGCGCCTTTCCGCCGCTGCAGGTGCTGGGAACGCTGGGCAGCGCCGTGATCGCGCTGGCCCTGCTCGCCGACATCACGCTGCTTCCGGCGCTGCTGGTGTGGCCTCGGTGGCCCAGCGAAGCGCCCGCACCTCGCAGGGGATCCGAACGCCGAGTAGAAGTGCCGCGTTGAGGACGCTGGCGACGAGCGCGGTCCAGGTCGCGCCGACGACCAGCGGAACGGCCGCGAGCTCGAGCGCCACGGCAACGTAGTTGGGGTGCGGGATGAACCGGTAGGGCCCCGCGACGATGGGCGCACGACCGGGAAGCACGAGCACGCGCGTGTTCCATCGAGGCCCCAAGGTGCCGATGGCCCAGTAGCGCAGGCCCTGGGCGGCCGCGAACACCGCGGCCCACACCCACCACGAAGGCGGCAGCGCCTCGGCTTCGTACAGCCAGCCGAGCATCCACCCGCCGTGCAGCACGAAGAACGCGGGGTAGTGCCGAGCGCCGAACTCCCGAGCGCCCTGCGCTCGCGCCCACGCTTCGTTGCGCTTGGCCAGCCTCAGCTCGAGCGCCCGCTGCACGACCAACACGCCCAGCAAGGCGGCCGTCACCGCGCTCAGGGCGTCCAACGAACGACGACCCCTTCGGCGGAGAACCCCGGACCGAGCCCCAGCACGAGGCCGTGCTCGTCGGAGTCGGTCTGCTCCGCGAGGAAGCGTTCGAGCACGAAGAGCACCGTCGGCGAGCTCATGTTGCCGTGCTCGCGCAACACGTCATAGGCAGTGCCTAGCGCACCGGCCTCGACGCCAAGCGCCTCTTGATAGGCGTCGAGCACCTTGGCTCCGCCAGGGTGCAGAATGAAGCGCGTGAGCGCCTCGGGGGGCAAACCCACCGCGGCCGCTGCACGCGTGCGCATCTGGGGCACCACGTCGCGCACGATGGCGGGGATGCTCCGCGCGAAGCGGACGCGCAGGCCCTCCTCGACGACGGTCCACCCCATGACGTCCTCGGAGTCCTCGAGCAGGTGCGAGACGCTGCCGACGACCCCGAGGCCGCGCTCGGCCGGCGCCAGGACGGCCGCGGCCGCGCCATCGCCGAACAGCGCGGTCGCGATGAGGTTGGCCTTGGTGCGGTCGCCGTGCACGAAGGTGGCCGAGCACACCTCGGCCGTCACGAGCAGCACGGGCTTGCCGCGCGCGCGCACCAGCTCGGCCGCGCGCGCCAACCCGGCGGCCCCGCCCGCGCAGCCCAGGCCCCACACGGGCAGCCGGACGGTGTCACGACGCAGCTGCAGGCGCTCGATGAGCGCGCCATCGATCGACGGGGTGCGAATGCCCGTGGTCGAGACGAACACGACGGCGTCGACGTCGGAGGGGGAGAGCTTGGCCCGCGCCAGCGCCTGCTGGGCCGCCCGTACGGACAGCTCGATCGCCGCCTCGCAGTACACCGCGTTCTTCTCGTGAAACGGGTGAGGCTCGGCGTACCAGGACAAGGGGCGGACGAGCTGCCGCCGCTCGATGCAGGTGTTGTCGAAGGCACCGAGCATGCGGTCGAGCGCGCGCAGGCTGCCCGCGAAGAACTGCTTGGCGAAAGCCTTGGACTCCGCCTGCGGGACCTCGTAGGCCGGAGACGCGGTGCCGACCGAGAGCACCCGCGGGGTCACGCGTCCTCCTGTGGGTCGGGCTCGGGGCTGAGGCAGGTGTCGCGGAAGACGTACTGATCGAGCCGCTTGCGGTGCCGACTCGTCCAGTCGATCGTCGGCCGCTTGGAGCCCTCCTTGACGTAGCCCAAGCGGTACAGCGCGATGAGCTCGAGGTCGTCGGGCACGTGCAGGAGCGAGCCGATCTCCGCCCAGGCGTCGGGGAACTCCATGGGCGTGGAGACGAACTGAATGCCCATGCCCAAGTCGACGGTGGTCAGCCAGATGTTCTCGATCGCCATCCCCATGCCGAGCAGGCTGTAGAAGCCGCTGAGCTCCTCCTTGCGATACTCCTCCTTGGTCAGCAGCGCCGCGAGCAGCAGCGGAGAGCCCGCGACCAGCTTTTCGTTGTCCTTGCCGAGCGTCTTGGCCACGCCGAGCTTGTTCATGAGCTTGGCGCCCAGCGGCGAGAAGACCTGCTTGATGAACGGCTTGAGCGGTCCGGGCAGCTGGTCGATGAAGATGCCGTCGCGCCGCTCGTCCATCTCGGCCTGCGAGAAGCGGAAGTACTTCTTGTAGCGCGAAAAGAACCGACCGCCGCCCATGAGCTCGCCCATGGTGCGCCCGGCGATCTCGGAGATGGTCTCGCGGAGGGTGTCGTCGGTGATCAGGACGAACCGCCACGGCTGCGAGTTGAAGTGGCTCGGCGCCCGAGAGGCGGCCTCCATCAAGCGGTGCTGGTGCTCGAGGGAGACCGGCGTGGGCTCGAAGGGGCCGTTGGTCGTACGGCGTCGGAGGATGACGTCTCGGAATTCCATGGGAGGTTCAGACGAACGCGGCGAGCAGGTAGCCGGAGAAACCGAGCAGCGCCAAGGTGGGGTGCCAGGCCGACCGCGCAGACGGCATAGGTATCGTCGCGAGGGCCGCAACCGTGAGCAGGAGCGCGGGGTGATAGGCGAGCACGGTGGCCAAGAGCGCCGAGGTCGCGACGAGGGCGTAGAGCACGTGGTGCCACAGCCCGAAGCGCGCGCCTGCGAAGCGCGCCGCCACGCCGACGCCGAGATTGAGCCCGTACAGGGCCAGACCAAGCTGAACTGCCCAGTGCACGCGCCCTCCCAAAGTACCCGGGCCCGCGCGCGAACGCACGAACACCCCGCACGACGCGCCCCAGGCGGCCGATCCGCCGGCGGAGCGGCACCGTATCGTGAGCAGATGGGACGTTTCGCGATCGCCTTGGCGCTGATGTTCGGCGGCTGTGCCGCACAGACCGACAGCCCCACTCAGGCGCCTGCGCAGACCACTGCGTCCGAGACCGTCTGGTCGGACTGGAGCGCCGAGGCGTTCGAGCGCGCGCAGTCCGAGGACCGCATCATCCTGATCAACGTGGTCGCGTCGTGGTGCCACTGGTGCCACGTGATGGATGAGGAGACCTACGCGAACCCCGAGGTGGCCGGGCTGCTCGGGGAGCACTTCGTCACGTTGCGGGTCGACTCCGACGCGCGACCCGACGTGGCCGAGCGCTACCGGGCCTGGGGCTGGCCGGCGACCGCCGTGCTGACGCCATCGGGCCAGCGAGTGCTCGAGCTTCGCGGGTATCAAGAGCCCGAGGCGTTCGCCGACCTCTTGCGTGACCTGGTCGCCGAGCGAGACGCGGGCACGCTGAAGCGGCGCCCTCGCAAGGCGAAGGTCGCGAAGGTCCCCACCGAGCTCGACGCGCAGCGCCGCGACGCGATCGCGCAGCTCGACCGCTACTACGAGGCGTCGGCCGGCGGATGGGGCAAGATGCAGAAGTACCCATTCTCCGAACCCCTCGAGCACGCGCTATGGCGCGTACGCACGCACGGCGAGACGCAGTGGCAACAGCGCGCGGTCGAGACGCTGGCCGGCCAGGCGAGGCTGGTCGATCCGGTGTGGGGCGGCATGTACCAGTACTCGCTCAAGGGCGACTGGGACCACCCGCACTACGAGAAGATCACCGCGATTCAAGCCGGTGCGCTCGCGTCGTTTTCGATCGGCGCGCGGGTGACCGGCGACGCCCAGTGGCTGGAGCCGGCGCAGGCGGTGCGCGGCTACATGAACACGTTCATGCGCGACGACGAGGGTGGGTATGCGACCAGCCAGGACGCCGACTTTCGGCCCGAGGGCGGCACGGCCGTACTGGGCACGCAGTACTACGCGATGTCCGATGAGGCTCGGCGGGCGCTCGGGCTGCCGCGCATCGACACGAACGTCTACGCCGACCTCAACGGGCTGATGATCCGCGGGCTCGTCGAGCTGTCGATCGCCGCGGGCGATGCGGGGCCGCTGCAAGACGCGATCGCGACGGCGCAGCGGCTCGTCCGCACGCACCAGGACGAGCGCGGCCTCTTCCGTCACGGCGAAGACGACCCGGGCGGCCTCCGCTACCTCCGCGACCAGGCGGCGATGCTGTGGGGCTTCATGGCGCTGCACCGAGCGACCGACGACGAGCTGTGGCTGCAACGCGCGACCGCGCTGGCCGACGCCATGCTGGACGCCCTCGCGGACCCCGAAGCCGGCGGCCTGTTCGCCCACACGCCCGACCCTGCCGCCATCGGCGTACTGGCGCAGCGCCGCATGCCCCTCGAGGAGAACGCCCTGGCCGCCCGCGCCCTGCTCCGCCTGCATCGCACTTCCCACGGCGAGGACACACCCTACCTCGCCGCAGCCCGCCGGGCCCTGGTCGCCGTCGCCCCAGCCCGCCCCGACGAGGGCCGCATCATCGGCACCTACGTGCTCGCGCTCGAAGAGCTGGTGCTCCCCACGGTCGACATCACCGTCGTCGGCCCCGACGACGACGCCACCACCGACGCCCTGCACCGCGCCGCCCTCACCTACCCCGAGCCCCGCGCCCACGTCGAACGCTCCCTGCCCGGCGAGCGCTACCCGGACATCGGCACGCCCGCGGTGTACCTGTGCACTGCGAACAGCTGCTCGGCTCCGCTGAAGGATGTTGCGACGTTTGCCGAGCGCGCGGATGCAGTGCTCGCGGTCTCGCTGCCCGCGACGGAGTGAGCGTCTCGCCGGGGGGCAGCCGGGCTCGGATGACGACGTCTTGGCCCAGGCTCGACACGATGCGCGGGTCTCTGGGCGATCGACGGCAGCCTACTGGCATGCCCAGCTCAAACGGTTGACTTTTTCGAACTGGCGCGATGGTCACGAAGGCAAGTTCTCTCCTGAGTGCGAGAAGTGCCGGACTGCCGGATGCTGCGAGACAACGAGTTCGGCGACGTGGAGGACATCTTCCCCGGCTGGGTGGGACAGCGCGCTCTCCCGGTTCTTCATCCCCTCAAGCTACGTGCAAGCGCGCAACTCCGGCGTTCATCTTCGGTGTTGAATTCTCTCCTCCCCCTCACCGCTCGTCCGGGTCGGGCCCCTCGCTCAGGTTCGGGCCCTGGTCAGCTATTGCTGGCGAATCACTAAAACTCCAGGCTCGCTCTGCCCGCTGGAGTAGAGCGTTCTCAGGACGTATTTCCCCGGGTCCAACTGCAGCTCGAAGAGGGGTCCCCTGGAGAGGTCGTACACGAACGAAAACTCGTCATCGCACGTGCCACACTTCGTGAGCCGGATGGTCGCATGGTGCTCCTCGACAGGCGTGTCCATTCGGATGGATACGGTCGTCGCTTCGGGGAATTCCAGCGTGAACCGTTCGAACGCTGGGCCGTCTGACGAGCCCAGGACTGTCGGGGAGCGACACTCGCGACCGATGTCGAGTTGAAGCGTTCCGGAGAGGTGCCACTCCTCGGCCGGGGCTCCGCAGTCGTAGCCCCGCTGCCACCCCGCGCTCGTACAGGAGACAGACTCCTGCTCGTAAAGTTCCGCGAGTGCGTTTATTGAGGTCCCAAGCGTCTCGATGAACGTCGAGTTGAGTGCATCCATATCCCGTACTTCGGATGACGCGAGAACCACCCGAGCTGCGGCGGCAGGGCCGAACTCATCGATGACGAAGTTCATGAAGTGTGCCGCTCGAGGGTACTGGTCGAGTGGGAGAGAGCGGTCGAAGGGGAGTCCCTCCTCAAGGGACGTTGTCGGCGCGGAACTGGAGCCGTCCCTCCCGTACACAGAAGCGAGACCCTCTTCGAGGAATGCGTACCGGGTCTTCGGCTCGTCCTGCTTCAGGGACAGATACGCATGGACGAGCTCATGCTCGGTAGGGAGGTAGCTCGTCACGACGACCGGGTTGGGCTCCGCGACGAAAGCGCACGCATAGACGTCGTCAATGCCGAGCCCACAGGTCTCGACAACTTGTTCCTCGGCCAGAAGATAGACGTCAACCGGTTGCTCCAAATCGCCGAGTTCGGTCTCTCGGCCCAGGAACGAGAGCATCTTCTCCATCGAAGGGCCCGTTCCTTCGCAGATTGCTCGCTCGCTCGTGGTGTGCAGCCGTACTTGAGTTCCTCCGTAGGCTTCCTCCGTAGGCGGAAGTTGGATCCCGGCGTCGGGTGCACAGCCGAGCACGAGCCAAGGGAGCACACAGACAGAGCTCCTGCGACGCATCGATCCAAGATCGCCGTGCGTTCGCGGATGTGTCAAGTCGACGAGTACGGCGGCGGCTGCGTGGCCGATCGACGGAGCCGGTCAGTCCGAGTGAGAAGTCGGTCTCATGGCGTGATGGAAGTTGTTGCAGGCGTCCTGGCCGCGTGTCTACTTCCAAGCGATGGCAAACAGGAAGATTCGTCATATGTTGCTCGTCCCACTGCTCCTTGCGGCGTGCGCGGAGGGAGTGGGGCCTGCGGACCCTCAGCCGAGCGGCTCATTTCCGTCGGACACGGACGGCGATACGGAAGGCCCGATGCCTGAGCCCGGCCATCTGTGGTGCACTCGAGCCGACAACGCGACCTACGAAGACGGCAGCGGGACCGAGTTCGACGTCGTCTATGCTGACGACGGAAGTAAGCCGCAAGGGTGCTGGTGCACGGCTCAGGAGACGCACGACTGGCTGACCTCCAACATGGCTGGAAACGTCGTCCCTATGGACGGGAGCATCTCGCTTCCATCTGACGTGGTGAACCTGCGAAGCAACATCTACCAGGACGCGCGGAACGTCTGCTTTTCGCTCGTCCCAGATCCCAGCTTCGCAAACAACTGCAACGACGGCGAGGTCGAGGACGCAGCGCTCGACGCGGACGCGGCCAGCATTGGATTCCAGTTTCCCTCGATCGTCTATGGCGACCGCGACGGCGTGCAGGACTGCACCATCTCGATGGCCTACGAGGTCTACCCCTCGGCTGCGGATTGCTCCTTCATCGATGGAAGCTACAGCTTCACCGATGTGCGTGGGACGTTGCAGGTCTCAACCGGATTCGTGGACAAGATCATCGCCCAGCCTGGCTGTCTCTACCTGGAGGACGCCCGCATCGAGCCGGATGGGAGCGGTTCCTACGAGTTCGCCTCCGTGACCAGAGGAGAGCTTATCCATGAGCTCGGGATTCGAACCGGCGATGTTCCCGTCACGCTCAACGGCTACGACATCACCACGATTGGGGGCGCATTCGATGCCTGGGAGGCTGTCCAGGGAGCGACGAGCTTCACCCTCGTTGTGCGGCGGGCCGGTTCCAGCGTCACCCTGACCTACGATCTTATCTAGGGAGTTCGGGTAGTCGTCTGCCCCCCCTCCGCTTCGGTGTTTGTCCTCCACGACCGGGGGCACAAGCACGGGCTCCACCTCGCGCACATCCGTGGCCCCCACGAAGGTCGTCGTGAGCGTCATGTGCACGCCGCCGAAGCGCTCGACGACGTCGGCGACCACCCGCGCTTCGCCCTCTCCGCGCGGCGGGGATGTGAGCAGGGCCGCAACCCGAGCCTCGACGGCTTCGGCGCTCGAGCAGCCCGCTGGCGCGTTCCACTCGAGGTCGAAGCTGGCCGGAGGCACGTCGTCGGGTGGCGCGGGGACACCGACGAGACTGCCGGCCAGCACGAGTGAGATCAGGACCCCTTTCACGACGAACGTCCCTCTGCGGCGAATCTATCGCCAGGCCATGCAGAATGGAACCGGTCTGCGCCGCCGGGCTCAGATGACGACGTCTTGACCCAGGCTCAACACGATGCGCGGGTAGCTCGTGCGAATCACCTGCACGAGCGTCATCAGCTCGCCCACGGTCACGCCGGCCCGCGGCACCAAGATGATCGCGTCCTTGCCGGGGTGCCGCTTCTTGACCCCGGCGAGCACCTTGCGAACGTCGGCGAGCGACTTGCCGCGACGACCGCTGCGGCCGAGGGTGGCGTCCTCGCCTCGAATGACGAACTCGTTGCTGTCGAACTCGATCGTCAGCCCGAGAGCGGCGGAGCCTTGCTGCAGCTCGAGGCCCTCGGGCGGGAGCAGGAACACCGGCTGCGCCCGCAACCCGCGGCCGGCCATGTTCACGAGCACCGACAGCGTCGGCACGGCACCGGGCCGGGTCTCCGCGGCGGCATAGGCCGACATCAGCAGGGTCTGGGCCGGCACGGCGGCATCGGCCGCGAACAGCACGCGCGTGGCGATGTCGACGTCGAGGTAGGACGCCTCGACCGCCATCTTGAGCCACTCGTATTGAAACGCGTCGAACAGGACCGCGGGGCAGCCGCTCCTGCACTCCTGCGCGACGGTGCCATCGGTCACCAGCCCGTTCTGCAGGACGGCGGCGTCGTGATCGAAGACTTGGACCTTGTTTTGGCCGATCGTCACGAACACGCCGGGATCGACGGTGACGCCGTTGCCGACCGGGAGCGACTCGGTGCCGATGCTTCCGTTGACGTGATTGACGACGACGTTGGGAAAGCTGGTGATGCGGTCGAGCGACAGCGTGGACGCGGACCGGTCGTCGGCGGGCTGCAGGAGCGTGGTGAGAGCGAGGACGAGTTGGGCGATCATCAGAACAGCTCCACTTCGAAGGGCAACCAGGCGTTGATGCCACCGTCGACCATCGGCGTTGGCCCGTTGTCGAGGCCCAGCGTTCGGGACTGCAGGCGCTCGTCGACCACGTCCCGGCTGGGGATGTCGCCTCCGAGCGCGGTTGGCATCATCGTCGACATGCCCAGCACTCGCATGACGCCGTCGTCGAACTGTCGGGTCGCGATGTACAGACGGTACGGGTCGTAGTTGCAGTCCATCCGCACGAGCTCGCCGCCATCGAGGCCTTCGTGCGCTTCGGCGGAGAGGCCCTCGATGATGACCTGCAGGCTTCCTTCGAGCATGCCCAGGCGACCGAGCCGGTCGGCGGCCAGTTGCGCGGCCTTGTCGATGAGCGGCGCCATCTGCATCGAGTCGACGGGGTCGCACTCGGCCCCGCGCACCGCGTTGGCGTAGCGCTCCACCTCCCCGACGAGGCGCTGCTGCACCATGCGTGGGTCCTCGTGCGCGGCAAGCTCTCCGGGCAGGGCGTACATCACGGAGACCGGCGAGCCGTCGGCCATCCACTGCAGCAGATAGAACGCGTCCCAGCCACCCGAGACGTTCTCTTGGGTGACGCACTGGCTGGTGCCCGCCTCGATGCAGTGAACGAACGAGGCCGCAGATCGGCGCGAGGGAGCCTCGTTCCCCAACGTCTTCAACTCGACGTTGCCTTTGCAGCTCGCGACGGTGACCAACAGGCCCGTCAACAGCAGGGTGCGCGTACGATCGAACATGGCCGTGCTCTGCCGTGCATACCAGAGCCGACACGACCCGACCAAAGAACGCGCGAAGCACTCCATGCACGGGCCGCCTGATCACGTGACCACGGAGGGGCTGCGAAAAATTTCTGTGGGTCGGGTCATGTGTGGAACCTGCTCACGTGGCAGCGACTTCGACGCTCGCGGTGCAAGCCGACGAATCCCTCTACTGGAGCTCCCCTGACGGGCGCACCGCCCTCATCAACGACGACTGCTTCGCTGCGCTCGAGCGCCTCGAGCCCGAGTCGATCGACTGCATCTTCGCGGATCCGCCCTACTTCCTGAGCAACGGCGGCACGACCTGCCGCGGTGGCAAGCGCACGTCGGTCAACAAGGGCAAGTGGGACAAGAGCCTGGGCGTGGACGAGAACCACGCGTTCAACCGCAAGTGGCTCGAGCTGTGCCAGCGCGCGCTGACGCCCAACGGGACGATCTGGGTCTCGGGCACGAGCCACGTGATCTACTCCGTGGGCTTCGCGATGCAGCAACTGGGCTTCAAGATGCTCAACGAGATCGTCTGGGAGAAGCCCAACCCGCCGCCGAACCTCTCCTGCCGCTACTTCACGCACTCGACGGAGACGGTGCTGTGGGCGGGTAGAAACCGGAAGTCGAAGCACTACTTCGACTACCCGACGATGAAGGAGGAGAACGGGGGCAAGCAGATGAAGTCGGTGTGGCGGATGACGGCGCCGGGCAAGCGCGAGAAGTCGCATGGAAAGCACCCGACGCAGAAGCCGCTGGCGCTGCTGGAGCGGATCCTGCGGGCGTCGTGCCCGGAGGACTCGGTGGTGCTCGACCCGTTCAACGGGAGCGGGACGACGGGTGTGGCGGCGATTCGAGCGGGGCACCGCTACATTGGAATCGAGCGCGAGAAGGAGTACGCGGATCTGAGCGTGCAGAGGTTCGAGGCGGAGCTTCCGCCGCCGAAGATGAAGCGGGCGAAGCTTCGGGTTGCGAAGACTTAGAGGTCTTGCGCGGGGGGACTTCGGGGGCTGGTGGTCGGAGGCTCGCCTGCTGGCGCGGTGCCTCCCCAGCGGCCCCTGTGGGCCCTCTTGGCCGGTGACTGGTTGTGCGTTCGGTTGTGCCGGCTCGAGTCCTCGGGGCCGCTGGGGCCCCTCCGCTGGCGCGGCTTCGCGGCGGTGACTTCGACCGCTCGGGCTTGGCTGCGGTTGCGGGTTGCGGGGGCTTGCCCGGGATGATTTCGGGGGCTGGTGGTCGCTCGCCTGCGGGCGCGGCTTCGTCCCGATGACTTCGTCCGCTCGGGCTGGGGTGCGGTGGGCGCGGTAGACTTTGGGTGATGGTTGGGTTGGGGGATGCGCGGGGGATTTGGGGTGTGTGGTTGCTGCTCGTTGGATGCGGGGCGGATGCGGATGTGGCGTCGGTGGGCGATGGTGGTGAGGGGACGAGCGGTGGGTCGTCGGGGACTTTGACGAGTGGGGCTGTGAGCTCGTCGGGGGGATCGTCGGCGCAGGGGTCGAGTGGGGGCGATTCGACGACGGGGAGCTCCGGGGGCTCGAGCGGGACGGGTCCGGGTGAGGGCTCGACGACGGGTGGGGGGAGTTCGGACTCGGGCGGGTCGTCGACGGGTGATGTGCCGGGGTGCGGGAATGGTGTGCTCGAGGGGGACGAGGCGTGTGACGACGCGGGGGAGTCGGCGAGCTGCAACGACGACTGTACGGTCGCGGCGTGCGGAGACGGGGTCGTCAACGCAGCGGCGGGCGAGGCGTGCGACGACGCGGGGGAGTCCGACGCGTGTGACGACGACTGCACGGCGGCGGTCTGTGGAGACGGCATCGTCAACATGGCGGCGGGCGAGACGTGTGACGACGCGGGGGAGTCCGACGCGTGTGACGACGACTGCACGGCGGCGGAGTGTGGGGACGGCACGCTCAACCAGATGGCCGGCGAGGAGTGCGACGCGAGCGGCCGCAGCGCTCGATGCGATGCGGACTGCAGCAACGTGTCGTGCGGGGATGGGGTCGTCAACATGGCGGCAGGCGAGGACTGCGACGACGCGGGGGAGTCGGGCACCTGCAACGTGGACTGCAGCACCTCGGTGTGTGGCGATGGGGTCGTCAACATGGCGGCAGGCGAGGACTGCGACGACTCTGGGGAGTCGGCGACCTGTGACGCGGACTGCACCGACGCGGCGTGCGGCGACGGGGTGACCAACGCGTTGGCCGGAGAGGACTGCGACGATGCGGGAGAGTCCGACGTCTGCAACGCCGACTGCACGACCGCGACGTGCGGCGACGGGGTCGTCAACGGGTCCGCGGGGGAGACGTGCGACGACGCAGGAGAATCGGACGAGTGCGATGTCGACTGCACGGCGCCGGCCTGCGGTGATGGGGTGACGAACGTCGCGTTTGGCGAGGCGTGCGACGACGCGGGGTTCTCGGCCGACTGCGACGACGACTGCACCCTGCCCTCGTGTGGAGATGGAATCTGGAACGAGGCGGCCGGGGAGGCGTGCGACGACGGCAACGGCGTCGACGACGACTGGTGCGCGAACGACTGCACGGCGAACGCGGCGACGTGCGAGATCCTGCTCACCGACGAGCCGGTCTGGGGCAGCGCGGCGGTCGGCATCGACCTGCGCGACTGGACCGACGGGAGCCTCGACTGGATCGGCTGCCCGAACAACGGCTGCGGCGTCGGCACCTTCTACTGCGCGCTGGACGAAGGCGCCGAGACGCTCTCGTTCGGGACGAGCAGCATCGGCGCCCTGCGGGCCGTGCTCGACCCCGGCAATGCGGCGGGCGACCCCTACCCCGCGAGCTTCACCGGCTGCGCAACGGCGCTCGACCCCCGACAGCTCGCCAACGCGCCCGTGGCCGACAACAATGGCGTGCCCATCGCCGGAGGCGGCACGATGGTCGACGCGCTGTGCTCGGCCCTGGGCTACGTCAGCGGCACGGTCGTCCGCGAGGGCGACAACAACACCTGCCCCGAGGCCAACGTGCTGAGCAGCGACGGGCTCAGCTGGAGCAGCGACTTCGCGGGTTCGGTGGGATTTGGGGCGGAGTTCGTTTGCACGGGGCTCGCGAACTAACATCCACGCCCCTTCCGAAACGGGGAATGAAGCGCGCCCGAACGGTGTAGCGTCCCCCCTGATGCGAACACCGACGCTCGCCCTCGTCCTCGGACTCACCTTCGCTTGCGACTCCGCGGACGAGGCAACGGCCGAGTCGAGCCCCCAACCGGCATCCGCCGAGGAGAACTCTTCGCCGCAGCCCGACGCGGCGTCCGCCTTCTCCGAGTACCAGCGCAAGTCGATGCGGGCCGAGGCGATGGTGTCGGGCCGCATGATCGCCGACCTGCTGCGCGTGATGGTCTCGAACGGAGAGACGCCGGCTTCGATCCCCGTCACGCCGCCGCCGGGTTCATGCTGCAAGCAGGACAAGGGCGTGTGCCCGATCGACGACGGCTCCTGGTCCGACCCGGCCTGGAAGGCCCTGGGCTTCAGCCCGACCGCGCCTCACCGCTACAGCTTCGGGGTCGACGTGGACGGATCCAAGGTCTCGGTCACCGCAACTGCCGACCTCGACTGCGATGGCACGCTCTCCACGTACACCTACGAGGGCACGATCGCCGATGGCGACATCGACTTCGGCGACTACGAGGCCGTCGAGACGAACCCGCTCGACTAGCCCCATGCCCCTCGAAGACGCGCAGTTCGACGAGCTCATCGACCGAGCCCACGCGCTAGACTTGCGCGACCCAGGCGATGCGCGCTGGTCGGCGTTGCTGCCCAAGGCGGCGACCTGCGAGGGATTCGTGCAGTGGGCCACCCATCACCCTCGCTGGCGCTTCAACGTGGCCGACGTCGCCGACCGCGTCTGCGCCAAACCGCTGGAGGCGGCGGTGATGATCCTCGCCGACATCGTCGCCGAGCTACGCGACGAGGCGCCGTAGCGACCGAACAGCGGCGCCACCCGGCGGCCGGAAGACTCTGGGGTGCTATCGTTGAAACGTGGCGAAGGCTCTTCCGACTCGGGCAACGTACGAGGACGTGCTCGCCGCGCCTGCGGACAAGGTGGCCGAAGTGATCGGGGGTCGACTGCACCTTCATCCAAGGCCTGCGCTACCGCATGCAGCCGCGGCATCCGCCTTGGCGGCGGAGCTCGTTCCGGCGTTCAAGAAGCGAGCGGAGGGCCCGGGAGGTTGGATCATCCTGTTCGAACCGGAGCTGCACCTCGCCGAGGACGTTCTCGTGCCCGACCTCGCGGGGTGGAGGCGGGAGCGCCTCCCTACGGTGCCTGCCGAGCCCTTCGCGACGGTGTCGCCAGACTGGGTGTGCGAAATCCTCAGCCCGAGCACCGCCAAGATCGACCGGGCCGAGAAGCTCCCGACCTACGCGCGGCATTCGGTGAGCCACGTGTGGCTCCTCGATCCGTTGCAGCGCACGCTCGAGGCGTTCCGTCTGGGCGACGCGCACTACGTCCTGCTCGGCGTCCACGCCGACGAGCAGACCGTCAACGTGCCTCCCTTCGAGCGGCTCGACCTCGAGCTCGCCGCGATCTGGGCCGACTTGGACTAGGCGCCTCCCGGCACCGCTAACCGTCGAGGATCTCGGACTCTTTGGCCGCGACCGCGTCGTCGACCTTCTTGCTCTCGGCGTCGATCAGCTTCTGAATCTGCTCGAGCCCGCGCTTGAGGTCGTCCTCACTGATCTCCTTGTCCTTCTCCGCCTGCTTGAGCATGTCGTTGGCGTCGCGTCGGACCTGGCGCATGGCGATCTTGGCGTCTTCGCCCGCGGAGCCGGCCTGCTTGACGAGCTGCTTGCGGCGCTCTTCGGTCAGCGGCGGGATGGGGATGCGGACGACGACGCCGTCGCTTTGCGGGTTGAGGCCGAGCTGCGAGTTGTTGATCGCCTTTTCGATGGCGGCGATGTTGTTGCGATCGAAGGGCTTGATGACCAGCAGCCGAGCGTCGGCGACGCTGATCGTGCCAACCTGGTTGAGCGGCATCATGGCGCCGTAGCTGTCGACCCGGACGTCGTCGAGCAGCGCTGGGTTTGCACGTCCGGCACGAATCCGCGCCAGCTCCCGACGCAGGCGCTCCATCGCGCTTTGCATCCCGTCCGCGGCCAGTTCTTTTGCATCGTCGAGCATGTCGGTGTCTTCCTTCGTGGGGCTTGGTTCAAACGGAGGCTCAGGAAGGCACCACGACGGTGCCGACCTGCTTGCCCTGTGCGGCGGCCAGAATGTTACCGCGAGTACGCATGTTGAAGACCAGAATCGGGAGACCGCCGTCTTGGGACATGGTGGCGGCCGTCCCGTCCATCACCTTCAGGCCCTTGGCCACCAGGTCCAGATGGGTCAAGCGGTCGAACTTGACCGCGTCGTCGTGCTTGGCGGGGTCCTTGTCGTAGACGCCATCGACCTTCGTCGCCTTCATCACCACGTCGGCGCCGATCTCGAGGCCGCGCAAGACGGCTGCGGTGTCGGTGGTGACGTAGGGATTGCCGGTGCCGCCGCCGAGAATGACGACGTGGCCTTGGTCGAGAAGCTCCCGGGCCCGTCGGGCGCTGAACGAGTCGCAGACGGACGGCATGGGGATGGCCGAGAGCGCCGTGGCCTGAAGCCCGGCCTGGACGAACGCTTCTTGAAGCGCGAGCGCGTTGATGACCGTGCCGAGCATGCCCATCGAGTCCGCCACGTGGCGCCGCATGCTCGAGGCCGCATCGCTCATGCCACGAAAGATGTTGCCGGCGCCCACCACGATGCCGACCTGAACGCCCGCCGCGACGACGGGTGCCACGTCCTCGACCACCTGCGCGAGGATCGACGGCGTGATGCCCTGCCCGTCGTCGGCGAGCGCCTCTCCAGAGAGCTTCAGTAGGATTCGACGGAAGCGGTGCTCTTCGGCCATGGGCGCGCAGAAGGTACCAGGGCCAAAAACGAAACGGGGAGCCCATCTCGGACTCCCCGCTCGTTTTGCGCTGCAGCGCGGGCTAGTTGGTGCCGGCGACCTGCGCGGCGACCTCAGCAGCGAAGTCGTCGACCTTCTTCTCGAGACCTTCCCCGAGCTCGAAGCGAGCGAAGCGGCGGATGGAGATGTTCTCGCCGAGCTTGGCAATGGTCTCCTTGACCAGCTCTTCGATCGTCCGCTTGCTGTTCTCGGGGCCGTTCTTGACGAACACCTGCTCGAGGAGCACGCGCTCGGAGTAGAACTTGTTGATCTGGCCGTCGACGATCTTGTCGACGATCTTCTCGGGCTTGCCCTCGCCGAGCGCCTTCTCGCGGAGGATCTCGCGCTCTTTTTCGACCTTGGCGGTGTCCATGTCTTCGCGGCGGACCGCGTCGGGGTTCATGGCCGCGATCTGCATCGCGATGTCGCCGCAGAAGTCCTTGAAACCGTCGGTCTTGGCGACGAAGTCGGTCTCACAGTTGATCTCGACGAGCACGCCCACGCGGTTGTTGGGGTGGATGTACGAGAGGACGGCGCCTTCGGTGGCGGCCCGGCCGGCCTTCTTGGCGGCCTTGGCGAGGCCCTTCTTGCGAAGGAACTCCATGGCCTTGTCGATGTCGCCATCGACTTCTTTGAGGGCCTTCTTGCAGTCCATGAGACCAGCGCCCGTGGCCTGACGGAGTTCCTTGATCATTGCAGAGGTGACGTTTGCCATGACTTGCTTCGCTTGCTTGCTTTGCGATCGAGATGGATCCGGTACAGCGGTGACCTACTCGGCCGGCGGCGTCTCGGGAGCGGGCTTCTTCTCTTCGGGCACCTCGGGGGTGGCTGCCGCCTCGGGCGTGGGCAGAGCGCCACGGCGCGAGACGATCTCGACCTTGGGACCATCGCCTCCGGTCATGACGCGGATGGTCTCGGGCGCCTCTTCCGTGGACTGGTTCGTCGCGACGGCGCGCTGCTTGCCGAGGCGTCCGCCTTCGATGCAGGCGTCGGCCATCTTGCTGCAGAACAGCTTGATCGAGCGGATCGCGTCGTCGTTGCCCGGGATGATGTAGTCGATGAGGTTGGGGTCGGCGTTGGTGTCGGCGACCGCGATCACGGGGATCTGCAGGCGACGCGCCTCGGCCATCGCGATGTGCTCGCGAGCGGGGTCGATCACGAAGAGCGCGCCGGGGAGCTTGGGCATGTCCTTGATGCCGCCGAGGTTGCGCTCGAGCTTGAGGCGCATGCGCTCCATACGAAGGACCTCTTTCTTGGTGAGGACCTCGTGGGTGCCGTCTTCGGCCATCTTCTCGAGGTTGCGCAGCTTGTCGACCGACTGGCGGATGGTCTTCCAGTTGGTGAGCGTGCCACCGAGCCAGCGGCTGACGACGAAGTACTGACCGCCGCGGATGGCCGCGTTGATCATGACGTCTTGCGCCTGCTTCTTGGTGCCCACGAAGAGGATGGGCTTGCCTTCGGCGGCGGTGCGGCGGACGAACTCGTAGGCGCGACGGAACAGGACGGCCGTCTGCTGAAGGTCGATGATGTGGACACCGTTGCGCGCGCCGTAGATGTACGGCTTCATCCGCGGGTTCCAGCGATCGGTGCGGTGACCGAAGTGGACTCCAGCTTCGAGGAGCTGGCGGATGGTGATGATGCGCTGAGCTTCGGACTCGGCGGTGGCCTGGTTTTCGTTTTCCATGTGTCGGTGTTCTCCGGCGTTGTGCTTTTGCGTCCGTCGTCGTTGCTCCCCAAACCGCAGACAGTGGGCGCTGCGATCACGCCGGGGGCCTCTCAGGACGCATGTGGATGAGCCGCGGTAGGTATCACGCGCCCCACCCCGCGTCCACCAGCAGCCGCCCTCGCGCCCAGTCGACGTCGCGCGAGGGTGCCAAACCGGCCCCGTTCGGGCTTCGAAGGGCTCATTTCCGTCGGGGCCGGACGCTGGATGCGCGTTGCCCGCCCCTTACGAGGAAGGAAGGTGGTTCGCGCATCCTACGACCGCGGGACGTTCCCGTGGATGACCTTCGCCCTGTGCGCCGTCGCGACCGCGGCGTACGCGTGGGGTTGGTGGGCCGAAACCCAGGCCCAGTCGCTGGACGCCTCGACGGCCCTGCAGGTGATCGCCCTGGGCGGGCGGAGCACGCCGCTGGTCGCCGACGCGGGCGAATCGTGGCGGTTGCTCAGCTGCCACTTCGTCCACACCTCGGTCCTGCACCTGGTGTTCAACCTGGTCTTCCTCTTTACCGTCGGCGGAGCGCTCGAGCACGCGTCGCGCCGGAGCGACTACGCCGCGCTGCTGCTCTTCTCGGCCGTCGCGTCCTCCCTGGTGAGCCTGTTGGGCACCCCGCAGGTGTCCGCCGGGTCGAGCGGGATCGTCTTTGGCGTCCTGGGGGCCGCGGTGACGTTCGGGCTGCGCTACCACGACCGCCTCGCCCCGGCCGTGCAGCGGTACTTCGGGGTGTGGGTGCTTCCCTTCTTGGTGATCTTGTTCGGCGTCGGCATGCGCAACCCCGGGGTCGACCACGCCAGCCACCTCGGTGGCCTCTGTGCAGGCCTGATCGGCGGAATGGTGCTGCCCATCGCCCTGCCCGACTATCCATGGCTGCCCCGACGGCGTCACTGGCCGTACCGACTGGTCGCCGCGGGCGTGTTCTGCCTGCTCACGGTGGCGATCGCGCCCAGGCTCGTCGGAGGTGACGAGCGGCGCGCGGTCGCCCTCGACAACGGCGTGGTGTTACAGGTGCCGTCTCGGTGGCGTCCTCGGTACGGACCCCTCGGCGAGCGGGAGTTTTCGACCGCCGGCGGCATGGTGGTCCTGACCGCAGACCCGGTCCCCAGCGAACATGCCCAGCGCGCCAAAGACTGGTACGAAACCCACCGCCTGCAAGCCCTCGTCCCCGGCGGGCGTGCGGACCACCTCCAGGAGGCCTCCCACACCCACGCAGCCGGGGTCGACGCGGTCGTCTACACGCTCGAACGAGACGGTGTGGCCATGGCGCGTCACGTCCACTTCGTCGGGGGCGACGATGGGATCACGGTCCTGGCGTTCGAGACCCCGGCGGGCTGGCACGACAAGTACGACGAAACCCGACGCGCCGTCGTCGGGTCCATGCGACGACACGATCCCCCCGCCACGCGCACTGCGGCGGCGGGCCCCTGAACCCGGCCGTTTTCGTTGGCCCCGGGTGACGGACACGGGGATTCGTGGCATACGCTCCCCCAGCGACGCCATGTCTCGTCTCCTTCCTCTCCTGCTGGCTGCGTTCTCGCTTGGCGCGTCCGCCTGCTACTCCGAGCGGCTGCCACCTCCCACGTTCCGCCACAGCTGCGCGCAGGACCAAGAGTGTGGCGACGGCGAGTCGTGCATCTCGGGGCTGTGCCAGGTCGAGTGCACCCTGGCCACCGCGGCCGACGACTGCGGTAGCCCGGGTATGGGCTCGACCTACTTCGGCTGCCTCAACGGCGTATGCAGCTCGATCTGCAACCCCGACGACGACGTGTGCCCGGGCTCGCAGACCTGCGCCACCATCCCCGGAGCAGAGGACTTCGGCGGGGCCTGTGTGGAGAGCTGCACCGAGGGCAGCTGCCCAGCGGGCGAGGTCTGCGTGGAGCTGCCCGAGGAGTTCGGGCCAGTCAACTTCTGCGCCACCGCGTGTGACCCGGGCGACCCGGCCTCCTGCGCAGAGGGCGAGACCTGCATCTTCGGCGTGTGCTCACCCGACGACGTCATCGAGTCCGGTGGTGACGACTCGGCCGAGACCAGCCCCACCGACACCGACGGCGACACCGACGGAGGCGCAACCGAATGAAATCTCTCGCCTCGTGTTCCTTCGCGCTGCTGTGCGCCTCCCTCACCGCGTGTGCGCCTGCCATGCAGCACGCGCCTGTGCGCCCGCTCCCCGCCGACCTTCAGTTCGGTCGCCTGTCCGAGCGCACCACGTTCGAGCAGACCGACGCCTCCGGAGCGCCGCTGCCCTCCGACGACGACGACCTCGACGACGGCGACGACGCCCAGCGCAAACGCAAGGGTGTGTTCGTCGCCGGCGTGATCGCCTCCGCGCTCGGTGGTGCGATGGCGGTCGGGTTCGGCGCTGCCGGGCAGATCACCGAGAAGCGCCTCGACGACGGCTACCGCGAGGGCCTCACCCGAGCCGAAGAGGCCGACTTCCGCGACCGCGGCGAGGCCTTCAACACGGTGGCCATCACCGGAGCCGCCCTCGCGGTCGTCGGCCTGGGCGTCACCGCCATCGTCCTGGGCATCGACCACCGCAAGTGCGGCGACCTCATCAAGCGCCGCCGACAAGAGTGTAAAGAGCGCCGCGGCCGATAGCTTCGGCCCGGCTGCTACAGTGCGCGGCCGTGGAGGACGAGCGCGCGGGCCCCGAGGCGGGGCCGTGGGATGACGTGCCGCAGCGATGGCTGTTCGGCGGCGTCCTCCTGCTCACCGCGTTCGCGTTCGGCTCCACCCTCACCTTCGGGTTCGTCTACGACGACCACTGGACCCTGCTGGGCAACGGGTTCCTCCGCGACCTGGGCAACCTGCCCATGCTGCTCGGCCCCGAAGCTGCGCGCGCTGGGGTTCCCGACGCGTTTCGGCCCACGCTCGTCGCCTTCGACGCGCTGAGCTACGCCGTCTTGGGCCTCTCCCCCCTCGGCCACCACCTGCTCTCCGTGTTGCTTCACGTGGTGGTGACGGCTCTCCTCGGAGTGTGGTTGTCCAAGGAGGGCGCGCCGCGTCGCGCGGTCGTCACCTCGATGACCCTCTTCGGGGTACTGGCGATCCACGCAGAGGCGGTGGCCGTGGTCTCGTATCGCGAGGATCTGCTCGCCGCCACGCTCGGCCTGGGCGCCGTGGTGGTCGCCTGCACGCGCCGCCCAACATGGTGGAACCTGGCCACCTGCGCGCTGCTGATGGCGGTCTCGGCCGGCGCCAAGCTCAGCGCCGCGGGGCTGCCGCTCGCATGGCTCGCGCTTCAACGCCTATCTCCTTGGGACACCAGGCGTTCCTGGAGAGACGTCGCAGCCCCCGGCCTCGCGCTCGCGCTGGGCGTCGGCATCGTGCTCGCCTTTCGCGTCGGGGTGCTCGGTGGAATCGACCCCTACGGCGCGAGCGAGCGGGTCTACGCGTCGCGCGTGGGCCTCGGACCTGTGCTCGCCGCGAGCGCGCAGATCCACCTGAGCTACTTGCAACAGCTCTGGCTCCCGCGCGGCTTCAGTCCCGAGTACGTCGACTACGCCGCGTCGTGGTTGGACCCCGCGACGATGTGCGCCGTGCTGGCGTTCGCCGGGTTCGCAGCGATGGCGTGGGCGACCCGCGAGCGTGCGCCGCTGGTCGCGTGGGTCATCGTGGCCACGGCGGTGCTCGCCGCTCCCACGAGCAACCTGGCCCCCATGCCGAACATGCGGGCCGATCGCTTCGTGTATCTGAGCAGCGTCCCGATGTGCGTGGGCATGTCCGCAGCGCTCGAACGCCTGGGAGAGTGGATGCGCGGGCGGTTCGACCTGCCCGCGCTGCTGCCTTGGGTCGCCATGGTGGTGTTGCAGGGCTCTGTGCTTCAAGGCGCCACGGCGGCCTACCGCTCCGAGAGCCGGCTGTGGCAGATCGCGCTGCGTCGCGCCCCCGACTCGGCGCGAGCGCACGCGGTGCTCGGAGAGCTGCTGGTGGCGCGGCTGCGCGAGCAACCCGACCCCAGCGACCGCCCTCTGCTGCTCGTGCGCGCCCGCACGCACTGCGCGATGGCCCTGCACTTCGATCCCCACGCCGCGCTCTCGCACATGTGCGAGGCCAGACTCGCCGCCGTCGAGCGCGACTGGCCGCGGTCGCATGCAGCGTTCGTCAGGGCCCTCGAGCGCATGCACACCCGTCGCGAGCGTGCGCTGCTCGCCATCGCGTCCACGAGCCTCGACCTGCCGGGGATCCCCTACGACCAGAGGGTCACCCGCGCGTTCTCCGCGCTCAAGCGCGCTCGACGCGAAGCACCCTTCGTCGCTGAGGTGTTTGCGGTGTCCGGACGGCTGCGGCACCGCCTCGGAGAGCCCGAAGGGGCCGCCGAGGACTATGCACGTGCAAGCGATCTTCACCCAGAACGTTGGGACGTCGTGATGGCTGGGGTAGAACTCCAGCTCGATCTCGGCCACACTGCCGCGGCCTCAGACCTCTGGGCCGAGGCCACCGACGCGCTCGACGACGCTCCGCCGAGCCGAGTGCACGCGCTGCAACGCCGCATCGACGCCGCCCGCCGGCTTCACGCTCAACCCTAGCTTCCCCGTCATGATGACCCGCACCACTCGCAAGTACCTCGCCCTGTTCGTTCTGTTCGGCTTCGCCATCGCCGTCGGCGGCATGGCGTGCGTCGACACGACGACGTCGCTCGACCGCGACGACGAGACCGACGGCGCGACCTAAGCCCGGACCCGGCTCTTCTCGCGGCTCCTCTTGTTGGGGAGGGGCCCGATTCTTCAGCCCGTGAGGGAGCCGAACAGGTCTGGCGCGAGCAGCGATTGAAACGGCGTCGCCGATGATGGGGCCGCCGATGATGGGGCCAAGGTGCACTGAGCATCGCAGCCGCAACCTCCAACCGTGAGGCTGACGCCGTGTGCGACGCGAACGGCGTGGCGGTGAAGCAGCGTGGCCTCGCGGGCGCCAAGCCGGACCCGGCCCACGACGTCGCCCGGCTCGTAGACGCGGAACGCACGGGCGATTCCCGCGACGTCGCTCGAGGGCAGCACGGCAGCGAGCGCCCGGTGACGCTCGAGCGACCAGCCTCCCACCGCGAACGCGACGTGCTCGAGGTCGGCCGCAGCGATGCTGCGGGCCAGGCCCTCGAGCTCGGCGTCGCGATGGAGCACGGGCAAGAGCGGAGCGATGAGCACCGCCACCGGCACGCCCTGGGCGCGCAGGTGTTGGGCACCGAGCAGCAGCCGCGGGGCCGAGTCGGCGGCGGGACCCAGCAGCGCCGACTGCACGGACGGGTCGAGGCTCGCGACGCGAAGCACCACGGCCGCGCCAGCGTCTCGTGCTGCCTCGACGACCGCCCGTGGCAGCACGCGATCGGTCCGCACGATCCCCCGACGTCCGTGGCGGCCGAGCCAAGAGATCGCTTCGCCGACCCAGCGGAGATCTCCCCCCGGCTCTCCGCCGCCCAGCTCGAGCACGACCGCGTGGTCGCGGTGGCCTTCGGCCTCGCGCTCGCGAAGCAGTGAAGCGAGCGCCGAGGTGGCCGAGCCGGGTAGCGCCCCCGCGCCGGAGCAGGAAAAAGCGCCTTTAGAACGAACACTTGAACCCCTCAGGCCGACCACCACCCCTTGACCTTCGCAGGTGGAGAACCCACGAATGACCCGGAGCGCGAGTGGCACGAAGGCCGACTTGGAGGCTTCACCCATGTTCAGTGTACTGAACACAAAAGTAGCACTCTCCACTGCCCGTGCAACGCCCATCCGGGCCCCCCACCGATAGGTTCCTGAAATCACGCGTATTTCAACCAGTCGCCCGCCTGTGGTAGACGGACCTCGCGATATGCCCGACACCCCGGCAGCGTCCAAAAAAGGTTTCGACGGCTTCTTGCGCCGAGTCGACACGGACGCCCTCAAGGTCGTTCGTCGGCTTCTGGGCGCCGGCCACGAAGCCTACCTCGTCGGAGGGTGCGTTCGAGACATCTACCTAGGGAAGCAACCGAAGGACTTCGACGTTGCGACCAGCGCCACGCCCGACGCGATCCGCCGACTGTTCCGCAACAGCCGGATCATCGGTCGACGCTTCAAGCTCGCGCACGTCTTCTTCGGCCCCAAGATCATCGAGACCAGCACGTTCCGCAGCGCGCCGCGGGAGGCCGAGGAAGGCGAAGACCTCCTCATCCGCACCGACAACGAGTGGGGCAGCGTGGAGGACGACGCAATGCGCCGCGACTTCACGGTCAACGGGCTGTTCTTCGACGTCGAAGCGCGCAACGTGGTCGACTTCGTCGACGGGATGACCGACCTCGAAGAGGGCCTCATCCGCACGATCGGCGAGCCAGAGGTGCGCTTCCGCGAAGACCCGGTTCGCATGATTCGCGCCGTGAAGTTCGCGGCCCGGCTGGACTTCGACTTCGAGCCAGGCACCTGGCAGGCCCTGCTCGACGTCGCCGAAGACATCGAGAAGAGCTCGCGCGCGCGACTGCTCGAAGAGGTCTACAAGCTCCTGCGTGGCGGACACGCGCGACGCAGCTTCGAGCTCCTCACCGAGACGCGCCTGCTCGAGGGCATCTTGCCTTCGTACGTGAAGCTCTACGGCGACTCGATGTCACAGGCCCGCGACGCGCTGCACGACGCGATGATCGAGGCCGAAGACGACCTTCCCGAAGGTGAAGACCCCACGCCTGCGCGGCTGCTGTGGCGCTACCTCGACGCGCTCGACATGACGATTCGAGGCACCGGCCACGTGCCGGTCAACGGCGTCATGCTTGCGGTTCTGTTCGCCCCGCTGCTCGTCACCGACGAGTCCTTGCAGAGCCGTCAGCAGCTCGACAAGCGCATCGACCAGCTCATGTCCCCCGTGGGCAGTGCGCTGGGCATCGCCCGCCGCGACCGAGAGATGGCGCGGCAGATCCTCATGGCCACCCGCCGCATGCTCTCCTCGAGCGGCCGCCGGCGCCAGAACCTCACCGACCGCGACTACTTTCACGACGCGCTCACGTTCCTTGGCATCTCGGTGCAGGCCACCGGAGATGGTCGCAACGAGCTCGGTCGGTGGAAGCGAATGGCCGTCGCACAAAAGGAAGCGCCCTCCGACGCAGCACCCAACCGACGCCGGCGCCGACGCGGTGGACGCAAGCGACGTCGGTCTCGCGGCAATGGCGACAACCGCCGCCCACGGCCCAACGACGGATGAGCGCCAGCGACGGATGAGCGCCAAGAACGAGAACGAGAGCAAGAACAAGCGCACCAAGCTCGAGCGACGCGCTGCGCTGGAGCGACTGCTTCGTCGCGGGACGACCGACCACTACATCGACACCGCGCTGTACGACTTCGAGTACGCCGAACGGACTGAAGACGTCCGCTGGTATCGAAAGCTCGCGCGGGAGCACTTCGACGGTGGAGCCCACATCGTCGAACTCGGCGCAGGCACGGGTCGCATCACGTGCCCGCTCGCCAAGGACGGGCACACCATCGAGGCCGTCGACCTCATGCCCAAGATGCTCGAGCGCCTCTACGACCGCGCAGAGGGCCAGGACTGGGCCGAACGCATCACGCTTCACGAGGCGGACATGCGCGCCTTGCCGCTCGAGGACGCCTCGGTCGACATGGCGATCTCACCGTTCAACGCGCTGATGCACCTGTACACCTGGGGCGACCTGCTCGCGTGCTTTCGCGAGGTTTACCGCGTGCTCGTCCCCTCAGGCGTGTTCGCCTTCGACGTGCAGCTCCCCGACGTCGAGTGGCTGACGTGGGATCCCAACGAGCGCCACGCCGTCACCCCGTTCGAGCATCCCGAGACCGGTGAGTCGCTGATCTACTCGACCAACCACCACTACGATCACGCGACGCAGATCTGCCACATCAACCTCTACTACGACGAGCCGCCACCCAAGGGTCGCAAGTTCCGCCCCCCGCCCAAGCCCAAGCGGCTCGTCCGCCTCGCGCACCGTCAGATCTACCCCGAGGAGATTCGGGCGCTGACGGGCATCGCGGGGTTCGAGCTCGAGCGCCACGAAGGCGACTTCCGCGGCCGCGCGCTGACGGGCGCCAGCGAGTCGCAGACCGTGGTGTGCCGCAAGCCGGCGTGAGCCCCGCCCCCGAGGGAACTTTTTCGGGACGACTCCGTCCTACTGTTCGTGCCGTCGGACTGTCCCCGTTCCGAGCCCGAACGTCCCGATCCAGGGCTCGGCCCGCGATCCCAGCGGTGGGCTGCTACGCTGTTGCGTGTGAGCGGTCGGAGGTTTCGAGGGCTGGTGGGCTTGGCGCTGGGATCGCTCGCCTTCTTGGCCCTCGATACAGCCAGCGCCGACCTGCTTCGCGCCGAGCAGCGCGAGGGTGAGGCCGGCTACGTCGCGGTCGAAGAGCTCTCCTTCGAGACGATCATCGAGGCGGGGACCGACTACGCGGCGACCCTGCGCATCCGTACGGCGCTCCACAACAGCAGCCTCTCGGCCCGCGACGTCGTGCACGCGGTGGGTCTGCCCTTCGGCGCGCAGGTGCAGGGCGTCCGCGTCATGCACGACGGCGCCTGGACCGACGGCGTGGGCACCGACGTCGCCGCGGAGCGCTCGCGAAGGGCGCCCGGCAGCGTGTTCGTCCGGCAGATCGTGCCCAAGAACTCGCGCGACAACCCGGGCGCCGAGCTCGTCGCCTATGGCCTCGACCCCGACGAGACGCTGCAGGTCGAGGTGGTCGTGCGAGTTCTTCCTCGACTTCGTGGTCAGCGCTGGGAGCTCGAGCTGCCCTCGCGCGGCGTGAGCTCGGGCGCGTTGGCACCCGAGCGGCGCGTGCTCGTGAAGGGGCTGCGAAGCGGAGAGTCCTTTACGGTCGACGAAGAGCGCAGCGGTGGCAAGCCGTTCATCCTCAGCCGGGCCGAGGACACCGTGTCCGTGTCGTGGCCCTCGGCGCTGCGCTCCACCGCCGCGCTCGAGGTGGACGCCGAGACCGAGCCGGGACCCGCGGGGTTCGACGACGGGCGGCTGCGGGTGTACCTGCGCCTGGGCGAAGACCAAGTCTCCGATCCCAAGCACGTCATCTTCCTCATCGACCACTCCAAGAGCACCGCGAACGCGGTCGACGACGACGTGCTCGCGATGGCCGACGGGCTGCTCGACGCGCTCCCCTCCTCCACCACCTACGACGCGATCGCCTTCAACCGCGAGCCTACGCCGCTGTTCGCCGAGCGCGCCTCGTTCCCGCGCGCCGGATCCCGCCAGGACCGGCTCGCGCTACGCCAAGCCGTCACCTCGCACGCGCGAGGGCAAGGCACCGACCTTCAGCTGGCGCTGGCCGAAGCGGCCCGACGCGCCAAGGACGGGCGCGGGCGCACGCTCATCGTCGTCGCGACCGACGGCATGTTCCCCTCGTCCATCGCCCCCGACGACGTGGCTCGCGAGTTCGAGGTGGCCCTCGGCGGCCGCAAGGACCGGCCGGAGGTCGTCTTCGTCATCGACGAGCCCATGCTTCAGCGCTCGGGCCTATCGGTCGAGCACGCAGCCACCAAAGTCGCCGCGGCGATGGGCGCACGCATCTCACTCGAGAGCATCGCGCAGCTCCATGGCGCGCAGGCCCGCACGTTGCTGGCCACCCCGCGCGTGCTCGGAAACCTGCAGGTCGATCTCCCTGCGGGCGTCGAGCTCGACGACCCGGTGCCCGACGGCCTGGTCGCGGGCAGCTTCGTCACGCTGCGCGGCCACTACAGCGGCAAGGCGCCGCGGTCGCTTCGGGTGTCGGGTACGTTTGGTCCCCGACAGCTCTCGCGCAAGGTCAAGCCCTCCGTTGCGCCCCGACCACCAGAGGCGTTCACCGCGACGACCCGCTCACCGCTGGACGAAGCGCAGCGCGAGGGGTTCTCGGCGCCGCCGTGGTACCTGTCCCGATGGGACAAGGAAGCCCGGGCCAGCATCGCCCAAGCGGGGCGCTTCGGACGCGACAAGCGGCGCGGCCACCTCGATCAAAAGGTGTTCCGCCACTACCTGACCACCCGAGTCCTGCCCCGGGCACGCGCCTGCTACAACGACGCGCTCACGAGGCACCCCGAGCTCGCCGGACGGGTCGTGCTCGAAATCGAGGTCGGCAAGGGCGAGGTCATGATGGCGCGCGTCTCCAAGAACGACCTCGACACCAAGGACCCCAAGCTCGAGCCCTGCCTGACCGAGGCTGCCTGGCGACTCGACGCGCCTGCGGGCGTCGGCGACCGTCAGATCTATCGCCTGCGTTACCCGCTGCGCCTCGTCGCGCCACCGGAGGGGAAGTTTGCAGGCTCGGTGACGCCACTGCCCGACTCCGTAATGGAGCTGCTGCTCGAGCAGCCCCTCCCCGGCGAGACCCGCCCCCGCTGAGGCGCGATGCCACAGGGGGCAAGAAGCCCCGCATTGCGGCCGGACCGCGGTCTTGACACCACAGATCGCACCGTGAATGCTACGTCGGCGGCCACGACGTATGACAATCGCGTACACAGACGCCAGCCGGGCGGACACACGCGACCAGCCCCTGACGGGTCGGGTGCTCGAGGGCCGGTATGCGGTGGGGCTCGCGCTGGGCCGAGGGGGAATGAGCACCGTGTACGCGGGAAAACAGCTCCGTCTCGACCGCGACGTCGCAATCAAGGTCCTTGACCCGGCGCTCCACCTCAACGCCGAGGTGTCCGCGCGCTTCCTCCTCGAGGCGAAGCTCCTCTCGCGCATTCGCCACCCCAACGTCATCGGGGTCCTCGACTACGGGCAGACCGAGGAGGGCCTGATGTACTGCGTCATGGAGCTGCTCGTGGGCAGCGACCTCGACCAGCTGCTGCAGAGGATGCCGCACGGCCGCATGCCGTGGCCGGGCGCCTGTGACCTCCTCGCCCAGATCGCCGACGGCCTCGGGGCTGCACACGCGCGGGGCATCGTGCATCGTGACGTCAAGCCCCCCAACTGCTTCGTCTCGTTCGAGGAGGGGCGCTCGGGGGTCGTCAAGCTGCTCGACTTCGGGGTCGCGCGCGCGATCCACCAGGACACGGTGCCGAAGCTGACCCAGGCGGGGCTGCTGCTCGGAACGCCCAGCCACATCGCGCCCGAGCTCCTGCAGACCAAGGGTGAGGCCACGCCGGCCTCCGATCTCTACGCGCTCGGGGTCACTGCCTACAGGATGCTCTCGGGGGACATCCCGTTCGTCGGCGACACGGCGTTCGCCCAGATGACTGCCGCCTGCACCGAAGAGCCGGCTTCGCTGGATGACCCCGACCTCGACATCCCCGTCGAGCTGCAGCATCTGGTGATGTCCCTCCTCGAGAAGGATCCCGCCAAGCGTCCCGACGACGCGCGTAGAGCTGCGGCGCGATTTCGGGTCGTCGCCGGGGACCGACCCAAGACGCCGCTACCGGTGGACTGGCGGGACAGCGGTGTGGGAAGCCCGGAGCGGCTCGACGTCGCGCCGAGGACCGCCTCGCCGTCCGAACTCGACCGCACGGCCCCGGTGACGCTCACCGCCTTCACCGGCACCGAGACCCTCGAGGAGCAGGCCCCCGAGCTCGAGCTGATCGAGCCTGCCAGGCCGGCGTGGGCTCCTGCGGCCTGGGTACCCGCGGCGCTCCTCGTGGCCGCGCTCGTGCTCGTGATCGTCCTCGTGGTCTGAGCGGCACGCCCGGGCGTGGTAGTCGTCGTCATCGATGGACCGCGACCTCGACGCCCTCGCCATCGACCCGGACATCGAGCGGGCGCAGACGCTGCCCGGCTGGGTCTACGACGACCCGGCATGGTTTGCGCGGCTGGTCGAGCGTGTATTTCCCCAGACCTGGCACCTCTACCCGCTCGACGCGATGCCTCGCGCGCAGGGGGAGCAGGTCCCCTGGTCGCTGCTTCCCGGTGCCCTCGACGAGCCGCTCCTGCTCACGCACGACGGCGCTGCGCTGCGCTGTGTTTCCAACGTGTGTACGCACCGCGGGTTCGTCATGGTCGAGCAGCCCTCGTCCGCGGGCGGGATCCGCTGCCGGTATCACGGGCGCCGGTTTGGCCTCGACGGCACCCTCTGCTCGGCACCGGGTTTCGAGACGAGCCCCGACTTTCCCCGGGACTGCGACCACCTCCACGCGGCGCAGCTGCACCGATGGCGTGAGCTGACGTTCGTCAACTTCAGCGGAGGCGCCGCGTTCGAGGCCTGGTTTCGCCCCGTCGCGCAGCGACTGGACGCGGTGGTTCCCCAGTCGATGTCGTTCGACCCGGCCGGCAGCCCCCACTACGAGATGAACGCCAACTGGGCCCTGTACTGCGACAACTACCTCGAGGGTTTTCACATCCCGTACGTGCATCCTGGGCTCAACGCAGCGCTCGACTGGAGCGTCTACCGGACCGAGCTGTTCGCTGGAGGCTCGTTTCAGATCGCTTCGGCCAAGCCCGACGAGCCGGCATTCAGCCTGCCGAAGTCCCACCCCGATCACGGGCTCCGCGTCGCGGCATACTACGCCTGGCTGTTCCCGTGCACGATGATCAACGTGTACCCGTGGGGCATGTCGGTCAACATCGTGCTCCCACAAGGGACGCGCCGGACCAAGGTCGTCTACCGACGCTACGTCTGGGACGCCTCGACGCTCGAACGAGGTGCCGGTGCCGGCCTCGACGCGGTGGAGTATGAAGACGAAGCGGTGGTGGAGGCGTGCGCCCGTGGGGTTCGAAGCCGGGCGTACCAGGCGGGCCGGTACGCGCCCGAGCACGAACGTGGGGTGCACCACTTCCACCGCATTCTCGTTGCGGCGTCGAGAGCGCCCGCCTGACGCAACGCAACAAGAAGCGCGTTATCGCACCGAACGGTTCGTCGAGAGCACGCGCTACGGGGATTTCTCTTGCTGCACCGCAGCAATTGTGAAACATGAACCACTCGTCATGTTTGGACGCAACGCGCAGATCCTCAGCACCGGCCGTTACATCCCCGCCAAGCGCCTCGACAACGCCTACTTCGACCAGCGCTTCGACAAGCCGGTGGGACAGTGGCTCGTCGACAACGTCGGCATCGAGGCCCGGCACGTCATGGCCGACGACGAGGTGACCTCCGACCTCGTCGTGCACGCGGCTCGCCAAGCCCTCGAGCGCGCCAAGGTCGACCCGCTCGAGCTCGACCTGGTCATCGTCGCGACCGACACCCCCGACTACCTCAGCCCCTCGACGGCTTCGGTCGTCCAGCACAAGCTCGGGGCCGTGCACGCGGGCGTGTTCGACGTCAACGCCGCGTGCGCGGGCTGGGTCTCGGCCCTCGACATCGCCGCGCGCTATGTCGCGACCGACCCGGAGATCAACCGCGTCTTGGTTTGCGGCGGCTACGGTATGACCCGCTTCCTCGACTGGGACGACAAGAAGACCGCGACCCTGTTCGCCGACGGAGCGGGCGCCGTGGTGGTGGGTGCCACCCGCGACGTGGGCTACCTCGGGGGCAAGCTCGAAGCCGACGGGCAGTTTCATGACGCGCTGGGCATCTACACCGGCGGCACGGCGCGTCCGGCCACGCTCGCCAACGTGACCGAGGGTGGCCCGCCCACGGTTCGCTTCGTGCGCAAGTTTCCCTCCACCTTCAACTCCGACCGCTGGCCGACGCTCATCGAAGCGACGCTCGCCAAGGCGGAGAAGAAGGTCGAAGACGTCTCGCTGTTCATCTTCACCCAGCTCAACGCGCGCACCATCGAGACGGTGATGGACAAGCTGAACGTGCCGATGGAAAAGACGAACATGGTGATGGACAAGTGGGGCTACCTCGGCAGCGCCTGCATCCCTGCGGCGTTCGACGACGCCATCGTCAATGAACCGCTCGACGATGATGCACTGGTGGTGTTCTGTGCGACCGGCGGCGGGCTGTCGATGGGCTGCACCGCGTGGCGCTGGTCGAACGACCCCCAGCGCATCCCCCCCACCCGCCGCAGCTGAGGCTCTCGTCCGTGCGCTCCTTTCTCGACCTGCACTACCCGATCGATGTCGACTGGGCCGAAGTCCACGGCATGCGCATCGCTTATGCCGACGTGGGCGCAGGCGATGTCCCCATCGTGCTGGTGCACGGCCTCAGCGGCTACATCCCGATGTGGCAAAAGAACATCGGCGCGCTCGCGCGGAACGACCGCGTCATCGCGCTCGACCTGCCCGGGTATGGCAAGTCGGACAAGCCGCGCGCGAGCTACAGCATGTCGTTCTTCGCCCGCGCTGTGGTGGGCCTGCTCGATGCGCTCGAGATTCCGAGGGCCATCTTGGTCGGGCACTCGATGGGCGCACAGATCAGCATGCACGTCGCGCTCGAGGCCCCCGGGCGCGTCGAAGCCCTCGTCCTCAGCTCGCCGGCGGGCATCGAGACCTTCAGCGCCAGCGAAGCCGCCTTCCTCCGCTCCCTGGTCACCCCGGCGTTCACCTACTACGCGACCGAGTCGACGATTCGAGCGCGCCACGAGGCCAACTTCTTCCGCATGCCACCCGAGGCGGGTTTCATGGTCGCCGACCGCATCGCGCTGCGTCAGGCTCGCAAGTTCAAGGCGTACTGCCACGTCATCAAGCACAGCGTCCGCGGCATGCTCGACGAGCCCGTGCACGCCCAGCTCCACGCGCTGCACATGCCCACCCTGATCCTCTTCGGCGACGCCGACAAGCTCATCCCCAACCCCGTGCTGCACCGCGGCACCGCAGCCGAGCTCGTGCAGGCCGAGCTGCCTCGCATGCCAAACGCGCGCTTCGTCCTCCTGCCCAACGCCGGCCACCTCGCGCAGTTCGAAGCCTCGCAGGCGTGGAATGACGCGGTCTCGGCGTTCGTGGGCGAGCAGCGTGCCCCTGCCCCCGCCTCCAGCGTCGGAGTCTGACCTCATGAGCGCACTCGTCACCACCGTCTTGCTCGTCGCCTACCTGGGCCTGCTCGCCTGGCTCGGCGTCGCCGGCATGAAGAAGACCACGACGCTGTCGAGCTTCGCGATCGGCAACAAGGACATGAATCCCGTCCTCGTCGGGGTGGCGATGGCCTCCTCGATCGCCTCGACGGCCACCTTCGTCATCAACCCAGGCTTCGTCTACGTCGACGGCTGGTCCGCGTTCCTCCACTACGCCGTCGCGGCGCAGGCGGGCGTCATCGTGGGCCTGATCGCGGTCAGCCGGGGCTTTCGAAGGCTGGGAGACCAGCTCGGAGCGCTGACGATCCCCGACTGGGTGCGGCAGCGCTACCGCAGCGAGGGCTTGGGGCTCTTCTTTGCCGTCATCAACCTGCTCAGCCTCGCGTTCATCGTGCTGATCCTCTTCGGGTGTGCGCTGCTACTGACGAACCTGACGGGGCTGGGACACGTTCCGGCGCTGATCATCGTCGTCATCGTCGTGTTCGGGTACGTGCTGGCCGGGGGCACCTACGCCCACACCTACACCAACGCCGCGCAAGCGTTCCTGATGATGGTCGTGGCCGTCGCCCTGTTCTTCACGGGTTGGGAGCACATCGGGGACGGCGAGTTCTTCTCGAGGCTGCGCGAGGTGGGGCCCTCCTACGCGTCGGTCACCAACGAGACGAGCCTGCTGTACGGCGACGCGTTCGCCGTGTTCGTCAGCGGCTTCACCGTGACCTTCGCGCTGATGCTCCAGCCCCACGTGCTGACCAAGGTGCTCTACCTACGGTCGGATCGCGACCTGAGGACGTTCTTGTTCACCACCTTCGTGGTCGGCGGTCTGTTCAGCCTGTGTCTCTTCGTCGGGTTCTACGCCCGCCTCGACGGCATGCCGATGCCCGGCGGTGGCCAGGACCACGTCGTGACGACGTACGTCTCGACCGCGTTTGGCTCGGGCACGCTGGCCGAGGGGCTCACCGCCGCGGTGTTCGTCGCGTTGCTCGCCGCCGGCATGTCCACGCTCGACGGCATCCTCGTCGCCGTCTCCGCGATGGTCACCCACGATCTCTACCTTCGCGGGCCGCGTGCCGATGCCTCACCTCGCAAGGCGCTCGCCGCCTCCCGGTGGGCGGTCATCATCATCGGGCTCGTTGCGTTCGCCATGGCGATCGACCCGCCAGCGCTCGTCGGCCTCTTCGCCCAAAAAGGCGTCTACGGCCTCGCCGCGGCGTCGTTCGTCCCGCTCGTCTTCGGCGTGCTCCGTCGCGGGCCGCTACCCGTCGTGCCCGTCGCCGTCGCCTCGGGGTTCGCCCTGGCCCTCCACTTCTCCTTGCACCTCAGCGGCACCCTGCCCAACCCCGCGGTCTCGGCCTCCTGGGCGATCCTCGCCAGCACGGCGCTGGGCTTGGTGCTGCTGTACGTTGCGGGACGCCGAAGCCCGAAGACCTGATCGAGCTGCTCGGGGCCGCGGCGGGTCCCCTCACACCATGCCCGTGCACGTCAGCGCCCAGCCGCCGAAGCTGAGCTCGCTGCCGGGGCGCAGGCGAACCGGGCTGCTGACGCTCTTGCCGTCGAGTCGGACGTAGCCGTCATTGCGGCGCGGCACGAGGACGGGCGGATCGTCACCTCCGTCCCAGTGCACGGCGGCGAAGATCCAACCGACGGTGTCTTGGTCGAGCTCGACGTCGCAGCACTCGCCCAGGCCGATGCGGTGCACACCCGGCCCGAGGAGGAATCGACGGGGAAAGGCCGAGCCAGGGCGACGCTCCTGCAGTACCACGCCGTGTCCGCCACCAAAGCCTCCAAGCTCGGCGGGCAGCACCCACGCCAGACGGTTGGCGAGCTCGCCTGCGGTCGCGGGGCGACGCTTTGGGTCCTTGTCGAGACAGGCCGCGAGCAGCGAGCGCAACATGTCGGGCAGCGCTTCGCCTTCGGGGTAGTGCCCGAGGTCGACCGGCGCGCGTTCGAGGTGCGCACCGAGCCAGAGCAGCGGCTGGCCTTCGAGCTCGCGTCGCACCTCGGAGACCTTGCGGTCGGCGAACAGCGGCGTGCATCCGGTCAGCAGCTCGTAGAGCATGAACGCGAGGCTGTAGACGTCGCTGGCCGGCGTGAGCTTGCCGCCGCGCACCTGCTCGGGCTGCGCGTAGTGGGGCGTGCCGACGAGCATGTGGGTCTGCGTGGCGTTGGCCGCGACGATGGAATCGCCCTCCCATGAGCGCGCCAGCCCAAAGTCGAGCACCTTCACGTTGCCGTCGCGCTGCATCCATATGTTGCCCGGCTTCACGTCTCGGTGAACGATGCCGCCGCGGTGGGCTTCGTCGAGCCCCAAACACGCCTGGTACACGATGCGGATCGCGTCGTGGGGCGCCAACGGTGTGTCGAAGTCGTGGCCCGAGCCCAGGTCGTGCCCCTCGAGCAGCTCCATGACCAAGAACCACCGCTCGTCCTGGCCGAGCCCGTGATCGTAGACGTGGACCACATGCGCGTTGGACAGCGAGCTGAGGATGCGGATCTCACGGAGCGCCCGCAGGGCCGTGCTCTCGTCGGTGACGGGGTCACGCGAGATCTTCAGGGCGATCGGGTCGGGGTACTGCTCGGAGGTCGCGCGATAGACCCACGCGAACGTGCCCATGCCGAGCAGCGTCCCGAGGGTGAACGCCTCGTAGCGATCACCTGGCTTGAGCGGAGCAGGCACGGGCGGCGATCAGCGAACCGGGACGGGGACATGGAGTTCGGGGCGTCCGAGCACCTTGGCGACGGCGGAGACCACCATGGCGTCATCGTCGAGACCGTCCTCGTAGGCCAGGTCGTCTTCGCCGTCCCGCGGGAGCAAGAAGTACTCGACCGCCGCCACGATGCGCCGGCGGTTCTCCTCGGAGGCGCCGGGCAGCTCGTCGATGATGCCGTGGCAGGCCTTCGCGATGCCGCGGGCGAGGTCGGTGTCGAGGTGGGTGCGGGTCTGGGCGGCCTCGATGATCGCCTCGAGGTAGCGGTCGACGGAGCGCCGCAGCACGTCCGGCTCTCGCTGGGGTGCGCCGAGCAGGCGCTCGAACGTGCTCTCTGCCGCTGCGGGAATCCCCTCGAGCGTCCCTGCCTCCATACACACGAGCATGCCACGCCGCGCGCGCAGCGATCAATCGCGACGCGGCGCCTCATCGGCGGCCAAGCGCTCGGCCGCGGCCTTGCCAGCGTTGAGTCGCTCGACCAGCTGCGAGACCTCGCGCTCGAACCGGTCCGCCGCCGCCGATTCCTCGGCTTCCTTTTGAAACTCGACGTAGTCGCCCACCTCACTGTCGACGGCGGCCGCGTCCACCTTGACCGACAGCTCCCCGAGCAGGCGCTCGCGGGTCTCGAAGTCTGCGCTGAAGTAGTGGTCGGGATACTCGAAGTCTTGAATCCGCGCGCGCACGTTGCCGGCGATGGACTCTACGGCCCGCCCCGAGAGATCTGCCGCCACGCAGCGCGCTCCGATGCTGTGCCACTGCTCGTTGGTCGCGACGATGTTGGCAGCCTCTTCGCGCAGCAGGATGTCGCGCAGCAGCCGGACGTAGTCCTCGGGCGTGGTCGGCCCCCGCACGCGGAACGGGTTCTGGGCGATGCGCGAGGTGGTGGCCTCGTCCATCTGCATGAAGTTCGCGTCGCACATCATGAACCACTTGCCATCCTTGGGGATGAGCGTGCCGTCGAAGATGCCGAACACCGCACCGAGGTTGTTCTTCTCTTCCATGCGCAGGTCGCCACTGCTGCGGCTCGCGAACGCGGTGTCGATGTCGGCCCAGTACACACCGCACACCCCCTCGAACCCGTAGACCTCCTCTTTGAAGATCTTGATGAGCTTCGACGCGCTGGCGTTTTGGTACGAGCTGGCCCAGTCGGTGCGGCGAATCACCCGGAACCGCGCTGGAATGTCGCGCTGCCGGCAATAGTCGAGGAAGTAGTTGCCGATCGCGTGGGCGGTGATCGTCTTGCCGCATCCGGGCCGTCCGAGCGCGAAGAGCACCGGGTTGATGCGCTTGGCGCTGCGGCCCGCCTGCAGGTCGTAGGCCGCCACGTCGCGGCAGAGCTTGAGCGCGGCCTCGACGTACTCGGTGTTGCCGACGATGTCCTCGACCCTGACCGGCTTGAGGTCGGTGATCGGATCGCCGATCGGGCGGGCGCGAAAGCCCTCGTATCGCCGCTTGCCGATCGTGACGTTGCGCTTGGACAGCGCGAGGCCAAAGGGGCGCAGCCGCCCGCCGTGCGTGAGCCGCTCGACCGCGCCGCGCAGCTGCAGGACGAAGGCGTGCACGGTGCTCACCACCCACGCCTCACGCTCGAGCAGCTCGGAGGCGCCCGCGCCCGCGTGCCGCTTCTGCTGCACCTCGACGTACCGGGCCGCCATCTTGACGACCCGCTCCAGCAGCACGCGCGCAGGCTGCTCGAGCAGCGACTCCAGGCCCTCGGCTTCGAGGTCGGAGGCGGGCTCGGGGATCGGCGCGAGCTCGGCCAGGCGGGGGCACACATCGTCGGCCATCGCCGTGACGCAGAACGCCCCGAGGAAGAGCCGCTGGTCGAGCGTCGGCTCGGGGATCGCGAGGCTGCCCGTGCTGGCGATGTCCTCCATCAGCGCCGCATGCAACGCCTCCCCGGCCGCGAGCGCCACGTCGGCAGACTCGGCGACCGCTTCGAGCGCACCGAGCGTGGTGACCGTGTGCCCGAAGGGGCCTCGCACGTGCCCGTGCATGACCTTGGCGAGCCCGGCGTCCTTGACGAGCGCGCGCATGCCCGGGCGGTCGAACCCGGCCGCGGGCAGCTCGACGACGATGGGAGGGCGCGCGGAGGCGGAGCCATCGGAACGCATCGCCGCCGAGTGTACCCCGGCCGCATGGGGCCCCGGCACACTTGCAGCCCAGGCGCGGGTAGGCTGGCCGGTGATGTCAGACGCGGTCCTGCATGAGGTCTCCGAGGGGGTCCTCACCGTCTCGTTCAACCGGCCCGACAAGAAGAACGCGCTCACGCTCGCGATGTACGATGCGCTGCTGGAGCGCCTCGCGAGCGCCGACGAGGACCCCTCCGTGCGCGCCATCGTCGTGCGCGGCGAAGGCGGATCGTTCACCGCGGGCAACGACCTGAGCGACTTCATGAAGAACCCGCCGGCGTCGATGGACTCGCCGGTAGGGCGCGTGCTGGGCATCCTCCCCAAGCTCCGCACGCCGCTCATCGCCGCCGTCGACGGAGCGGCCGTCGGCATCGGCACCACGCTGCTGATGCACTGTGACCTGGTGTACTGCTCGGATCGTTCGAAGTTCAAGATGCCCTTCGTGCCCCTGGGTCTTTGTCCCGAGGCCGGCTCGAGCTACCTGCTTCCGCGCATGGCGGGGCGCGTCAAAGCGACCGAGCTGCTGCTGCTCGGCAAGACGTTCGACGGGGCCACGGCACTGGACATCGGGCTGGTGAACGAAGTCCTCCCCCCCGACGCCGTCGACGCGCGCGCTGCCGAGGTCGCGCGCGAGGTCGCCGCGCTGCCGCCCGCCTCGGTCCGGCTGACCAAGGCGCTGATCGGCCAGGCCAGCCGCGACCTGCTGCTCGAGGCCATGAAGCGCGAGGGCGACGAGTTCATCGGTCGACTCCGCTCGCCCGAGGCCGCGGAGGCGATGCAGGCGTTCTTCCAGAAGCGCGCCCCCGATTTCTCCAAGTTCGAGTAGCCAGCGCAGCGGGCGTGTTATCGAAGGCAGGATGCGCCCAGCATGCCTCTTGCTCTGCGCCCTCGCAGCCGCCTGCCAGGAGCCCACGCCGCCGCCCGCCGTCGAGCCCGAGCCTCCCGCTCCGACCGCTCGCGCCAAGGAGGACGACCCGGCCCCGGCCGCCCCGGCCGCCGTCACGCTCGCACTGCGTAACGAGGAAGTCGCGAAGGCGGGGTCGGTGCTCGGCGCACTGCGACCTGCGGTGGCGCCCGGACGCGTCGACGACGGCTATGCGGCGGTCTATGACCACCCGGCGCTGGCCGGCGCGTTCGCGGACGCCGAGCAGCGCATCGTCGAGGCCGGGCCCGAGGTCACCGTCGGCGCGCTGCGACAGCTGTGGTCGAGCGCGGTGCAAAGCGACGGTAGCGCGACGCTGAACGTAGGGGACGCCTCGGTCGAACTCGGTCGTTCCGACGCACCCACCCGGGTCCTGCGGCCGCGCGGGGACGCGTGGACGCTCTACGAAGACGAGGCCGCCGTGTCCACGGGCACCTTGGGCGCGCTCGAGCTGCAGGGCGCGATCGCAATCGACGTGCTCGACACAGCGACGCTCGAGCCGGTGCTCGCCGCGGCCGAGGCGATCATCGAGGCCGGCGGTCGAGCCTCGCTCGCGTTCACCTTCGCCCCGTGTGTCGAGGCGCCCGAGGGCATGGCCTGCGTGCCCGGAGGGCCCGCCATCGTGGGCTACGACGACGGCCTGCCCGAGGAAGCGCCCTCGCGGGAGATCGTTTTGAGCACCTACTACGTCGACGTGTACGAGGTGACCAACGCCCAGTACGACGCGTGCCACGAGGCGGGCGCATGCCGAGTGCGGATCAACCGCACGCAGAACATCATGAAGCCGTTCGTCGGCGAGGATCAGCCCGCGATGCCGATGGACTGGCACCGCGCCCGCAGCTACTGCGCGTGGGCGGGCAAGCGGCTGCCGACCGAGTGGGAGTGGGAGAAGGCCGCGCGCGGACCCGATGGAGACCTCTACCCCTGGGGCGACGAGGAGCCCACGTGCGAGCGCGCCGTATTTCGCGAGTGCGCGCCGTACGGATGCAAACCCTACCCGGGCAAGGCGCACCGCTGGGACTGCAACGAGCACGCGACCAAACCCGTGGGTTCGTTTCCCGCCGGCCACTACGGCCTGCACGAGATGGCGGGCAACGGCTACGAGTGGACCTCGAGCGCGGGCGTCGAGTCGGTCGAGGCGTGCGGCGAGGCGTGCAGCGGCCTCGACCCGCAGGGCCTGTGCGATGGGGCGTACCCCTGCAAGGGGACGCGGATCCTACGCGGCGGCAGCTGGTACTGGCCCAAGCACCGCACGCGGGGATCGCATCGCCGGCTCGAGAAGCTCAAGACGGGCAGCCACCGCCTGGGCATGCGCTGCGCGACGGACAACCCCTACCTCACCGCGTTCCCCCCGGTGCATCTGACCGAAGCGCGCCCGGCCCCCGCCACGCTCGCCCCGCCCAGTGAAGACGCGCTCGCCGCCTTCGCCTCGGTGCCCGACGACCCGATCGAAGACAAGAAGATCTGCGGCGCCAAGGTCCGCGCCGACTGGGGCGCCGCGCAGGCTGAGGGTGGTCGCTCCGAGACCACCTGCCGGGACCCCTTCCCGTACATCATGACCAACGAGCCGCGCTCGTACCTGTGGAACGACTACGTCGAGAACCTCGGGGGCGCCTACGTGGGCATCGGCTCCGACCAGAACTACAGCACCATCGCCGCAGCGCGCTCGCAGTGGGCGTGGGTGATGGACTACGACCCGCGGGTGGTGAAGAACCACCGCCGGGTGTTCGCCCTCATCGAGGCCGCCGACTCCCCCGAGGCGTTCGTGGAGTTCTTCAGCCCCGCCGGACGTGCCGCCGCGCTGAAGGTAATCGACGCCGCGTTCGACGACGACACGCAGCGCCGACGCCAGCGCGCGGGCTTCATGGCCACCGCCGAGAAGCTCTACCCCTACTACCAGGAGAAGCGGAAGGCCAAGCCGAAGGCCGGCGACTACGGGTGGCTCGCCCACGCCGAGAACTACGCCTTCATCCGCACGCTGATCGAGCAGGGCCGGCTGCGGGTCGTCGGGGGCGACCTGCTTCGCGAAGGCGGCGCGCTCGCCAAGATCGGCGAGGCCGCGCGCGCGCTCGACGTGCCGGTTCGCATCTACTACACCTCCAACGCGCCCTCGTCGTGGGGCGGCGAGGTCACCGAGGCCTATCGAGCCAACGTGCTCGGCCTCCCCATGGACGCGCGCAGCGTCGTGCTCCAGACCAACTCGCGCGGAGGCTTCAAGCAGACCGGCAAGTGGCACCACAGCGTCTCGTGGGGCCGCTTCCACCAGCGACGCATCGCCAAACCGGGCTACGACACCATCCCCAAGCTGCTCGAAGACCGCATCCCCGGCCACCACGGAGACGTGACGCTGCTGGGGTTTCCGCAGGGTAACGCTGGGTAGAGCGGCTTACTCGTGATTCACGAGATCCGATGCGGATTCGTGTCATGATCTCGGGGTGATCCGAAGCCTCAGCCGAACGCTCGGCGCCGTCATCGCGGCGGTCGCGTGTTGGCTGTGGGCTTCGGCCGCCGCCGCCTCGGGCTTCGCCGACTTCGATGCCGACCGCGAGACCATCCTGCACGGGCGCGCGCTTCCCAAGCAGGCCCCCGTTGCCGGTGAGGCAGACGTGGTGGGACCGTGGACCGAGCAGGACGGTCAGCTCGACCTGGGCACCGAGGAAGCGACCGGCAACCGCTTCTGGCTGGTCAAGGCCGGCGTGGGCGACGTCGCCGACGGGCTGGTGCGCGCGCGCCTGAAGCCGGGCAAGCGCATCGACGGCTCGGTCATCTTTCGTGCGCAGGCCGGCATCGACCTCAAGGAACTCTCGGGTTATGCGCTGGCCTTCGACGTCGACTCGGCGCGGCTGATGCGTTGGGACAAGGGCACCGTCCTTCCGATCGGTCCCGAGGCAGAGATCCCGCGTCTGCAGCGGGCCTCGTCCATCGAGGTGGTCATCTACCTCGTAGGGCCGCAGATCATCGCCACGGTCTACGACGGAGACACCTTCGACCGCCTCGCCTCGCTCGCGATTCACGAGACCACCTACACCGACGGGCGGGTCGGTTTTCGAGCGGGCAAGAAGGCCGAAGCCATGCAGTTCGGCCTCCTGTCCGTGATGGACACGCGCACGCCCGCCCCCAAGCCGAAGGGTTCGGGGCGCTACGGTGCAGTCAAGCGCTACGGGCTCGACGCCGACCCCGGCACCACGCCGTTTGGCAACACCCGCTTCGTGTTCGTGCCCGAGTCCGCCGTCGGCAGCTTGCCCCGCGAGCTCCGCAAAGGCGTCGAAGCTCGTCTACGAGGCGACGACGGCGCCAAGCAGGCCGTCGTCTTCACCGACACGGTCGGCTTCGAGCGCATGAAGCGGATGGGCATCGAGGTGCTTGCGGTCGACTCCAACGTCCCGTGGAAGACGTTCGATCCCGCGTATCGCAAGTACGCGGCCAAGGCTCCGGTCGCGAGCGGTCGAGGGTTCCGCCTCGACCTCAGCTACAAGAACGTCGAGATGGTCGAGGCGCTGCTGCGCGGCTATCAGGCCAAGTATCCCGACATCAGCACCATGGTGGAGCTCGGGCGCAGCCACCAGGGCCGGCCGATCTGGGCGCTGAAGATCTCCGACAACCCCGAGGCCGACGAGCCCGAGCCGGCGGTGCTGCTCAACGGCTCGCACCACGCAAGCGAGCTGCTCTCGGTCGAGTACCCGCTCGACGCCGCGGCTCATCTGCTGGAGAACTACGGCCGAGACCGCCAGGTGAAGCGATGGGTCGACGACCTCGAGATCTGGGTCGTGCCGATGGTCAACCCCGACGGCAACTGGATGTTCCTCGAGGAGTCTCGCTTCGCCAGCCGCAAGAACGGGCGCGACACCAACCTCGACGGCTTCTACGACCCCTTCGAGGGCATCGACCTCAACCGCAACTACCCGCTGGGCTGGGGGCAGACCCCCGGCAGCAGCGGGGTGACGGGCAGCAAGTACTACCGCGGCCCCCACCCGCTGTCCGAGCCCGAGTCGTGGGCGATGGCGTCACTCGCCGACAGGCTGCACTTCGCCGCCGCCATCTCCTTTCACACCGTGGGCAACGCGATCTTCCTGCCCTACACGGTCGCCGACACCGAACCGCCCAGTCCCAACGTGCCGTTCATCATTGCCAAGCAGATGGAAGAGGCGGGCCTCGAGCAGCCCAACAAGCGCTTCATCAAAGCCCGCGCCAACGGATACCCCGTCTCGGGCAGCGACCAGGACTGGCTGATGCACGCGTTCGGCACCGTCGCGTACATCGTGGAGGGCTCGCATCACAACCCGTCGCTCGAGGTTCGGGCTCGTGCGATCGCGGCCACCCGCCCGGTCTGGCAGACCCTGCTCACTCGCGTGCATTCAGGGCCTCGCATCTCGGGTCACGTCCGCACCGCCGACGGCACCCCCATCGAGGCCGTCGTCCGCGTCGAGCAGATCCAGCTTCGCGCCGGGGAGCGGTGGACGGCCCGCGCCCGCGATGGCCGGTTCGACCGCCTCGTCGCCACCCCCGGGCGCTACACGATCGAGGCCAAGGCGCCCGGCTACGCGCCGGCGACGGTCGAGGTCAAGGTCCGCGGCGCCACCTCGGTCGACATTACGCTCGACGCGGCGTGAACCCGGCTGTGCGGATCGGCCCAGTCGCGGTGACCCGGCGCCTGCAGAATCGTTGAGAATCGCCTTGACGCTTCGAGGCAGCGCGCTTGTGTGCTAGAGCGCCGACCGGTTTGAGGTCGCGCAGCAGCGTTTGGGCGACCACGTCGGCGTCGGCTCCGAGCGCTCCGTCGACGAGAAGCGCGGCGGCCCCGTGCACGGTCGACCACGCGAGGCGAGCGAGCTGCTCGGCATCACCGCTGCGCACGATACCTTCGCCCTGGCACATCTCCACCACCGACACGAGGTACGCCCAGGTCGCGTCCATCGCCACCCGATGCGGGTCCTCCGGCGACGGCTCGACCCCGAGTGCAGGATGAAACATCGCGCGGAACAATCCGACGTGCTCCACCGAGAACGCGATGTAGCCCTCCCCACTCCGCGCAAGTGGTCCAGTGACGTCTTCCCCGGGCGCGTCTGCATCGCCGCGAGCAGCCCTTGCCAACCGCGCTCGGCGACCCCGCAGAGCAACCCCCGAAGGTTGGACGCTCGGTCATGGACTCGGGGCATCTGCGAGCGGGCCCTTGCCTCCAATTCTGGAAGAGCGATGCCGGGGTCCATGCGTGGTGCAACAACCGTGAGCGCCGGATCGAGGGGCACCAGGCTTGGGCGAACGACGAGTTGTACTCCGTCGTGTCACTCGCTCGGTTCGAGCGGGAGGTCGCGTCGTTTCGAGAACGTCTCCTCGCTGAGATGGATGAGCGCGTCCGGACCGTCGAGAGCGGTTGGACGACGCCGGGGGTCGAGCGCGATGCCGTTGCGCTGAGGGAGCAACACTCACGCGAGGAGGAGCCCTGGGCGGTGATAACGGTTGCCACCGACTGGCGCCGTGTGTCGGCGGCACTGGCTGAGAACGGCTCGGGATGACGCATGGAACCGCGGGTTCGATGTTCCCGCGGGGCAACTCTCGACGTCTACGCCACCGTCGAGGACGACGGCTAGCTTGCCGCGTGACGGCGGCGGCCGGCATGATGGAGACCATGAGCATCGGCCTCGAAGCTGCACGGGAGGCGTTCTACGCCGCGGCACGGTCGGAGGCGGTGCCATTCGTGCTCGACGACGCGGTGGACGTCGTCTCGGGCGCCCTTGCGGGCATCTGCGGCGCCGTCATCTCGCTCGAGGGCGTCCAACCCGTCACGGTTCTCGTCGAGCGCGGAGACGGGGGCGGCGACGTGGTGGTGCTTGCAAGGGACCTGCGGCTTCGGCAGTCATCACCTGGATTGTCTGAGGCTGCGTTCGCACAGGCACCGCTCGAGCAATGACGACGCTCTACGCCAAGGCCGTGTTCTGGGGAAATCTCCGACGGGTCATCGGCGTGGTCATGGCCGAAGACGAATCCGGCGGGGGATTCCGTATGGAGCTTTCGCCACCCACCCGGCCTACAGCCGACGCGGGCCCACGTCACGACGCGGTTCGTTGAACGGATACCTCGCGGTAGCAGCCCGTGGTGAACCCCACGACGGCGTGGACGGTGAGCTGCGCATGGATGGCCGCCAGGGGCATGGTGTGGGCCTGCTCGCCCGCACGTGGTCGTGAGGCGACCGACCGGCGGCAGGATCTTGTGAGCGTCTCAACGCGTGGGTGAGCGCTTGCGCTCCTTCTTCGGGCTTTTTCGATCGGCGTCCTCCCGCACCTGGATGTGCAGCTGCCAGGTGCGCTCCATCGTGGTGTGTATGAGGATGGCGGGGTCATCGGAGAGCGTGTATTCGGCCGGCCCATCCCCGACGCTGGGGTCGGACGCCGGGGCGTCGTCGAGCCATTTCGCGGTGGCTGCGTCCAAGATTTCCGCTGCCGCAGTGGGGTGGCTACCATACGGCAGGTCGAACCACACGTGGTCGGCCCTTCCCTGCTGGTCGAAGCCGACACGCACCGTGGTGGTCACGTCGGCGTACTCGGTGGCTGGAAAGTCGAGGGTCGACATGCCCAAACGCCCGAACATGATGCCTTGGAACTGGGGATCGACGCCGCGGTCCTCGATCGCGTCGAGCAGCTCGGTGTCCTCGGCGCTCGGCCCGGTCAGAGGACCGTAGTGTCGCTCGAGCTCCTCGCGAGTATGGCCGAGCAGGGTGGCGTCGGTGGCCGCGAATGCCGCGATACCGGGTTCGCTGCCGAGAAACTCGGCGACGGGTTGGTACCGAGTCCAGTGGATGCCTTCAGGGTCGACGAGCACGCGCTCCCGCTTCACCGGGTCGACCCACACGGTGTACTCGTTCTCGGGGTCCTCCGACCTCGTCCCCGGACCCCAGGCCGCGGTGGCTACGGCGACGAGGGACGAGTCGTGCGTCGGGTAGGACACCGACGCGACCGAGCCGTCGGCATCGAGCCCGAGCGAGAACGGCTCCTCATAGCGAGGTACGCGGATGCTCGCCTTGGGCGCGGCCTCACCGAGGGTGACATGCCCGCGCAGCACCTCGGGAAGCCCCGGCGCGGCACCCTCGATCAAGCCGCGCGCCGGCAGCGGCGGTGCCTGCTGCGCGGCCGGCTGCGACGGTTGGGTGGTTTCGGACGAACACGCGGCCAGCGCGAACATCGGGGTGAGCAGGCAGCGGGCGAGTCGGTTCGCGCGGTTCATGGGTCGTCGGGGGGGGGGCCGGAAGTCGCCGTGGGCATCTTGCCACGACGCCCCTGCCGAGGTGGCTGGACTTGCGTAGCCGGATTTCCGGGGCGGTTCAGAGTGTCTGTAGGGCGAGTATTTCACCGTGGAAGAAGCGGCCGCGTTCCTCAAGACGAGCCGCTCCAGCCTCTACCGTCACATCGACGAGGGCAAGGTCAGTGGCTGGGTTCCTCTTGGGGGACGAGATTCGGTTCTCGCGCACGCTGTTGATCAGGTGGGCGGAGGACGAGGCGGGACGGTCCCGCCGTAGGGCGTCGTCGGGCTCGGAAATGAGCGAGCAATGACTGTACGAGAGACGAGGAAGAACGGAGAGCCCATGTGGATAGCGGAACCGTACATCGAGGGCCAACGAGTCCGTCGCTTCCAAGAGACGGAGGAGGAGGCCCGGCGGGCGGAGGCGATCGGCTACGCCCGCAACCAGCGCGACGCCCTGCAACCCTTCGAGGCGGCATCCGAACAACCTTTGCGCGTCGTCAGGGCGCACGGCTGGGGCGTGAGTCAGGGCGGCAGCACGAAGGATACTCGGAATGCCTCGACAAAAAGACTTCAAACGGGCCTTCGCGTCTCGACGCGCGTGGGATTGACTAGCGTCTCTCTTTGTCTTGCGCCTCGCTCGTCTCTTGCGCCTTGTCCAACAGCGTCGGGGCAGTGTTCCGCGTCAGCTCCTCGAACACCCAGGCCAGCAGTGCGCGCATCTGCTCGCCGAGCGCGGGGCTTGGCTTCAAGATGCCTTCGCGGACGAGGTCGCCGCTTTTGATCGGCGCGCGCTACCTGGGATGCCGAAAAAACCTCTTCGACGTCCGGGGCCACGCCGCCGGGATGAATCTCGAAGCGATTCAACGGATCGGAGAAGCTCGGACCAAATTTCTGGCTACGGCGGCGTAGAGGCCTAGATTCAAACCGGTCGACGCTCTAGCCTCCACCCGGTGGCTGCGACGAGTGCCGATGCAATCCTGCCGTGCCTTCAGCCTCCGGGCTGGGCGGACGTGCGGGCGGCGCTGTGTGAGCCGCTGATCGGTGACTCACCGCGCTGGAACGACGCCATCGACCTGCCGTGGGTCGCCTACGGCATCGATCGACCGCAGGCGTTCGAGTTCTTCGCGGCCGAGCCCGAGCGTCTCATCGAGCTGCGCGCGGCCGCCCGCGCAAGTCTCACGGCACTGCAGTTCGCGCTCGACCGACTGGACTACGACACCTTCAGCGTGATCGACGTGCACGGGTCGTATTTCGCCAGCGAGTCGATCCTAGATCCTGGATTCATGCGCACCTTCGAGCAACGCCTCGGCTGCGACATGCTGGTCGTTGGCATCCCCTGCCGCGGTCACGCCTACATCACCTCGGGCAACCAGGCCGAGAGCGCCCTGCGGCGCTTCGTCGGCCTGACGCAGCGGCAGCACGACGCCGCTGCGCAGCCGCTGTTCTCCACGCCGGTACTCGTGCAAAGGGGCGAGGCGATCGGCCTGCTGCGTCTGGCGAGCGACGACGAGTTCGAGGGCGACGAGTCGGTGCTGCTGTAGCCGACCAAACCCCGCTGAGCGCCACGCAGCTGCCGATCGGCGGGCGGCTGGCGCTTAGCGGTGCTAGGAGCGCCGCATGGCCAAACCGGTGATCATCGTCGGCGCGGGGCTCTCGGGGCTCGCCTGCGCGCGCACGCTGCAAGCCCGCGGCATCGAGACCCGCGTCATCGAACGGTCTTCGGCGGTCGGCGGCCGCGTGCAGACCGACGCGGTCGAGGGTTTCCTGCTCGACCGGGGCTTTCAGACCCTGCTGACCAGCTACCCCGAAGCACAGCGACAGCTCGACATGAACGCGCTGGACCTGCGTCCCTTCGATCCGGGCGCGGTGCTTTGGAACGGCGATGATTTCGAGACGATCGGCGACCCGATGCGGGACCTCGGCGCCCTCTTCCCCACCCTGCTCGCCCGCGCTGCGACGCTCCGCGACAAGCTCGAGGTGCTCCGGCTTCGCCGCGACGTGCTGCGGGGTGACGACTACGACGCGTTCGAGTCCGACGACGTGCCTACGCTCGCGTACTTGCGCGGCCGCGGGTTCTCCGAGGGCTTCATCGCGCAGTTCTTTCGCCCGTTCCTCGGCGGAGTGTTCCTCGAGCCCGAGCTCGCCACCACGGCACGCTTCTTCCGCTTCGTGTTCCGCATGTTCTCCAGCGGCAGCGCGACTGTGCCCGCTCGCGGCATGGGCCAGATCCCAGCCCAGCTCGCCGAGGGGCTGGCCGACGGCACCCTCATGCTCGACACCCACGTCTCGAGCGTCTCGCCCGATGGCGTGCAGCTGCAAAGTGGCCGCCGGCTCGACGCCGCGGCGGTGGTCGTGGCGACCGAAGCCCCCGCGGCTGCGCCCCTGGTCCCCAGCGCCCCCGTGGTCGGCTCCCGCGCGGTGACCTGCGTCTACTTCGCCGCCGAGCAGGCTCCCACCTCGCGCGCGGCGCTCCACCTCAACGCGTCCGGTCGCGGCGTCATCAACAACATGCACGTCGCCTCGGCGGTCAGCCCCGAGGTCGCACCCGACGGGCAGCACCTCATCAGCGTCTCGTGTCTGGGTGCCCACGAGGACGCGCTCGCGCTTCGCGACCGCGTCCAGGACGAAGCTCGGCGGTGGTTCGGCGACGATGCGTCGCGATGGTCCGCGCTGCGACACTACGTGATCCGGCACGCGCTCCCCGCCCAGCCCCCAGGTGCGCTCGAACCTCCGCGCCGATCCGTCCGCAGCAGCAGCGGCGTGTACCTGTGCGGCGACTACCTCGACCAAGCCTCCATCGACGGGGCGCTGGTCTCGGGGCGCCGGACCGCCGAAGCGCTCGCGGCAGACCTCCGCGTCGCGGCTACGGGGTGAGGCGCCCCAGCCACACGTCACGAGCGTCGGCCCCGGTATCCATGGCGCCCGCCACCCACAGCTCCCCGTCCCCGGCGACCGTGACGTCGCGGCCGTAGTCGGGTCCTTCGGCCCCCCCGGGGATGACCGTCGTCCAGCGCTCGGCACCTTCGGCGTCGTACTTGCGCACGAGGACGTGACGCACGCCCCCGATGATCTCCCCGCCCGTCATCACCAGCTGGCCGTCGTCGGGGTCGACCGCGAGGCCAAAGCCGTGGGCGCCCTCGTTCGTGCCGCCCGTGTAGCGATCCGTCCACACGATCATGCCCAGGCTGTCATAGCGCCGCACGATCGCCTGCCACGGGAACGCAGCCCCGTCTTCGTAGCCCGTGACCACCACGTCGTCCTCGCCCACGACGGCGAGCCCGTGGAGCTGGTCATCGAGGCTCTCGGGACCGTTGAACGCGCGCGACCAGATCTCGTTGCCGTCGGTGTCGTACTTGGCGAGCCACGCGTTGCGCCCCTCCCCTGCAGGACCCTCCTCGTATCCGGCCGCGTAGATGTGGCCGGCGGCTGAGACGTCGACGTCCCAGATGATGTCGGAGCCCCCGTTGTCTCCGGGAAACACACGACTCCACAGCACGCCCCCATCGGGGTCGATCTTGCGGAGGAACGCATCGTGGCCGGTTGCGGCGCTGCGCGTGTAGCCGCCCAGGATGAGGTTGCCGTCGGCGTCGATGGCAATCGAGTCGAACACGTCGGTCATCGAGTCGGGGCCATTGAACGCGTCCTCCCACTGCGGCGTGCCCTCGGCGTCGTAGCGGGCCACCCACGCGTCGAGACCCTGCCCCTTGGGGCCACTGGTGTAGCCAGCGGCGTAGACGTTGCCCTCCCCGTCGCTCGTCACCGCACGGAGCTCGTCGTTGCCGCCGCCGGGGCCCGCCAACGTGACGGTCCACTGGAGCGCTCCGTCGGGGCCGTAGTGCGCGAGCCATCCGTCCCTCGACGCCGTCTTGGCGACCCCGAGATAGCCCGCGGCGACGAACGATCCATCGGGCTGAGGCGCGACGTCGAAGCCCTGATCGATCTCCCCTGCGCCCGAGCTCAGCGTGGTCTGCCAGACGAGCTGCCCGGAGACGCGGCAGTCGCGGTTGCACCCGTCGGCGTTGACGTCGTTGCCGTCGTCACACTGCTCGCCTCGGTCGAGGTTCCCGTCCTGGCACCGCGGAGAGCCCGGTGCTCCCGAGCCACCCGGGCCCGTCGTCGCTTGGTCGTAGCCGGTCGTTCCGTCCCCACCCTCGGTGGGATCTGCGCTGCTCGCCGAGTCCTCGTCATCGCTCGGCGTGTCACCGCTGCTGCCCGTCGCGTCCGATGAGCCCGCCACGACCGGATCGTCGGTTTCGACGCCGCTCTGGGCGCTCCCGGCGGAACACCCGGCGATCAGCAGGAGCCCCCCCATCCACCGCATGCCCCGATCATAGCAGGGCCTCGTCGCGGGGCGGACGTCCGCGCAACGAGCGCGGCTACAACCCCTGGCGGTCGCGCTGCTCGGCGACGCCGCGCTCGAGCCGGCGGATCACGATGGCCATGGCGAGCACGCAGCCTCCAATGAAGACCCAGAGCAGGACGAACGACACGATTCCCCACACCTGCAGCATCGCGAAGTCGTTGTAGCACAGGTGCTGCTACCCTCGGCGGCCGCTCATGCCCGAAGCCCTCAGCCGGTCCACCTCCGCCCTCGCGCAGGCCGTCGCCGCCGTGCTCCACCCCTCGATCCCGGCCGAAGCGGGGCTGAGCCTCGACGACGTCGCAGGCATGCTCGCGCCGCCGAAGGTCAAGAACGCCGGCGACCTGGCCTTCGGGTGCTTTCGCCTCGCAAAGGCGCTGCGCAACGCGCCTCCCAAGATCGCCGCCGAGTTGGCCGATGCCCTGCCCAAGGGCGGCATCATCAAGGAGGCGGTCGCGACCGGACCCTTCCTCAACCTGACGATCGACCTCGGCGCGATGGCCAGCGCCGTGCTGCCAGCGCTCGCCCGAGGGTTGGGCGAGCCCGTCGTCACCCGCGACGAGAAGGTGATGGTCGAGTACAGCCAGCCCAACACACACAAGGCGTTTCACGTGGGGCACATGCGCAACGTGTCCCTGGGAGACGCGCTGGTTCGGCTGCTGCGCGCGCACGGGCACGAGGTCGTCGCCGCGAACTACCTCGGGGACGTGGGCGCCCACATCGCCAAGTGCCTTTGGTGGTACCTCGACATGCTCACGCAGGACGAGCGCACGCCACCGGCCGAGGCCAAGGGCGAATGGCTGGGAGAGCTCTACGCCAAGGCCAACAACCAGCTGGCCCAGTGGGAGGACGACGCCAAAGCGGGTGACGCCGACGCGCAGGCCAAGCTCGAGCAAGCCAAGGCCCGCACCACCGAGATCCTGCTGAAGCTCGAGGCGCGCGACCCCGAGCTCACCGCCGTCTGGAAGAAGACCCGGCAGTGGTCCCTCGAGGAGTTCGACGAGATCTACGCGTGGTCCAAGGTCGTCTTCGACCGCGTCTTCTACGAGAGCGAGGTCGACGAGCCCGGCCTCACGCTGGTGCAGGACTACCTCGAGCAGGGCGTGTTCGTGGAGAGCGAGGGTGCCGTGGGCATCTTCAACGAGGAGATCAAGCACATGCCGTTCTTCATGCTGCGCAAGCGGGACGGCACGAGCCTCTACTCCACCAAGGACCTGGCGCTCGCCAAGCTGAAGTTCGAGGAGTACGCGATCGACCGCTCGATCTACGTCGTCGACATGCGCCAGAGCGACCACTTCAAGCACGTCTTCCTCACCCTGAAGAAGATGGGCTTCGAGCAGGCCGAGCAGTGCCACCACGTCCCCTACGAGATGGTCGAGCTGCCCGAGGGCGCCATGTCGACACGCAAGGGCACCGTCATCCTCTTCCGCGCGCTGCGAGAGCGGATGCTCGGCCACCTCGAGGAGGCCTACTTGGCGAAGTACCGCGGGGACTGGAGCGACGAAGAGATCGCACAGACCGCGCACGCGCTCGCGCTCGGGGCGATCAAGTACGGCATGCTCAACCGAGACGTGAACCAGAAGATCGTCTTCGACCTCGAGGCGTGGATGAACCTCGAGGGCAACACGGGGCCGTACATTCAGTACTCCGCCGCACGGCTGGGCTCGATCCTTCGCAAGGCGCAGGAGGCGGGCAAGACGCTGCAGGCGGGTCTGGTCGATGACCCCTCAACACTCGCCGCAGCCGGCGCGACGCTCGAGCAGCCCGAAGAACGCGAGCTGATGAGCGCGCTGGACGGGCTGGCGGTCGCGGTCCACAACGCCGCCGAGGGGCTCAAGCCCTCCACGCTGTGCACCTACCTCCACGGTCTCGCAAAGGCGGTCAACAGGTTCTCGACCAGCAAGGCGTGCAAGGTGATCGACCAAGAGGGTGACCGCCTCCAGGGGCGCCTGCTTCTGGTCACAGCCGCCAATGAAGCCCTGCGCTGGGGCCTGTGGCAGCTGGGGATTCCCTCGCCGGCGCGAATGTAGACTAGCAGCCTAGAGCCGGCAGATGCCGAGCATCTCGAGCCCCGGCAGCACGAAGTCCTCGTGCTCGCAGGTGTAGGCGGGGTTCGTGCACTGCATCTCCTTGGGAAGCTCCAAGTTGCAGTACTCGGTGCAGCACGCTTGCCCGTCGGGGCAGTTGTCCAAGGTCGAAGCGTTCAGACAGCCCAGGCCGTCTTCGCAGGCTTGATCGGCCGCGTCACCGTCGACGAAGCAGTCGGCTTCATCGACGCCCAGTGGCATCTCTTCCCGGAGCACGCAGGTGTAGTTGGCCTCGAAGGGGTCGGTCGACACCACGGTGAAGCTGCACTTGCGGTCGTCGGGGCACGGATGGTTGTTCAGCGGGTTGCAGCCGTGGTTGTCGAGTTCGCAGTCGGTGCAGAAGTTGTCCTGATCGCATTCCTCATCGTCATCGAGGTTGAAGTCACCACAAACGCCAGCGGCTGTGGTGCTGCTCGAGGACTCGCCGCCGCTCGCGCCGGTGGGCTCCCCCGTCGATGAACCGTCCACGCTCGTGGTCGTGGACGACGTCGAACCTGAGTTCGTTGTCGCGGCCGTGGTCGATGTGTCGTTCGTCGTGACGCCAGTCGGGTCCGTCGTCGGCGTGGAGGTCGTCGAACCCGTGCCCACCGCTTCGGGGATGCACATGCCGCCCATGCACGTGAGCCCCTGCTCACACTGCAGCTCGACACACATGCAGCCCTCCATGCCGGGGCTGCACTCGTTCTGCGACGTGGGGTCCGAAAAGCAGCCTCCAAGGAGCACGGCAAGAGTCCAGAGACCGCAAGCGGCGAACGACAGCGAACGCGTCATCCCGACGAGCGTACCACCGCGCATCGGCGCGTGAGTTGGCGCCAAGAAGGCGGCGAGCGGGCGTGATACCCCGATTGCATGGATGACGCTCGCACGCCCGTGATCGCGGCCGCGGTGCGCACCCCGATGGGTCGCGCCCGAGGACAGCTCGCTCCCCTGCGCCCCGACGACCTCGCGGCGCACGTGGTGCGTCACATCAGCGAGCACAACTCCGCGGCGATGGAGCAGCTCGAAGACGTCTACTTCGGCGCCGCGAACCAGGCAGGCGAAGACAACCGCAACGTCGCGCGCATGGCCGTGCTGCTCGCGGGCCTCCCGGTCGAGGTCCCCGGGGTCACCGTCAACCGCCTGTGCGGCTCGGGCATGGAGGCGGTGCTTCAAGCAGCCAAGTCCATCATCAGCGGAGAGGGCCAGGTCTACATCGCCGGCGGCGTCGAGAGCATGACCCGCGCGCCGCTCGTGCTGCCCAAGTCCGAGATGGCCTACGGTCGACAGCCCGAGATCTTCGACACGCAGCTGGGCTGGCGCATGATCAACCCCCGCATGCAGCAGCTCTACCCGGTCGAGAGCCTGGGCATGACGGCCGAGAACGTCGCCGAGCGCTACGAGATCAGCCGCGAGGACCAAGACGCGTGGGCCCTGCAGTCGCACCAGCGCGCAGCCCAAGCCCAGGACCTGGGCTGGTTTGCCAACGAGATCACCTCGATCGAGGTGCCGCAGGGCCGCAAGAAGGACCCGATCCGCGTCACGCAGGACGAGGGCGTGCGCCGCGACACCACGCTCGAGAAGCTCGCCAAGCTCCGCACGGTGTTCAAGGAGGGCGGCACCGTCACCGCGGGCAACGCCTCGCCGCTCAACGACGGCGCCTGCGCCCTGCTGGTCATGTCGCTGGGCAAGGCCAAGGCGCTGGGCATGCAGCCGATGGCCCGCATCGTCTCGTGGGGGCACGCGGGTGTGCACCCGGGCGTGATGGGCATCGGCCCGGTCCCCGCCTCGCGCAAGGCGCTCGACCGCGCCGGCATCAAGACCAGCAACATCGACGTCGCCGAGCTCAACGAGGCGTTCGCGAGCCAGACGGTCGCCTCGATGCGGCGCCTCGATCTCGATCCCGAGGCGGTCAACCCCGCCGGCGGTGCCATCGCGATCGGTCACCCCCTGGGCTGCTCGGGCGCCCGCATCACCACGACGCTCGCGCACGGCCTCCAGCGCACGCGCGGACGCTACGGGCTGGCGACGATGTGCATCGGTGTCGGCCAGGGCATCGCCGTCGTGCTCGAGCGCATGTAGGGTCGCGAACTTGACCGCGGGACGCCGGGCCGCCTACCGTTCGCTCATGAAGCGCGCCGGTTGGATTGCCTCGCTCTGCCTTGCTCTGCCTCTCGCCGCGGGTTGCCCCGCCGATGACTCCGAAGAGGGAGATGAGGGCTCCAACACGAGCGGTCCCTCGTCCGAGTCCGACCCGAGCAGCGCCGACGGCTCCGAGAGCGGTGGTGACGACTCGTCGGCGGCGCTGGGCTGTGCCGCAGAGGTCGAGAACGACACGACCGACGGCGCCTCCGACGACCTCCAGCTCACCTGGGGTGCGCCGTGCACCGACGATGCGGAGTGCATCGACCTGCTGGGCGAGGGCGGCGTGTGCCTGTTCGAGGCCGTCATCTACGAGCTGCCTCTGGGCTACTGCAGCAAGTCGTGCGAGCTCCCCTCGGGTGAGAAGTACGTCTTCGACGATCCGGCCTGCGACCCCAACGGGGGGATCGACTGCATCGGGTTGGCGCCGCTGTTCCAGGTGTGCGCGCCGCAGTGCACCGACGACGCGCAGTGCAGCCGCGACGGCTACAGCTGTCGCAACTTCCCGATGATCGCCGAAGAAGGCGACCCCACCTACTGCCTCATGCCCGACTGCTGCGAAGGCAGCTGCGCCGAGGAATGACCGTCCTGCTCGACTCCGCGATGGGTACGGAGCTCGCCCGTCGCGGCTTCGAGCTGCGTGCACCGCGTTGGGGTGCGCGCGCCATCGAGGACGCCCCGCACCTGGTGCGGGCGATTCATGCCGAGACGATCGGTGTCGGCGCCCAGGTCGTCGTCACGGCCAGCTTCGGGCTCGGCGAGCGCGACACACAGCTCGCGGCGGCTTCGGTGGCGCTGGCCCGCGACGCCGGAGCGGAGCGCATCGCGGGCTCAATCGGCCCCGCCGACCCTTCGAGTCCGCCGGCGCAGCGTCGCGCTCACCTCCTCGCGCTCGGGGAGGCGCTGGTGCGCGGTGGCTGCGACGTGCTGTTCGCCGAGACGCACACCACCGTGGGTGGCGCGCGCGAAGCCCTCGAGGTGCTCCGGCCGCTGGGGCGCCCCGTGTGGGTGTCGCTGGCGTGCGGGACGGGGGGGCTCACGCTGGGCGGGAACGGCCTCCGCGTCGCGTTCGAGGCCGATGCGGTGTTCGTCGGGTGCACCGAGCACGTCGGGCTCGAGCCCGCGCTGGCCCGCTTGGCCCCGCACAACGCCACGCTCGGTGTTCGCCCCAGCCTCGCCCGCACCACCGACGCGGGCTTCGATCCCAGCGGCGCGCACGAGCACGATGTCGTCCAATCGGTGCTGCGCTGCGCCGAGCGCTTCGACCTCGCCTACGCGGGCGGGTGCTGCGGGACGACGCCGGCCTTCGTCGCCTCGCTGGCCCATGCCCTGTCCTCATGACCGCGATCGCCCAGCTGCTCGCGGCGTCGCTGCTGTGGTCCCTCTCGTTCGGCCTGATCAAGACGCAGCTCGGTGGCGTTCATCCGGCCTTCGTCGGCTTCGCGCGGCTGGCCATGACGCTGCCGGTCTTCGTGCCCTTCTTGCGGCCTCGGCTGCTGCCCTCGAGCGAGCGCCTGCGGCTCGTGCTCATCGGAGGCGTGCAGTATGGGCTCGCGTACAGCACGTACCTGTATGCGTATCGATACCTCGATGGCCACCACGTCGCGTTACTCACGATCTTCACGCCGCTGTATGTCGTGCTCTTCGACGCCGCCGCGGCCCGCCGAGCCCCGTGGGTGCCGCTGTGCTTCGCCGCCCTCGCGGTCCTCGGAGCGGCGGTCATTCAGTACCGTGGCGCGTCGTGGCAAGGTGTCCTCGCGGGCGCGCTGCTGATGCAGGTCGCCAACGCATGCTTCGCCTGGGGCCAGCTCGCCTATCGCTCGTTTCGCCGCCGACACCCCGACGTGCTCGACCACAACGTGTTCGGGCTGCTCTTCATCGGAGGCACGGCGGTGGCTGCGGTCTCGACCACTCTGCTGGGCGGCTGGTCCGCGGCCACCGAGCTCGGCACCGATCAGCTCGTGGTGCTGGCCTACCTCGGCGTGATCGCGAGCGGGCTCGGCTTCTTCTTGTGGAACCGGGGGGCCGTGCACACGCCTCCGGCCACGCTCGCGGTGATGAACAACCTCAAGATCCCCTTCGCCGTCGCGGCGTCGGTGCTGGTCTTCTCCGAACGAACCGACCCGGCGCGGCTGCTCGGCGGCGGGGGCTTGATGATCGCGGCCGCGGTGCTCGCCCAGCGGTGGGCGAATCGGGACGGCCGGAGGCCTGAGTGAAGGGGTCCGTGCGCCCTACATCTCCACCTTCGGCATTTTTACACGACGAAATTTATGTATTGCAAGATACGTAAAAATAAGACAGTGTTCATTCCGAAGCCTGTCAGGAGTGAACCGCACGTGACCACGTCGAAGTCGAAAGCCGCCGCCAAGAAGTCCGCCCGTACCCGGCCCAGTCCCCCACCGGCGAACACGCAGCCCAAGGTCCCGCCCGCAGCGACCGTGCCGGCAGCCGTGGCCCCGACCCCGACCCCGACCCCGCGAGCCACGAAGCCGCAGGAGAGCCCGGTGGCGGACCGCTCGACCCTCGACGGCGTGGATCTCTCCGACGCCAACCTCGCCGGCATGTCGTTCGCGGGGGCGTCCCTGCGGGGCGCACGGCTGACGACCGCGCGCCTGACCGCCGCGGGCTTCAAGGGCGCCAACGCCCAGCAGGCCGACTTCTCGGGCGCCGACCTCACCGGCGCCGACCTCGAGCGCTGCACGCTGCGCTACGCGAACCTTCAGGCGACCAACCTCGCGGGCGCAAACCTCAGCGGTGCCGACCTGTGGCGGGCCAACCTGAGCCAGTCCGACCTCGGCGCCGCCAAGGGGCTCTCGGCCGCCCGCCTTCACGGCGCCGACATGGAGGGTTTGAACCTCCGCTCGGCCGAGCTGCCCGGCGTCGAAGCGAGGAACTGCAACATCGCCAAAGCGGACCTCGGAGGAGCCAACCTCGGCGGTGCGATCCTCGACGAAGCGCACGGCGTCGATGCGAGGCTCGAAGAGGCGGACCTCTCTCGAGCCACCATCTGTGGCGCCAACTTCACCCGCGCGGTCTTCGACGGGTGCATGCTGCCCAACCTTCAGGCACGCCGCACTCGATTTCGCGAGGCATCGCTGGAGCGGACGAGCTGCGACTCCGCAAACTTCGAGGGCGCCGATCTCACGGACGCATCGATGACACAGGCGGTGTGCAAGGGAGCGAAGTTCATCGGCGCGTCCCTTCGCGGCGCAACGCTGGAGAAGGCCGACTTCTCCGAAGCGGTGATCGAGGGGGCGAGCCTGCTGCGCGCACAGGCGAAGGATGCCCGCTTCGACCGCGCGGTCCTCCGCGACTGCGACCTGACCCGCATGTCGGCCAAGGGAGCCTCGTTCGAAGGCGCAGAGCTCGGCGGGGCCAACCTCTCGCGCGCTCGGCTCAGCCAGGCGAAGCTCCGCCACGCCGACCTCTGGCGCACGAACCTCTACCGCGTCGACCTCGAAGGCGCTGACCTCGAAGGCGCGCGGCTGCGCATGGCGCTCAACCTCAAGAACGCCAACCTGCAGAGCGCTCGCATGCCCGGCGCGGCGCTCGAGGGCTGCGACCTTCAAGGCGTCGCGCTCCGTGGTGCCAACCTCGAGGGTGCCAACCTCGAGAACGCCGATCTGCAGGACGCAGACCTCCGCGACGCCAACCTCGCCGGCGCTCGCCTGATGGGCGCCAACCTTCGCGGCGCGAACCTCGAGGGCGCAAACCTCGAGAACGTAGACCTTCGCCACGTGCTCAACCTTCCCGCCGCCACGCTGCGCAAGGCCAACTTCAGCCGCTGCAACCTCGCCGGGGCTACGCTGACCTCGGCCGACCTTCGCGGTGCGCTGTTCGTCAACGCCGACCTCTCACGCGCCAAGGTGGAGCAGGCCGTGTTCGAGGGCGCCAACCTCGACCGGGTGAATCTCACCGCGGCCCACCTGATGGGCACGAGCTTCAAGAACGCCAAGCTCATGGGCGCCGACCTCCGCGACGCGGTCGACCTCACCGACGCCGACTTCAGCGGTGCCGACCTCGCCCGCACGAACCTCAGCGGGCTCGCCCTGCGCAAGACCGACGTGCTGGCGCGGGCGAACACCCTCAGCGGCGCCTGCCTGCGTCGGGCGGACCTGCGGGGCGCGGTGCTCGAGGGCGCAAAGGCCCAGGGTGTGGACTTCTCGGGCGCAGACCTCATGGAGGCCAACCTCGCCGGCGCGGCGCTCGAGGGCGCATCGCTCGAGGGCGCGGATCTGTGGCGCGCCAACTTGGTGGGTGGAAAGCTGGCCAACACCAACCTCACCGACGCCGACTTCCGAGAGGCCAAGCTCGACGGTGCCGACATGAGCGGCGCCGTCATCGACGACGCGGACTTCGTGGGCGCGTCGCTCTCGGGCGTCAAGGGCTACGCGACGGCGTAGTCTTCAGGACACCGACGAAAGAAGAGGGCCCGCATCATCTGCGGAGCCCTCTTCTTTCGTTCTGGGCATGGCCTACGCCGAGGCCGTGACGGCGTTGTCGTCGGGCGTGAGCCCCGACGCGGCCGGCTCGAGCGCGGCGTGCAGCACGTCGGTCATGTCGTGCGCGATGATGAACTCGAGGTCGTCGCGGACGGTCTCGGGGATGTCGTCCATGTCGCGCTCGTTCTTGGCCGGCAGAATGACGCGGCGAATGCCCGCCCTGTGCGCAGCCACGACCTTCTCCTTGATGCCGCCGACCGGCAGGACGCGCCCGCGGAGCGAACACTCCCCGGTCATCGCGGTGTCGGGCCGGACCTTGCGCCCGGTGAACAGCGAGGTGAGCGCCGTGAACATCGTGACGCCTGCGCTCGGACCATCCTTGGGCGTCGCGCCAGCCGGCACGTGAATGTGGATGTCGTGCTCGGCGATGTCGTCGGGGTCGACGCCGAGCAGCTCGGCGTTGCTGCGCACGTAGCTCAGCGCGGCCTTGGCCGACTCTTGCATCACGTCACCGAGCTTGCCGGTGATCTGCACCCCGCCCTTGCCCTTCATCTTGCTCGTCTCGATGAAGAGGATGTCTCCGCCGACCGAGGTGTAGGCCAGGCCCGTGGCGACGCCGGGAATGGACGTGCGCTCGGCGACCTCGTTGAAGAACTTGGCCTTGCCCAGGTGCTTGCGCAGCGCGGCCTCGTCGAGGACGACCGTGGGGCTCTTGCTGCCGCTGCTGCGGACCGACTCGAGCGCGAGCGCGCGGCAGAGGCGGTTGATCTCGCGATTGAGCTGCCGGACGCCTGCTTCCCGGGTGTAGTCGCGAATGACCATGCTCAACATCTCGTCCGAGAGGTCGAGCGACCCCGGCTCGAGGGCGTGGTCGGAGAGCTGCTTGGGCAGCAGGTGCGCCTTGGCGATCTCCTTCTTCTCCTCGGTGGTGTAGCCGCCCAGGGAGACGATCTCCATGCGGTCGCGCAGCGGAGCCGAGAGCGGCTCGAGGCTGTTGGCGGTGGCGATGAAGAGCACCTCGCTGAGGTCGAACGGCACCTCGAGGTAGTGGTCGGTGAACGTGCTGTTCTGTTGTGGGTCGAGCACCTCGAGCAGCGCGTGCTCGGGGGACCCCATCCAGCCCTGACCGAGCTTGTCGACCTCGTCGAGCATGATGACCGGGTTCTTGACCTTCACCTTGCGGAGCGCGGCAACGAGGCGGCCCGGCAGCGCCCCGACGTAGGTGCGGCGGTGGCCTCGGATCTCGGCCTCGTCGCGCACCCCGCCGAGGGCGACGCGGATGAACGGACGCCCGGTGGCGTCGGCGATGGACTGGCCGAGCGAGGTCTTGCCGACCCCCGGAGGTCCGACGAGGCACATGATGTTGCCCCGCGGGTTGCCGGTGAGCTGCAAGACGGCGAGGTGCTGGAGGATGCGCTCTTTGACCTTGTCGAGCCCGAAGTGGTCTTCGTCGAGCTTGTCACCGACGGCGTCGATGTCTTCTTTGACCTCGGCCCGCTCGTTCCACGGCATGTCGGCGATCCACTCGAGGTAGTTGCGGGTGACGTTGGCGTCGGGCGCCGCGGGGTTGAGCGCCTTGAGCTTGCGAAGTTCGCGGTCGACCGTCTCCTGAACCTCCTCGGGCAGACCCGCTTCGTCGAGCTTGTTCTCGAGCTTCTCGAGCTCTTCGTTACCGCCGCCTCCACGGCCCTCGCCGAGCTCCTTTTGAATGGCGCGCAGCTGCTGGCGAAGCACGGCCTCGCGCTGGTCCTTGCTGAGCTCTCGGCGAACCTCCTCGCCGATCTTCTGCTTGAGCTCGTGGCGGGCCTTCGCTTCGGCGATGAGCCGGGCGCACAGTCGCAGGCGCGCGGGCACGTCGAGGGTGAGCAGCACCTCGATCTCGCGGTCGCGGTCGACGTCGAGACCCGAGGCGATGCGATCGGCGAAGACGCCGGGCTCTTCAGCCTCGGAGAGGATCTCGCGTAGCGAATCGTTGCCGCCTCGCGCCAACGGGCGCAGCGCTTGGCGGAGCTCTTCGAAGAGCAGCTGGGACTCGGCGGAGTCGGCCCCAGTCTCGTCGACCGCCCTGCCCTGAGCACGCCAGTAGGGGTCGCTGCCAAGAATCTCGTCGACCTCGACGCGAGCGACACCTTCGAGGGTGACGCGGTAGGTCTGCCCGTCGCGCGCCTGGTGGATCTTGCGGATGCGGGCAAGCGTGCCCACGGGGTGGAGATCTGCGAGCACGGGCTCGTCGGTCTTGGGGTTGCGTTGAATGGCGACGCCGATGATGTCTCCCACAGACACATCTTCGATGAGTTTGACGGAGCGGGGACGTCCGACCGGAAGGCTCATCGTGGTGCCCGGGAACAGCACGCCGCTGCGCAGCGGGAGCAGAGCGAAACTGGTGGGGAGCGATTCAGTGGTGGTCATCGGGACTCTCTTTCGATCGGACGGCGAGGGCCGTCCCAGGGTTACGCACGTGCGGACCGCAGAGTTGGCGATATCACGGCGTTGGGGGTTTTCTGACGGACGAACGAGCTTTCGCAACTCGCGCAGCGGATCGGTCGCAGGGCTATCATGCGTCGGCGCATGTTGCTGCCAACCCGCGGTCTGGGTCCGGTTACCGACCGTTTTCGAGGTCGGGGCCGGGCTCAGGCATCGCAAGGTGGGGCGCCCGCGCGGCGCCGAACCGGGCCCATCGGGGGGGCAACGCATTTTTTTCCCTGCCCGCAGAGGGCCGCTGCGGGCCCCGTGGGACAGGTTTGCCGGCTTTGTGGCGAGACGCCTCGGTTGACGCGCCCCCAAGTCGACCCACAGTGGTCGCCCAGAAGGCCCCCATGCAACTCCACTCCAATCCAGATCCCCTCCAAGAGCTCGTCTCACCTACATCGGTCCGCACGCTCGTCGTGGGCGAAGACCCGCTCGTCCGTGAGTCGGTCGTGCGCCGCGTCCGTGGCCGAGCCTCCGAAACCGAGACCGCCTCGGCCGCCGAGGCCGCCACCCGGACCAACGCCGAGGTCGTCCTGTGGGACCTCGGTCCGAGCACCGGTGCCCAAGGCTTCCACTTCGACTCCCTCGACGCGCCCGTCATCGCCCTCGCCCCCAAGGGCGCCAAGGCGCTTCCCCTGCTCTCGGCCGGTGCCGCTGCGGTCCTGCGCCGCGACGTCTCGGGCGACGCGCTGCGCAGCGCGATCGACTCGGTCACCCAAGGGCTTCGCGTCATCGATCCCGAGCTGCTCGACACGCCCTCCCGCGACGCATCGCCCACGGCCGCCCGAGGCTCCGCCAGCCTCACGCCGCGCGAGCACGACGTGCTCGAGCTGCTCGCGGTCGGCCTGAGCAACAAGCAAATCGCGGCGAAGCTGGGCATCTCCAGCCACACCGCGAAGTTCCACATCGGCGCGATCCTCTCCAAGATGGACGCCGCCACCCGCACCGAAGCCGTGGTGCGTGCCGTCCAGCGCGGCCTCATCGTCGTCTAGTACGAACGGGGCCTGTTCGTTTCGAGGGGTCTTCGCGAAGTTCGCGAAGGCCCCTCGCCCCTTTGGTTGGGATGGGCTAGAGCAGCCTTCGGTGCAACTCTAGGCGAGGGAGCTGTAGAGCATGGTGGCGCCGCTGAGGGTGGCGGTGATGATGACGAACCAGCGGACGATGGGGGCGCCGGCGCGCAGTTGCCAGCGGGCGCCGAGCCAGCCGCCGAGGATGGAGCCGAGGGCAAGGGCCGCGCCTTCGGCCCAGGCCACGTCGCCCGCGGCGGCGAAGATCGGCAAGGAGACGAGCGTGTAGACCATGACGAGGCCCACCTTGACGACGTTGGCACGTACTGCGGTGAGGCCGACGCCCATGGTCAATAGGGCGAGCAGCGGGAACCCGACGGCGACCTGCAGGAACCCGCCGTAGAAGCCGACGCCAACGGCCGCGAGCGCGACGCCGAGCGTGGGAGGCCGGGGCTCGCCGGTGGGCTCGAGAAACCGCTGCGGTCGCAGCAACAAGACCACCGCCCAGCCCGCCAGCAGCGCGCCGATGATCGGCAGCAGCATCGCGTCATCGAGCAGCGTGGCGCAGTACGTGCCCGCACCCGCCCCCAGGACGACGGGCAGCGCCAGGGAGGCGACGAAGCCGTAGTGCCGCTCGCCGCGGCGATGAAACGTGGCGACCGAGGTCATGCTCTGCACGAGCACGCCGACCCGCAGCGTCCCGTTCGCGACGCTGGGCGGCAAGCCGACCGCGATCATCAGCGGGATCACGAGCATCGACCCACCGCCGGCCATGGTGTTGACGATGGCAGCCAGCGCCGCGCCCACGGCGAGGACGGCCCACGTCGCGACGGGCGGCAGCGACTGCAAGAACGTCTCCACGTGCGCCGCAGCGTACTATGCAGAGCATGCGTTACGTCGTCGGAGACCTGCAGGGCTGTGCGAGGGAGCTCGACCTGCTCTTGAAGACGATTCGGTTCGACCCCGCGCGGGACGAGCTGTGGGCCGCCGGAGACCTCGTCAACCGAGGCCCCGACACGGTCGCGACGTTGGAGCTGTGGCGTGATGTCGGCGGCAAGGGCGTGCTGGGCAACCACGAGGTCTACACGCTGTGTGCGTACTCGGGTCGGTGGCCGCGCAAGCACGACACGGTGCAGGCGCTCTACGAGCACCCCGAAGCCTTGGCGCTGCTGGGCTTGCTGCGCGCGCTGCCGGTCCTGGCGTTCCTCCCCACCGAGGGCGACGGGCCCGACGCCTGGGTGGTGCACGGCGGCGTGAGCCCGCTTTGGACCGACCTCGCCGCCGAGGCGAAGCGCCTCAACGCTGGAGCGCACGACGACGACTGGCTCAACTCGCCCGGGGTCAACTTCGCGACGCGCGTGCGCTGCTGCGACGCCGAGGGCAACCGGGTCAAGTACGCCGACGAGCCGCAGGGGTGCCCGCAGGGCTACGCGCCCTGGGACGCGCTGCGCGAGCCCGACGTCCTCATCGTGCACGGGCACTGGGCACGTCGTGGCCACTACCGCAACGACGTCGCGCTCGGCCTCGACTCGGGCTGCGTCTACGGCGGCCCGCTCACGGCGTGGTGCCAAGACGAGGACCGCATCATCCAGGTCCGCGGCTAGCCTCGATTGCAAGCCACGCGTGCGTCCCTAGGACGCATGCATGGCGAAGACGGCGACGCTCCATCGCATGGTCACCGACGACCACACGTGCCCGTACGGCATCAAGTCGAAGTGGCTGCTCCTTCGTCTGACCGAGCACGCGCCTCTCCCCGAACGCGCCACTCCTCGATCGCACACAGCAGCGCGGGCACGACGAACAGCGTCATCAGCTCCACCGCCATGCCACCGACGACCGGCAGGGCCATCGGCACCATGATGTCCGCGCCTCGGCCGCGCGCGGTGATGACGGGCAGCAAGGCCAAGAGCGTGGTCGCCGTCGTCATCAAGCAGGGTCGGATGCGTCGCATACCGGCCTCGAGCGTGCACCGGCGGACCTCACAGACGGTGCGCGGGGATGCGCTGGCGATCCGTTGGTGCCAGAGCGTCGAGAGGACGACGCCGTCATCGGTGGCGATGCCGACGAGCGCGATGACGCCGACCCATACGGCGACCGAGAGGTTGACCGTGCGTACTGCGAACAGCTCGCGCAGCGATGTGTCCGCCACCGAGACGTCGAGGAACCACGGCTGCCCGTAGAGCCACAGCAGGCCGAAACCGCCGGACACGGCGACGACGACCCCCGTGTAGATGACGACGGCCGTGCTCACGCGGCGAAACTGCAGATACAACAGCGTGAAGACCAGCGCCAAGGCGATGGGGATGAGCATCGTCAGCCGCCTCTCGCTGCGCGCCTGGCTCTCGTACGACCCCGCAAACTCGAAGCTGACCCCGGCGGGCACCTCGAGCTCGCCGCGCGCGACCATGCCGTCGATGGCCGCGCGTGCCTGCTCGACCACCTCCACCTCCGAGACGTCGCCCTGGCGATCGAACAACACGTAGCTGGTCAGGAACGTGTCCTCGGACTTGATCACCTGGGGTCCGCGGACATAGCGGATCTGCGACAGCTGCGTGAGCGGGACCTGCTCGCCTTCGGGCGTGGGCACGAAGATGCGATCGAGCGCCTCGAGGCTGTCGCGTTCCTCTCGCATGTACCGCACACGAACGGGGTAGCGTTCGCGCCCTTCGACGGTGCGGGTGAGCTCCATCCCGCCGAGCGCGACCTGAAGCACGCGCTGCACATCGACGACCGTCAGGCCGAAGCGCCCGATCGCCTCGCGATCGAGCTCGATCTCCAGGTAGGGCTTGCCGACGACCCTGTCGGCGAAGACGGTGTCGGGTCGAATGCCGGGGACGGCCCGCAGCGCGGTCTCGAGTGCGAGGCCGAACGCCTCGATCGACTCGAGCGTCGGGCCATGGATCTTGACCCCCATCGGCGCTCGCATGCCGCTTTGCAGCATCACCAGCCGGGCGCCGATCGGCATCAGCACTGGCGCACGGGTCACCCCCGGGCGCTCCGCCGCCGCCGCGACCTCGCTCCAGATGTCGGCCGGCGATCGGATGTGGTCACGCCACTGGCGGACGCGCGTGCCATCGGCCTCTACGCGGTACTCGGGCACGTACGTCACCACCGTCTCGAACATCGAGATCGGCGCGGGGTCGAGAGCGGTCTCCGCCCTGCCAAGCTTTCCCACCGCCCGGTCGACCTCCGGCACGGCAGCGATCGCGGCGTCGATCTCCGAGAGCATCTGCAGCGCCTCCCCGATCGACGCGTGCGGCATGGTGCTGGGCATGTACAGGAACGACCCCTCGTCGAAGGGCGGCATGTACTCCCGGTCGAACCCTGGCAGCGCGCGTGCCACCGTCGAGACGGGACCCGAGGTCCGCACGGCCGGAGGCAAGCCCCCAAGCACCGAGTCGAAGCCCAGCCAGGCCGTCGTCCCGAACAACACCAGCGTGCACGGCAGCACGCACAAGAGCGCCTTGCGACGAAGAACCCCGGCGAGCAGGACGGGGTAGAGCCGCTCGAACGCGCGAAACGAGCCCATCACGCAGGCGAGCACACCCCCGACGAAGAGCGTGTTGACCCCGCGTCCCTGCGCCGGACCCAGTGGCAGCCAGTGTTCGGCGAGCAGGACCGTCAGGGCCGCGATGGCGACGACGTTTTCGGCAAGGGTGGCGCCACGGACGACGCGGGCAGGCAGTGCGGGTCGGACGAGTCGGAAGACCGCCAGTGCTGCGACGAAGACGCCAAGGCCCAGCGACTCTCGCCCCAGCACCACGCCGAGCAGCAGCAGCAGCCAGTCTCGCGCCGACTCGCGGCGGAGGAGGACCCGGAGCCCGCCGCGGCGGGGCCGGGCTCGCAGCACGAAGAGCGCGGCTGGGGGCAGCAGGACGACCGCGAGCGCCAAGGCTGCGACCATGGCGAACGTCTTGGTGTAGGCCAGCGGTCCAAAGAGCCGCAACTCGGTGGAGGACAGGCCAAGGACCGGTAAGAAGCTGACCACGGTCGTCAGCACCGAGGTCAGCACGGCCGGCGCAACCTCGGCAGCAGCGCGCCGGACCAGCGACGACCGCGACGCGCCCTCGGGTGCGTCCTCGAGGTGCTGCGCGATGTTCTCCACGAAGACGACCCCGATGTCGACCATCGACCCGATGGCGATCGCGATGCCGCCGAGCGCCATGATGTTGGCGTCGACGCCGGTGAGCTTCATCGCGACGAACGTCGCGAGGACGCCCAAGGGCAGCATCAGCGCGACGAGGATCGAGCTCCGCAGGCTGCGGAGCATGATGAGCACCACGATGATCGTGATGAGGACCTGCTGGTACAGGGCCGCGCTGAGCGTGCCGAGCGTCTCCTCGATCAGCGTCGTCCGGTCGTAGAAGGGCACGATCGTGACCGTGCTGACCGTCCCGTCCTCGAGCGTCCGCGACGGCAGACCAGGCTGAATCTGCGCGATCTTCTGCTTGACCGCCGAGACGACCGCCAGAGGGTTCTCCCGGTAGCGGGCCACCACCACGCCACCGACCGCGGGCGCCCCCTCGTCGTCGAGCGCGCCGCGGCGCAGCGCCGGACCCAACGCGACGTGCCCCACGTCTCGAACGCGAATGGGGGTGTGCTCGCGGGCGGCGACCACCGTGTTCTCGAGGTCCGGCAGGTCCTGCACGAACCCGACGCCCCGCACGATGTACTCGACGCTGTTGACCTCCAGGGTGCGCGCGCCGACATCGAGGTTGCTGTCTCGCACGGCCGAGGCCACCTCGGTGAGGGTGACGCCGTGGGCTCGCATGGCCTCGGGATCGACGTCCACCTGATACTCGCGTACGAACCCGCCGACGGAGGCCACCTCGCTGACGCCCGCGACCGACTGCAGGGCGAAGCGAACCGTCCAGTCTTGAATGCTCCGCAGCTCGTCGGGGTCCCAACCTCCGACCACCCTCCCCTGGGCGTCTTGCCCCTCGAGCGTGTACCAAAAGACCTGCCCCAGCGCGGTCGCGTCGGGGCCGAGCGTGGGCGTGACGCCCTCGGGCACCGTCCCGGGGGGCAGCGAGGCCAACGCCTCGAGGACGCGTGCGCGCGACCAGTAGAACTCGACGTCATCCTCGAAGAGGATCGAGATGGTCGAGAAGCCGAACGCCGACGAGCTCCGCACGGTGCGGACGCCGGGGATGCCCAACAGCGCGGTCGTCAGCGGGTAGGACACCTGGTCCTCGACGTCTCGAGGAGACCGTCCGTCCCACTGCGTGAACACGATCTGCTGGTTCTCCCCGATGTCCGGGATCGCGTCGACTGCGATGGGGTCGCGCTCTAACGACCCGAGCTCGAACGCGTTGGGGGCCACATACAACCCGCCGCCGATGAGCATCGCCGTCAGCACGGCGACGACGAGCGCGTTGTCGATGCACCACCCGATGAGCGTCTGCCAGCGCCCGCCGACCCCTTGCAGCGAGGCGCTCAATGTCGATGTCCTCCCGCCGCAGGTCCCGATCGGGTCGGCGGACGAAGGTAGGCACCCGGCGCGACGCGCTTGCGGATGTCGCCGCACCCGGGCATCGAGGCGCCGAAGTACGGGTTGTCGACCTCATCGGTGGCTTGCAGCCACAGGGCCCCCTCGTTGCGCGCCGCCATGGGGCAGTGCGCAAGATGGACGTCGGTGTCGAGCGGGTTGCCGAAGCGCCCGAGCAATCCGATCATGGCGTTGCTCAGCGGCTCGAAGCCGGCGCGCGCCTGCTCCAGCGTCTCCGCCGCACCGACGCGCTGCGCGTGTTCGCGGAGACGGCTCCCCAAGGGCGCCCACGCGGCGGCCGCGTCTGCCGTTGCGTTCCACGAGACGCCCGCGGCGAGGTCCGAGAACGTCTCGGCGGCCTCCTGCGCCGCCTCGAGTTCGTCGGCCGCCAGCGCGACCTGGGCCCGGAGGTAGGCGCGCAGCACCGGGGCCAGCGGCGCGCGTTGCTCGGGCGTCAGCGCGATGCGTTGCTCCCCCGCGCCGGCGTCGAGGTCGTCGGTGGAGGTCATCATGCTGCGACCGCCGCGAATCTGCAGGTCTGCATCGAGCGCGAAGGCTCCTGCGGTGACGACACGCTCCCCCTGCGCGAGACCTGCGACGACCGGGTAGACCGAGCCCAGCCGCGGGCCCAGGCGTACGGTCCTGGCCTCGTACACAGGTCGATCGCCGTCGTCGCTCTCCACGTAGACGACCGCGCGGCGGCCCGTGAACAGCGGCGCCGTCGAGGGCACGACCAGGGGCTGCGGCGTGCCCTCGGGCTGCTTGGTCGCCACCGTCGCCTCCGCGAACATGCCCGGACGAAGCAGCCCCTCGTCGTTGTCGAGCTGGACGCGGACCCTGGCGGTCCTGCGAGTGCGATCGAGAACCGGGTCGATGAACGTCACGGTGCCTTCGAACAGCGCGTCGGGGACGGCCTCCACCTCGACCTGGACATCCTGCCCGATCGCGATTCGGGACAGGTCGCTCTCGTACGCGTCGAGCTGCACCCACAGCGTGCGGAGGTTGGCGATGCGATACAGCGCGGTGCCGGTGTCGACGTAGGACCCCTCGGTGGCGAGGCGTTCGATGACCGTGCCCGAGAACGGGCTGCGGATCGTGACGGCGCGCGTTGGCGACTTCGCCTTCTCCAGCCGGTCGATCTCTCGCTGTGGCAGGCCCAGCAGCGTGAGCCGCTCCCGCGCGGCGTCGTAGGCTGCCTCGGCGGAGACCCGCGACAGCGGCGAGCTCGAAGCCATGCGAGCGAGCTGACGCTTGGAGACGAGCAGGTCCTGATGCGCGGCGTAGACCTCGGGGCTGTAGAGCGTCGCGATGCTCTGGCCCGACCGAACGCGCTTGCCGGTTTCCTTGACGTGCAGCGTGTCGATGCGCCCGTCGATCCACGAGGTCACGGTCTTGAGCGTCGCCTCGTTCGCCTCGAGCCGACCGAGCAGCTTCAAGTCGGCCGCGACGCCGGGCTGCCGCCGAACCGTGGTGGTCCGCAACTTGGCGAGCGCACGGGCGCGATCGGAAAGCGAGACGCGGTTCGGGGGCAGCGCCCCGCCAGCATCGCCGACGGGGATGAGGTCCATGCCGCAGATCGGGCACGGGCCCGGCTCGGGCTGTCGGATCTGGGGGTGCATGGAGCACGTCCAGACCTCCGCGCCGGCGGAAGGAGCCTCCGCGTGCGGGTGCGTGGGGTCGGCCTGTGGCGAGCCCCACAGGACGACCGCGAGCCCTCCGAGCACGGCGCCCACCAAGAGCACCCTCAGCGTGCGGACCCACGGGGGTGTCGCTTTGGGTGGTTCAAGGGGCGTGGTCATGGCGCGCGCTCCGTTTCTCCAGAGGACGCGCGCTCGACCGGACGCCCCACCGCCCGCTCGAGCCGAGCCAGCTCGACGCCGTAATCGGCCAGCGCCCCGAACCGCTCGCTGCGGAGGCTCAGCAGCGCGCGCTCGGCCAGCAGCAGCTCGGCGACGCTCGAGCGCCCGGTCGCGTAGCTGGCCAGCACCGACTCGAACGCGGTCGCGCCCTGCGGAAGCAACGTGGAGTCGTAGAAGGCGACCCGTCGCGCGGCGTCGTCGACGAGCTCGGCATGACGGCGAACGTCGGCGACCACACCGTTGCGCGCGTCGATCGCTCTGGAGCGATGCGCCGCGGCTTCAGCCTGCGCCTGCGACCCGGCCGCCCGATACGCCCGCGTCCACAGCGGGACCTGAACCGACAGCGAGACCCCGACCGCGTCCTTGCCGTCGTCGGCGGGGGCCGGGGTCACGCTCGAGGGGCCCGTCAGGATCCAATCGACCCCGAGCGCGAAGCTGGGTGCCCGCTGGGCGCGAGCCTGCCGCGCCCGCTGCCCGGCCGCCTCGGACAGGCGGGAGAACGCACGCACGTCGGGGTGGTCGGCGGCGGACACCGCCAGGCCTGTGGTCGTCTCGGCGAGGGGCTCGGCCCGAGGTTCGCGACGCTCGACCGGCGTCGCGACCTGATCCGGCGCGCCGACGACCTGCACCAACGTGGCGCTGGCAGCCCGCCGGTGCCGCTGCAGACTCGCGTGACGATCACGTGCGCGCGAGAGCTGCAGGTCGATCTGCGCGAGGTCCGAGAGCTCCGCGGTCCCCACGGCGACACGTCCTCGCACCTGCTCGGAGAGGCTCTGCAACACCTCGATCTCGGCTTGGTGGACCTCGAGCTCCCGCTCGATCCGCCACAGCGCCCAATAGGCCTGCGCGACCTCGGCGGCCACCCGGAGCGCGTGCGCTTCGAACCTGCGCTGCGCCGCGATGGCCTCCAAGCTCGCGGCCTCCCCGCCCGCGCGAAGCGTCGTCGGCCACGGGAAGCGCTGCGACGCGGTGAGTCGATGCCGCTGCGGACCCACGCGCGTCTCGATCGCCCGCACGAACGCCGTGTACGAGATCGTGGGCTCGGGCATGCGCCGCTCCTGATCCGGCTGGTGCGTCGCGGCCCTCCAGGTCTCGAAGCTCGCCCGCAGCGCAGGGCTGCGGGCGTAGGCGAAGGCCGTATAGCTCTCGAGAGAGCCATCGAAGGCGACGGACGTTGGTGCCGCGTCTTCAGCCACGGCGCCGAGCGACGCCTGGACGTCGTGCAGCTGTGCATGAAGTTGGGGAGTGGACGACGCACACGCGGCGCCGAACAGAAGCAGGACGGTTGGGAGGTCGCGAGCGCGACCGGCAATGGACATCGGTGAGATCCTCGAGAGCGCGAGACGAGACGACGACGCGACGACGCGCGCACCCTCGGGCGCGTGTCATCGAAGGAGCGGCGACGACGGGCTCACAGCAGCAGCGTGCAATTTTCGAGGAAGCGGCGCGCTGGGGGCGGACCTCGCGGGGCGGGCCGACGCGCGGCTTGGTCACCCGCGACGAACCCGGCGCTGGCGAGCACCGGGCGCGCAGGCGCCACGGCGACGCTCGCGAGGTGCTCGGGGCTCTGGGCCATGGGAGAGCGCGGCGCGGCGTGGGCGTCGCCCGTGGCGCAGCACGAGGGCCGACTTGCGATCGGCCCCTCCCCTTGCGACGACGGAGCGTGCTTCTGGGCGCACGGGCAGCCCGCTTGCGCAGGACCGCGTCCGTGCACACACCGTCCACCCGCGCTCGGCAGCAACAAGGCGAGCACGAGCGCGCACGCGGTGGCCAGCCACAGGGCCCCACCGATACGCGCTGCGAGGCTCTTCGCCATTGTGCGACAACTTGTCGCACCTGCATGGGATTGTCAATGTGGGTTCGCGGTGCGGCAGCGCGCACCCGTGCGGTCGCGTCACGCGTTCGGGGGCGTCTGCGGACCTCACAGGGGTTGGAACGCACGTTGCACCACTTGTGGCCATGAACTTCTCAACGCTCCCCCTGGCCTCTGCGCTCCTCGCCATCAGTACGGCCCTCGCCGCGGGCTGCACCGGTCCCGACGACGACCTCGACGCGCTGCCCGCCGACACCGACGTCGGTGACGAGCTCGGCGTCGTCGACGAAGACCCGATCGACTATGCCGCGTGCGCGACGATCTCCGCCGCCGCGACGTCGCTCATCGAGTCGACGATGACCTGCGACGCCAGCGCCCAGTGCACGCCGATCCCCGCCGGCGAGGTCATGCCCTCGAGCTGCATCCCGGCGGTGTCGTGTTACCTCGCCGCGTCGTCTCAGACCGACATCGAGCCGATCCTCGACGAGCTGCAGGCCCTCGAAGCCGAGTACCGCGACGATTGCGGCCTGTGCCCGGTGGTCGAGTGCCTGCCCGAGTCGCGCGTGATGGCCACCTGCGACGAAGGCTCGTGTGACCTGCAGGCCCGCCCCAAGCGGACCAGCGCGCTCGCGCAGCCGCGCTGATCGCTACTCCCGCTCGGCGAGGATATAGGCCATCAACGCCATCGCCGCGGCGTTCTGCTCGAGGTGCGCCGGATCGATCTTGTCGATCGTGTCCGCCGGGCTGTGGTGCAGGTCGAAGTAGTGGCTCGCGTCGGGCCTCAGCGCCATGCTCAGCACCCCGGCCCTGGTCAGCGGGCTGATGTCGGCGCCGCCCCAGCCTTTGGTGATGCTCAGGTCGCCCAGCGCCCCGAACAGCGGCTCGAAGACCTTCAGGGCCGCGAGCGCCTCGGCGTCGTCGCCGGCGAGCGAGAAGCCCGTGGGTCTGCCCATGCCCGAGTCGCTCTCGATGGCCCCGAGGTGCGGCTCCTTGCCGTGCGCATCGAAGTAGCCCAGTCCGCCGCGCAGCCCGTTCTCTTCGTTGGTGAACAGCACCACGCGAATCGTCCGCCGCGGCTGCAGCCCCGACTCGCGAATGAGCGTGGCGGCCTCCATGGCGGCCATGCACCCCGCGCCGTCATCGCTGGCGCCGTCGCCGACGTCCCACGAGTCGATGTGCCCGCCGATCACCACCACCTCGTCGGGCTTTTCGCGGCCGACGATCTCGGCGATCGCGTTGCCACTGGGCGCGTCGGGCAGCTGCTTGGCACCCATCTTCAGGGACACCTTCACCGGGCCTCGTGCGGCTTGGCGCGCGAGAAGCTCCGCGCCCTCGATCGTCACCGCCGCGGCGGGGATCTTCCGCACCCCCTCTTCGTAGGACAACGTGCCGGTGTGCGGGTTGTCGAGCGAGACTGCGGTCACCGAGCGCACCAGCACCGCGTCGGCGCCCTTCTTGGCCGCTTCGGACGCACCTCGGGTGCGCGCCTGCACGGTGGGTCCATAGTGCGTGTTGCCGGTGTGGGGGTCGTAGGGCGGCATCACCTGGTTGATCAGCACGATCTTCCCCTTGGCCGCGCCCTCGGGGAGCTCGGCGATCGCGTCGACGTGATCGACCACGATGACCTCGCGGGTCAGGGTGCCACGTGTACCCACGCTCATGCCGAGCCCGAGCATGGTCAGCGGGCGACGCATCGGGCTCGCGATGGCAAGCGACTCCTTGCCGCGCACCCAGTGCGGCACCATCACCGCCTCCTTGCGGACGTTTTGGTGACCATCGTCGGTCATGATCTCGAGCGTCCACGCGATGGCGTCCTCGAGCGCCTTCGATCCGCTCAGACGGTGGCCGTAGAGGTCGCTCATCTGCGCGAGCCGATCCCACGCACGTGTCTTGCCCTCGGCGGCCGCGAAGATCTTGGTGGCAGCGTCCTTCGCCCATGCGGGCGCAGGCTCGCCCGTCTCAGGCGCGCCCGTCTGCTGGGGCGCCGGCTCGGGCTGCGCGTCCACACCCGCGACGGCCGGCGGGGCCTGCTCGGCAGGCGTGTGGGTCTCGGGCGCGGCCCCGCTGGGCTTGCACGCGGCCGCGAGCAAAAGAGAAACGCCTGCAATTGCGCGGATGTTCACGCCGCATGAAGTACCCGACGGCCCGGCGCGCGGCAATCGGGCGCTTTTTTCGAAGCGCTGTAAGGGGCTTGCGCGGGCGGGCGTTCGGGGTGGCGAATCCCATGATGACCTCATCGAGACCCCCTGCTTGGATTGTGCTGGCGAGCGTGCTGGTCGGGTTGCCCGCGTGCAAGAAGGCTTCGCCGACGATGGCGAGCGCTGCCTACCCCGACGAGGCGTACGGCGGCGCCTATGACGACGACTACGGCGCAGACGGCGAGTACGTCGAAGAGATGTCGATGGCCGCCCCGGAGTCGGAGCCCGAGCCCATCGTGACGGCCACCGCCGCCGAACCTCGGCGTGAGCGGGGCCGGCTCTTCGGCAATCGCCGAGACAAGAGCCGAGCGGCCGAGAAGAAAGCCAAGCCTGGCGCGGTGATGGCATCTCCGGCCCCCCAGAGCCCGAGCACCGCCGAGGCCAGCCCCGGCGACGCGCAACCGCAGCAGGCCGACGAGCAGCCTCCCGAGGCCGACGAAGGTCGGCACATCATCTACACCGCCGGCATGCGCATCGCCGTCTTCAACCTCGCCGACGCGATCGAGACCGCCGAGTCGATCCCCGCGCGGCACGGCGGCTACGTGCAGTCGATGTCCAACAGCCAGGTCGTCCTGCGCATCCCCTCGAAGAACCTCCGAGCCGTGATGACCAGCCTCGCTGGCTACGGCAACGTCGAGCAGCGCTGGCTCAACTCCCAGGACGTCACGGCCGAGTACACCGACCTCGAGTCCCGGCTCAAGGCGCTCGAGAAGACCCACGCGCAGCTGCTCGACCTACTCGGCAAGGCGCGCACTGTCGAGGAGGCCTTGAAGGTTCGTGAGGCGCTCGACCGCGTCGCCGCCGAGCTCGAGGTGCTCAAGGGCCGGCTGCGGCAGCTCGACAACATGACCACCTACTCCACCCTCACCCTCGAATTCTACGAACGAGGCCCCCACACGCCCACCCCGAGTAGCAACGACCCCTTCCCCTGGGTCGACGGCCTCGGCGTCGAAAACACGGAGTGGAAATGACGATGAAACGCTTGCTCTTCCTCCTCGCCACCGCCTGCCTGACCACCGCCTGCGCCACCCACAAACTCGAGCCCCCCGCCGGCTTCGCACAGGTCGAGCGCGACGACTACTCCACCACGATGATGGCGCCCGACCATGTCGGCCTCAACGTGCGCGTCTGGGACAACGTCAAGGGCGGCTCGCTCTCGTTTTGGGGCGAAGACCTGGTCAACAAGCTCGGCGCCCGCGGCTACGCGCTGCGCGCTCAGAAGCCGGTCGAGTCCAAGAACGGCGTCGCGGGCACCCGCTTCGACTTCGGTTACACCGCGCCGGACGGGGTCGAGAAGTTCTACTCCGCGGTGCTGTTCACCTCCGACGACTATCGCGTCGTGCTGCAGGTCGCCGGCAACGCCGAGCTCGGACCTCGCTACCTGACTAGACTCGACTCGATCGCCGGCGAGACGAAGGTCCGCGGCTGCAAGCTGGTGAACTCGCTGTGCAAGAGCGCGCAGCCGGGCCCGCTGAAGACCCAGGCGCCCCCAGCCCAGACCGAGAAGGGCTCGGAGACCAAGACGGAAACATAGCCTCTACTGGGGCGCGACCTCGACCTGCAGGGCGCGCCCCTCTTCGACGACCTCGACGTTCACCTCGTAGACCCGCTCGGCGAAGCTCGTGCGCAGCCCGGTAAACCCGGCGTCGGGGTCGACGAGGCCGTCCAGGTTCGACAAGGGCATCACGAAGGTCCACGCCTTCGCGGTGCCCTGGATCGCGCCCGGATACCGCGACTCGATCGCGTCCATCAGCGCAGGCATGGCCTCGAGCCCGTACACGACCGATGACTCGAACCGCGTCCCCGCCAGGGGGTAGGGCAGCGCCGAGTCGGCCGCGGGCAGCTCGACGGGCTCGAGCCCCAGCGCGTCGAGCCCCGGCGTGAGGTCCGACGAGGTGAGCAGCGACGCCCACCCGGTGCCCTCGGGCGTGAGCTCGACACGCGCGACGAGCTGTTGCCCCTGCTTGCCGAAGGGCGCCGCGATGGCGACCGACTCGATGCGGCGCTCGGGCAGCTCGCGCTCGCGCCCGACCTCGGCGTCGTAGAGGTCGGCACCCCGGCGGAGCACGGCGTCGATGCTCGCCAGGTGGGACACGTCCACCTCGACCAGGTTGCCCTTGCTCGGCTCGAGCCGCAGCTTTCGCGTGTCGGTCGGCTTGGCGAGCATCGAGCGATAGCGGGGCAGCGACGCGTTGTCGAGGTAGGGCAGCAGCGGGGTCAGCGTGTCGCCCACGCCGAAGTACGCGAAGTGATCGAGCACCAGCGTCTTGCCGATCTCACGCACGACCAGCAGCGCCTGGCCGCTGTTCTGACGGACGACCGCGACCACGTCGTCCTCTTCGAGCAGCGCCTTGACGAGGGCTCCGTTGCCGCGCACGGGCACCGCCTCGCCGCGTTCGAACACCGTCGACCCGCCCTGGTGCCGCTCGATCAACGTGGTTTGCTGGCGTGCGAACCAGCCGGCGCGATCGAACTTGCCCACGAGGCGCCAGTGCAGCATCGGCGCGTTTGTCTCGGCAAGCGCGGTGTAGACGGGCGCGAGGATCTCCTCCACGGCGCGCAGCTCGTCGTCGACGTCACACTTGCGCCGCGTCGGGCGGTCGACGCAGTTGGACAGCAGCGCACGTGCGCCGAGCTTGTCTGCCGCCTCGCAGGCACACATGCCCGCGACCTCCGCGGCGGCCGCGGCTGCGGTGCGCCGCGCCTTGAGCAGGGCTTTGTTGCGCTCCGCGTCGCCGTCATCGACCGGCAGCAGCATCGCGCACGCGACCGTGTCCCGCTGAAAGCCCAGGTCGTCGAGCGCCATCGGATCCATGCGGCGGGCGTAGAGTCCGGTAGGCACCTGGGGTGCGGGGAGGTCGAGCAGCACCGGTGGCATCCGGTTACGCCCCGCCGATGTACAGCGTACGACGGCGGCCCGGGCATCGACCCAGCCCACCGGACCTGGGTCGGGCCCACACGCCATGAGCAGGGCGCCCGCAGCGATCGCCCATACGCCGGAGGTTCGCATCAGCCGGAGCGTATCAGCCCGATTCGGGGTAGGCTCGCAATCCGTGCGGATGCGAATCGCGCTGGCCCTCTCGTTGGCGACGCCGGCCCTGGTGGCCTGGATCGCTGCCGGTCCGATGCCCGCGGCGGTCACCGACACGTGGTGGCTGCCCGCGACGGCCGGCGTGATCACGCTCGCGTGGCTCGTGGCGCTGCGCCGCTCGTGGGCGCTGCTCCTCGTCGCCGGTGGCCTCGCCGCGCTCGGAGCCCACAGCGCGGGCACGGGCAGCGTGATGCTCGGCGTCGCGACCGACGCGACGACCCCCGGTGCGTTCCCGTTCTTCGACCTGCGCGATGGCGGCATCCCCACGCCCGTGCCGCCCTACGCCCGGGTGAGCGGGTTCGTGCGGACCGGCTGGACGCTCGACGAGTATGCGGTCGAGCGCGGCAGTCTGCCCGACCAGTCCTCCGCGCCCATCGCCGTGCTGATCCCGGTCACGGGCACGCCCCCGCCCAAGGCCGAGGACGACGCGCCGCGCGGCAACCCGATCGAACCCGACGCCGCGGTGGTGGTGGTCCGCGTCGAGCCGGGCGCCGCCTTCGACTCGCGCTCCCCGACGGCGCTGCAGGGCAAGACCGAGCCCCTCGACCCCGAGCTGCTCGGTACGCTCGTGCAGGTCCAAGGCGATCCCGCCGCGCTCGAGGGTGTCCTGGTCGACACCCTGGCCGTCCCCTCGAGGCAAGACGCCTGGCTCGAGCTCGGCCTCGCGGCCATCGCCGTCATCGTCGCGATGGCGTGCGGCTTCGTCGCGGCGACCCCGCCCGCGGAGCCTTGATGCGGGAGGGCGCCGGCCCCAGGTACACTGGCGGCACACGTGTCCGCGCCCTCCTCGGATGACACCGCGGTCTCAGGATCGGACCCGGACGCGACCCTGCTGCCCGAGGGGGCGCAGCCGCGCGCGGTCCACGTCGCCGTGGAGCCGGGCGCAAAGGTGGGGCGGTACACGTTGATCGAGCGCGTGGGCGCGGGCGCGATGGGCGTGGTGTTCTCCGCCTGGGACCCGCAGCTCGACCGACGCGTGGCGCTGAAGATCGTCCACGGCGGCGGCTATGCCGACAACTCGACCGACGCGCTCATGACCGAGGCGCGGGCCCTGGCCAAGCTCTCGCACCCGAGCATCGTCACGGTCTTCGACGTGGGCACGCACGGGGAAGCCGTGTTCATCGCGATGGAGTACCTGCGCGGGACGACGCTGAAGCAGTGGCGCGAGGACAACCCCGAGGCCAGCTGGCGCGAGGTGCTGCAGCGATACACGCAGGCGGGCAGCGGCCTGTCGGCGGCGCACGCCGAGGGACTCGTGCATCGCGACTTCAAGCCGGCCAACGTGATGGTGACCGAGTCCGGGGCGGTCAAGGTGCTCGACTTCGGGCTCGCACAGGCGGCCGAGTCTCCCGGCGCGACGCAACGCATGGGCACCCCCCGCTACATGGCGCCCGAGCAGCACGCCGGCGACGCCCTCGACTCGCGCACGGACCAGTTCGCGTTCTCCGTGGCGCTGTTCGAGGCGCTCTTCGAGCAGCACCCCTTCGAGGGGGAAACCGCGCTCGAGCTCTCGGCCAACGTTCAACGCGGCGCCCTCAACCTGCCGCCGGTCCAAAGCGACGTGCCACCGAAGATCCGCGTGGCCATCGCGACCGGCCTGAGCAACGACCCGAAGGATCGGCACCCTTCGATGGACGCATACCTCGCCACGCTCGACCTGCAGGCGCCCGCGCGCCGCTGGTGGCTGGGCGCGCTGGTGGGCGGGGCCGGCATCGTGGCCGCGGCGGCGTTCCTTCCGGCGGGCGCGGAGGACCCGTGCGGCGACGCGGCGACGGCAATGGACGAGGTGTGGACCGACCCGGCCCGCGAGCGCCTCGAGGGGGCGCTGCACGGCGCAGGCCTGGACGCGTCGGTGGTACAGGAAACGCGCGAGCGCTTCGACGCGTATGCCGAGGCGTGGAGGGCCGGCCGGGTCGATGCCTGCGAGGCCTCGGTCGTGCGTCACGCCGAGACGCCGGCCTTCATGGAAACGCGCTACGCGTGCCTGGACCGGCGGCTGCACGGCTTCGCTGCGGCCATCGAGTCGCTGACCGACGGCTCGGTCGCGGCGCGGCTCGAGGTCGAGAGCACGTTCGAGCGCCTGCGCCGGGTCGAGCCCTGCGCCGACCCGGAGTACCTGCAGGCCTACTACCCACCGCCCGACGACCCCGAAGACCGCGCCCGCATCCTCGAGCTCGAGGTCGAGAGCAACGACCTCTTCAGGCGGGCTGTCGACGATGGCGCCGAGGTCGAGCGCGAGTTCGAGGCGATCATCGCCGCCGCCGACGCGCTCGACTACGGACCGCTGCGCGTGGGGCTACGCGGCACGCTCGGCTCCTACCTGGCGTTTCGCAACCGGGTGGGCGAGTCGGTCGCGGTGCTCGAAGAGGCCCTGGCGATCGGGCTCGAGGAGGAGGTCCGCTACGCGACGACGAGCGTGCTGTTCGAGCTGGCGCGCGTCCGCGGGATCCACCAGCGGGACACGAAGGCTGCGCTGTTCCTCGATCGCATGGGCGCGGCGCTCGCCTCGTCGCTGCCCGACGGCGAGTGGGTGCGCATCGAGATGATCCCCCGGCGGCTCGACGTGTACCGACTCGCGGGAAAGCTCGACGAGGCAGAGGCGATGGCACGAGAGCGCGTGGCGTACCTCGACGAACACGGATCGCTCGAGGAGCCCAGCGGCGTCGAGGCCCGCGCGCTGCTGGCCGAGCTGCTGCTGTTCAACGACGAGCCCGAGGAGGCCGGCGCGCTGCTCTCGTCGGTGCTCGACGAGCCCACGGTCAGCCCGTGGCACCCCGCGCTCGCGCGGGCCCACACCGTCCGAGCCCGGCTGCGCCACACGCAAGGCGACTACGACGGCGCGATCAAAGATCATCTGGCCGCACACGAGCGGTACACGAAGCTCTACGGCCCCAACCACGTCAACACGGCGGGGCGGCTCTCCGACCTCGCCCGCACGTACGCGCGGGCACAGCGGCTGCCCGAAGCCCGCGATGCGTCCCGACGCGCCCTCGAAGCGTTGCTCGCCGCAGGGCTGAAGCCGCCACTCCCCAACGTGGCGCAGATGTACGAGAACCTGGCCTGGTACCAGGCGAACCTGGGCGAGCTCGACGACGCCGAGGACGGCCTCGATGCGTACGACCGCTGGTCGCAGGGGCTTCCGGTCACCACGAACCGGCAGACGCTGCTGCGCGGGAGGATCGTCGAGGCACGCGGGGACGACGAGGCGGCGGGGCGCCACTTCGAGCAGGCACTGCGCGACGCGACCGACGACGACGACCGCCGGGCGGCGCGGGTCGACCTGTGGGTCAACGGGATCCGCCGAGGCGTCACCGAGGGCGCGAGCGGACCGCTGCTCGAGGTGGCGACGGGCGAGTCGGGCAGCACGCTGACGCGCGCGCGCGCCTGGTATGGGCTGGCGCTGCTCGAAGCCCGGCGACGGCAGGCCGCGACGGCGCGTCGACACCTCGAGGCCGCGCGGGCGGAGCTGGCCGACGAAGAGCCCGACGCGCACATGCTGATGCGGAAGCTCGACGCGGTGGACGACGCACTACCGCCGCCGCCGAAGCGGGACGAGGACGCCCAGTAGCAGCCAGCCGAGCGCGCCGGGACCTCCGCCCACGGAGCAGCCGCCACCACCGCCCGAGCCCGACGCCGCGCCCGAGGAGCCACCGTCGCCGCCGCTCCCCTCCCCGGCCGAGCCAGCACCCGAGGTCGTTCCCGGGCCGCCCGTGCCCGAGGCGGTGTCGCTCGCGGCCCCGGTCTCCCCCCCGCCGGTGCCTCCCGAGAGGCCGCCGCTCGACTCGTCGCCGCCCTCGGATCCTCCAACCCCGCACCCGGGCTCGCCCACGCCAAAGCAGACGACCTGGTCCTGTGAGGCGTTGCCGGCGTGGTCGGTGGCGTGCACGAGCACCTCGTACGACCCGGCGGGCAGCGTCAGGTCCCAGGTCCAAGACTGCCACTCGTTGCGGACGTCCTCCTGCGCGTCGCCGGTGGCAACGTCGCGGATCGTCATGGAGACCGCGTCGACGCCCCAGCCCTCGTCGGTGACCTCGGCGGTGACCTGGACGGAGGCGGTGCCATCGACGTCGAAGGTGTCGCCCATCACCGGAGAGACGACCGAGACGACGGGCGCGGCGGCGTCGGGGTTGGCGTCGAGGCCGGGGCCACAGATCGCGGCCCACTCGATGGTCTCGCCGCCCGGGGTGCAGTTGGGGTAGCCGCCGTCCATGAGCCACGGGTCGACGGGGATGTCGCCACACAAGGAGGTAGGGCTCCAGGTGCTGCCGTCAGCGCAGGGTGTGATGTCGATGCCGGAGTCCTGCTCGATCCAGTCGATGGCGTTGGTGACCAAGACGCTGCCGGCCTGGTTTTGGCAGTTGGGGTCGGTGGGGTCGGCACCCTGGGCCCAAGAGTGAATGGCGGCGACGCGCCAGCTGCCATCGCCGCCCTGGGCGGGATCGAGGTAGACGAAGGTGGGGCCGCCCGAGTCGCCGTTGCAGATGATCTCGTCGGGGGTGCCCGAGATGATCTCGCCGCTGCCGGTGATCGTGTTGATGTTGAGCTCGAGCATCTTCTTGCGGCCGCTCGACCCATCCTCTTCCTGGCCGAAGCCGACGTGCATGATGCGAGCGCCAGAGTAGATCGCCGAGGCCTCGCACCCGCTGACGACGGGGACGATCGGGACGGAGGTGACGGCGGCGTCGAGCAGACAGTAGGCGTAGTCTTGGCCTTGGGCGGTGTTGCCGTTCCACCCTGGCCCTTGGCGACAGGTGATGGTGTCGGTGAGCTGCTGGGCGGAGGCGGCGGTCTCACCGAAGCGAACGGTGCTCGGGGTGTCTTGCACGACGCAGTGCGCAGCGGTGAGGACGACGCGCGGGTGGATGAGCGTGCCGGTGCAGGCACCGCCGGAGCCCGAGAGGTAGACGACGGAGGGCCAGCCGCAGGTGTCGACGTAGTCGCCGCCGTAGATGTGCTGCGGCTCGATGGGCTGGGCCAGCGAGGCGTCGGCGAGCAGAGGGAGAAGGAGCGCGACCGCCTGCAGTGGACCGACCATCGCGATCGGTATGGCAGGTATGCCGAGGTCGCACAAGTCGCAAAACGAGCATGCGACGGTTGGTCCTAGTGGCGAACGCCGCGCCGGAGATCGGGCACACGTACACTTCGGTCGTGGGTGCCGGTCTGGAGCTGCGCGAGGGGGACTGGCTCGAGGGCGAGCACGGTCGGTACCGGCTGGAGCGGCCGCTGGGCGAGGGCGGGTTTGGCAGGGCGTGGGCGGCGACGTCGGAGGACGGCGTGGGCGTGGTGGTCAAGCAGCTGAAGCTGCAGCGCATGGACGACTGGAAGTCGCTGGAGCTCTTCGAACGCGAGGCGCGGGTGCTGGGCTCGCTGTCGCACCCGAACATTCCGCGCCACGTGGAGTTCTTCGCGCACGACGGCGCGGCAGCCCACCCGGTGGCGGCGCTCGGATCGCTGCAGGGTGCTTCGCTGGTGTCGATCTACGTGCGGGTGGAGGGCCGATCGCTCGAGGAGCACCTCGCCTCGGGAGAGGTCCTCGAGGGACAGGCGCTGACGCGGCTGCTCGACGCGCTGCTGGGGGTGCTGGAGTACCTGCACTCGCTGGCGCCGCCGGTGATCCACCGCGACATCAAGCCGGCGAACGTGATCCTGGACGCGCAGGGGCAGCCGCACCTGGTGGACTTCGGGGCGATCAAGAACCACAGCCGGGAGGGGTCGACGACCGTGGGCACGTTCGGCTACTTCCCGATGGAGCAGATGATGGGGCAGAGCCAGCCGGCGAGCGACCTGTACGCGGCCGCGATGACGGTGCTGGTGGTGGCGACGCGGGTGCGGCCCGAGGACATGCCGCTGGACGATCAAAGCGGCAAGGTAGACCTGGCGAAGGTGGGCGCGGGGCTGCCCACGGGGGTGCGCGCGGCGCTGAGCGGGATGCTCGAGCCGGTGGTGGGCAAGCGGCTGGGCAGCGCTGCGCTGGCGCGCGAGGTGCTGGCCAACCCGGGCGGAGCGCTGGCGGTGCGAGACACGACGGCGCTGGGGCACAGCGACCTGCGGCTGTCGAAGATTGCGAACGCGTGCATCGGGGTTGGGGGCGGCAGCGCGGCGCTGCTGTACATCGTGTTCTTCGACGCGTTCTCGGAGACGGCGCTGGTGCAGCTGAGCGCGCTGTGGATCGCGCCGGTGCTGTACGGTCTGGCGGCGCACGTGAGCATGGCGCTGGACAAGCGCAACGCGGGCAGCGTGGCGGCGGCGGTGACGGGCGTGGGGATGCTGCTGCTGATCGCGTTCTACGTGGTGATCTGGCCGTCGCTGTGAAGGCCGCAGGTGCGCGTTTTTCTCGCGCGCGCGGGGTTGCGCAGGCGGGGGCGCGGACACATACTGGCGGCCTGGCACGTCGCCTCCCCGGCGTCGCGCTGCTGCCTCCTGGGCTTCTCCGGGTGCGTAGCGACCAACTCCAGTTTCTGGGGGTGCAACGGTTTCGACGGGGGTTTTCGAGAGCAGAGACTGCGTGTCGCGGGGCCACACCGCCGTGTCAAAAACGGTATGGAAACCACAGTTGCAAACGATAGCAACTACGGCCAACTGGCCGCCGTCGCCTAATTAGGCGTCGCGATCCCGCCTGAGGAGCCCGAGTAGGGCGGGGTCGTCATCACACGGGCTAGTCGCAACGAGTGCCTCGGCGTTGCGGCGAAACTTCGGGGCTCGGGTCAAAGATCGCCGGTCATCGGGCGTGCCAGACCTCAAACCCAAATACTGATGACTACGCACGTAGACGTCCTGTTCAAGGACTTCCGGACCCGGGTTCGACTCCCGGCGCCTCCACTGAGAATCGGGCAGTTAGGGAGACCTAGCTGCCCGATTCGCTTTGGTTGGCCGTCTGTGTACCGCTCATGTACTGCGGCGCCGGCTCGACCAGCCTCTCCACCGCGTCGCGCCGAACCGAGGGAGTGAGGTGCGCGTAGCGCATGGTCATCTTCATCGTGCTGTGGCCCATCAGCTCCTGGATGGCTTTCATCGGCACGCCCCGCATCGCGAGATGGGAGGCGAACGTGTGCCGCAGGTCGTGCCAGGCCAGCTCCATCAGCCCCGCCCGGCGCTGAAGCTTCCGAAGTGGCCGGCGGCACTGGTTCTTCGTGAGCATCGAGCCGTCCTCGTTGCAGAACACCAGCGGCCCGCGCAGGTGCCGATGGCTTCGAAGCGCGGCGACCACCCGCGAGTTCAGATCGATCTGCCTGTTGCGACCGCTCTTCGGGGTCCCGAGGACGCCCCGGGTCACCGAGCGCCGGACGACCAGCCGCGCGGCGACCAGATCGATGTCGTCCCACTCGATGGCGAGTAGCTCGCCTTGACGCATCCCGGTGTTGAGGGCCACGAGGGCCATCGTCCACCACGTTTGATCCGGCTCCTTCTTCGCCACATCGAGAAGCCGCTCCGCCTCGTCGAAGTCGAGGAACCGAAACCGCGACTCCGGTAGCTTCATCCAGCGGAACTTCGGGACCCCGCCGATGATCTCCCACTCGTGCGCCACGTTGAGCATCTTCCGTAGGACGGAGAGCTGGTTGGTGACCGTCTTCACCGAGTGCGTTCGCAGCTTCGCAGCCTTGTACCGCTCGATCTCCCGCGGCCCGATCTCGTCGAGCTTCATCCGCCCGAAGAACGGGACGAGGTGGTGGCGGAGCATCGACCTCTTGTCCTCGCAGGTGCTGTGCTTGTTGTTCGCTTTCACGTACGTCTGCATGAACTCCTCGGCGAACTCGGCCACCGTGGGCATGCGCTTGACCTCCTTCCCGTAGGAGCCGTCGGCGAGGGCGGCACGCACCTCCCGCTCGTACTTCTCGGCTCCCCGCTTGGTTTGGATCGGCGACTTGCGGCGGATGCTCCGCCGGGTCCCGTCCGGGTTCCGCCACTCGATCTGGACCATCCAGGTGGTGCCGGTCGTGCCGTTCTTTGTTGGCCACGTTCTCTTGTAGACGCTCATCGTCGTCGTCCCGTTCGGTTGGGGACAACGCGTTCTTGGCGGAATAACCGTAGCACTTCGTCGCGATGAAAGCGGAGACGATTGCCGATCCGGAACCCAGGCAGGTCACCGGTGGCGACCGCGTCGTAGACCGTCTTCCTGCTCACGCGGAGGAACTTGGCCACCTCCGCCGCGGTAAGAACCGTCGGCAGCTCCCGCGGAGCCTGATCCTGAAGAGCCCGGCGCTCCGCAGCCCGGTCCTTCGCGCCGCTCATGAGGGCAGCCCGTCCGCCACATGCCTGGCACCCGCCGTGGGAGCTGGATGTTTGCCCACCTCGGGATACGGGATGCCACAAGGAGGAAGGGCGACGCGTGGTTCTCGGCGTGTCGAGCCCCGGCCGTGGTCTCCTGAGACCAAGCCGACACCTCGACGGTCGCCACTATCCATGAGAGGGCGGTTCAGGAACTGGCACTCAGCGGTCACGCGAGCCAGGATCTCGTCGAACCGCTTCGCTCCCATGCTCTGGCGGGCATCGTCGAGCGCTACGGCCAGCAGGGATCGGTCGAGGCGGCCGAGGAGATCGAGGCGCAATACGACTCGCACGAGCGTCTGAAGGTCGCGCGCGACGACATCCTCTCGTACGCGCGCCTTCACCTCCCGGCTGACGCGAAGCAAGTCAGCCTCGTTGCCCGTCGGAACCACTTCCGCGGCCGCTTTCTGGACGGCAATCCAGCGAGGATCCGTCGGACGACGCGTCGAGCGCGTGTTGGTCCCGGAGGTCAGCCGCCGGCGCTGGGTCTCGGATGCCCAGACCCGCCCGAGTGTCGTCCGGTCCAGCAGCGCTACCGGGTCCCGAAGGTCGAGTTCCTCGTCTCTGTCGGTGTGGAACAGCAGCGAACGATGGCCGAGTCGAATCTCGACGCGAGTCACGTCCCATGCACGATGGTAGTTGCCCGACCTATGCCAAGCCGGCGCGTACATCGACTCAGCGGCAGTGCTCCCCTTCGCGGCGCGGAGCTGGCGGGTCTTGTGGTAGACGCACATCGTCGCCCAATCACCGCGCTTGCCGATCATGATCGTCTCGACGGCTCCCCCGAACTTGGAGGCGGCGACGACCTGTTCGTCGGTTGCAAGCTGGCCGAAGGTGCGCCGCTTGCCCCGGCCGGCGAAGAAGTCGGCGTCACTTCGATGCATCGCGAGGCCGACAAAATCGCTGCAGAGTTCGAGGTTCCACGTTCGCCATCCGGCGGCGTAGCTCGTCTCGGGCGTACAGCCCTGCCCCGTGAAAAGACGGCCGATGAGGTCGAGCCAGCGCATCCATGCGTGCAGGCCTCGTGCCCAGACCTCGACGGCCTTCACCTGGACGGTGATTGTTCCATTCCGAAGATCGAGCTTGATGAAGGCGGAGTGTTTGAACTCGATCTCGATCAACCGCCCCGTGAAGCCCTTCACCGTGACCAAGGCGTGCAGTTCGTTCGTTTCGTCAACCTCGGGCCACTGCTCCGAGTCGAGGCCAGCGAGGCCAGCGATGTTGATGCCGAACGCGAACCGACGCTCGCTTGCCATACTTGCCTCGACTTTGAGGTCCTTGACCAGTTCCTTCATGCGGCGGCCCCACTTCTTCACCGGAACGGTCAGGCGAAAGGAAGTGCCCCCATCGACCATCAGCGACGCGATGCAACGCGGCTCGGTTGGGGGAGGAGGCGGAGGAGCCTCGCGAGCTGCGGCCAAGCGGGTTTGGGAATGGAGGGCAAATGGGTTCTGTGCTACGGTCGACATGGATCATCTCCGGGGCCACCGCGTCTGCTTGCCGGCGTGCGGTGGCCTTGGTGTTGGTTGAGGTGGCTGCTTCGGCGTCAGTCGGCAGTGCGCGTCGGGGGGAGGCCAAGTTCGCGGAGCGCGTCGCGGATTCGGTCGCGAGTCGTTGGCTGAACAGGGAGACCGCGGAAGAACCGGCGGACGGTCTTCTCGTGCATTGCGGCCTTGGCCGCGATCTTGCGGATCGTCTGCGGGCTCGGATGGGGTCCGGAGGGCGACAACATGTCTCCGTCCTAGCCCCTTCGGGATCCAGGCTGTAGAGGACTGCGGGAGTTCCCCTCAAAAGCACGTTGTGAACGGCCGCGCGCCAGGACCTACAACAAGCCGGCGGCCTGCATCTCCCGGCGACATCGCGTGACCTCGGTCTTGAGGGAGGCTGCCGACTTGGCGTTGGTCATGCCCAACACTCGCGCCAAGTCGCCGAAGACCTTCCACTTGCCGGAGACGGCCGATGCCTGGCGAGATGTGCGGGGGCGAGGCGACCGTGAGGCTCCTTCGATGGCTCGCTGGAACGCGTCGTAGAGCCGGGGATCGACATCCCCTGCGTATTGTGGGAACCGGGCCAGGAACTGGGACCAGAGGGCGACCGTCGCGAAAGCAGCGTTCGTCCGACAGGGCAGGCCGAGCCGACGGCACCAATCCGGGAGTTCGGTGGGGGCTGGTGAACGCCCCTCGTGAAGCCGCGCTCCATGGCATTCGATCCAGGTCAACACCCGGAGCACGTGCCCCCGTGGGAAGCGGGCGTCGAACCACTGCTCGATGGCACCCGCGAGCTTGTCGACATCGCCCGGCAGCGGGTTCGGGACTCCCCCTGGCCAGCGCATTCGCGACGCCGCTACGCGCAGGTGGCGGATCGTCGGGGTCGCAAGCGTGACTCCCTCCACAGTTGGGTGCACCTCACCGTCCGGCCCCAGGGCGAGACCGTCCCAAGCGTCCGGCTCCGATTCGGCGTGGTCTTCGACCAGATCCAGGAGGTTGTGCGTCAGCGAGACATCGGAGTCCCACTCGCCCGCTTGCGCGGGCTCGCACGGGACCCCTGCTGTCTTCGCATGAGGGCGGTCGGCAAGCGCTTCGCCCGCTGACGCGGGCTCGCGCTCACCTTGCTCCGCCCTCTCCATACCCACGCAACCGACCAGCCCCCGCGCCTCGGCGGCCGTTCCGGCCGCCTCGCCTGCGGAGGGGCGGTCAGTTGGAGGGTATTCCAGGCACCGTCCGACCGAATCCGAGGTCGAGAATGCACGGCCAGGCGGTCTGGAAGCATCCACGGGGACCGTCTTACCGACGGCCGACCGAATTACACCTCGTTGGCGCTCCGGAGAGCAATCCCCGGACAACGCGCGCTCGCGCCGCCCGAGTACGGGCATCGCTTCCCCAGAACTCGACGAGCACCAGTCGGGCTTAGAATCCGACGGCGATGCCGACGCGGGGACGATCCATAGCCGACAAGATTCTCCCGCGACTCCTCGAAGTTCAGGCTCTGATGCTGCGGATGGGCCGAGCCAAGCCCGAAGCGGTGCGGCGGTGGGTCGAGCTGAAGATGCGCCCAGCGAGCGTTGCGCTTGGGCGCAGGATCGTGCGCCCGCGGCTGCATCGACGCGAGCGCGCTCGAATGCAGGCTGCGGACAAGGCCATCGCTGCGGCCCTAGCAAAGCTAGCCGAAGTCCAAGATGGAGGGCTTGACGACTCGCGCACGATCTTCAACGTCGCGCTGCACTTCCTACTCGCAGAGCGAGACATCCAGGCGCTCAAGGTGGACATGCTGACCCACCCAGATGCATGGATGCGCGGCCTCGCCATGCGCGTCACATTGCTGACGATCTACGAGTGGGACCTCGACGAAGTGACCGGCCGGCGATTCCGCGAAGCACTGTCAAACCTGGGAATTCCTGAAGCCTCCAAGGAGGACATGACGAAGGCCCTGCGGGCCGTTCGAAAAACACGCGAGCGGATCACCAAGAGATTCGGCGACTTGCGCAACAACGCCATCGCTCACCGTGGTGCGGATGCCGTCGCGCAGTACAAGCTCATCGCGGATCTACGACAAGAAGAAGTCCTGCCGCTCGTTGCGGAGTTCTACGACGCTGTTCATCTATTCGTCGGTGCACTTCCGGACGTGATGCTTGTGGCGGGCAGCCTCTCCGCCTACTTGAAGCAGATGTTCAAGAACAGTTAGGGCGTTGTCGTCGTCAGTCGCGAGCAGAAGCTCCGCCCGCCTAGCCGTAGCCGGCCGCCCTAAGCCGAGATCGACTCGCACCTGGTCATGTCTACGCGTACCGGCGTGATCTCTTGCATCCGAGACGAGGGCGCTACGTGCTACTCGCACGATCTCTTGCATCCGAGGGGGCGCCACGCCGTACAACTGCCTCGCGAAGCCGAGCCCGACGACGAACCCGTTCGAGCGAACGCTCCCCTTGGGCGAGTGTCCGGACGGCCTCCTCGATGGTCATGTCCGGTTGCGGCGGAGGCGGGACGTCCGCCGCTCCGAGGATCCGCGCCTCCATGTCCTCGACCAGATTCGCGTTCGCAATCGCCTGTCGCGAGATCGCGACGAAGGCCAGGAGCAGCGTCACTGCCTCGGCGGGCGTTGGGTTCCAGTCTGGGTCCTCCAGCGCGGCCGCAACTCGGTGGCTCACCGGCATGGCGGCGGTGAGGAGGTCCTGAGCGATGACTAGGTTGGCCAAGCTGTTCACGCGGGCCATCCTGACGGCTCGGCCCTGATCGGCGCGCGCGGCGACGTTCTCTCGCGCCAGCCGGCCGACGTCGGACTGCCGCTGCTGCTCCCGTTGCTCCTCGGCGGACAGGAGGGCCCGAGCGTCGCGTTGTTCACGACGGATGACGTCCGCGATGGGAGGCATGCCCGGCCCGAACCCCTGCTTGAACGCCTTGAGGGCTGTCCTGTATGACACGCCCGCGGCACGAGCGGCGAGCATGTGCTGCCCAAGCTCGGCACGATGAGAGTCGAGCATGGCTCGGTACTGCGCCTCGCTTGTCCGCCGACCGCGATGACCGCTCGTCGATCTCGGCGGACGCGAAGGCACGATCCTTGTGTCGCATCCGGATCGCGCCCGTTCAAGGAGAGTTTGCACCCGTGGTTCCGTACTCGCGTCGACGTTGGACCCGGGGTCCAAACCGCAGGTCCTGGATTCGCGGCCGCCAACGGCCACGACGCGACGTTATGCGAGTCGCGCCTCGCCATGGTTCCTCGCCCATCGGGTGCAAACCTCGGCGCCGAAGCGCCCCTTCGCGCACCATCCGTAGCGCCACCGCAGACGCCGAAGCGCCATCGCTTCGGTGACTCGCGCCTACCGACCGGGCTTGCTGTTCCAGAGGTCGGCCAGTTGCAAGAGATCGCGATTGTCCGAGTTGGCCGCGGCCGCGGGGGACGGGAACGGCTCGAACGCCCAGGCGTGCGTACGCTCGCCGCGTCGCTGCGTTCGACTCCAAGGCGAGATAGGCCTCGGGGTCACTTCCCCAGGTCACGGAAATCGCGTCCGTGAATGCGCGGGCCTTGAAGGCGGGCGGCGTGTCGTCGCCGTTCCGGAAGTAGCTCCCCGCCGGCCCCCAGCCACCGCAGGTCTCGGCGATCCGGGCGAGAGTCGTCGCTTCGTACCGGCGGTGGCGCGCTGTCACCAGGAGGACGGTGCGCTCACGCAGCAGTTCGACCAGCCACCGACGATAGCGCTCGTGCTGGGTGATCCAGACCGCGTAGTTCCCGGCGAACGCGAAGCGGCTCGCGCTGTTCTCAGCCAGGGTGTGGTTGAGGTCGAGCAGGATGATGGGGGAACAGCGGGTCTCGGCGAAAAGGGGGAGCGTCATCCGGGGCACCGAGTCTCTACGATGGGTCGGGGCACTCCATCGTCACGTACGCCACGAAGAGGTCATCGAGGGGCATCGCTGTGCGAGTGGCCTCGTTGCCGGCGACTCCAGCCGCGAACTCCAACGCACCTTCGACCTTGCGGACGGCGAGCGCCGGATTGCTGGCCACCGCCTCCATGCCGCCGAGGCACAGCTCGGACGCCTTGGCTGCCTTGTCGCCCACCTGGCGCACGGTCACGCCGTACGCTTTCGCCACGGTCGCCAGGCGCTTCCGTCCGGCGTTGCCGATCCCGAGATCGGCTCCGACTCCACCTGTCGGGCTCGGGCCGGCTAGCGACGCGGGCTGCTTGTCCATATACGTCGCCACGAGCGTCATCCAGTACCTCCCGCAGAGCTGGAGTTCCGCGAGACGCTCCGCCTTCGCGGCGCAACGCCACTCCTCGGGGTCGTCCCAGGTTGGTGCATCGCGACATGCTCCGGCCGGCGCGCCTTGGCCTGCGCCCGGTAGCAGGCGGTCCACATTCCGAAGCGCCGCTTCGCACTCCGGCGTGGTCAAGGCGCCCGCGCTCGCTGGCGGTCGCTCCGGGATCCCGGCGCGGTTGGCAGGGGCCGAGGAGGCGGTGCGGTCGGCCTCGGGATCGGTCAGACTCGCGATTCCGCCGCAAACCCCGCAGGTGGCGAACAGCCCACCGAACACGAGGGCGATGATGGTCCCGACCTTGGCGGCGGGCTTCGGCGTCGCGGGCTGCGGGTGCTGATATGGGCCGGGGTGTGGGTGCTGCTGGTGGGGGTACATCGAGGCCGCCGCATCGCCAGCCTGGAAGGATCTCCAAGCGCTCCATCCCACCATGCAATATTGCCGTGTGCAATACCAGGCCAATCGGGGCTGCCTACCGTCTTCGCAGTGCCGTCTCCCGAAGACGCCTTGCGGAAGCTGCTCTCGCGCCGCATTCGAGAGCTACGCGAGGCACGAGGCCTTCGGCAGGTCGATCTGGAGGCCGAGACAGGCATCGCGCAGCCGATGCTGTCGCAGATCCAGTCCGGCAAGCGAAACCCCTCGCTCGGCAACCTCGCGAAGATCGCGGAGGCGCTCAACGTGCGGCCCGCGGTTCTGCTCCTCGACCCACGCCGCAAGAAAGACCGTGCGGCGCTCGAAGCCCTCGGGGAGGAGTAAGCCGTGCCCGGCGGCCGACGACCGCGATTCAAGCGGCCGGCTCCATCGCGCTTCCGCGGTGTGCGGCCGCGATTGTAGGATTCGGTACGCATGCGAGTGGGCTGATCCGCCCGCTCCGATGCCCGAAGTGCCCTCATGTCCTCGCTACCCCAACGTGATGCCCTCGCAACCCTCTCGAAGAAGCGGCTCGTTGAGCTGGCCAGCGGCTTCGAAGTCGACGTGCCCTCCCGCGCGGGGAAGGACGAGTTCGTGGACGCGCTCGCGCAGTCTCGGCGGGTGTCGTACGAAGGCATCCTCGACGCGCTCAGCCGTGACGAGCTGAAAGCCATCTGTCGCGCGGGCGGGCTCGACGACAGCGGTCGCACCAAGGCAAGCATCGCCGACCGCATCCTCGGGCGCGAGCAGCCCGGCGACGCAGGTTCGGTGCCCGCCGCGAAGGCCGGTCGAGGCCGGTCGAGGGCGAAGGCCGGAGACGAGGAACCAGAACAGATCGAGCTGCCGACCGAGGGCAAGCTGACCGTCACCGAGCTGGAGAAGCACCTCTGGTCGGCGGCGGACATCCTTCGGGGCTCCATCGACTCCTCGGACTACAAGAGCTTTATCTTCGGGATGCTGTTCCTCAAGCGTCTCAGCGACCGCTTCGAGGAGGAGGCACAGAAGCTGGTCGAGGAGGGCGAAGACAAGGATGTCGCCTGGAACGATCCCGACGAGCACCAGTTCTTCGTGCCCGAGAAGGCGCGATGGTCTGCGATCCAGGCAACGGCCACGAACGTGGGCACCGCGCTCAACAAGGCGTGCGCCGCTCTCGAAGAGGCGAACTCTGCCTCGCTCGAAGGCGTGCTGCTCGCCATCGACTTCAACGACCCCAACCGACTGGGCGACACCAAGAACCGCGACACGGTGCTGGGGCGTCTGGTCCAGCACTTCTCCAGGTTGAACCTCCGGAATGATTCTCTGAGCGAGCCGGACATGCTTGGGCGTGCGTACGAGTACTTGATCGAGCGCTTCGCCGACGACGCGGGCAAGAAGGGCGGCGAGTTCTACACGCCCCACAAGGTGGTGGAGCTGATCGTGGAGCTACTTCAGCCCAAGGAGGGCATGCGGATCTGCGACCCCACCTGTGGCTCGGGCGGCATGCTCGTCCAGTGTGCGACCTACGTGGCGCGCCACGGTGGCAACCAGTACGACCTGACGCTCCACGGGCAGGAGAAGAACCTGGGCACCTGGGGCATCTGCAAAATGAACATGCTCCTGCACAGTCGCCCGAGCGCCCGAATCGAGAAAGGCGACACGATCCGCGACCCGAAGCTCGTCGAGGACGGCGAGCTGATCCTCTACGACCGGGTGATCGCCAATCCGCCGTTCTCCCTCGATGAGTGGGGCCGCGAGGTGGCTGAGGCGGACAAGTTCGGGCGGTTCCGGTTCGGCGTGCCTCCCAAGACCAAGGGCGACCTGGCCTTCGTCCAGCATATGGCCGCGACGATCAACGACGGTGGCAAGGTGGGCGTGGTCATGCCCCACGGCGTGCTCTTCCGGGGCGCGGCCGAGGGCAGTATCCGCGAGGGCATGCTCCGCGAGGACCTGTTCGAGGCGGTCATCGGCCTGCCCCCGAACCTGTTCTACGGCACCGGCATCCCGGCCGCCGTGCTCGTGCTCAGCCGCAAGAAGGGCAACGGCCGCAAGGGCAAGGTGCTGTTCATCGACGCCTCGGGCGAGTTCAAGGAGGGCAGCAACCAGAACTACCTGCGCGAGCAGGAGGTGAAGAAGATCGCCAAGACCTTCCACGCCTACAAGGACGTGGAGAAGTACGCTCGCGTGGTGGACCTGGAGGAGATCGAGAAGAACGACTTCAACCTCAACATCTCGCGCTACGTGGACACGTCCGAGGCCGAGGAGAAGATCGACGTGGCGACGGCGGTGGCGAAGCTGCGGGAGCTGGAAACGGCGCGGGCCGAGGCTCAGGCGAAGATGAACGGGTTCTTGGAGGAGTTGGGGTATGGCTGAAACCTGGACGGATGCGCGTCTGGGAGACGGCATCTCACTGGTATCAGGGCAGCACATCGATGCTGCCGACTACGGCGACGACCCCTCGGGCGTGCCCTATATTACCGGGCCCGCTGATTTTCCGGATGGCCGCGTGGTGGTGACGAAGTACACCCACGTCCCGAAAACTCGCTGCTCGGCAGGCGACATCCTTCTGACCGTGAAGGGCTCGGGGACAGGCAAGCTCGCCATGGCGGACGACGACTACTGCATCAGTCGGCAGCTCATGGCGGTGCGCCCCAAAGAGTGGGACTCCGCGTTTGTCTTCTACACTTTGGAGCGTTTAACCGACGAGATGCGTCGGGCAGCGGTCGGCTTCATTCCTGGCATCAAACGTTCAGATGTACTCGACGCGACTCTCCCGCTGCCGCCCCTCCCCGAGCAGCGGAAGATTGCGGCGATCCTGTCGTCGGTGGATGAGGCCATTGAGGCGACCCAGGCGGTCATCGACCAGGTGCAGGTGGTCAAGAAGGGCCTCATGCAGGAGCTGCTCACCAACGGCCTCCCCGGCCGCCACAAGAAGTTCAAGCAAACCGAAATCGGCCAAATCCCGGAGGAGTGGGAGGTGGTGGAGGGAGCAGAGCTGTTCAAGCTGTACGGCGGCTACGGACCCTCCTCGATCGTCTTCGCAGACGGGGAGGAGGGGGACTCTTTGTTCATCAAGGTCAACGCCTTCAACATGCCCGAGAACCGTCGTTGGATCAGGGTGGGCGAGCAGTCGTTTGACTCCGCCGCCAATTCCAAGATTAGGACTTACGCCGACGGTCACCTCGTGTTCCCCAAGCGAGGTGCGGCGATTTTCAAGAACCGCGTCCGCCTCCTGTTGCGAGCGACCGCCGTCGATCCCAACCTCATGGTCCTTGCTCCCCTCGCGGACCTGAATCCCCAGTTCTTCCGGTACCTCCTCCTATGGATAGGCTTGTTCAATCTGAGCGACAACTCGGGTATCCCGCAGCTCAACAACAAGCACCTCTATCCTAGGAAGTTCCCGATCCCTGGACGTGTGGAACAGGACGCCATCGCGGACGTTCTCGCGAGAACCGACGACAGGCTGGAGACGGAGGCGCAAGGGCTTGTACGATTGAGCCAACTGAAGTCTGCTCTCATGTCCGTCCTCCTCACAGGCGAGCTCCGAGTGCGAACGGAGGCGACCGGAGGTGACTGAGCGAGACGAGCGATTCGAAGATTGGTTTGACGGCGAGGCATCGCCCGATGTCCGTCGCGCACTCCTGGAACTGGTCGGCAGGCCCGTCTCGCCGTCCCGGGCCCTCTTCGATCTCGACCTGGACGCGTACCGCCAGCGAAAAGCCGATTGGATCGATGCAAGACTTGAGGCGTCGCTCACGGACGGGCTGCCCAACAACGTCGGAAAGCGGAACACGGCGCGGTTCACCGATCTTCTAGATCGGGTCGGCCGAGGGTGCGTCGTCCCGTTCGTAGGCGCGGGGATGTCAGTTCCCTCTGGGATGCCGGGTTGGTCGGATTTTCTGGCCCTGTTGGCCTCGGAGTCAGGATGCAAACGCGTCGTAACATCCGAGATGCGGAAGGGACGATTCGAGGACGCCGCGACGGTTGTCGTTGAGCGCCTCGGCGTGAATGCATTTCGAGAGCGCTATCGATCGTCGTTCCAGCTTCGTGGGCTGCCGCAGGGCGCAGTCCGGACTCTCCCGAAGATCGCCTCGGGCGCGGTGGTTACGACCAATTTCGACCCGGTCCTGGAGCACACTTTCGGCCCATCCCTACGGCCGGTCCTGCTTGGCCATCAGTCATCTGACTTCTGTCGGTGTGTGGCTTCAGGTCAGACGGCCCTGCTCAAGCTGCACGGTGACATCGACAACGCGGAGTCGCGCGTGCTGACGAAGAGTGAGTACGACGGTGCATACGGAGGGGATGGCCGCTTCGATTTCGCACTGCCGATTCCAAGAGGGCTCCGCGTGTTGTTCTCCACCGTGACGATGTTGTTCGTGGGTTGCAGTCTCGGTGCGGATCGCACTCTCGGCCTCTTCCGACATCTCGTCGACCGAGAGGACGCTCGCTATCTCCCCCAGCACTACGCCATCCTTCCGTACAGAACGGGCGCTGTGGGGGAGCGCTTCTTGGAAGAGCGACACATCTTTCCGATTTGGTATCCGAATGGGCGGCATGAAGTCTTGGACGCGCTCCTGGAACATCTCGCGGGGGAGGCAGGCAAATGAGCCCGACGGCCTACGGCTGGAACGAGGACAAGCTGTCGGAGACCCCGGCGGTGAACCTCCTCGAAGACCTCGGGTACACCTACGTCGATCCCGAGACGCTCGAAGCGGAGCGGTCCACCCTCAAAGAGGCGATTCTAGAACGCCGCGTCGCCGATGCCCTCAAGAAGCTCAACCCGTGGATGTCGTCTGAGAACGTCGCGAAGGTGATCAAGCAGGTCGTGAACGTGCCCGCGGTCAGCCTCACCGAGGCCAACCAGGCCCTCTACAACCACCTCACCTACGGCATGTCCATCGAGCAGGACCTCGGGGAGGGGCGCAAGGGGCAAACTGTCGCGTTCTTCAACTTCGAGGACCCCTCCGCCAACGAGTTCATCGTCACCAAGCAGTACCGGGTCCACGGCACGAAGCACCACGTCAAGCCGGACATCGTGTGCTTCGTCAACGGCATCCCGCTCGTGGTGATCGAGTGCAAGTCACCCACGAAAGGCGACCAGTGGCGACAGGAGGCGATCAAACAGCTCCGCCGCTACCAGGAGGCCGACGACGAATGGCGCGGTGAAGGTGCCCCCAGGCTCTTCGAGACCGTGCAGATCGTCATCGGCACCTGCGGCCAGGCGGCGTGCTACGGGACCGTCGGCACGCCGGGCCGGTTCTTCTTCGAGTGGAAGGAGGGCTACCCCAAGGAGACCAAGGCTCTCCAAGCACAGATCGGTCGCAAGCCCACGCCCCAGGACGTGCTGCTCTACAGCACCCTGCGGCCCGCGAACCTCCTCGACCTGGTGAAGAACTTCATCGTGTTCGACACCGAGGGCGGGCGGAAGGTCAAGAAACTCTGCCGCTACAAGCAGTTCATCGCGGTGAACAAGGCCATCGACCGCATGGTCGCGGCGAAGACGGCCGACGACCGCGGCGGTGTCGTCTGGCACACCCAGGGCTCGGGCAAGTCGCTGACGATGCTCTGGCTGGCCCTCAAGCTCCGGCGCGACCCGAGACTCGAAAACCCCACGCTCGTCATCGTCACCGACCGCACCGCGCTCGACAAACAGATCTCCGACACGTTCGTCGCCTGCGGTTTCCCGAACCCCGAGCGTGCGAAGACGGTCCGTGATCTGCGGAAGCTCCTCCGGAACGCGACCGGCAAGACGATCACCACCACGATCCAGAAGTTCCAGGAGGTCGCGTCCGGCATCCAGACCAAGGACACCCGCGTCGCGTCCGAGAAGCACCCGCTTCTCACCGACGCCGCGAACGTCGTCGTGATGGTGGACGAGGCCCACCGCAGCCAGTACCGGGGCCTCGCCGCCAACATGCGGCACGCGATGCCCAATGCCTGCTTCTTCGGGTTTACGGGGACGCCCATCGACAAGAAGGACAAGAGCACCCTTCAGACCTTCGGGCCGTACATCGACACGTACACGATCGAGCAGGCCGTCCAGGACGGCGCGACCGTCCCGATCTTCTACGAGAGCCGGCTGCCCGAGTTGCGGATCCTCGGCCAAAGCCTCGACAAGCTCTTCGACCACATGTTCCCGAACCTGTCCGACGAGGACAAGGCCGCGATCCGCAAGAAGTACGCCAACGAAGAGGCCATCGCCGGCGCCCCCCACCGCATCAAGGCGATCAGCCTCGACATCCTCGAACACTTCCGCCAGTACATTCAGCCCAACGGCTTCAAGGCCCAGGTCGTCGCCGTGAATCGCGACGCCGCCGTCGCCTACAAGGAGACCCTGGACGACCTGAACGGGCCCGAGTCGGCGCTCATCTTCTCGGCGGCGCACAACGATAAGGAGCACCTGGCCAAGTGGCACCTCAAGCGCCAGGACCAGGACAAGCTCGTCGAGCGGTTCAAACGCAAGGACGACCCGCTGAGCATCCTGATCGTATGCGACATGCTGCTCACGGGCTTCGACGCCCCCATCGAGCAGGTCATGTACCTCGACTCGCCGCTACGCGAGCACAACCTGCTCCAGGCCATCGCCCGCACCAACCGCAAGTACGACGAGTCCAAGACCTACGGCCTCATCGTGGACTACTGGGGCGTCTCCGACGCCCTGAAGGATGCCCTCGCAGTGTTCTCCTCCGAGGACGTGGAAGGCGCTCTCGAACCCAAGGCAGACGAGCTGCCGCGCCTCCAGTCGCGCCACCAGGCCGCTCTGCGCTTCTTCCACGACGTCAAGAACAAGAACGACCTCGACTCCTGCGTCGCCGCGCTGGAGGACGCGGACGTGCGCCACAAGTTCGAGGCAGGGTTCCGCAAGTTCGCCCAGTCCCTCGACATGCTCTATCCCGACCCGAAGGCGCTCGCGTTCGTGGACGACGCCCGGTGGCTCGGCAAGATCCGCCAGGCCTCAAGGGCGCGCTACCGCGACGGCAAGCCCGACTACTCCGAGTACGGCGCCAAGGTCCGAAAGCTCATCGAGGAGGCCGTGGTCGCCGATGGGATCCAGCTCCTGGTCAAGGAGGTCTCGCTCTTCTCGAAGGACTTCGAGACCAAGATCGACAGCCTCAAGTCCAACGAGGCCAAAGCCAGCGAGATGGAACACGCCGTCCGGCACGAGATCCACGTCAAGCTGGAGCAGAACCCCGCCTTCTACCAGTCGCTGCGCGAGCGGCTCGAAGAGATCATCACCGAGCGCAAGGCCAAGCGGATCGACGCCGCCGAGCAACTCTCGCTGCTCCAAGGACTGATCGAGCAGATGCACACCGGTGCGAAGGAGTCCGCCGACGACCTCGACCTGAGCGAGTCCGGCTACGCGATCTACGGGCTGCTGGAGCAGGCCCGCCCGTCGCGAGCCGAGGACGCCGGCGACGATGGCTACTCGGCCAACCGCGACCTCGCCTCCCTCATCGACGATGCTATCGAGCCGTTCACCAAGCTCGTGGACTGGCACAAGAAGGACGACATCCAACGCGAGATCCGGCGCAAGGTGAAACGCCAGCTCCGCGCCGCGGGCGTGCCCAACGTGGACGCGCTCGCGGGCAAGCTCGTCGACCTAGCCAAGGCGAGGCGGTCGACATGAACGTCGAAGAGGAGCGCCAGGTCCGGTTCGGGCGGACCACCATCGACTACGGCATCCGTCGGAGCGCTCGCCGCCAGACCGTCGCGGTCGCCGTCGACCCCGTGGAGGGCGTCATGCTCACCGCCCCGGCCAACGCGACCGCCGAGCGGCTCGATGAAGTCGTGCGCGACAAGGCACCGTGGATCGTCGACCGCCTCCGGCTGGTGGCGGAGTCGGAGCTACGAGCCGATGCCCACGAGTTCGTCAGCGGCGAGTCCTTCGCCTACCTCGGCCGCCACTACCGCCTGAAGGTGAAGCCGCTCAACACTCCCGGCGAAGCCAAGCTCGACCGCGGCTTCCTCGTCGTGCCCGTGTCGCGGGACCTGGACGCCGAAGGCCGGTCCGCTTCCGCGGAGCGTGCCCTTCGTGACTGGTATATCGAGCACGCGCGCCAAAAGCTCCCAAGCCGAGTCGACTACTGGGCGAACCGGATCGGCGTCGAGCCCCCTCAGCTCGTCGTCAAGGACCAGCAGAAGCGATGGGGAAGCTGCGACCAGGCCGGCACCGTCCGGCTCAACTGGAAGATCATCCAGGCCCCCATGCGCCTCGCGGACTACGTGGTCGCCCACGAGGTCGTCCACCTGCTGCACATCGACCACACCAAGGCGTTCTGGGCTCGCCTCGGCCAGGCGATGCCCGACTACGACCGACGGAAAGAGGAGCTGCGCAAGCTCGGCCCGACGCTGGAATGGTAGGACGCCGATGAAGCTCATTGGGAATGCCCTCAACGGCGAGTTCTTCAAGAACCTCGTCCTCGCGGCGGATCGTCCGGCACTTGAGCACATCCGGCTTGCGGTCGCCTACGTCCGGCAGATGGACGACATCTTCGCGCTCGCCAAGTCGCGCGAGATACCGCTGACGCTCTACGCGCTCATGGACGGAGACTGTTTCCCAGCCCTCCCGGTCCTGAAGCGCTTCGTGCAGGGGTCGCCGATCTCGTGGCGCCTCTTCCTCACCGCGAACTTCTACCATCCCAAGATCTACTGGTTCCAAGGCGTCGGTGCCTACATCGGGTCAGCGAACCTGACCGACAACGGTTGGAACCGAAACCTCGAATGCGGGATGTGGCTGGACGAGGACGAGCTGGAGGCGACCGGCATGGTGGACGAGCTTCGCGCCATGTTCGCGGTGATCGGCGAGCGCTGTGTCCCTGCCTCGACGGAACACATCGCGATCATCGAGCGTCTCGCGGATGCCCGTGCCGAGCTTCGCGCGGCAAAGCGGGCGTTCGACGACGAGGCGAGGGATGCACTGCGAAACCTCCCCGGCCAGGCCGCCCCCATCGACGTTACGAAGAGAGACCGTCCAGGAGGCGCAGCTCGGAAGGCCTTCGTGGCTGAGTGGCACCAGACCCTCACCTTGCTTCGGAAGCTGACCGAACAGGTCCAACAGGTGGACTGGCCGGATTGGGTGGAGCCCGACGTCCACCCCGCCATCGCTCAGGACCAGGCCACCGAGTATTGGTACCAGCAGAACATCCGGCGGACGGGCCAGTCCGCCGCGGAGGTCGAGCGCCTCCATCGGGCGAACACGGGCCGGACGGAGCAGGCCGTGCAGGAGATGTTTCGCTTCTGGCTGGAAGCGGACGCGGGCGAAGGATGGGCTGAGTGGACCAACAACACGCCTCGCAGACTTCGGGGGCTTCTCTCGCGGGAGGAGCTTTCCAAGCTCGACGTCGAGCGGCTGACGGCGATTCTGTGGGGCGGCCACGCCTCACGCGAACATGCGCGGCAGATCAGGAACAGCGACCTCGGGCTCGCGAACAACGAGCACCACAGCAAGGCAGAGCGATGCGAGTTGTACGCGCACTACCTGCTCTCCCGCGAGACGGCCGACGGCAAGCGAGTTGCCCAGGTTCTCGACTACGTGCTCTGGGGCGACGAGCAGAGTCCCGACTGCGCGGACCGGATCTGGGACGCGACGCGTGACCCGAAGTGGCGTCTCCCTCACCTCGGCGTGAACATCCTGGGCGAACTCGTCGGGTACGCGCGGCCGGACGAATTTCCACCACGAAACAACCGCGTCAGTCGCTGCCTCCTCGCGCTGGGCTTTGAGGGGGTGTCGTCGTGACCAGTGCGGTCGAATCCGATGGTCGCTTGCCGCGGACCGACTGTGTTGGAGGTGGAGCGGGAGGTTCAGGATGATCACTAGCTTCTGGAAGACCGCGTACCGGCTGCGGGAGCGAGCCATCGACTTGCGACTTCTCCAGCCGCCCCGGTTTCGCGACGACGACGAGCTGTGGGGCCTGATGCAGCGCGACAAGTACGTCCGGCTGCACGAGGCCGGTCACGCCGTCGTCGCTTACTCGACGGGGCAGACCCTCTTCGGCGTCGTGTTCGCTCGGCTAACGAGCGGAGTCGTAGGGGCCGCCAAGTACGACGTCGCCGAAGACCCGGATCCCGAACGAGTCGGGCCGAGGATGGCTGCCGGTGAAGTCGCGGTTCGTGTTGCGCTCCGTGCACGCCCGTATCGAGTGCTCCTCGTGCAAAACGACCTGATCGCTTTGCAGCGTGGGGCGAGCTACGACGGTCGCGATCCCAACCAGGTGGTCGCGGAATACAGCAGCGCCGCGTACCGGATCTTGCGGCCGAATTTCCCAATAGTCCTCGCCCTCGCCCGGTGGCTTCGTCGTCGCGACGTGACACAAGGCTCGGACGTGTACGGGTTCTTGCGGTCCGCTGGGGCTGTGACCGCCAGTGGGGCCACTGCTGGCGAGGGTAGGACTTGCGACCTCGGAGCGCTCGCCCAGACCCTCCGCAGGGCCGGCCAAAGCCGGTGAGCCCACCGCCGCCAGACCGGATGTAGACTGCCCAGCGTGGAGTTGCTTACGACCGGCCTGATCGCGAAGGCGGCTGCGAAGGCGGGTGTCTCGCTCACGAAGCAGGAGCTGAGCCGCAACACCGACGCTGCGGACACGGCGTTTCGCGACGAGATGGACGACCTTGAAGTCGAGCTTGCCAACCGCCTCGATGCTCTCGAAGAGGTCGTTGTGAAGTTCATCGGCTCCGAGGACAACCGCCGGATCATTCGGCACCTCGACATCGAGATCTCAAGGGAGGCACTGCCGGGTCGCCGCCGAATGCTTGCGGAAGCTGGGCTGGGGTTGGCTCACATTGATCTCCCAGTGAAACGGGCGGCACGTGTCGGGCGCACCCTGAGAGCGCTGGACGACGACGACGTTCGGCACCTTCACGGACTTCAACTCGCACGAGTCGCGCTCCCGAGAAACGACGGCCAGTGTTCCGAAGACCTGATGTGGAAGTTCAACCCGTCCGAGGGGGAGAACCTCTTGGCAGAGAATTGCATCCGCCTCTGCCAGCCCGGATACGGCGGCGTAGCACGACCGCTCCTGACGCTCACCGAACGCGGACACGATGTGCTCGCGGCGCTGTCCGAATATCTCGCGGACGTCGGCCCGCTGACGGCTCTCGACGCTCTTCCTTCGGACCGGTAGCCGCGGCCCCCGGTTCGCTGCGCAGGTGTGCGCATCGCCACCCGGCGAGAGCAGGGGCCGGTCCGTACCTCAGTCCCTCGGTGAGTGCCCGTCACACCACTCGCAGCCGGTGTAGTAGCTGAACTCGGTGTCGTAGTTCGCCCAGGTCTCGTTGCACCAATCGCAGCGCGAGATCGCGGCGGCCTCGAACTCCACCCCGCAGTTGACGCAAACGTAGCCCCCAGCCTGCGGCGCCACGCTGATCTCGTGGTCGAGACATTCGCCGCAGTAGCCGCGGTCCGCCTCGTATGTGAGTGAGTCTTTCGGACCGAGCGAAGGCGTCGGGTCGAGCGCCTCCAGCAGCTCCTCCCGGTCGTGCTCTCCCCCGCACGAGCAGTCCAGCGGGATCTCGTCCAGCGGGATTCTTGCACCACAGGAAACGAGCGCGACGTAATCCTCCGCGTTGCACACCGGGCACTCGAAGGCTGAGATCATTCTGGCCTTGTCGGGCAGCACCGCCGACCGGAAGTGGCAGGCTGGGCACTCGAAGACGCGGCCAGCCTTGTCGAGGCCGGCGAGCCGAGTGCTCTGCGCTTCGAAGCGCGCCTGGAGGTAGGGGCGGTATTCGAGCATCCGCGCGTCGATGGCACGAACGCGATCCGCGTACGGCTCGAAATGCTGCCCCCACCGACGGGCATGCGTCAGGAGGTTGTGCAGCGAGTACCACGCTCTGCACTGCTCGGCGGCCACGCCAGCCCTATCGGGCGACGGGATGAAATGGAGTGCGCGGTTCCGGTGATCGAAGATCCCCTTGAAGGTCACCTTCTCGTCGGCCAGTGGCGTGCCCGTCACGCGCGTGAGCGCGTCGCAGAGGTCCGAGGCCGCCGTCGTGGAGACAGTGCCGTCCTTCAGCCCGGTCCACGCACAGCCGTGGGGATCGGCTGCGACGAGGGTCCAGTGCTCCTTGAAGAGGCGGGCCTTGAGGAGCAACTCCACGCCCGTGGCGAAATGCGCGACCGAGAACGTCTGCCGATTGGCGAGCAGCTCCTCGATTGAGGCCTCGACGAACTCCAGGCCGTTCGACACGAGGGCGTCGAACATCTCGGCGACTTCCTCCTCGGTCGGCATCGACACCCCAAGAAGCTAGCACCCGCTTCTGGCCCCGTCAGTCCTTCGTTCTGTCACGCTGTCGCGGAATCGCTGGATGGCCTGAATGAGGTGCGCCGCCCGTCGCATACTGCGTTTCCACGTTACCGAGTGGCCCGGCCCGCGGGTCTGACAGTCGGATAGCGCGCGATGGTTGCAGGCTGCCTCGACCGGCGAGGTAGTCTGGAGGTGTTCGCCATGCAGATTCCGCCCGAGTACCACGACCGCGAGCAGAGCTACCTCAAACATCGGGTGCTGCGAGAGTACCTGGTACTTTGGGGGCGAAAGCTCGGCTCGTTAGCGCGTCGCGGACCGGTCACGCTCTGGTATGTGGACTGCTTCGCCGGCCCGTGGCAAAGCCAGGATGAAGAACTCGGCGATACCTCCATCCACATCGGCTTGTCGGCGCTTGAAGAGGCTGGCCGTATCTGGCGAGAGAACGGCCAGGAGGTAGCCCTGCGTGCGATCTTTGTCGAGAAGGACGACAAGGCCTTCGCCCGCCTTGAGCAGTACCTGACCAAGCGTGAGGGCGCGGTCGAGACGACCGCTTTTCACGGCGAGTTTGGATCTCACGTATCCAGCATCGCCGACATGCTCGGCGACGATCCGGCCTTCGTCTTTGTCGATCCGACGGGGTTCAAGGGCGTGGCGATGGACTACATTCGACCGTTGCTTGTCAAGCGGATGCGGGAGGTGCTCGTCAACGTGATGTTCAACCACATCAACCGCTTCAAGGACGACAGCCGCGCGTTCCTTCGGGAACAGATGAAGGCGTTTTTCGGGCTCAGCGAGGAGGCGCTGGAGAAGGGCCTCTCCGAAACAGAACTGCTGCGGACGTACCGAACGAATCTCAAGTCCAACTGCGACGTGTCGTTCGCCGCTGACCTCGCCGTGCCACACCCCACGAAGCGACGCACGTGGTTTCGCCTCGTGATCGGAGGCAAGCACCCCGAAGTGCTTCGGGTTTTCCGGGAGGTTGAAGCGCGAGTGATCGGCGGCGAAGCGGCTTCCATCCGGACCGGGGCGCGGGACCGCAAGACAGAGCAGGAAACCGGCCAAATGTCGCTCCTGTCGGAGCAAGCGGCCCCATCACAGGATGCGTGGTACGCCGAGGCCAACGAGGCGGACAGGTCGGCATGCATCGACGACCTGATCTCGGACCTTCCGGCGACTGGGGCGCGACGATATCGGGCTCTTTGGCCTGCGGTGCTGGAAGAGCGACACGTCACCGAAGGCGAACTGGCTCACGCGGTCGTCGCGGCGGCGAACGCCGGCCGGCTATTGATCGAGCCGGACAAGCGTCGCAGGCGCAGAGCCCGGGATGACGATCTTCTCTCGCTACCCGGCGACGGAGCTTGAGGCAGTCGGGACCGGGGATCGATTCGCCCTGGCTCCTGGGGTACGATCTTGACCATGAGCGACGGCAGCGCCATCGAATGGACCGACGCGACGTGGAACCCGGTCCGGGGCTGCACGAAGATCAGCCCAGGTTGCAAGCACTGCTACGCCCAGACCTTCTCCGAGCGATGGCGAGGCACACCAGGCCACCCTTACGAGCAAGGGTTCGATCTCCGGCTCGTGCCCGAGAAGCTGACCGATCCTCTGCGTTGGTCGCGTTCACGCACGATCTTCGTGAACTCGATGAGCGACCTGTTCCACAAGGGCGTGCCCGACACCTACGTGGGCGCGGTGTTCGACACGATGGTGCTCGCCAACTGGCACATCTATCAGGTCCTGACCAAGCGCGCGCGGCGGCTTCGAGACTACACGCGGCGCGAGCACCCAGCACTTGCGGACCACAAGCACATCTGGCTGGGCGTCAGCGTGGAAGACCGCCGGTGGGGACTCCCGCGGATCGACGAGCTTCGGGAGACGACGGCCGGCGTCAAGTTCCTATCCGTCGAGCCGTTGCTTGAGGACCTCGGGCAAGTAGACCTCACCGGGATCGATTGGGTGATCGTAGGTGGCGAGAGCGGATTGGGGGCGCGCCCGATGAAGCCAGAATGGGCGCTCTCGATCCGCGATCAGTGCCAGGACGCAGGCGTGCCCTTCTTCTTCAAGCAGTGGGGCGGCATCCGTAAGAAGGTCGCCGGCCGCGAGCTTGAAGGCCGCACGTACGACGAGCTACCCGAACTCCAACGCGCGCCACTCCCTGCTCGCGCCGAGCGTCACCGACGCGTCGGGCTGGTCGAACAGCAACTCGCCGCGGTGCTTTGATCGCCGGCCTTGGTGGCTTGCTCCGTGTACCGCCCATGTACTGCGACCCCGCGGTTCGCCCCGGATCGAGCCGGAACGCGGCGGACCGTTCGCAAGAGATGAACCTGAACGATTCCGGAAGCATGCGGGCCAAGTACGCGTTGTCGTTCACGTTCTCCGCATGCCCCCGATCGGGTTCGACTCCCGGCGCCTCCACTGCAGAACCGCCTCAAGCAGCTTGCTGGGGACGGTTTTCTACTTCACGGCATGGCTCGAACTCGCGTCGCGCAAAGCGCGCCGGGATTCGCTTACGGCTCGATGAACGACGTGAAACGGTGTTCTACGTCGCTGCTTCAGACACGGCTTGCGCACCACGTACTCACGGCGTACGTACAGTGAGCTCGGGCCGACCCGCGAGCACCGAACCCACAACGCCGGATCGCAAGCCTCCACGAGCCAGCAAACCAATGGAAAACGCACCCAAGACCGACCGACTCAACCTCCGGGTCACGTCGGACCTGCGCGAACTGTTTCAGGTCGCCGCAGATCTCGAGAACACGAATCTGACCGCGTTCATTTTGGAAGCAGCCCGGGTTCGCGCGGAACAGAGCCTTGCGGACCAAGATCGCTTCGCGGTTTCCCCAGAGCGCTTTCAGGCGTTTTTGGAGGCCTTGGAACGCCCGCCTCGCAACCTCCCACGACTGCAGCGGCTCATGAACGAGCCGTCAGTCCTCGAGCGAGACAACGATGCTTCACGGACCGATTCCACTTCACCCGACGATTGAGCGGGCGAACTTCGATAGCGGGAAGGAATCGTTGGATCAGTGGTTTCGCGACCACGCGCTGCAAGCTCATCGTGCCGGCTCGACGAGGGTGTTCGTCGTGCACGACGATAACGACGCAGCCGTTGCCTTCTATGCCTTGTCCGCCGGTAGTGTGGCGCCAGCAGAGACACCAGCTCGCGTGAAGAAGGGGCTGGGATCGCACCCGGTCCCCGTCGCGCTGCTGACACGGCTGGCTGTCGCCACGAGCAGCCAAGGGCAGAAGCTGGGCCAGGCGCTGCTCAAGGACGCTCTTCGTCGCGTCGATGCGGCGTCCGGTCAGCTCGGGGTTCGATGCCTGCTGGCGCACGCCAAGGACGAGGAGGCGAAGGCGTTCTATATGCACTTCGGCTTCGAGCCATCCCCTGTCCACGAACTATGGCTATTCCTGCTGATGAAGGACCTTCGGAAGCAGATGGGTAAGGGCTAGGCTGCGAGATGTTGGGGGGTCGGCTCGACAGCGCGATCGCCTTGGCCTCGACCGCCGCAGCGCGAGCACCAAGACGGAACGAGGCGACGACAACAATCCTGCCGTCCCCGTCGCTACCGTCAAGCTCGGAGCCGAGCAGGCATTCGTGATCGCGACCGAGCCCGGGGTCGTGCGGCTGCAGGCTGCACGCGTCGTGTCGCAGTACATTCTTTACGGGAAATGCGCGTGAACAGGTCGAGTTCATGGCTGTCGAAGCCGCAGGTTCTTCGCAGGGACGAGGAGGTCGCCGCCCCCGTCTCCGCGCTCAACTAGATAGGTGAGAGGGTCGACGCTCTCGATAGAGATGAGGGCACCGCCCGTCCCAGCGTGGGGTCCCGTGACAAGGTCCACCACATCGTTGACCACGAACGGAACCTCCTCCGACCGCGCCATCGCGTAGAAGGCCGTCCGCGCTTCTTCGAGGTCAACGACCATCTTCCCCATCGTGCCGGCCGCCACCGTTACTTGGCAACCACCGAAGTCGTAATCCCCCGGTGGAGTGTACGTGCAACCGATTGCATCCCACCCTACTCGACGACCCGCTCGTCCAGCATCTGGTGGGCGACCTCGCGAAGGGACCCGCGCCGAACCTCCACGCTCAAGCCCTTGGCGATGCATTCGAACGTCGTGTCGTGGAACGCGAACACGAAGTGCCGCAGTTCCGCATAGCCACGCGGGTCGTGACTCGGGTGCACCGCGTTCATCCGCTCGAGCCGCCTCAGCCACGACGAGTTCAGTACCTCGGCGACCATGTACGGATCCAGGCCTCTCTCGTGGAGGGGGTGCCCCGCGAACGCCTCGTCGTTGGGCAGTTGGGCATGCCGAGGTAGTGAGCCAAGGGCCGTTGGAACGTCACCAACGCAACGGCTTCGTCCTGCGTCGATGCCGATTTCACGGTCGTGTAGGTTCCGTCCCAATCGGGATCTGGCCTCAGACACGAGGTAGGCGAGCAAGACACGAAGGTCGTCCGCGACCACCAGCGGAAGTGGAGCCCCAACATCCGGCTGTGGAACGTTCGGAACTTCCTCAACTAGGTCTCCATCGTCGATCTGGTACATCGCTAGCTCTCAGTGGGGTTCGGGAAACCGATAAACTCGACACGGACGCGATCCGTCAGCCACACGCCGTTCTTCGAACGATAGAACTCGTGCCCAGCTTCGTGCATCTTTCCGGCCGCGATGCGAAGGACGACCGGTTTTCCGTGCCGGCGTCCGACCGCAACAGCGGTCGGTTCGTCGAGCGAAAGGTGAACATGCTGTCGGGAACGGGAGACGAGCCCCAATGCTCGGATTCCCTCGAGGGAGCGCCTCGCGGTCCCGTGGAACAGCACCTCGGGTGGTACGGTCGCGCCCAACCCCAGGTCCACGTCGATGGAGTGCCCTTGGTTCGCCCGAATCCTGGCCCCATCTGCGGTCATCGTGAAGCGCTGCTTGTCGCTGCTCTCGACGACCTCTGCGACCAGTTCACGGGTCAGGGTCAAGCCGGCGCGGTCGGAGCACGCGAGCAACTCGTCAACCTGTGCCCAAGCAGCGTCGTCGAGGCGCAACCCCACATGCTCGGGTTTGTGGCGCAATACCAGGCTGAGGAACTTGCTGACCCGTACCAGTCGCTTTTCGGAAGAGGACACCGCGCGACATCCTACAACGCGGGGGAGACGTACCGCTCGGCGACGAGCGTGCCTCCGCGAGGAATCCGGCCTGCCGCCTCCCCTCTACCGAATCTCGAACCCCTCCGTCTCACCGCAATACGCAAACCCCGTCACCGCATACCCAACCATCGCCTCCACCCCGCGCAGCACCTCCGCCGTAGGACACACGACCTCCCCGGCGCAAGCGATCTGCTCCCGCACGCTCGGCCCCTCCACCCCAGCGACCCGGTGGTCGAGCGCACCGAGGGTCACGACCTCGACCACCTCGGTGTCGGCGCCGATGTTCACCTCCCAGCTGGCGGAGAACGGCGAGGACAGGACGAGCACCACCTCCGAGCCCGGTCGCTCGACGGTGACCGCTACGGGCTCTTCGGGTCCGAGGACTTGCAGGACGAAGACCTCGGGTTGATCCGCCGTCTCGCGAAGCTCGAGCTCGGGCTGAGGGCAGGCCGCGGTCAAGGTCGGCGGGGGCAGCGACGGGCCAAACACAAGCGCCCAGACCAGCGGCCCGCACAGCAGCAGCCAGAACGGGACCAGGACGCCGAGCACGATGAGGCGGGTGCGGAAGCGATCGGCTCGCGCGGCCCGCAAGGCGAGCAGGGCCTCTACCAGGTTGAGCTGGGCGCGCTCGCGGGCGGCCGACAGTCGTGCCTCCCAGGCCGATGAGTGGTCGCGCCAGAGACTGTCCGCCCCACAGTAGCGACACCGCACCACCACCTCGCTCTCCGCAAAGGACAGGCTGGCACCGCAGGCGCGGCAGCCATGGCCGTCTGCCAGCGGGATCGGGCTCAGCGAGTGCTGACCGTAGGCGTTGGCTCGCGCGGCGAGGGCATCGATGAGGAGGAAGATGTAGAGGAAGGCCGGGGTGAAGATGCCCCACCCCAGCATGTGCAGCGGCGTCTCGAACCATCCCCAGGCCACCCACCCGGTGACCGCCACGACGATCCAAACGGGCAACACGACGAACAAGACCGCCGGCAACGCCCGGGCGAGCCAGAGCGGAAGGGGCCGAGGGAGCTCCCCCAAGAGCGCCTTCGCGCGACGCCGATCCGCGCCGGCATCGGTGAGCTCGCGGGCGCGCTCGCGGACCTCGGCCGGCACGGCCACGGGCGCGCCGCACCGTTCACACGCCGTCTCGTCCGCGTCCATGTGGGGCACGGGCGCTCCGCACGGTCCGCACCGAAGGACCTCGATGCCCGCTGCCGCCATGGGGACGAGCGTACCGGCGAGGGCGTGCGCCCGCCACCGTCGACCTCGCTTGGCGCCCGGCGGCTGCACGGAGCGAGACGGCGAGTCGTCAGCGGCGCGCCAAGTAGTCCTTCAGCGCGCGCTCGACTCGGGACACGAAGGTGCTCTCGACCGACTTCGACTGGCCCTCGTCCGAGGCGCGGAGGTTCGTGATCGCTTGTCCGTCTTGCACCAAGCGCAGCGGGAGGGCCCCCACTTGCTTCTGGGTCTCGAGGTCGAACAGCAGCGCGTCCGCGTCGAGACGAGCGGGCGTGAAATGGTCGGCCCCTTGCACGCTCGGTGGCGTGTAGGCGTGCACTCGCATCACGAGCAGGTAGGGGAGGCTCTCCAGCGCTTCGAAGCTCGACTCCGCCCGCTCGGGCCGCATGTCGCTGGGCGCCTTGCCCCCGTCGAGAATCTCGAGAAGGACGCCCAACCCGCCGTCCGAGGCCATTCGCCGCGGAATCTTGATCGTCGTGTCACCGCCCGCCGCAGACTCGGCACGCACCAGCAACACGTTGCCGCCCGCCCCAAGACGCGTCTTCAGGGTGAGCTCGCCGTCGAGCGTCAGTGCGCGTTCAGTGACCTTGGGAGCCGCGAGCGCACCCTTGGCGATCGTCTCGATCTGGTCGAGGCGCGCGCCTGCCTTGGCGCGATGCGCCTCGGCGATCGCCTGCACCTGCGCGTGCTCGGCCGCCATCCGCTTGCGATGTTCTTCGAGCTTGTCTTCGCACCCCGCCAGGAGGAGTCCGCCGGCCACCAGGATGGAAGAGAATGTTCGCACGCCCCATGCTGTCACCCTCGGCTCGCCGGGTCGACCCTTCGACCGGCGGCCGGGTCCTGATACGTTCGCTGACGGTGCCCGACGCGACGACATCCTCCACGAAGTGGGTCGGCGCCCTGATGCTCAACATCATCAGCGGAGTCGTGGGACTGGCCTTCGCGGTCATCTTCGTCTTGATGGGCGGCCTGTTCGGCGCCGGAGCCATGTTTGGCAAGGGAGGCGACACAGCCGACGCAGCCGTCTGGCTCACAGCGGGCGCGGGGTACCTCCTCACGGCCGCCATCGTGACGGTGGGTCCGCTCCTGTTCGGCACGACCCTGGCGCTGCGCAAGCGACCGAGGGCCGTGAAGATCAGCGACCGGATCGGCGCGTCGTGCCTGCTGCTGCCGTGGCTCGCCGTGTTCTTGCCGAGCCTGTGAGTGTGATGCGCCACGCACGGACAGGACACGCTCTGGTTTCCATTGCGCACTTTCTGTTCCATGGTTGTTCATGCTCCATGAGGAGAAGACGGCCCGTGCCCCGAGCGCTGCTTCTCGGGTGGCCCCAGTCGTCAGTCTCGTGATCGGCGGCCTCCCGTTGATCGTCTATCCGTTCGTCTTCCTGGCCAACGTCATGAGCTTGGCGGCAGAGCCGGACCCGAGCGCGACCAGGCTGCTGCGGGTCGTCTCGAAGACGTTCCTCATCCTCTCGACCGCGTACCCACTCGTCTGGCTGGGAGCGCTCGTGTTCACGATCGTCCTGCTGAGCAAGCACGACGTTGGCCGCGCAACTTGGGCGGCCATCGTTCCGCTGCCCTACCTGGTGGTCGTCGCGGCGCTGGGTTGGATCTGGAGCGGGCTGTGAGCACCTGCTCGTCGGCGCCCAGCGAGCGCCATCCGTGACCCACCATCCCCGAAGGTCGACGTGCTACCAACGTTCGAGTGATGCGACGGACTCGCGACCTCATGGCAGTGCTGCTGCCACTCGCCACCGCCACCTGTGGCGCCGAGTCTGGCCAATCCGACACAGACGCTCCTGAGGTGCCGAGCCTGCGTGTCCTCTACCTGAACTTCGGCGGAGTCGTTCTGAGTCGAGCGGAGACCGACGACGCGACAACCAACCTCACGGAGGTGGACGCCTTGGTCGGGACGCACCCGGCACACGCTGGACCGTTCGGATGCGAAGCGGTGGGCAGTGTCGTCGCCGGACATTTCGCCCCTTTCGAGCTCGAAATCGCCTGTGAGCGCCCGGCGGCCGGCCCATACACGATGGTGATCGTGTCCTCCTCAGCCGCGCTTCCGGATGGCCACGACCTGCGATGGACAGCGCCTTCCCCCGACTGCGGCAACACGAATGAGTCGAACGTCGGGCTCGTCGAAGTTGCGCCCGCAGCAAGTCTCGACGCGCAAGCCGTCGCAGTCGCGGTGAGTCACGTGGCCGGGATCACCTACGGGCTGGATGAGGGCCACCATTTCCCACTGGACCTGGCATCCTTCGACGCCAGCCCCGATGCAACCTGGTTCGACATGTGCTTTCCCATCTTCGACGACGTCAGCTGCCCGGAGCAGAACCTCGCGAACTGCGGCGTCGAAGACAGTCAGAACTCCTATGTGGAACTCGCGGCGGTGCTCGGGGAACGAGGCAGGGACGGTTGAGTCTTGGCAGGCGCCAAGGCCAACCTGCGGGACACGACTTCGATGACGACCGTTCAGATCCTCGCGAGCGATCTGTGGACCGGCGAGTACCGAGCACGGCGTCCGCTGGGCGATCTCGACGACGGAGGGAGCGGCCACATCCACGGCCGGCTCGAGATCGTCATCGGCGGCCGCCGGCTCCCGCGCCTCGGGTACTGGGGGCCAGACGATGTCTGCCTCGACACGTCGGTTTCTGAACTCAGGGCGGCTCGACGCGTACTCTCGGACCGGGACGCGCAATACACGGTCGACGAAGGCGAGCAAGGGCAGCCCGCCTACGTATTTCGGCACCTCGGCAACCGGGTCCACGTCAGCGTCAGCGATTCACCTCTGAGCGACGGGCCCGGCGAGCCAGACTGGCAGAATGTACCGTGCGATGCGACCGGCTTCATCGCGGCCATCGACGCATTCCTGACACGCGTTGAGCGAGAGGTGCTCGCACTCGGCGAAGTCGGCCAACGCTGGCTGGCCGCGACGCGTGTCCGGTCTGAGGCTCGATAGCTGAAAGTCCTGATTCTTCCCGAATCCGAGGTCCGCGCTAGCCCCGCTCACCAACCGAGCAGTTGCATGAGGAGAAATGGGGTAACCTAGTACTCCTCCGAACTCTTCCGATCCAATGCCCACGTTGACGCAAGCGACGGAAGACGCCTACGAGGAGTTCCTCGTGGAGATCGATATGCTCCTCGACGACCTGGGCGAGCTGCTGCGGCGGAGCTCAGCGTGCGAGGGCCAGCGGGTCGCGTATGACCCCGACAGCTTGGATGCGATCGAGCGCTTCTACCTTGGCGTGCTAGCCGGAACGGACACGGTAACGGTCTCCCCGGCACGCATGAATCGCATCATGGCAGCCTTCTACGGCGAAGCGGTGCGAGAACGAGCAGGCGGAACCTGGGAACTCTGCAACAATCCTCATGATATAGGGTTCGGTCTACCGGTCGTTGCCGACTGGGGCGAGGGCGTTCTCGCGTTCAGCCCGGTGGAAGTACGCGACGCTCAGATTCGCGAACGTAAACCCGTAATTCGCGAGACAGTCGAGTACTGCGAGAACAAGGAGCAGATCGAGGCCGACTTCTTCAAGGAGTTCGAGTAGGCCCCTACCCCGCGCCCCCCGTTCACAGCTGCCCCCGCAGAGCGTCATACGCGAGGTTCCACCCATAGTCCGAAACCCAGGTCGGATCCTCGCAAAGCGACAGGAACGTCTTGGTCGAGGGTGGATGCAGCTCCTGCGTTTCCACCGAGTACCCATACCCCCCGATCTCACCGTTCGGGTAGGGATACGCGGGGTCCGGTCCGCCCTCGCCGCCCGTGCACGAGACGTTGCGTCGGCCCAGGGCGAGCGCGGTGCAGTTGTCGATCCATGTGGCGAGAGAGTCGGGGTCATCGTCGATCATCTCGATCTGCAGCGCGCGACTCCCAATGCCGTAGGTCGAGCAGTAGCAGCCCAGGGGCTTCGCCAGGCACGATCGATCGTAGACCGCGACATAGACCTGGTCCGGTCCCGCATCATCGGCTGCCCGCGCGGTGGTCAATGCGTCGACCAGCTCGGGCGAGACGCACGAGTCGATGCCTTGCGTCACCACGAGCGGGTCGCGAATGTCGACGCCGAGGCCTTGAATCGGGAACAGGCCAAACAAGCGAGACAGGGTCGGCTCGATCGTCTCGGAGTCCACGCGGGGCACGGCGTCGCATCCCTCGACTTCGACCGGGTACAAGACGATATCCATCCTCGACGAGACGTCTTCCACGCCCAACGGCTCGAGCTGGGCGGGCGCGAGGACGTCTGGGTTCTCTGTCACACCGGGGGTGCCGGGGGCTTCCTCGAGCCGCACGCGGAAGCGGAGCCCCGCCGGCACTTCGTCCGACTCGAGGCGGAAGTTGAAGTGCCCCTCGAGGTCGTCGGGGTGCGAATCTCCGTCGACCATCAGACTCACCCGGCGCTCCGTGACCGCGGTGCCGTCGTCGAGCTCGAGCACGGCCTCGATCGTGCGGGGCTCCCAGCCGTCCTCGACCTGATGCTGAACGCGGATGAGCATGCTGCGGTCGCGAAGGATCCGCGCATTGCGGTCGTCGGGCCCAACCCAGGCGGTGCCGTCCACAACGGCAACGCCGACGCCCTGGTTGGCTTCCACGCTCGTGATGTCGATGCCCCGTGCCAGCGCACCGGACGGTCCGCTGTCCTCGCTGCCCTCGTGTTCCGAGCTGCCGCTGTCACCCGAGGTCCCGCTGGTGTCCTCAGCGGCCTCCGTCGTGGCCGCTGCCGTTTCGTCGGCGGAGCCGGTCGTCCCCGGGTTCCCGACACCGCCCCCCGGGTCGGAGCACGCAAAGATGCCCGCCACGATGGCGACCACGGACCATGGGCGGGAGTTCGACAGGCGCGGACGTATCGGCATGGGCTCGTAGCCCCGTTCGCCGCGCTGGAGATCACGACAAAGATGAGGGGCGCCCCTGCGCGCCGATCACAGGCAGTCGAGCCGCTCGGTCGACAGCTCGAAACGGTCGAGCAGCCACTCGGTGTTCTCGTCGTAGCCCGGGTTGGACCAGCCCATGATGTAGCCCGCGTGCCAGCCTTGCGGACCCTCGGGCGGTGGGCTGAAGTCCTTGCCCGTCGTCTCCGCGATGAGGGTGAACGCATCCTCGTCCTCCCAGCGCCGCCAGATCCGAGACTCGCCGTCCATCGCTTCGGGACCCGTCGACATCTTCGCGTAGAGCACCACCTGCATCCATCGTCCCTGGTCTTCGGGCGACCGGATGAAGTCGCGGTATTCGGCATGATGCGACCCGCTCGCTTGCGCGGTCTCGGCGAGGCTATAGGTGAACACGCTGTCGTTCGTGTCGTCTTGGCGCCAGAAGTTCCAGACGATCGTCGGCCCGTCGCCGTGCTGGGAGTAGTCGTCCATCCACAGGGCAAAGAACTTGTTGTTGGTCGGCGACGCGGTGCCGTGGGCAAAGCTCTCGGGGACGCGTAGCCAGTAGCGGATCCAGATCTCCGGGTACGCCCCGCCCATGTCGAAGCGTTGCTCGGACATGAAGTCGCCGGCGGGATATCGGAACCGAAGGCTGTGCTCGCCCTCGAACGCGGTCCAATCGACGCCCTGCGGCCCCTCGATCTCGACCGATTCGTTGTCGTACACGACCACGGGTCCCGGGGCCATCGTGACCACCGACGTACGGTTGTTTCCGGCCCACGCAAACCCGTCTCGACTGCTCATCGACATGTCCGCGGTCTCGAAGGTGTCGACGAACAGGTTGGCGGCGCATTGAGCCGCAGCGTCCACGCATGCCCCCGACTCGTCGCAGCTCTGGCCGTCCTCACAGCTGCCACACGCGACTCCGCAGACGGGATCGCCCCCACACGCCCGGCCGCTGCAGTCGGGCTCGCATCCCCCCGAGGAACCCCGCGCATCCGAGCCCGAGGACCCGGCGGGCTCGGGCGGGTCGTCGTCGGTGTCCGAAGCTGCCGAGGTGCTCCCGCCCTCCGCATCGCCCGGGTCGAACCACGGCGTCCCCTCGTCACCCTCGGTCGAGGCGCAGCCTGCGGCCGCTGCGAGGAGGACACAGGCGACGGCGACCGGCATGGCTGCGGTTCTCATGGTGTGCTCAGGCTATCGGCATCGGCCGGAGCAGAGTCTTACCGTGGCTGCGTAGGTGGGTTCGTTCCAAGTGGCCACGTGCCGTCATTCACCGCCGCCGTCCGCCGCGCTCGCGAGCAACGCCATGAGTCGAGCACGCAGCCCGTCCGTGGTGAAGGGCTTGGCGATGAAGGTCGTGGGCTCGTGCGGATCTATCCTCACGCGTTCGGCCAGATCCGCGTGGCCGCTCGAGAGGAGGACGGGCAGCCGTGGCCATCGCGCACGCAGCATCTTCAGCAGCTCGTCCCCGCCATGGCCCGGCATGATGAGGTCGAGGACGACCAGGCGTGGGTCGAGGCGCTCGACCAGCTCGGCGAGTGCGTCTCCGTCCGGGCTCTGGTGCACCTCGAAGCCCAGCATCGCGAGCATCTGGCCGACCGCTCGGAGCACCGCCGCGTCGTCATCGACGAGAAGGACGGTTCCGCCGAAGCGCGTCGTGTCCTTGCGCTCGGGAGGGAGCGATCGAGCGGCCACGCTCGGAGCCGCGGCGGGGAGCCCCACCTCGAAGCGACTCCCTCCGCGCGGTCGGCTCTCGACCGTGATGTAGCCGCCGTTGGCGCGAAGCAGACCGTGGACTGCCGACAGCCCGAGCCCGTGGCCGCTCTTCTTCGTCGAAAAGAAGAGGGTGAAGATCCGTGCGCAGGTCTCCGGGTCCATGCCGATCCCATCGTCGACCACCTCGATCGTGGCGTAGGTTCCCGGTGGCCCTTCACAGCCCAGTTCGCGAAGCGCCTCCGCCGACAGGTCCCGGCATCCAGACAGAACCTCGACTCTGCTCCCGCCCTGCGTGGCCTCGACAGCCTCGATGGCGTTCGTGATCAGGTTGAGCACGATTCGCCGGAGATCGGTCGCATTCATCTCGACATCGGGTACCTCCTCGCCCGCGATGTGATGCAAGTCGATGTGTGCGGTAAGCGAGGGTCGAGTCAGGCGCACGAGCTCGTCCAGGATCGCAAGGATGTCCAGCCTCTCGATGACGGGAACGCCCCTCCCGGCGAAGGCCATCAGCTGCTGCGTGAGCTCTGAGCCGGCAGTGGCCGCCTCCTTGATCACCCCGAGTAGCTCCTCGACCTGCGCCGGCTTGTCTCGGCTTGCGAGCGCCACGTCGACGGCACCCAACACACCGACCAGCAGGTTGTTGAAGTCGTGCGCAATACCGCTGGTGAGCAGACCGACGCTCTCGAGCTTCGCCGATTCCTCGAGCCGCGCCCGAGCCCGCTCCGCAACGGCCTCGCGCTCCACCTCCGGCGTGATGTCAGCGATGGAGCCCGCCGTTCGAAGGGGCTCTCCTGCGTCGGACACCGAAGTTCGCGCACGAGAGCGATACCATCGCCACTGACCGGAGGCGTGTCGCATGCGGTACCGGCAATCGAAGGGGTGGCCACCTTCGACGTGAAGGCGATGCTCCTTCTCGACCCGTGGAAGGTCGGCAGGGTGAATCCTCTCGGACCACGCGTCGATGGTCCCCTCGACGGCGTCCGGCTCTTCCCCGAGGAGCTCGCAGAAGCGCGGGCTGTACCACGCTGTGTTGGTGGTCAGGTTTACGTCCCACAGGCCCTCGCTCGTTCCCGAGATCGCGAAGGCCAGCCGCTCCTCGCGCGCGGCGACCCGTTCTTGCGCGTCCTGGAGATCTGTGACGTCGATGAAGGTCACCACGACGGCGGCGAGCTGGTTCTCCTCGAACACGGGCGCCGCGTAGACCTGGAACCACACGAGCTCATCCGACCCCGGGGGATACGAGCCAACGATGCGGCGTTCCATTGGCCGCCCGGTCGAAAGCACGACGCTGACCGGGTACTCCTCGAGGGAGAGCGTTCGACGAGACTCGTCGAGGAAACGGAAGGATGGGTCTGGCGCCGTCTTTCCACGCAGCTGATGATGCGGGATGCCGAGCTGCTTGACCGCTTCCTCGTTGGTCCACAGGATCGTCGTGTCCGGGGCGTGAACGACGATGGCGGCGTTGGCTGCCATCGCTCCGAACTTGCTCCAACGATCGAGCGCACTGTCCACTGACAGCACGATAACAAGCCTGTAAAGAACGCGACCCCTCGCTCGGGTGGGGTGTCGGCCCAAAGGCCCGTTCCGATACAAGACCAACGCGGTATCCCGGTGTCCCCGCTGCTAGAACAACGTCCATGACCGACGCCTCCGATCGAGCGATCGTCTTACGCCCGCTGACGGACGCCGATCGTCAGAGCATCGCCCGGTGGCGCTATCCGGGTGACCTCGCGATCTACGACCCCGGCCCCGGAGCGTTCGACCTGCGCGCTCCGGACCACGTCGCCTTGGCGTCGGACGGCGACCTCGTCGGCTACGCGACGCTCGGCACCGATGCGCAGGTGCCCGGGGGTGACTATGGCGACAGCCCCGGCGTTCTCGATGTGGGCCTCGGCATCCGCCCCGACCTCGTGGGCGCAGGGCTCGGCCGCAGAGCGCTGACGGCACTGCTCCGTGAACCGCTCGGTCGACGCGTCGAGCGTTTCCGAGTCACGGTCGCCGCCGCCAACCCGCGTGCGACTGCGCTGGTGGTTCGCCTGGGGTTCGAGGCGACACACCGGTTCCAACGCCCCAGCGACGGCCGCGCGTTCGTGCAATACGAGCGCGAGGCGCCCTCCCCTGCTCACGCCGCCGAGACCGAGAGCACCGTGGTGGCCACCAGCGCGAAGTGAGTCGCCGCCGCGAGGATCACGAACGCGTGGAAGATCTCGTGGTACCCGAACACCCGCGGCGCCGGGTTGGGCCACTGCAGCGCGTACGCCAGCGCACCCACGGCGTAGAGAAGCCCGCCGCCGGCCAGCAGACCCACGCCCATCGCCCCGTGCGTCGCGTACAGGTGCGGCACCGCGAGCACCCCGACGCATCCGACGCAGAAGTAGATCGTCGCCCGTAGCCACTTGGGCGCTCCGCTCCACAGCAACGTAATCGCCGCGCCGACCAGCGCGATCGCGCACAGCGAGGCGAAGAGCGTCTCGACTCCGCGACCGCGAAAGACCACGAGACACATCGGTGTCCACGTCCCGACGATCAGCCCGAAGATCATCGCGTGGTCGAGCTTGCGCATGCGCGCGTACCAGCGCGGTTTCCAGTACACCCGGTGGTACAGCGCGCTCGTGCCCAAGCACGCGCACACGCTGAGCGCGTAGCCCAGCGTAGGCCAGCGCCCCTCGGACGCCGTCGAGGCGACCAGCCACGCGCCCGCCAACACGAACGGGACCACCGCCCAGGCATGCAGGACACCCCGCATCGAAGGGCGTTCATCATAGGCGGCCGGTCGCGCACTCACGTGCGTACGAGTGTGCGGCACTTCCCGTCCGACTGCATCAAGGTTCTGCTCCCCAGCGACGGACGAGCGTGCCCTCACCCCTCACATCGAACACCGAGGCCGTCGGTCAGCCAGCCCGAGTGCGTCAGCAGCCCCGTCGCGAAGCCGTCGCTCTGGGGGCAGCGCGCCCAGCTGTAGGTGCCATTGGGCTCGCCGACCAGCGGGTAGACGTACTGCGGCGTGCTGCCGCCGGGGAGGCGGCAGTCGAGCGCGGTGATCTGGTGGATGCGCGTGTCGCTGCGTACCAACACGCCGTGAAGCGCCCGCCCGGTGGGGCAGCGGGTGGTCACCAGGTCGGGAACCGCCGCGTCGAGGTCGGCATATGGCTCCGCCTTGCGCGGATACACCTGCCAGCCGTTGTGATAGCTGCCGTGCACGGTCAGCAGGTCGTCGTCGAAGGGGTATTGCGACCCCACCACCGTCGCCTCGTCGGTGCACAGCAGTCCAAACAAGCCCACGTGGCCGTCGTAGTCGTTCTGCACCGTGCCCACCGCGACCTGAGTCTCCGGACAGGACAGCTCCTCTGCCTGTCCTCCGAGGCCACCGTGGAACTCCGAGTACTCCGTCACGTCGGTGCAGACCGGCTGCAGGCCGGTCACGGCGGTCCCGGAGTGTGATCGGACCTCGAAACCCGAGAGCAGCTGGCCTCGACCGCAGTACGAGAAGACTCCGGACCCGTAGCTGAGGTTGCCCCAGTTGTTGCCCACGGCCGGAAGATAGCGATAGCCGTTGTAGAGCTCGCTCTGCGCCGCCGAGTGGCTCAGACACATCGGCTCGAGCTCTCGCAGGTACCAGCCGCTGTCGTGCCGCGCTCGAAAGCCGAACAACGCTTCGTCGGCGCCGCAGCTGCGGCTGAACCCGCTTCCGCCCGTGCTCCCGAAGATGTCGGTCGTGTACGTCTCCGCGCACGACTGCCCCCGCTCGAGGCACGACAGCGGCACGCACTGCACCGCGATCTGATCGATGAGCCACCCCTGTCGGCCCTCGATGCCGCTGGCCACGAACCCGTCCTTGCACGTGAGCAACGCCTTGGGCACGTCGAGCGCGCCGATCGCCGTGGGTCCTCCGATCGTGACCGGACAAACGTTGTCCATCGGGTTCGACACCGTCGGGTTGGCGTCGCACTCCGCCGGCACGCCGTCTCGGTCGGGGTCGCTCGTGGCAGCCCGCGTCCAGCCGGTATTCACCCGGATCGCGACTTCTTGGTTGGGCGTCAGCGCGACGCCGGGATCTCCGAGCGGCGCCCTCTCGACGAAGTTGCCGAACGTCACCCCGACCAAGTAGCGACGCCCCTCGAACGAGGTGCCCGGACCTGCGCTCACCCAGTCCCAGCCGAAGGTCGGCCCGCCAGAGTCGCCACCGTCGGTGACGCCGAACCCGGGTGTCGTGCTGCTCGCCGAGATCAGCCCGTCGCGCGGGATGCCCGAGATGGTGTCGGGGTTCGCGGCCACGAAGTGTGTGGGGACCCAGTCGCGGGTCGCCCCTCCCGTGCTGCCGACGCCCACCAACGCCTTGAACTCGGTGTCCACGCGAGGGTCGATCGTCGGGGGCACGATCTGGTTTTCGGCCAGGAACTGCGGCGTCAGGTCGGGCACGAGCAGCATCACCAGGTCGTGCTGCCACGGCCGCTCGTTCGGATTGGTGTTGAGGTCATCCCACCACTGCGGAAAGTAGTCCGGCGTGACCTCGGGGATGATCGAGTAGGCGCCCACATCCATCTCGACCCCCTCGTCGTCCCACGCGATGAGGACCGGGCCCCCGGCCGCTTCATCCACGCAGTGACTCGCCGTGAGTACGGCGTACGGTCCCATCACCGTGCCCGTGCAGTTGCCGTCGCCGGGCGGAAGCCGCACCCGCATCACCTCCGGAAAGCGGCCCTCGTCAGGAACCGTGTCCTCGCTGTTCACCAGCGTATTGGGCGTGTTGCCCGAGATTCGGTGCTCGGCGCCCTCGACCTCGACCTCCGCCTCGTCACACCCGCCAAGCGCGACGAGCATGCCTACGGCAAGGAGACGAAGGTCGAATGTGGCTGCGTTCGTACGGTGCTGCACGGCCCCATCGTCGGGACACGCGCAGAATTGATCCCGAGCCGTCCGACTTTCTCTCCGGCCGCGGGCCCGCGTTTTTCGTCAGTACGCGACCGTCACGCGTCGCCGCCCACCAGCCTCGACTTCGTCGACCACGGCCACCGCGAAGTCTCGTCTGCTGATCGCCGACCGTCCGTCGGCGTCTACGAGCAACCGCGCCTGTCCGCGGCGGAAGGTTCCCGTGCGAGGTCCGTCCGTCAGGAAGGCCGGGGGGCTGATGTACGTCCAGTCGAGCTCGTCGGCGCCCTCGAGCACGGCGAGCTGTTCGACACACGCCCGCGCGATGGGTCGCCACGCGTCCTGGACGTAGCGCGGGTCATCGAGCACCAGCGCGTCAGCGGCTCCGGGCACGAGCAGGGTCGCCGCACCCCCGACCATCACCAGGCGACGGCCCGTCCCGCGCAGGCCTGCGACGAGGCCCCGGGCCGCCTCGGCGTGCTCGACCTCTCTCCCGGCCGCGGGTCGGGTCGCGCTCACGACGACGTCGAAGCCGCGGCTGAGCGCTCGAACGGCCTCCCCGTCGGCCGCGTCGCCCTTCACGAGCGCCTCCGTCTCGCGCGTGCACGGCAACGCGCTGCGGCTGACGCCCGTGACCGCGTGGCCTCGGCGTCGCGCTTCGTCGACGACCAGGCGGCCCACAGCCCCCCTCGCGCCGTACACCAAGATCGCCTTCGGCTCAGCAGGCGCCATCGTCATCCCTCAGCGCGGCGAGGTACCGCTCGAACGACGCATCCACCGCAGCGCGACCGCCTCCTCGGATCACGCGGCCCCAGGTGTAGCCGAATACATCCTCGAACTCGAAGCTCGACAAGCGATCCCGCAGCGCAACCACGTCTCGAGTGCGCATCGGTATCAGGTTCGGATAGCTGTACATGAACGAGACATGCCGTCGGTCCATCACGACCTGCGGCACGTCGCCGCTGAAGAGTGCTCCGCCGGAGCGTGGCCCATTCGCCCAATGCAGCGCAGTGCAGCCGCGAAAGTGGCCGCCCGTGCGGATGAGTGTCACCGAGTCCGAGAGTGAGCGCGCCTCCCCGGACCACAGCTCGATCGAGGGGTGCGGACGCTGAATCCACGACTGGTCCGCCTCGTGCAGCACGATCGGCACGCCGCCGAGGGCCTCGCTCCACGCAACCATCGACGCGTAGAAGTGCGGGTGGGAGACCGCGATCATGTCGACGCCTCCACGCTCCTCGAGCGCTGCGACGGCCTCGGGCGTGACGATTGGTAGCGCTTCCCACAAGATGTTGCCCGCGTCGGTCGGCAACAAGAACGCGCGCTGGTCGATTGCAAACGCCGGTCTCATCCCGAAACCGAGAACTCCCGCGTCGTCCTCGATGCGCAGCGTGTGACCTCGCAACAGCCGCGCGTGCGTCGTCCAGCGCTGGCCACTCCACCCCACGTACTGGCGCTCGTCCTCGCAGATCCGGCACTTGGATGGGGGCCCATCGCTCGCCGCGTGCTGCGTCCCGCAGGTCTCACAGATGTACTCGCTTCGCTGTGTCATGCACCCACGGTGGTGCAACCCCGTGGTAGACACCAATGCTCGAGCAAGGCGTAGGTATGAGCGACGCGAATGAACGGAGGTGGGCCTCGGCTCTCGCGGCACTCGACGCGAACCTGCTGGTCGCGCTCGATGCCCTCGTCCAGGAGTCCAACGTCACGCGGGCCGCCCGGCGCGTCGGCGTCACGCAGTCCGCGATGAGCCAGACCCTCGCGCGCCTCCGCAGGCAGTTCGACGACCCGATCCTGGTGAAGGTCGGCCGAACCATGGAGCCCAGCCCCTTCGCGCTTCGGATCAGTGGTCGTCTCCACGCCGCGATCAATCAGCTCGAGGCCGTCGTGCGCGACCGACCGACGTTCGACCCAGGTACCGCGACCGGGCGCCTCGTCGTCGCGACCGTCGACTACCTCGCGATGCTGCTCGTCCCCAAGCTGCGTGCGATCGTCGCCGCCGAAGCCCCGGGCGTTCGCCTCGCCATCCACGCGCTCGACCCCGAGTCGATCACCGATCGGCTCGCCGAGGGCGTCGCACACCTCTATCTGGGCGTTCGAGGCCAGACAGAGCGCGCCCTTCAAACGCAGCGTCTCCACGACGAGCGGCTGGTCGTGCTGCTCCGACGCGACCACCCCCTCGCCAGCGCCCCTCCATCGCTGCACGCCTACGCCCACGCCGAGCACGTGCACGTCAGCCCTCGCCGCGAGGCCGGGTCGATCGTCGGTCGGTCTCTCGCCGCGGCGGGCCGCGATCGCAGGGTCGCCGTGGAGGTCCCCTTCTTCGCCCTGCTGCCCGACCTCCTGCGCGGCTCCGATCTCGTCGCCACCGTCCCCGGAAGAATCGCCGCGCACTTCGCCGAAGCCTTCGACCTCGCCGTGCAGCCCGTGCCCCTGGAGCTGCCGACGTTCGAGGTGTGCATGGCTTGGCACCCGACCTTCTCCGCCGACCCGGCCTTGGCTTGGCTTCGCGACGCCGTCATGCGAGTCGCCGTCGATTAGCCCGCCGAATACCTCACCGTCACCCTCGGATTGGTGGGTCCAACCGCTCGGGCCCACGCTCCTGGGCATGACCAAGCAGACATCACGCTCCTCCTCGACCCCCTCACGCGTCGTGCTCGTGGGCGCCGGTGGTCTCATCGGTCGCTCGATCCTCGAGCGGCTGCAGACCCAGGGTCAGCTAGACGACGTCGTCCGCCTCAGCCGCAGCACGCGACCGCGCTTGGACCTCGAAGATCCCGCCTCGATCGAGCAGGCGTTGGCCGCGCTCGCCCCGTTCGACCACGTCATCGTCGCCGCGGGTGAGGCCCACTTCGCTCCGCTGCCCGAGCTGCGCGAGTCCAGCTTCACGCTCGGACTTCGGAGCAAGCTCATGGGGCAGGTCCGCGTCGCCCTGGCCGCCCTGCCGCACCTGCGCCCCGGAGGCTCCATCACGCTCACCAGCGGCGCCCTCTCCCACGCGCCCGCCCGCGGCAGCACCCCCGCCGCCCTCGTCAATGGAGCCATCGACGCTTTCGTCCGCGGCGTGGCCTTCGAGCTGCAGGACGGGCGCCGGATCAACGCCGTCAGCCCCAGCTGGATCACCGAGACCCTGCTGCGCTTCGACATGGATCCGCAGCAGGGCACCTCCGCGACGGAGGTCGCCGAACTCTACCTTCACGCGCTTCGGTCCGAGCTGCATGGGTCGGTGATTGCGCGAATCCCAGACGCCTGACGCCCGTAGGCCGTCAGTCCAAGAACATCGCGAGCCCACTCGAGCGCTCGAACGCCGTCAGCAGCGGTACCACCTCGCCCCAGCGAAGCTCCGGATCGAGCCCGAACGAGGCCGTGTCGCAGTTGGGCAGCCCGGCGTGGGGTCGTTCGAGGGCGGCGAGCAGGGCGGCGATGCGGTGCGGACCCTCGAAGTCGAGGGCCAGCGACGCCGGCGTCGGGTCGTCGGCCTCTGCCGGCCCGCCGAAGAGGGGCCCGCGAGCGAGCGGAAACCCCTGCGCGACGCGGCGCAGGCGTAGCCCGTGCGGGTCGACTGCGATCCTCGCCTGCGAGCAGCGAGGCCGCTCCGGGAGTTCCTCGAGAGGAACGTGGCAGAAGTGCAGCCCGTGGACGGGCACGGGCGGCTCGGAGCGCTGGAGTGAGACGCGTGTGGTCTCGAAGCAGCCACTGGTCGCTCGGATCGTGGCAAGCACCGGCGTGACTGGCGTGTCCGCCTCTGGGAGGACCACCGTGTCCCGATCCGTGCACGCCCGGCGCAGATCGCCCTCATCGGCCAGCTCCCGAAGCATGCCGACGAATGCTGCCGGGTCCGAGGGCACGGGGCTCCTGGTATGACTGAGCACGCCCTCGTGCACCGTCAGGCTGTGCGCGGACAGATGCACCACCGGCGTGACGGGTGCACAGTCACCGCGCTCGACGGGCACGCGCGGCGCGGCCGAGGTGCACCCGCCCACCAGCGCCATCCCCACCATGACCTCGCGTGCCGACCGCACAGTCCGATAGACGCAGCGGCGCGAGGAAGGTTTCGGCGAGCCCCTTCTCAACGCCGCCGAACTGGTCGACACTGCAACCGTCGGCGCAGACGCCGTCTCCTGCGACTCCTCCATGTCCTCCTTCACGCCAAAGTACGCGGCAGACCACCTCAGCATCGCCGCGGAGTTTGCGGGCGTGGGCACCTGGGAGGTCGAGCCCCAAAGCGGCGATGTCTACATGGACCTTCGCACCCGCGAGCTCTTCGCCATCGGGCCCGACGAGGAGATCGACATCGACTCGTTCCTGCTGAAGCTGCACCCCGAAGACCGCGGTCGCGTGGTCGAGGCCATCGAGCGAGCCTACGACCCCGCGCACGGGAAGTACGACTGCGAGTACCGCATCGACGCCGATGGCGATGTCCGGTGGATCTGGGCCCGCGGCTGCGTCCGATTCGACGACGCCGGTCAGCCCAAGGTGTTCTTGGGGATGGTGCAAGACATCACCGTAGACAAGCAGGCCTTGGCCGAGCGCGAGCGTCTCGTCGCCGAAGCCGAGGAGGCCAACCGCGCCAAGGACGACTTCCTCGCGATGCTCGGGCACGAGCTGCGCAACCCGCTCGCCCCGGTCCTCTTGGCGACCAAGCTCCTTCGTGACCGCGGCGAGTCTAGCCGGGAGCTCGCAATCATCGAGCGCCAGAGTCGGCACATGAGCCGGATCGTCGACGACCTGCTCGACATCTCGAGAATCACCCGGGGCAAGCTCAGCCTCAAGCGCGTCAACACCCGGCTCACCACGATCATCGAAAAGGCCGTCGAGACCATCGTTCTCGCCTTCGACGAACGCCAGCAGCGCCTCGAGGTCGAGCTTCCGCCGCATCCGGTGCGCTTGTACGCCGACGCCGATCGGATCGTTCAGGTCATCAGCAACTTGCTGCGCAACGCCTCCAAGTTCAGCGACGACGGCGGCCTCGTGCGCCTCGTCGCGAGCACCTTGGGCGACGACGCCTGCCGCATCGACGTCCGCGACTTCGGTGTCGGCTTCAGCGAGAAGGACCGACCCAAGCTCTTCGAGCCGTTCCAGCAGCGGCGTCAAACCGTCGAGCGCGCCGACGGTGGCTTGGGGCTCGGGCTCGCCATCGCCAACCAGATCGTCAGCATGCACCACGGCGAGCTCGTGGCGCAGAGCCCCGGACCCGGGCAGGGCGCGACCTTCTCCGTCATCCTCCCCTTGGGCACGCTCGTCGAGAAGACGTCCGTCGAGCCGGAGCCGGTGAGCACGCCGACGGACCAGCGCATCCTCCTCGTCGAAGACAACGAAGACCTGCGCGAGCTCCTCGCCATCGGCCTCGAGAGCCGCGGGTTCGTGGTCCGCGAGGCCGGAGACGGCGAGGCGGGCATCGAGGCGGCCGAAGCTTGGAAGCCCGACGTCGTCCTGTGCGACATCGGCCTCCCGCACATCGACGGGTTCGGCGTGGCGCAGCGGCTGCGAACCAGCCTAGGCCCCGACGTCCGGCTCATCGCGCTCTCGGGCTACGGCCTTCCCGCCGATCGTGCGCGCAGCCTCGAGGCCGGCTTCGACGACCACCTGACCAAGCCCGTCGGCGTCGAGCAGATCCTCCGGTGCCTCGCCGAGCACGAGCCGCGAACGTAGCCGCGCTGGCTATCTCAGGCGCTCCTCGGCTCGCGGAGGCTGACATCGACCACCGAGGGCGGCATCAAGGTGATCTCTTGCGCACCCGAGGCGAGCGAGACGGTGCCCTCGGTGGCGTCGAGCGCATCGAGGATGTGCCGAAACAGCTTGTCCTTGGTGATTCGACGCGCCTTGAAGTCGGTGACGTAGCGGACGGTGTACGTCAGCCAGTTCTCGTCGGCGACGACGGTCACCATCGGCTGAATGCGCGCGTGCTCGATGACGAAATCGCGCGTCATCTTGTCCCAGGTGGATTGAACCTGCGAGGCGTACTCGCCCGTGATCTGGGTGGCGGCCCCCTCGAGGATCTCCTGCGCCTTCGCGCGGTCGCTCCCATGGCGGAGCGGCACGGTGATCTCGTCCCACAGGAAGGGGAAGTCCGCCGAGTAGTTGACGACCGGCTCCTTGAACACGAACGAGTTCGCCAGCCGGACGACCCGGCCGTTGTACAGGTCGCCCGCGACCCACTCACCGATCTCGAACACCGTCGTTCGCAGCACCCCGATGTCGATCACGTCTCCCTTGATGCCCCCGAGCATGACTCGGTCGCCGATCTTGTAGAAGCCCGCGAAGGTGATCGCGACCCACCCCGCAGCAGAGGCGATGACCTCCTGCAGCGCAAACGCGACGCCGGCTCCAGCGACCCCGAACGCGACCGTAAAGCCGCCGAGCTGGTCGCTGAACACGGTCGCAATGACCAGCGCCATCACCAGGTAGCTCGCGAACTCGACGAGCTTTCGGGTCCGGTAGCGGGCCGTGTTGTCCGAGACGCGGCTGGTGAGCGTGCGACCGATGAAGCGCCGAACGCCATAGATGATCAGGACGCCGACGACGGCCGCGAGGACCTTGCCCGTCGTGGGATCGAACAGAATGGCTTCGAGTTGCTCGGGGAGTGGCATGGCGCCAGCCGAGACTGCGCGAGCCGCCGCCCGATCGCCACCCCTATGCGTCGTCGGGCTCGGACAGCCCGAGCAGGAGCTCTCGGGCGCGGGAGATCGATTCGGGCGGGCCGGTGAGCGCGAGCACGCTACCGGCCTCCAGGGGCTGCAAGCTCGCCGGCGCGACCACCTGACCGCCGGCGTCGGCGATTGCGAGGACCGACGCCCCGGTCTGCGCCCGGAGGTCGAGACCTGCGAGGGTGCTGCCGACCGCTGGTGCGCCCGGTGGCAGCACGACGCGGGTGACGTCGCCCAGCCCTCGCAGTAGAGACTCGGTCTGCACGTTCGTGGGGACCACGGGATCTTGCCTGCGCAACAGCTCGAACAACGCCAGCGTCGCGGACTGCACGTGAGACTCGAGCGGCGCGCCGCTTCGCCACAACGCCGCCGCCGCAGGTACCAGCGCGACGCCGAGCGTCAGCATGCCCCACCCGGGCGGAACGAATGGGCGGGTCACCGCCACGATCAGCATGCCCGTCCCGAGCAGCGCGGCAAGCTGAAGCGCACGGATGAGCGTGACCCTCGACGTCAGCGACAGGTCGGGTCCATCCTCGCCTTCGGGAAGGGCCGCCGCCGCGAGGTTCGTCCCCAACGCCCGGGCCGCCCGCCAGATCGCCCGTGCAAACGGCGCGATGCCGACGAGGACGGCCGCAACCGCCACCGAGAGCGCCGCTCCCGATGGGATGCCCTGCCCTTCGAGCCACCCCACCGCCACCGGCCACACAAAGGAGGCACCGATGACGATGCCAGCGATCGCCGCCGCATCGACCGCGAGCATGACGATTGGCCGACGGGTGGCTGCCCGTCCGGCCCCACCTCCGGTCGCACGCGCGACCCAGGCCGCGTACATGCTCAGCAACGTAGAGACCCGGCCAGGCAGCGCGTGTTCGACCGCGTCCAAGATCTTCGCGGCGTTTGCGAGTCCGACGCTGGTCGTAAACGTGGTCAGGACCGCCGCGCCGACGATGATCGTAAACAGGGAAGCCGGCAGCAGCCCAGCGCTCACGCCGATGCCCACGATGATGAATGCGAACTCCCCGAGCTGGCCGAGCGCGAGCCCGCTGTGCAGCGACTTGCGGACGCCCTGCCCGGAGAGGACACCCGCACCGCCGACGAGCAGCAGCTGCGCGAGCAACACCAGGCCCGCCACCGCGAACATCTGTGGCACCTGCCCCACCGCGATGAGCGGGTCGACCTGCATCCCGATGGAGACGAAGAAGATCGCCGCAAACACATCGCGAATGGGCGCGACCAGGTGCTCGTAGCGCTCGGCCAGTCCCGACTCGGCGACGAGGGCTCCCGCGAGAAACGCCCCGAGCGCGGGCGAATACCCCAGCAGCTGCATGAGACCGCCGAACGCGAAACACACCCCGACGGCGAAGACGGTATCGACCTCGGGCATGTCCAGGCGTGCGACAGCGCGGGTGAGCCGGGGGATGACGACCAACCCCAGCAGCCCGGCCACCACGATCGCACCGAGCAGCTGGCCCGCGACGCCGAGCAGCTCGCCTGGGCTCGCGCTCGCGCCCGCCGCGACGGCCGTGACCACCGCGATGAGCACGATCGCGACGATGTCCTGCAGCACGAGCACGCCCAAGACGAGCCCGCGAACGTCTTTGGGCGGCTTGTGGACCTCGAACACCTTCGTCACGACCATCGTGCTCGAGACGCTCATGCCCGCCCCCAAGACGACCTGCCCCGCCGTGGAGAGGCCCAACGCGACACCGACGAGGTTGCCGGCCCAAAAGAGGCCCGAGATCTGGACCGCGGCGGCCAGCCCCGCGGTGGGCAGCACCTGGGCCGCCCGGGACAAGCTGAACTCGAGCCCCACCGTGAACATCACGAGCACGACCCCCAGCTCGGACATCTCCCGGACCCGCTCCACGTCCGCGAACAGCGGGATCGGGATGTAGGGCCCCACGATGAGGCCCGCGAGCAGATAGCCCAGCACCGGGGGCTGGTTCAGCCGGCGAGCCAGTGCGCCGGTGACCGTCGCGACACCGAGCACGACGGCAAAGTCGGCGACGAGTGGGGATGCCTGGGCCATGGGCCGCAAGGGTGCCCCACGCTCGTAACACTGCAAGCCGAATCAACGCGGTTTACGACGGGAGCAGGGCGATTCCGGGCGTTGGGCCGCAGGCGTCTCGATCTGCAACTCGCGCGCGAGACCAGATGCCGTAGGGTAACTGGGATGGCCAAGGTATCGATCGACGCGGAGGCCCTGGCGCGCCTCGAACGCAAGGCCGCGGAGCTCGACGCCTTCATGGCCAGCTCGAAGTCGTTCGTCGCATACCGGCTCCGCCCCGACCCCAGCCAGCAGACCGCGGGCCACGTCGACTTCGTCTCCGACTCGCTACGCGACATCTTCGGCGTCGACACCCTCTACGACTTCGCGAGCTGGTTTGCCGGCATCCACCCGGACGACGTGGAGCGGGTCATGACCCGCAACGCCCACTGCGCTCAGACGGGCGAGCCGTTCAGCGAGATCATGCGTATATGGCATCCCGGCAAGGAGGAATGGCGCCACATCCATGCCATCTCCAACGCCACGTTGGACGACGAAGGCGTTCCTCAGCATTTCTGCGGCGTCATGACCGACGTGACCGAGCTGCAGCAAGCCCAGGCGCAGCGAGAGTCCCTCGCGACGCAGCTGCAGCAGGCGCAGCGCATGGAGTCCCTGGGCACCTTGGCCAGCGGGATCGCCCACGATTTCAACAACGTGCTCATGGGGATCTCCGGCAACGCCGCGGTTGCGCTCACCGAGCTAGAAGGTTCGCCCACGGATCACCCCGCGCGCGAAGCCCTCGAATCGGTCGAGGCACAGGTGCGCAGTGGCGCCGCGCTCACACGACAGCTGCTCGGCTACGCCCGCCGCGACGCGGTCGAAGAGCGGGTCGTCGACCTGCGCGACGTGGTCGAGGCGACCGTGTCGACCTACGCCAGGACCCGCACGAACATCCAAGTCAGCGTGAACACACCTGACGCGCCGCTGTACGTGAAGCTCGACCCGCATGCCTTCGAGCAGGTGCTGCTGAACCTGTGCGTGAACGCCGGGGATGCAATGGGTGACCAGGGCTTGCTGCAAGTACGCCTGGGCCACACGACAGTGCCGACGCCTTCCGGCGAGGCCGTGCACGCCCGCCTCGAGGTCGAGGACAACGGCTCGGGCATCGAACCCGAGCTCCTCTCCCGCATCTTCGAGCCGTTCTTCACCACCAAGCCCCGCGGTCGAGGCACGGGCTTGGGTCTGGCCATGGCGTACCGGATCGTCCGAAACTTTGGAGGTGTGCTGAGCGTGTCCTCCATCGTCGGGACGGGCACCACGTTCGTCGCCGAGATCCCCACCACGAGCGACACCCCCAAGCTCGCCACCAGTGCCAGCCGCCCGACCATCGCCTCGACCGGGACCATCCTGTTGGTCGACGACGAACCGGCCATTCTTCAGGTCGTCAGCCGTATCCTCGCTGGCCGCGGGTTCACCGTCCTCCAGGCCTCCAGCGGCGACGCTGCGATCGCAGCCCTTGACGACGGCGTCTCGGTCGACGTCGCCGTGGTCGACATGACGATGCCCGGAGAGACCGGGGTGGAGGTGGTCGAACGACTACGAGCCGTCCGCCCCAACCTCCCTGCGATTCTCACCAGCGGCTTCGGCCGCTCCACCGACCTTCGCGAGGTCGAGTCGCTGACCGCTGCCCGCTTCCTGGCCAAGCCGTTCTCGCCCGACGAGCTCTTCGACCAGCTCGGCGAGCTCGACGCGAAGCACTCGCGGAGCCGAGACCCTCAGGCCTTCTGAAGCGCCTGCTCGAGGTCGGCGATGATGTCGTCGATGTGCTCGATGCCGACGCACAGGCGGATCATGTCGTCGCTCACCCCTGCCGACTGAAGCTCGGCCTCGCTGAGCTGGCGGTGGGTCGTCGAGGCGGGGTGAGCTGCCAGCGAGCGCGTGTCGCCGATGTTCACCAGCCGTTTGAACATCTCGAGGCTGTCGTAGACGCGCACGCCGGCTTCGAAGCCCCCCTTGACGCCAAAGGCCAAGAGCCCCGATGGCCGGCCGTCCGTGTATTTCTTGGCCAGCTCGTAGTAGGGCGAGTCGGGCAGGCCCGCATAGCGGACCCAGGTGACCTTGTCGTGGCCTTGAAGGTACTTGGCCACGGCCATCGCGTTGTCGCAGTGTCGCTCCATTCGCAGGTGGATCGTCTCGATGCCCTGCAGCACGAGGAACGCGTTGAGCGGGCTAATCGCCGAGCCGGTGTTGCGAAGCGGCACGGTCCGGCAGCGGCCGATGTAGGCGGCCTCGCCCAGGGCCTCGGTGTAGACGACCCCGTGGTAGGAGGGCTCGGGCTCGTTGAGCATGGGGAAGCGCTCGGCGTGGTCCGCCCAGGGGAACTTGCCCGAGTCGACCACGACGCCCGCGACCGAGTTGCCGTGGCCGCCCATGTACTTGGTGAGCGAGTGCACGACGATGTCGCAGCCGTAGTCGATCGGCCGGATCAGGTAGGGCGTGGCCACCGTGTTGTCGACGATGACCGGGATGCCGTGCTTGTGCGCCATGGTGGCAATGGCTTCGAGGTCGGGGATGTTGCCCGCCGGGTTGCCGATCGACTCGCAGTAGATCGCGGCGGTCTTCTCGTCGATGAGCGCCTCGAGCTTGGCGGGGCTGTCGTCCTCCGCGAAGCGCACGTCGATGCCCTGCTTGGGCAGCATGTGGGCGAACAGCGTGTAGGTGCCGCCGTACAGCAGCGGCACGGAGACCACGTTGCTGCCCTTCTCGGCGATGGTCAGGATCGAGTAGTTGATCGCGGCCATGCCCGAGCTGACCGCGAGCCCCGCGACGCCACCTTCGAGTTCGGCGACGCGCTTCTCGAGCACGTCGGCGGTGGGGTTCATGATGCGGGTGTAGATGTTGCCCGGGACCGCCAGGTTGAAGAGGTCGGCGCCATGCTGGGCGTTGTCGAACTCGTAGGCCACCGTCTGGTAGATCGGGACCGCGACCGCCTTGGTCGTGGGGTCGGTTTCGTAGCCTCCGTGTACAGCGATTGAGTCTTGCTTCATGGTGTGTCCTTGCGGGTGTTGGCGTGCGTGGTGGCGGACGTGGCCTCGAGGACGAGCCCCAGCCAGTTGTCGAACATGATCTTCGCGGTATCCCGCCAGGTATTGCCAAGCTGCGCTTCGAGCTCGGCCTCGGGGAACGCCGGCGGCGCGGCGCCGCGGGCCAACGCCTCACGCACGTCGTTGGCGTAGGCGTCGGCGAGCCGCGCGGCCTCGGGCGAGAAGTAGCGCTGGGGATGTGGCGGGTAGTCCGGACGAGTCCCGTCGATGTGGCGGTGGACCTCGCGCTTGTACTCCTTGAGGAGACTGTTGGCGTCGTACTCCGGGTGGCCTTGAAAGAACACGAAGCGCTCGTCGGGGCTGACCGCGACGTGCACCCCGGCCTCCTCACTCTCCACGAGGACCTTCAGCCCTCTGGCCTCGAGCTGCGCGCGGCTGATCTGGTTGTGGCGGGACTGCGGCACGTCGAAGCGATCGGCGACGCCGCGCAGCAGCGGATGGGCGGCGACGCGGCGGTGGCCGAAGACTCCCCAGCACTTGCGCGGCAGCGGAGTGCGGTCGATGCCGTAGAGCGACTTGACGATGGCGTGGGTGGCCAGGCACGAGCACAACACGGACGCCACGTTCTGCGTGGCCCAGTCGATGGTGCGCTGCAGCGGCTCCCAGAACGCCTCGAGCTCGAGGCTGGGGTTGGCCACGTTGGCCCCGGTGATGATCAGCGCGTCGAGACCCGCGAGCGTGAGGTCGTCGAAGGGCACGTAGTGCGTGTCGATGTAGCGCTGCGTCGCGACGCCGCGATCGAGGCCGGGCACCGAGAAGGGGTGCACGTAGAACTGCGCGTCGTGCTTGCTGCTGCCGACCAGGTGCATGAACTGGCGCTCGGTCACGACGAAGGCCGCGTCGGGCATCATGTTCAGGAAGCCGATGTGCAGCGCGGGCGTGCTGCGCTGCCGAGCCTCGCCGTCGCTGAGGATCTCGTCCCCCTCGTCGCGCAGCACGGCAAAGCTCGGCAGCGACGAGTGCTCGACCAGCGGCATCAGTTGCACCTCATCGCCGGCGCGTCCCCGCGGCTGGATCGACGTCGACGTCCCGAGGCGACCACGGCCGATGACTTATCGTTCATCGATTTTCTTGGCAAGCTGAGCACGGCTCGCCGTATCATCGGGCGTCGCCCCAGCCGCGGGCTCGAGCAATGACGAACGACGCGCAGCGGACCGTTGACCTTCCCATCGCCGAAGACCTCTTGCGCGAGCCGAAGCGCTGGCTCGACCTCGGCCACGCTCGCCTGCCCTACTGGGTCCTCGGGCAGGGACCCGACCTCGTGCTCGTCCACGGCTGGCCGGTCGACGGCCGCACATGGAGGCGCATCGTCCCCGCTCTCGCACAGCATCATACCTGCCACGTGGTCGACCTGCCCGGAGCCGGCCGAAGCACCTGGACCCCCCAGACACCCCGCGGCTGCGACGGCTTGACGACCTGCCTGTCCCAGGCCGTCGAGCGCATGGACCTGCCCGAACGCTTCGGCTTCGTCGCGTTCGACAGCGGCGGCGGGTTCGCCCGAAAGGTCGCCGCGCAGATGCCCGGACGCATCGTCGGCTTGGCGCTGGGCAACACCGAGACGCCCAAGGACTACTCCGGCCTGTTTCGCGCCGCGCTCCGCAACGGCCAGCGATTCGGCGCCAAGACGCTGATGTGGCTGGGGCTGCAGCTGCGCTCGGTCCGAGAGAAAGCCTGGGAGACCAGCGCGACCGACCCCGCGCTCCGCAAGGAGCTCGCCGAGCTGTTCGTCCGCCCGCTCGCTCGCGACCGGCGAAGGTTCGCGGGCGTGTTCGTGCTCGCCGACGGGCTGAGGGCAGAGGACTTCGACGGATGCTTCGACGCCCACGCGAAGATCACCGCCCCCGTCCGCCTCATCTGGGGCACGGACGATCCGTGGTTCGAACTCGACGCCGCCAAGCGCATGCTCGCGCAGTTCGGCGGCCCCGCCACGCTCGAAGAGATCGACGGCGGCAAGCTGTTCGTGCACGAGGAGTTCCCCGCCCGGTTCTCCGCGCTCGTGCTCGAGCACTTCCGCGACGCGGACTTCACATGAGGTAGAAGCCGTCGGCAGGGTGAGGCTCGGGCACATCCTCGTCGCCGAGGAGGTGCAAGATGTTGATCTCGATGGCGCGGGCAATCGCGGTGACCGGCGTGTCGGTGGGGCGGTTGGAGAACGGGTCCTGCATCTGTCGCGACGTCCGCTCGAGCAGCAGGAAGGGCGTGGAGATCGCGGTGGTGACGAGGATCTCCCAGTAGCCTTCGACCTCGCCCAGTGAGATCGAGAGCACCGTGATGAACACGTAGATGAACGCCTTGAGGTACATCCGATAGGTCTTCGGAAAGACCGTGTTGCGGATGCGCTCGGCCATGCCCATGGAGTCGGTCAGCCGCGTGAGGATGTGGTCCATTGCGACGCGTTGGTAGTCGGTGAGCGCCCCCGCCTTGGCGAGCGCGGCCAACGAGCGCGCGTGCAGCTGCAGCAACGCGACCGGGCGGTTGCCGTGCCGCTCGAGTTCGGCGATGTCATCCGCGCTCAGGTGCTCGGCGGTGTGGGTCCGCCAGTCCTCGCCGCGAAGGCTCTGCCCCAGGCAGTAACACCACGCGACCTGGCGGAGCGCGAGCTGCCGGACAGTCACGGCGACCTGGGCGTCCTCCTCGCGCGCGCCCGAGGTGAACGTCAGGGCTTGTCGCACGAGGGTCCGCGAGTCGTTGACCACCGCGCCCCAGACCTTTCGCGCCTCCCACCAGCGGTCGTAGGTCTGGTTGAGCTTGAAGGACAGGATGAGCGAGATCGCCGTGCCCAAGAACGCCGCGATCGCGACGGGCAGATCGGGCAGGTAGGCCCGCTCGTACTCCACGAGCACCGCGCCGCCCACCGAGATCGCGAGCACGACGAGGAAGTCCCGCCAGACGCTGCGCAGAATGTAGCCCAGCGGAATCTGTCGTTCGAGCAGCATCGGCGACCCGACGGTAGCCGAGAGCGACGCCGCCCGACAACTGCAGGTCGGCTCAGTCGATCTCCAGCTGGTAGCTCACCACCATGTCCGCGCCGTCGAACGCAGCGAACTTCGTGTCCCAGATCGAAAGCCGCGCGCACTCGCGAATGCCCTTGTGGTCCAACCCCCCCGTGAGCTCGACGTCGACCCCACGCACGTCACCGCTGGGCGCGACCTCGAACACCAGATCGATCTCGCCGGGCTCGAGCGGCCGCTCGTCGTAGCAGGCCGAGACGCTGACGCAGGTGAGGACCTCGGTCGTCGCCCGATCGAGGCGCTGCAGCAGCGCTTCGTTGTGGATCGTCTCGTCCCCCGCGTCCATGTTGGTCATCCGGGTGCGACCGGGCTCGAGGCCAGGCACGTGGCCATCGTCGACCGGCACGTAGGGCGGAACGTCGTCTTCCTCGTAGGGGCACTCGCCGAAGTGCGGGATCTCGACCCAGTGCGTGTCCTCGTCTTCGATCCGCTCGAGCATCATCTCCGACCCGTTCTCCTTCTCGAGCATCGCGACCGCGTGGCCGTGGGCCGAGTGCGTCGCCGCCTTCGGCCGCTTCGAGTCGTCGTCTTTCCCCGCGCATGCGGGCAGCACGAGCGGCACGAGGAGCAGCATGGCGGATGGGCGCACGAACGAAGCCATCGCGGTGAAGCTTAGCGGCCCGATGCACGGGGTGCGGGGTGTTTTCTGCCGGCAGCGTGGGGCCTGCTAGAGTCAAACAGCGTATGAGCAGTGACGAGAAGAGCCTCGATCCCGAGGACTGGGGCGCGTTTCGGGCGTTGGCCCACGAGGCACTCGACAAGGCCATCGACACGCTCGCGACCGTGCGCCAGAGGCCAGCTTGGCAAGCGCCGCCGCAGCGCCCCGACGCGAGTGCGCTGCCGCTTGGCCCCACGCCGCTCGCACAGGTCTGCCGCGCGGTGGAGCAGGACGTGCTGCCCTACGGCGTGGGCAACACGCACCCTCGCTTCTTCGGCTGGGTGCACGGCGCGGGCACGGCCGAGGGCATCATCGCGGCGATCTACACGGCCGCACTCAACGCCAACGTCGGCGGACGAGAGCACGCCGCCGTGCACGTCGAGCGCGAGGTGCTGGGGTGGTTCAAGCAGCTGGTCGGCTTTCCGCAGTCGGCCTCGGGCATCCTCCTCAGCGGAACCTCCATGGCGACGATGATCGCGCTGGCCGTGGCACGCCACGGTCGGGGCGACCCCGCGTCACTGCGGATCTACACCTCCGACCAAGCGCACATCTCGGTGGCCAAAGCCGTGCGCGTGGTGGGGCTGCCGCCCACGTGTCTGGTCAAGGTCGCCTCCGACGACAGGCTTCGCATGGACGCCGGGGCCTTGCGGGCGGCGATCGATGCGGACACGTCGGCGGGGCGCTCGCCGCTGGCGGTCGTGGCGACGGCCGGCACGGCGCTCACCGGCGCGATCGACCCGCTCGCGACCATCGCCGAGCTCTGCGAAGCCTCGAACCTCTGGCTGCACGTCGACGCTGCGATAGGCATCGGTCTGCGCCTGCACCCTGCCCTGCGCGACCGCCTCGCGGGCATCGAGCGCGCCGACTCCGTCGCCTTCGACGCGCACAAGTGGCTGCACGTGCCCTACGACGTCGGGTGCGTGCTCATTCGAGATGCGCAGGCCCATCACGCGGCGTTCCGAGAGGGTGCGTCGTACCTGCAGCGAGCGACCCGGGGAACCGGTGGCGGCGCGCCGTGGTTTTGCGACGCGGGTCCGGAGCTCTCGCGTGGCTTTCGTGCGTTGAAGGTGTGGATGGTCCTGCGGACCCACGGCCTCGATGCTCTCGGCGCACAGGTGCTCGAGAACTGTCGGCAGGCCGAACACCTGGCGAGACGCGTGGCCGCCTGCGAGCACACCGCCCTCGCCGCGCCCACCGATCTGGCGATCACGACGTTTCGCTGCACCACAGGCGGCAGCGAGGCGGATGACGACGCGCTCAACGAGGAGATCGTGCTGCGGGTGCAAGAGAGCGGCGTCGCGGTGCCGAGCAGCGGCCGAGTCAGGGGCCGGGCCGTCATCCGCGTGAACATCACCAACCATCGGACTACACGCGCCGACGTGGACCGACTCTTCGACGCCGTGCTCGAGCACAGGGCCGCCCTGGTGGCCGCGCGCTGAGATCGCGGTGCGGTAGACTCCGCATTGCCGATGAAATACGCACGCTACCTGCCCTTGCTCGGGCTCTGCCTCGTCGCCTGCGCAGGCCGCAAGCCGGACTGGACCGCGGAGCCGAGGCACGCGGATCGGAACCCGCTCGAGCCGGACGCCGAGGCGGCGGAGAACGCCGAAGCCACGGGCGACGCGCTGTGGGCCGAGCGCACCGACCCCGACAAGATTCGCGACGCGATCGCGGCCTGGGAGAGCGTGATCGACGAGGACCCCAACAACGCGGAGGTGCTGGTCAAGCTGACCCACGCGTACTACTTCCTCGCCGACGGCTACCTGCGTGACGACGAGGACGCCTACCTCGAGGCCCTCGACGCCGGGGTGCGGTGGGGCGAGAGGGCGATGGTGGCGAGCTCGCAGGCGTTCGCCGAGGCAATGGCCCAGGGCGCGAAGTATCCCGACGCCGTCGCGCGGATCGGACCCGAGGGCGTCCCGGCGATGTTCTGGTACGGCACCGCGCTGGGAAAGTGGGCGAAGAAGCAGGGCTTCGCGGTCATGCTCGGCCAAAAGGACAACATCGAGGCGACGATGAGGCGAGTGCTCACCCTCGATCCCGAGTTCCTCGGCGGAGCGCCCCACACCTACTTCGGGGTGTTCTACGCCGTCGCGCCCGGCTTCGCGGGCGGGAGCCTGGAGAAGTCTCGGGAACACTTCGAGGCGGCGCTCGCGATCTCACCCAACGTCCTTTCGACCAAGGTCCTGTGGGCCGCCGAGCTCGCGACCAAGGAACAAGACGAGGAGACCTTCGACCGCCTGCTCGCCGAGGTGCTCGCCACCGACGACGACGTGGTGCCGAGGATCATCCCCGAGAACAAGGTCGAAAAACAAAAGGCTCGGGAGCTGCTCGAGCAGCGCGACGAACTGTTCTAGGGGGCGATGAACTCGGGATCACGCGAGCTGTTGCTGCTCCGGCACGGCACGGCCGAAGCCGGCGGAGGCGACGATCGGACGCGGGCGCTGACCGACCCCGGCAAGCGTGACGTGCAGCGCATGGGCGTGCACCTTGCCGCCAACGACTGGCTGCCCGACACGGCGGTCGCCTCGCCGGCGACGCGCACCCACGTGAGCGCCGAAAAGGCGCTCAAGGCCGCTGGGCTCGGCGTCGCGTCGCTGGGCCTCGAACCTGGGATCTACGGGGCGTCCACCACGGCGCTGATGGGAGTTCTCGCGAGCTTCGGCGAGGCGCCACACCGCGTCTTGATGGTCGGACACAACCCAGGCATCTCGGATCTTGCGACGGTCCTGACCGGACGCCCCGTCATGTTCGCCCCCGGAATGCTGGCGCGACTACGCATGCCCGAGGACTGGACGGTGCTGCGTCCGGGCACCGCGAGCCTGCTCGCGCACGTCGACCCGCGCATGCTCCCGAGGGACTTCCCCTTCCCCAGCCCACACGGCGCCGAGCGACGCTCGCGCCCGGCCTACTACTACGCGCAGTCGGGCGTCGTGCCGTACCGGCGCACCCCCGACGGCCTGCAGATCATGATCATCGGCTCGAGCAAGAGGAAGCACCAGGTCGTGCCCAAGGGCATCGTGACGCCAGGCATGAGCGCGACCGCCTCGGCCGCCAAAGAAGCCCGCGAAGAGGCCGGCATCGAGGGCATCGTCGACGATGCGAGCCTGGGCACCTTCACCTACGACAAGTGGGGCGCACAGGTCGTGTGCGAGGTGTACCCCATGCGGGTCACCACCGTGCTGGACACGTCGGCATGGGCGGAGTCGCACCGCGGGCGTTCCTGGGTGTCGCCCGAGGTCGCAGTCGAGACGCTGGGTCGCGACGGGCTGCGGCGCATGGTGCATGCCCTCGTCGAGCGACTGCGCTGAGGCCAGGCGGGGTATGCTCTTGGGGGGATGAGTGGGATGGGTGAGAGCGCGAGCGTGGACGACACGATCGCGGGGACCTTGGCCGAGGGTGCGCACGCGCCCGGAAGCGTCGCAGACCCGACACCCGGCAGCGTGCTCGGGCGCTACGTCGTCGACGCTCCGCTCGGCATGGGCAGCATGGGCGCGGTCTACAAGGCCCACGACCCGAAGCTCGGCCGCGACATCGCCCTCAAGCTGCTTCACGCCCATGGGCGACGCGGGCGAGACGACGCGGCGGCACGCATCCTCCGAGAAGCGCGAGCGATCGCTCGGCTGAGCCACCCCAACGTGGTCGTCGTCAACGACGTCGGGCAGCTCGGCGAGCGCGTCTTCATCGCCATGGAATTCGTTCGCGGGCAGACGCTGGGGAAGTGGCTGTCCGAAGCCCAGCGAGGCTGGAACGAGATCGTCGAGATGTTCAGGGGCGCCGGCGAAGGCCTCGCGGCAGCGCACGCGGCCGACCTCGTCCATCGCGACTTCAAGCCCGACAACGTGCTCGTCGGAGATGACGGACGACCCCGCGTGCTCGACTTCGGGCTCGCTCGGCCGCTGCGGCAGGCGAGCCGAGACGACACGATGCCGGACCACGCCCCACGCAACCGCGACGAGGCGCTCGTATCGACGGCGACGCGCGTGTCCGGAACGCCCGCGTACATGGCCCCCGAGCAGTTCGGCCTGCAGCCCGTCGGCCCCCAAGCAGACCAGTTCAGCTTCTGCGTCGCCTTGTGGGAGGCGCTGTTTCGTCGGCGTCCGTTCGACGGAGATTCCTACGCCACGATTGGGGCCGCGGTCACGCTTGGTCGACGCCGTGCGGCGCCGAGCGGGACCGAGGTTCCTCCGCGGATCGTCTCCGCCCTCGAGCGCGGCCTCGCGGTCGACGCGGACGAGCGCTGGCCAAGCATGCGCAGCCTGCTCGACCAGCTCGCCGTCGATGCGCCCCGCAGACGCGCGCCCGCGGTGTGGCTCGCAGGCGGCGCCGCCGCGGCACTCGGCGTGTGGTTTGCCGCAGGCGGCCCGGACGACACGAAGTGTTCCGGCGCCGCGCATCAGCTCAGCGGTGCCTGGGACGAAGACACGAAAGCCGACCTGAGGCGGGCGTTCACAGGCGGCGAGGCTGCGTTTGCCGCACAGACGTGGCCGAAGCTCGCGCGCGAGCTCGACGCGTACGCCTCCGCCTGGGCCGACGCCCACCACGACGCGTGCGCCGCAGCCCACATCCGCCAGGAGCAGTCGTCCGCGGTGATGGCCGCCCGCATGGAGTGCCTGGCGACGCGAAAGCTCGCCTTGCGGTCGCTGACGCGCGAGCTGCAAACTCCCTCCACCGAGGCCATGAGCGGAGCGCTCCAGGCCGCGAGGGCCCTGCCGAAGATCGCCGCGTGCAGCGACGTCGACTACGTCAAAGCCGCAGTGCCGCCGCCCGCTGCGTCGATCGAGGCCGAGGTCGAGGACATCCGGGCGAGGATTGCGAAGGGTCGCGCAGCCTCCACGCTCGGTGACACCGAGGGCGCCTTGGTCATCCTGCGGCTGGCCGAGGATGACGCCAGGCGCGTCGGCTACGAGCCCGTCCAGCTCGAGGCCGCGCTCGCGCGGGGCCGACTCGATGACGCGAGGGGCAACTTCGAGCCGGCGAGGGAGAACCTGCGGGACGTCTTCTTCGCGGCGCTCGCCATCGACGCGCACGCGCTCGCTGCCGAGGCCGCGACGGAGTTGGTCGTGATCGAAGGCGACCGCTTGGGCCGATTCGAGGAGGCCGAATCCTGGGTGCGCTTCGCGGAGTCCTCGCTCGAGGCCAGCGGCGGACCAAGCACGGATCTGTGGATCGCCCGAGCGGGACTGGCGCTGCGGACGGGCGACCTCGACGATGCCGAAGCCCTCTTCAACCGGGCACTCGAGCACGTCGAGTCCTCGGGCAACCCGCACCAGCGGGCGGCGCTCTACGACAGCCTGGCCGTCGTCCACTCGGATCGAGGCGACTACCCGCAGGCGCGGGCTCTGCACGAACGCGCGTTCGCCCTTCGAGAGCGCGAGTTCGGACCCGACCACCCGCAGCTCGCACATTCGATCGCCAAGCTCGCGAACGTGGATCAGCTCGCGGGGCGCTACGACGAGGCCGCCGACGCCTACGAGCGGGCGAAGACACTCCTCATCGCCGCACACGGACCCGAGTTCGGCCGCCTCGGCGGCCTGCACCACAACCTCGGCCGGCTCGCGTTCATGCGCGGAGACCTCGACCGGGCACTCGAGGAGCTGCAGCGCTCGGTCGTGCTCATCGAGCGACACCAAGGCGCCGAACACCCGATGCTGGCCACGGCCCTCAACGCGCTCGGCGCCACATTGCGCCGGCTTGGCCGCGTCGACGAGGCCCTGGCAGCCGTGCAGCGAGCCGAGGCGATCCTCGCGCGTGCGCTCGGCCCGGGCAGCGTCGAGCGGGCCTCGACCCTCGTGGGTCTCGCCAACATCTACCAGCTGCAAGAGCGCCTCGACGAAGCGCTCTCCCTGCACGAGGACGCCGAGCGGATCTTTGCGGCGAAGCTGGGCTGGGCGCACCCGATGGTGGCGGTCACGCAAACCAACCGGGCGCTGCTGCACATCGAACTCGGGCAGGCCAAGGCCGCCGTCACGATCGCTCAGGACGCGGTCGACCGGCTCGAGGCATCGGTCGGCGCGCAGCATCCCGACCTCGCCTCCAACCTGCGCATGCTCGGGCACGCGCTCAACGCCGACGGTCGCCCACGCGAGGCGATCGAGCCGCTGCGGCGTGCCCTCGCCCTCCAGGTCGCCAACGACGTGGGCGGCAGCCTCCGCGGCGAGACGCAGATGGAGCTCGCGAGGGCGCTGTGGTCCGTTGGGGAGCGTGACGACGCCATCCCCCTCGCGGACGCTGCGCACGCGGCGTTCTCGAACGCGGGCGCCACCTCGATGCTCGAGAGCGCCAACGCGTGGCGCGAACGCAACGGCTTGCCGCCCGCCAACGCCGACGCCGACGCCGACGCCGACGCCGACGCCGACGCCGACGCCGACGCCGACGGAGGCTGAGCACGCAGCTCAGGCGAGCGAGAGCAGGATCTGCGTGACGGCGGTGGGGTCGAGTCGCTCCCCCTCGCCAGCCACGGGGCGGTCGAGCACGGCGACGCCACGCGCCTCGATCTCCGCGACGGTAGAGGGGTCGTGGTAGCGACCCCGCGCGACGTCGAGCAGGACGAAGTTCAAGATGCGCTCGGCCGGAACCTCCGCGCCGGCGTCACGCCGCACAGCTCGCACGAGGTGGTCGACCGCCGCTGCCACGCTCACGCCGCGCTGCTCGGGGTCGAGGCCCGTGTTGGGCACGAAGATCTTCGGGCATGGCGCCTCGCAGATCGCCCGTCCGACGCCGGCGGGCAGCAGGTTCGCCATGACGCTGGTGAAGAAGCTGCCCATTGGAAAGCAGATCAGGTCGGCGCGCCGGATCTGCTCGGTGACATACGGCTCGACCTCGCAGTGCACGGCCGCGGCATCGTCTTGCGAGCGTCCCAGCCAGAGCTCGACGATGGGGTCGTCCGCATCCTCGCGAGCGGTGATTGCGTGCTGCCCTGCGATGGTCAGCCCGCGGCGGGTCGAGGCGTAGAGGGTGAGGTCGTCGTCGACGATCGGCCGCACGAGCCCTCGCGCCTTGATCAGGCGCGAGAACAAGAAGACGACCGAGTTGATGTCGCCATCGTTGGCGAGGCAGCCGCCGGTGAGCAGCAGGTTGCCGACGCTCGCGTTTCGCAGGTCGAACCCGCCCGGCATGCGCTGCGCGAACGTCCTCAGATGAGTGCGTACGATCCGGCGCAGCGGCGGCGAGATGGCGCGCACGAGCGGGTGTTGCCCCGTGGTCATCGCTGCCAGCGTTTCGGACAGCGCCGCGGGGGAGCCCTCGGCGCCCAAGCGATGGGAAAACAATCGATACGTCGCCGGGTTGCCCTGCACGCTCTCGTCGGCCAGCGCCAGCAAGCGGTTGCGGAGATCGCCGACCGCGGGCATGGAGAACGCCCGCCGAAGCGCAGCCGAGCTGCCGCCGGAGTCGAACGGGGTGATGAGGTGCACCGAGTTGTGCGTGTACGTCTTGAGGACCCGGCACAAGGGTCGCAGCGCCGTGCCCCCGGAGAAGAACAGGACGCGCGGGCCGAGTTCGGGCAGACGCGCATGACGCTCGATACGGACCGGATCGGGCACCGCGATGGCCCGGCTCACCCGTACGAGTTCGTGCTCGCTCACGACCCCAGGAGCTCCAAACAGTGCGCCGTGGCCTTGGGAAAGTCGACGCAGCCGCGGATCTCGAACACGGGCACGTCGGCCAGGGCGTGAAGGTAGGGCTCGGCCGCGACGGCCACCGTGTTCTCGGCCCGCTGACCGTCCGCGTCGACATGCAGCGGTCCCGGATGCTTGAACAGCGCCGGCCACAGATCGGGGCGCGCGGCGAGCTCGATGCGCTCGATCACCGCGGGGCCCTCGTGGGTCAGCGACCAGTCGAGCAGGATGAAGCCGACCAGGTCGGCCGCGGCACTCCAGCGGCCGCCGTAGAGCGCACCGATGTCGGCGTCGTACTTCTCCTCGAGGCCCCACAGCGCGTCCGTGGGCATGGCCTCGAGTGCGGACCGACGCGCCTTGGGCAGCACGTCGCGCAGCGCCGGGTTGTTGAGCGCGGTGCCTGGGTTGATGCGCGGATGCTTGGGGATGCCAGCCATCCGCGTGTGGCCGTTGCGCTTGATCAGGAGGCGATCGTTGCTCACGAAGGAGAGCCCCTCGTTCATCGCATGCAGCGCGAGCGTGGACTTGCCCGCGCCCGAGGTGCCCGCGATGCCCACGCCCCGAGCCCCCCGCGCCACCCCGGCGGCGTGGCACAGCGTCCAGCCATCGGCGAGCCGATCGCTGACCAGCGCCGCGTTGATGAAGTTGACCACCTGGTTGACGTTCGCCTCGCACGGCCCGACCGCGACCCGTTGCGACTCGCCGAGCAAGAAATGCATGCCGGTTCGCACCTTGCGCACGACCCACCCGCCCTGCACGTCGGCGTACGCCTCCTTCTTGCCCACCTTGTCGGGACCGCGCGCCCAGTCCGAGAACGGCACATCGAGCTCGAGCACGTCGGACTCGTACGCCACCACCGTGATGTCGCAGGGCCCCGGCTCGGCACCAAAGAGCGCGAGGTAGTCGGCCACGGATCGAAGCAATGCTGCCGAGTTGCTGCGCAGCTCGAGCCGCCGACCGTCGAACGCGAAGTACCGCGAGGACCGTGCGGGGTGTCGCCGGGCCAGCGCCGCGGCGATCGACGAGACGCCGTCAGTCTCGGTGAAGCTCACGCAACACATGGTCGGCGTATCGCGGGGCGACATCAAGCCCGCACCCGTCACGCAGCCCCCGGAACCCCCCAAAGGCCGAGACCTCGAACACCACGTGCTCGCCCTCGACCTCGGCCACGTCCACGCTCGTGTAGTCGAGGCCGAAGGGACGCCCGGCTCTGCGCGCGAGCTCGATGACCGACGCGGGCGGCGAATAACACTCGTAGTGCCCACCCTGCGCGGAGACGGTGCTCCACGCCCCCTCGCCTCTGACGCGCGCGTAGGCGCCCAGATACGCATCGCCGAGGAACACCACGCCGTAGTCGCGGTCCGGCAGCGGAAGCACCTTCTGTACGTACAGACACCGGTTGCCGTCCTGCTGGTAGCGCTGAAGCACGGCGCTGAGGTCGGGCTGTTCCGCCGAGACGACGACCATGCCCCGCGCCTTGGTGGAGTACAGCGGCTTGAGCACCGCACGGCCGAAGCGCTGCACCGCCGCGCGGGCGTGGCCGAGGTCTTCGGTGATCTCGGTCGGCGGCATGGGGACCTCGTGCGCGCGCAAGGTGGCGGTGCAGCCGAGGCGGTTGAGCATGCCCGCGATGCACGCTGGCCGGGAGAACACGCGGACGCCCCGTGACTCGAGGTAGCGCAGAACGTCCAGCCTCGGAAACATGTCGGGGCTGTAGGCCGCGTCGAGCTTCTTGACGACGAGGCCATCGAGCGCGTGCAGGTCGACCCCCGACGCCCTGACCGTGCCCGCCGCGAAGTCGGTGACGGCGGTGGCCAGGTCGACGACCGCCCGAAACCCAGTCCGGGCTTCGAGTGCGTCTGCGAGCACCTCGGTGCTCCACGCGCCCGCGATGCCCACGACGCCGATGCGTTTGTCAGTCAATGAGCACCTCTTCCATCAGCGTGTAGGACTGCGGCGAGGCCATGCCTCGCTCGGCGAGGTCGCGCAGGATGAACTGCGCGCGCAAGAACATGTGGGTGGCCAGCTCCTTGTCGAGGACGAACCGGGTCGAGGTGACGAGCGACCGCGCGACCCCCAGCGCCACCCGAGCAGCGAAGGTGGTGTCGCTGCGTGAGGCCGCATAGTCGGCAGCCTCGGCCAGAAACCAGCGCATGACGTGCGCGATGCGTCGTCGCGCCTGTGCGTCCAGTCGCATCAGCCGCTGCCCCGAGACCAGGAGCACCGACACGTCCTGGACGTAGTCCATCGGTCGCGAGCGGTGTACGTCGATCATTCGGACCGACCCCACCTCGGGGCGGCAGATCAGATTGTCCACGTTCAAGTCGCCGTGAATGCGGACCGAGAACGGCGACTCGAGCTCGTCGTCGAGCCCGTCGAGCCGCTCGAGCAGGTCGCCCAGCGACTCGTGCTGCCGCCCCGCGATCGACTGCGTCGTAGCGCGAAACTCGGGGTGCACGGCGTAGACTTCGGTGAGGCGCCGGCGCAGCTGCGAGATGAACCCCGCGCGCGCGCGAACGTCCGTGGCCGTGGTGTCCCAGATCTCGCGCAGCGTGCGGCCGATCGATCGCACGGCCCGCGTCAGCGTCGCGTCGTCGGCCGAGACCAGCAGGTCTTGAAACGTGGTGCCCTCGACGTACTCGTAGAGCACCGCCCCGCTGTCGCCGCGCACGTGGAACGAGTAGATATCCGGCACCAACCCCGGAATGATGCGCTGCCACTGCGAGACGCTCTGCCGCTCGCTGGCCAGCTTGCGGAGCTTGCCCTCCTTGAAGATGGCGAGCTGCTCGTCGTTGGCTTCGGTGACGCGGGAGATGTGGCACCCCGAGCGCGTCTCACCGACCTCGTGCAGCTCGATGTCCTCGAGCGGCGGCTGACCGCTGGCGTCGTCGAGCACCTCGCCGAGCGCGGAGATCTGCTGAATCTTCAGGCGGTCACCGAGCAGCCAGGAGATGATCGCCTCGCCGATGTTCTCGAGCGAGTCGCCCATGCGCTCGAAGTAGTGACCGATGAAGAGCGAGGCCACGCGGCGCTTGGCATGCTTGCCCTTGCTCAGCGCCTTGGTCAGGCGGCGAACGTGCCGACCGTAGAGGCTGTCGAGGTCCTGCTCGATCTTGCAGATCTCGAGGGCGACCTGAACGTCGGCGTTCTCGAGCGCCTCGGAACACAGCGACAGCCCGCGGAGCACGGGCGTCGCGAACGCGTCGATGTCGAGGTCGGCGCGCACCTTGCCGCGCGGTACGTGGCCCACGTGGTCGACGATGTTCTCGCAAAAGTCCGCGATGCGCTCGAGGTTGGCGCTGACTGTGTCGAGCGCCTTGAGGAACTTGCGGTCGCCCTCGGTCGTGGCCGCGTCGGTTTCGAGCGCCAAGCACCGACGCCCGATCGTGTTGCGCAGCTGGTCGATGTAGTCGTCGCGCTCGAGCAGGGCCCGCGCCACGTCGTCGCTGGGCGAGTCGAGGTAACGGACGACGCGTTCGACCTGCCGGCTCACCTCCAGCAGCAGGAAGCGGACGTTGTCGCCGAGCCCCTCACGAGCCAGGAGTTCCGTCATCGGAGCTCCTCGAGATGGTCAGGGACGACGCGGACAGCTCTTGCTCGGGGCGCCACGCCAACGTCAGCGTCAAGCTGGCCTGGTCGGGCTGCTGCTGACCACTGAGCGCAAACCGGACCAGCCCTTGGGGCTGCAGCGCCAGCTCGCCGCCTTCGTCACGCAGATGCAGGGTCCCGGCACGGAGCGCCTCCGCGATCTCGTCGAGGTGATCCGCGAGGGCCTTGGCGTCCTGAATCGATTCGTGTCGGAACGTCTTGCCGTGGTCGCTCATCGGGCTGGATTCAAGCTGGAATCGGGCTGGCGTCGCGGGGGGCCGCAGCGAGCACGCGCGTGGCGGCCCGGTCGTTGCTGATCGCTCGAACGTTATCACACCCGATGATGGTCGCCGCCGTTCCGATGCCCGGCAGGCCGCAGGCGAACCGCGTGTTGCGGTCGAGCGACGTGTCGCATTCGAAGTGCGCGATGCCGTTGCGTACGCTGACCTGCTGACCGCGTACGTGGCTTCGGTGACCGTGCACGATCCCCAGGACGCCGCTGCTGCGCAGGCACGCGGCACCGATGTCGGTGAAGGGGAAGTCCTGCTTGCGGTACTTCGTGCGGAACATGTTCCCCAGCGGGCCGTTGTAGAGCGTGAACGGGTCGTCAGCGAGCAGCTCGGCGAACCGAGCATTGAGCGACTCGGCCGAACTCAGGCTCAGCGTCCGCGCGACGACGTCGTCGACCCCGGCGTGGCAGAACAGGAACGACCCTGCGCGATGGACCACCTGCAGCCGCTCTTGCAGCCACGTGAAGTCCCCGCCCGGCTGAAGGAAGTGCTTCTCGCAGGCGCGCAGCGAGGCTCCGACCATGCCCATCGTCATGCCGGCCCGCTGCAGCGCGGCGGGCAGCGCCTCGGCCTTCTCTCTCACCCGCCGGAGCTCTCGGCGGATCCGCTTGGGAGGGACGACGCCGCGGGCCAGCCCGGGAAACTCGTCCCACCAGCTCGGCCCCGGGAGCAGCCGGGCCGCAACGGCGTCGTCGTCCTCGAGCACGACGCCCGGCACGTCTGCGACGTACGCGTCGTACATCTCGCGCAGCAGCGGCACGACCTTGGGGCAGATCCGGACGAACAGGTGGGCGAGCCTGGCATCCGTCGCGCCGGCGCAAGCGATCCCCAGCAAAGTGCGCACGTCGTGGTTGCCCGCCAGCAGCTTCACCTCGGCGCCGCTTCGAAGGAGCTGCTCGAGTACCCGCAGCACGCGAAGGTTGCTCGGCCCCTTGTCCAGATAGTCCCCGCCCATGACGAAGACCGCCGCCCGCCCCCGCGCGGTGAGGATGAAGCCGTCCGAGCCTCGCCGCACCACCCCGCCGGTCGCCTCGAGCGACGAGAGCAGCGCGTCGGCGTCGGCGTGCACGTCGGTGACGAAGAAGTGCTCGCGCTCGGGGAACTGCCAGCGCTGCGGAGGCTGGCTCCAGACTCGTCGGCCCATCGCCGACACCTTCGCCACCTCCGATCCCGCAGGGGTGACCGTCGCGTGACGCGGTTGTGAACTCCGCCAAGGCAGATCTCCCAAACCTCCCGCGCGGGACGTGATATCCGCGTCTCATGGAGTTCGCGGTCTGTTTCGTCCGCCACGGCCAGTACGCCCAGCCCCCGGGCGTCCCCAGCGCCCACTTGCCCCACCCCTTGGTCGAGGAGGGCCGGGCCCAGTCACGCGCGGGCCTGCAGACCCTCCAGCGCGAGGCTGCGGCGCGGGGCTGGACGCTGTGTCCGGTCCTCGACGCGTCGCCCCTGCTGCGGGCGTGGGAGACCGCGACGCTCTTCGCCGAGGGGCTGCGAACCTCGGGCATGGGCGACGCGCGGGTGGAGACCTTCGATGCGCTGACCGAGCGCTCCCTGGGGGCCGCGGCCAACCTGACGGTCCCCGAGATCGAAGCGGTGATCGAGCGAGACCCACGCTTCGAGCCCCTGCCCCCCGGTTGGAAACGCACCAGCGACTTCCGACTCCCGTTCGTCGGTGCCGAGTCGCTGCGCGAGGCCGGAGCCCGCGTCGCCGCCCACGTCCGCCGCCGGGCCGAGCAACTCCAACCTCCACCCGGACAGGGGCTGTACGTCAAGGTCGTCGTCGGCCACGGCGGGTCGATCCGACACGCCGCCGCGGCGCTGGGCATGCTCGAGCCCACGGGCGTCGACCGCCTCTCGATGCACCACGGCACCCCCATCGTCCACGTCCACCGAGCCCACGGATGGGAACACGTCTACGGGGCATGGAAGCAGCGCACGCAGGCCTCGGAAGATCCCCACTAGTCTTGTGCTAGCGTCGTCACGCTATGAGTCCCCAAGACATCGTCGAAGCACTCGAAGGACGTGGCTGGAAGGCCAAGGTGTTGAAGCAGTCCGACCTGGCCCAGCCCTCGGTCAAGGTCGACGACGCGGGGCTGTTCAAGTGTGTCGATGGTCGTAAGTCGGACCACTCCGCGATGAACGGGCCCAAGACGCTCGGCGGCGTCTATGCGCTCGTCGCTGCGCGAAAGCAGCGCGACCTCGGCAGCCTGAAGGAAGCCGTCGACGAGGTGAAGAAGGCCGGGTTCGCGCCGTCGGTGCACGGTGACGAGGGCAGCCACGAGATGGGCTGCGGCTTCTTCAAGCTGTGGTCCACCGGGCAGCTCGACGACCTCGACCCGCCCGAGTACTCCGCCAAGGAGGGGCGCGAGGCGGTCCAGGACGCCGGCGGCGCCTACGAGACGCTCGAGGGCAAGCACTCGGAGTCGTGCGTGCTGATCAACCTGGTCGAGGGCACGACCTACGAGCCCCAAAACGATCAGTCGTTCGTCGTCGACGCGTGGATCACCTCCACGTTCGACCTCGACGTCCCCGCCTACCTCACCCGCGCCGCCGAGACTGTCGAAAAGCTCGACGGGCCCAAGGTCGCGAAGATCATCGTCGCCGGCTGAGGCCTCCACGATGCGCGAGCCGCTGAGCCCACAGCGAGTCGAGACGCTGCGCACGTGGTTTCAAGACGGCATCCCGTTCAACCGGGCGCTCGGTCTTCGCGTCGACGCCCTGGCTCGAGGCCGGGCCGTGCTCCGCATCCCGTGGAAGGACGAGCTGACCGGGGACGCGTCGCGACCAGCCGTGCACGGCGGCGTGCTCTCGATGCTGATCGACACCGCGGGCGGCGCGGCCTGCTTTGCGATGCTCGGCAGCGACGACGACCGCGTCAGCACGGTGGACTTGCGGGTCGACTACCTTCGGCCCGGCCCCGCCGCGGACCTCGTCTGCGAGGCCGAGGTGATCCGCCTGGGCAACCGCGTTGCCGTCACGCGCGCACGCGTGCATTCGGCCACGCTCCCCAGCGACGATGAGGACGACCCCATCGCGCTGGGGCAGGCCGTCTACAACATCGTCCGCAGGTAGGCGATGAACCTGCCCCCCGACACGACCATCGACGTCCGCCACGAGCTGACGCTGTGGAACGCGCTGCGCTTCCCTCTGCAGTCGGCCGCGTCGCGGCGGGACGTGGTGCTCGGCGGCCTGTGGCTGTTCGTTCCGGTCTTCGGCTGGTTGCTCAACATGGGCCACCGGGTCCGGGTCACGCACCGCATGCACCACTACGCGCAGCCCTGGCCGGCGTGGGAGCGCCCCCGCGAGCTCCTTCGGCACGGCGCAATCACGTTTGCGGGCATGGTCTGGTACGGGTGGCCCGGCGTGAGCCTGGCGCTGCTCGGCGCCTACCTCGACAACACGCCGCTGCTCGGGGTCGGCGTCGCGCTGTGGATGTTCGCCGTGATCGCGATCCCCGGGTACATGTCGCACTACTGCTGCCGCTACGACCCCAAGGAGATCTTCGATCCCTTTCGGGCGCTACGACGCGTTCGACAAGGGGGCGCGGCCTACTGGAAGGCGTGGAGCATCGTGCTCGTTGCGATGAGCCTGTCGTTCCTCGGCCTGCTCGTCGGCGGCGTCGGGTTCGTCTTCACCAGCGTGTGGTTCTGGCAGGTCGCCGCGTTCTGCTTCGCGAGCGTGTTCACCCAGCGGTTCGATCTGTCGGCGCCCGGCCCTCTACGGCAAGACGTAGCGAAGCCACGTGTTGCGGGCCTCGCCGATCTCGGAGCGGGTCTCGAAGCCGCCGACGGCCACGTTGCCGCTGGCATCCACGGCGACGCCGTGCGCGATGTCCGAGAGCCACCCCGGTGAGTTGTACTCGGTCGCCCACGGGTAGCGCGCGTTGCCGTCGGCGTCGTAGCGACGCAGCCAGAGGTTGTCCGACTGCGCGCCACCGAAGGTCGAGCCCGCCACGATGACGTCACCAGCGGCGTCCACCGCGACGGCCTGCGCCCTGTCGCGCCCGTCCGCCGTGCCGTTGAAGGTCTCGGTCCACACCGCGGCCCCGCCGGCGTCGTACTTGCGGATCCACGCGTCATCGCCCTGGCCGGCCGTCGCCTCGAACCCCACGACGAGCACGTTGTCGTCGGCGTCGGTGGCCACCCCGAGGCCCCGATCGTTGGCGCCGGCAGCTCCGTCGTGGGTGCGGGTCCAAGACTCGTTGCCATCGGGGTCGTACTTGCCGACCCAGATGTCCGTGTCGCCGCCGGTGGTGACGAAGCCGGTGGCGACCAGGTTGCCATCGCCGTCGAACGCCACGCCGTGCGCCTCGTCGTCGGTGCCGTTGGACGCGAGCACGGTCCACAGCGTGTTGCCGCTGGGCCCATACTTGCGGATGAACCGCTCGGTGTCCGAGCCCTGCGTCGCGTAGCCCACCACGCCGACGTTGCCGGCCGCGTCGACGGCGATGCCGAGCCCCTCGTCGGTGTCGTCGCTCGAGCCGTTGAACGTGCGGGTGAAGCCCGGCGCCCCCGCGGCGCTGAAGCGGCCCATCCACACGTCACGATCGTCCGAGAGCGTGAACACCGAGCCCACGACGAACACGTCGTCATTGGGCGCAACAGCCACGCCATGGCCAATGTCGGCGGTGACGGTGTGTACGGTGCGGGTCCAGACCTCCGACCCGGTCGGGTCGTACTTGCGCACCCAGATGTCGTCCCCGTCTCCCCCGGCGGCAAAGGTCACGCCGGCCACCACCGGGTTGCCCGCGCTGTCGAAGGCGACGCCGGCGATCAGGTCGTTCGAGCTCCCCGCCCCGTCGAAGGTCTGCGTCCACGCGCCCCAGCTGAGGCAGTCGTCGTTGCATACGTCCCCGGGCGTGCCCAGGCCGTCGTCGCACACCTCGTTGATCTCCGGGTTCCAAAAGCCGTCGCCGCAGTCCGTGAACGCGCACAGCTCACTGCAGCCGTCGTTGTTGTCGGTGTTGCCGTCGTCGCACTGCTCGCGCGCCCCGTAGACGAGCCCGTCCCCGCACGTCGCGGCCGTGCAGTCGCTCTTGCACGCCCGGGTGTCGCCGTTGCTCTCGCCGTCGTCGCACTCTTCGACGCCGGCCTGCACGCTGCCGTCTCCGCACTCGGCGACTTCGCACGCCGCCGTGCACGCGTCGGTGTCGTCCTCGTTGCCGTCGTCACAGGCCTCGACGCCTGCCTGCACGAACCCATCACCGCAGGTCGCAGACGTGCAGTCGGGCAGGCACGCGGCGTCCGGCGCGTTGGCGTCACCGTCATCGCACGCCTCGCCGTCGTCGACGACTCCGTCCCCGCACGAGGGAGGCGTGCCCGTCGAGGAGGACGAGTCGTCGAGCCCGCTGGTGCTGCTCGAAGTGCCCGGGGCGGACGTGGAGCCGTCCTCGCTCCCTCCGGTACTGACGTCCATGGTCGTGCCGGCCTCGACCGCGTCGGCGGGCGCGCAGGCGCTCACGACCGCGATCAGCCACAGCGCACTTCTCTGGTGTCCGGTGGCCCACATCATCGGGGTCTGGAGCTACCACACCGGCTGTGGGCGGCGCGGGAGAATCGCCGCCCCACCCGCGTGGCCGAGAATCCCGCAAGCTGACGCACGACCTTTGCGGGCGTTGCGGATGCTATGGCCTCGGCTCAAGCCGGCGGCGGTGCGCAGGCGATGACGGCGCCGTCGCGCGTGACCAGCTCGGCGTCGTTGGAGTCCTCGACGGCGAACAGCCCGTAGTCGACGCCCCCTGGGCCGTGGAACACCACGCCTTCGAGGTCTTCGGTGGGTCCAGCGAGGAAGACGTACGTGAGCGGGCCATCGTTGTCGCGCGCGAGCTGCTCGAGCGCCTCGGTGCTGGTGGCAGCGGCCGACTCGAGCGACGCCTGGTGTGCATCGAACGCGGCTGTGAGGAGCGTGGCCTGCTCGCCACGACGAAACACCCGGCGCGCCCGAGCGCCGTCGGCGAGCACGACATGCTGCTCGACGATCGTGAAGCGAGGTGCGGGCTCGCCCTCTTCGTCGACGCCTTCGTACAGGGGCAACGTGAGATCGCCGTCGCTACAGAAGCCCTCGGCGCAGCCGAACAGCTCCCCGTCGAAGGAGAACGCGACCTCGGGTCCGCCATCGGCCTCGTGCACCACGCTGTGCTCGGTCGCGTCGTTGGCGTAGTAGCGCACCGCGTCGTACTCGAGCCCCGAGTCTTCGTCGCGGATCACGAACCGCTCGATGCCGCCGGTGCCGTCGCGGGCGATCGCCCCAACAGCGCTGGCGGCGTCGGTGATCTCGTCTTCGGGGAAGCCGAAGCGCGTGGCGGCGGACAGAAGCAGCGCCTGGGTGCGAGGCGTGAAGTGGTCGAACATCGTCTCTTCGACCAGCACGTCGAAACGCGGGTCGTCACCGGCCAAGATCGGATCGAGCGCAGCGCCGATGATGTCCTCGCCCTGGTTGCACGCGAGCACCTCGTCGCAGACTTCGTGCTCTCCGAGCCCGCTGTAGTCGCCCGCGCCGGCCGCCTGCCACTGCTCCGCCTCGAAGACGTCGAAGCCGCTCTGCACGGCGCAGTCGCGGCGGAGCGTCTCGTTGCGGGTGGAGCGGCCGTCGACCTCCCAGCCGCTGGTGCCGGGGTTCTCGCCCACAACGCCCACAACGTCGAGCGTGGCCGGCTCGCTGCCGCCGAAGTCGCAGCGGAGCGCCACGGCGTCATTGCCGTTGAACGAGAGGTTGTTGCTGTGAAGATCGCAGCTGTCGATGTCGTCGGCGCCACCGTGGCACAGCACCATGGTGCCGCGCGGCTGCATCACGACGCCCTGCAGCGGGATGCGTCGCCCCTGCGTGCGGCCGTTGAAGAACACCTCGACCGCGCACGCGTCCATCGACACCGCGAACGGCAGCGGGTTGTACAGCTCGACCGCCTTGTTGTTGCCGCTGACGGGCTCGACGTACTCGGTGATCATCGGCAGGCCTGCATCGACCGCGTCGGCCTTGCCCGGCGCCGGCACGGGGACGGCTTGCTCCGAGGACGAGACGCCGGAGTCGCAAGCGAGGGTCAGGACGGCGAGGGTGAGGGCGGCGTAGCGCATCGGGGCTCCTGCGGGCGCAGGTAGGCAAAAGTCGCACCACGCACGCGGCGTACGCATTCCGGGGGGTTGGCCGGGCGCAGCGGTGCAACGGCGGTTGCGGGGGTGGCTACTGTCGTTTCGTGGCGCTCAGCCCTGCGGGCTGAGGGTCCGCTTCTTGCCCTTCTTTTTCTTCTTTTTCTTCTTCTTGGCGCCGGCCTTGGGGCGGATCCCGGGCACCTTCGATGCGCCCCGCGGGGGCGTCGCGCCGGGGATCTTCGCCGGCTGCTTCGCGTCGTCCTCGTCGGTGTCGGGCAGCGAGTAGCCCACGCAGCGCTTGTCCGACTCGGCACACCCGTAGCGCACGTGCATGTGGATGGTGTGTCCGGGCTCGTGGTCGATGAGATCGAAGTAGGTCTGCGCGTCGGCCTCGCCCACATCCGCGTCTGCGGCCGCTCGTAGCCACACCTGCTCGCTGCGGTTGAGAAAGATCTGCCGCACGTCGCCGGTGTCGATCAGCGTCCGCACGAGGAACCAGTTGCGCTCGGCATCGAAGCCCTCGCCGGTGTCGTTGCGAGCCAGGCGAATGTCGACGTCGCGCCCGCTTTGGTGAGACTGATGTCCGTAGATGGGCCCTCCCCTGCGTGCCGACAGGTCGCCGATCTGAAGCGGCGGCGCGGTGGGGAAGCGCGCGCCGTAGGCCTGCAGCGCCTCGACCGCGGCGGTGATCGTCTCGGCGGTGGCCCAGGCACGCGTGCGGTCCTCGGGCATGTGCCACGCCGCGCCCTCGGGCAGAGGCACGCCGCCCACGAGCCGTCCGTCGTTGGGTGGGCCGAGCGACGCGCTGGGTCCCCCGGCGTCGCTGTAGACCACGACCTTGGCACCCGCCGCGACGCGGCCGGCCTCGGCGAGCGCGGGGTTGAGCTCCGCGAGCGTGTCGCGAGGGATCGACCACTGCGCCGCGAGCTCGTCCAGCGCCATCTCGCTCGGGGCGGTCCAGGGGATGCGCGAGAGCGAGACGGGATTGGCCGACGGGGCGCGGGGTGCTCGGGCGGGCTGGTCCGCTTTCGAGGGCGCGTCCGCTTTCGAGGGCGAGGGCGTCGTCTCGGGTGCGTCGGGTGATGCCGGCACGGGCGCGTCCTGCAGCGCGGGTCGAACCATGAAGTACGCCGCGGCTGCGCCCCCGACGATCACGAGGAACGCGACCGCCGCGAGCACTGCACCCACTGCGCTTCCGCCTGAGGACGGGCGCCGCGGAGGAGGAGGCCCTGGCGTCGAACCGTTCGACCCCCATCCCCATCCAGACGAGGCGGCGTTGGGCTTGCCTTGGCGCATGCGAAGTCGGCTCGTCGTTGGACGCGCTCAGCGGCCAAAGCATGCAATCTGCGGCGTCGCGATGGGGCCGCGGAGCTCAGAGCCGCGCAGAGGCTCAGGCGCCGGCGTCGGCGGGCTCGAGCATCTGGGCCAGGTAGTTCTCCTCGCCCACCTGCTCGATGAGCGTGAGCTGCTTTTCGAGCCAGTAGATGTGGTCCGTCTCGGTCTCTTCGAGCAGGCGCTGCGCGAGGAGATACGTGCCCTCGTCGTCGCCGATCGCCGCTTCGCACAGCTCGCGGAGCGTCTTGGCGACGCCGAGCTCCATCTTCAGCGAGCCTTCGATGAAGCTCTTGGCCGTGCTCCCCATGGGCTGGTGCTGCGGCCGCTTGGAGAGGTCGATGGGGACCCCCAAGAACGTGAGCCGCTCGAGCTGCCAGTCGGCGTGCTGCCGCTCGTGCAGCGACTCGTGCTCGAAGTGGTCGGCGAGGCGCAGCAGCCCCATGTCGCGAAGCAGCACCGCTTGCACGTGGTAGACCTCGGACGCGAGCAGGTCGCGCAGCATCAGCTCGTGCAGCAACTCGGCCACTTTGGGCGACGTCTTCATCGGCACGCTTCTAACGTCTTCGGTGCCGACACGCCAGGCGCGGGCACACCTCAGGGGCGACGCCGGGCCGGAGGGGGCACGGTCGCCGACGGTCGCGGCACGAAGCGCGGTCGCCAATCGAAGGCCGCCCGGCAAAACTCGATCATCTCGACCAGGCCGCGCGAGCTCCCCGCGCGCAGCACCGCGAACGCGTCCTCGCTGGGGAGCCGGCGGATGATGCTGGGGCCCGCCTGGGTGCCGAAGAGGTTGAGGAACTCCGGCTCGGCCCGAAAGTCGACGTCGTAGCACCGCACGACCCCGCGCGCGCCCGACTGCAGGCTCTCGAGCGTGGCGCTGAGCTCCTCGGGGACGCTGCTCCACGCCTCGTCGAGCGTGTCGACCATGAAGATGAGCATCGGCGTCTGCGTGTCGAACAGCTCGTGGGTGTGACGCCACCGCATTCGACGAATCTGAACTGGTTCAACCGTTTCCATCACGCAACACACCCTCCCGCTGTGCGCCGCACGACCCCCCAGTCACGCCACGCTCTGACACCCTAGGTATGGCCATTCCACAGGCCATCCTTCACCTGCACACCCTATGCGACACATCCCCGTCCCGCAAGCAAGAAACGTAGTGGTGAACGCACATTGATCAACTCAGGGCAGGCGCGCGCGTCGCCTGCCCTACCCTTGTGCGCGTGAACGCCCCGATCCCCGTCACCGTCGTCACCGGGTTCCTGGGCGCGGGCAAGTCCACGCTCGTCGACCGGTGGCTGAGGGAGCTCCCCGAGGGCACCGTCGTCATCGTCAACGAGCAGGGCGAGGTCGGCATCGACGGTGACCTGCTGGCCGAACGCGTGGCGCGGGTCCGCGAGATCACCGGCGGCTGCGTGTGCTGCCGCGCCCAAGCCGAGCTGTGCGCCGCGCTGGCCGAATTCGCCGCCGCCTCGCCCAGCCCGCAGCGCATCCTGGTCGAGACGTCCGGCGCCGCGTCCCCGGCGGGCGTCGTCCGTGCGCTGACCTGGAACTCGGCCCGCGACGAGCTTCGCCTCGACGGCGTGGTGACGGTGCTCGACGCGGCCAGGGCCGAGGCGGTGCTGGCGTTCGACCTGACGATCGAGCAGCTCGGGTTTGCCGACGTCGTGGTGCTCTCGCGCGCCGACACGTGCGACGCGGCGGCGCTCTCGGACGCGGCCTCGCGCGCGAGCACGCACGCACCGGGGGCCGTGATCACCCGCGGGCGCCACGGCGTGCTCGAGGACGGGCAGCGCCTGCTCGACGTCCTCGACGCTCGCGCGCAGCGGCTGCACGCTCTGCCCGAGGCCGCAGGGCACGCCACGCACCACGGCATCGACTCGGTCTCGCTCGTGCTCGAGGGCACGCTGGACGAGGAGCGCTTCGGCGACTGGGTCGAGCACGCGCTCGGCTCGGTGCAGGCGAGGATCCTCCGGGTCAAGGCCATCCTCGCGATCGACGGTGTCGCTGAGCGCGTGATCGTGCAGGGCGTCGGAGAGCGCATCGACGTCACGCTCGGGCCACCGTGGCGCGACGCCTCGCCGCGGTGCCGCCTCGTCGTGCTCGGACTTTCGCTCGACGCCGACGCGCTGCGCGAGGGCTTCGAGGCGTGTGCGGCCCGAGCCTGACGCTGCCTCAGGCGGGGGGCTGAATCACGCCGAACACGAGGCCCACGGGATCACGCGCGATCACCATGCGGCCCACGCCGTCGGCGTCCCAGGCCGGCGCGAGGATCGAGCCGCCCTTGGACTCGATGGCCCCCGCGGTATCGTCCGCCGACTCGACCTCGATCCACGCGAGCCACATCGAAGGCGCCTGCGGGTTCATGCTCTTCATCGCGCCGCCCCGGGTCGGGGTACCCGGCGAGAGCAGATGGTAGGCGCCGCCGGGCATCTCCATCGTCTGGGTGGTGAAGCCGAGCGCCATGAGGGCCTGCAGGTCGTCGTCGAGCGCGGTGGAGTGCAGATCCACCCAGTGCACGTGCCCGGGACCGATCGGGTGGTCGCCGTCGTCCGCGTTTGCCTCGCGATAGAACGAGAAGAACGCACCGCTGGGCATCTTGACGGTGGCGAATCGACCCGGCGGGATGTCGGTCGGGGGCACGACGACCTCGCCCCCGCGCGAGTGCAGGGTCTCGGCCGCCCCATCGACGTTCTCGACCCTCAGGTAGTTGTTCCACCACGTGGGCTCGCCCTGCTCGGGGGCTCGAATGTGCGCGAACTGGGACCCGTCGTTCGCCAAGAGCGTCATGGGGCCATCGCCCATGTCGACCTCTTCGCGGGTCCAGCCGAAGACTCCGGTGAGGAAGCCGACCGATGCCTCGGCGTCCGAGGTGACGAGTCCGCTCCAGCAGAAGGTGTTGTTGCTCAGTGCCATTGCCCCGGTGACGAACGAGCCCAGGCCCGATCGACAGCCGTTCGAGCTTTTTTTTTCGACGCCGTCCGTGCGATCCCCGCGGCGGCCTCTCGCTACAGCCAGAGCAGGGCCAGGAGCCAGGCGAACGCGGGCATTTGCTTCGCCTCGACCTTGCTCGGCAGCAGGCCGGCTTCGTGCGCGTCCTTGCGGGAGAACGCCAGCCGGGCGTTGAGTGACGTGCCATCTCGAGAGAGATCGACGGCCGAGAGTAGCTCGCGCCCCCACGGCGGGATGTCGGGCGGGGGCGCGTCGATCCACGCCTGCGCCACCGCTTCGGCGCCCTTGGCCGCCCGCTCGTCCCCAAAGGTCGCCCCGAGCTCCAGCCCGAAACGCGTGCCGAGCGTGGCCTCGGCGGTCACGAAGCGCACGTCGGCGAACGTGTCGGCAGCCCCGAGCTCCCCGAAGTCGTCCCCGTAGAGGAACATGGCGACGTCGAGGGCAGCCCACGCGTAGGTCTTGGATCGCCGCTTGGGGAGCAGCCTCTCGGGCGGATGACGCCGCTTGCGATTCCACGCCGCCCGAGCCCGACGCACACCGCCCTCGGTGCCGATGACGAAGAGGTCGTCGTGCGGCGCAAATCCTGTCATGCCGTCGATGTCGAACCGCAGCCCGCAGCCGTCGGGCACGAAGCGCGCCGTATCCACGAGCTCGACCTCGGCGAGCCGCAAGCGATCGGCGATGCACTGAAGGTTCTCGCGCTCCCCTACGCCATCGCCGGAGACGATGACGACGACCTCGTCCTCATTGTCGAGCGCGCCCCATGCCTCCCCCAAGAAGCCCGCATCCAGATCGCAGGCGGCAGCGGTGCTGATCCACGCGGCGCGGGCGAGTTCGATCTCCGCGGGGAGGAGCGTGCGCGGGCCCTGTGCTTCGATCGGGTCGACGCGCGGAGACTGCCTTCGTTCTCGCGCCATGTCGTAGCCGATCACCACCATCGCATCGGTCGGTAGCAGCTCTTGGGGCCGATGACCGATTCGGCACTGCAGCGGCTCGAACGCGGAGCCCAGTCCGCCCGAGGCCTCGGGCACGTCGCTCGAAGGTGTGTCGTGGTCGCACCCCAGCACGAGGAGACAGGGGAGCGCCAGAGCACATCGAAACGACCGCACGTTCACCTTCGACGCGGACGCGTGGCCGCGCATTCGGTTGCACGTCAAACGAGTCCGACGATTGCGCACACCTGCGCCGAGTGACCACCCTGCTATCGTCCTCGCACGCATGGCCCGGACGATCGTCGTCTCCCTCGATGGAAACGAGTCCACGTTCGCGTTCTCGCGACTGGACCGAAAGAAGCTCTACCCGACGAAGAAGCGGATCCCGCTCGACGCGGACGGGGAGCCGTGCCAGCGCGCGAGCCTGACCGAAGACGGCTCCATGCTCGTGACCTCGGGCATGACCGGGCAGGCCTACTTCGACGCGGGCGGGCGCTGGGTCCAGAGCTCCGAGCTCGTGGGCCTCGATAGCGAGGGCAACCCCGTGGACAAACAGCCCTCGACGCTGGGCGTGGCCCAAGCCCTCACCGAGGTCGAACCCGATGCGCTGCTCGACGCGGCGACCACCAGCGTCTACGCGCTCGACCCCGACGAGCTCGACGGTGAGCTTCAGCGCCGCCTCGATGAGGGCGCCATCTTTCGCTTCGCGTTCAACGTTCGGGCCGACTACCACCTCGAGACCGCCTACCTGCTTGCGAACGACAGCGGCACGTTCGTGCTGCTCGGCGACACCTACGACGTGCCGTGGTGCACCATCGACGCCCCGGTGGTGACCGACGACGACGACGACGACGACGACGAGCTCGACTTCGAGATGTTCTAGAGGAGCACGGCCATGCGACAGATCCACATCGCCAACGCCGGTGGCCGCGACGCCACCGTCACCTTTGCCACCCCCAAGGTCCCCCCAGCGCCCAAGCTGGGGCTCCCAGGCGCGCAGGTGGAGTTTCGCCGCTACATCGTCGCCACGCCCGAGACGATGCACGCGCACCTCGAGCGCACGCTCGGCGAGGCCTACGGCGACCAGCTCGTCGCCGCCGACCCCGAGGTCGACTTCGAACGCGTCGGTCGGCGCTTCGCTCCGTCGGCCCGCGTCTTCCTCACCTCCAAGGGCGAGGTGATGCACGCGGTCCCCAACATGGTCGAGGTCATCGTCGACCCCGACGGCACCGAGCGAGAGCGACGCGCCCCGAAGGACCAGCACGCCAACATCAACGCCGAGCTGCCGGTGCGCTGGACCGGCAAGACCATGCGCAAGCGCGACGCCGTCCGACGCTTCGCCTTCACCCGCACCGTCGCGCTCTCCCACGTCGACGGCCTGAGCTTCGACTTCTTGCAGGCGATGGCCAAGGAGCTCGCGGCGTCGGGCGACGTGGTCTTGCTCGGCGGCGGGGCCAAGGGCAAGGACCCGCTCATCCTGCAGGAGAACGGCTCCCCCTACCGCGCCTTTCTCGAAGGCCGCGTCGACGGAGACAAGTTCGCGCTGCTGCTGCACCTGTCTCACCTCGAACTCAAGCGACCCGCGCCCAAGGAGTCTTAGACCGTGCCCAGCTTCTCCCTCGACGGCGCCCGCCCATGCGGCAAGGGCCACCACCGTCCCGCTGGCTCGGTCACCGACCGCGACCTCGCCACCGCGATCCGACGCTACAAGCGAGGCACCGCCAGCCGCTACACGGCACTCGTCCCCGACGAGCTCCCCTCGAGGTTGCCGCCGGGCCCCTACCTCGTCTCGCCCAAGGTCGACGGCGAGCAGTGGTGCTTGGTGTTCGAAGACGGCGACGTCTTCCTCGCCAACCCGGCGGGGCGCGTGCTCAGCGGTGACATCCCCGTGCTCGAAGAGGCCCGCGCGGTGATGGATAGGGTCAGCGGCACCACCGTCATCGCCGGCGAGCTCTTCGCCGCGCGCAAGGAGGGGCGCAGCCGCCACGGCGACCTGGCCAGCGCGCTCTCGGGCGACGAAAAGGCGCAGATCGATCGCGTGGGCTTCATGGCGTTCGACCTGGTGCGGGGCGGCATCGCCGACGCCACGATGCCGCTGGGTTCGTACAAGGAGCGCTTCGACGTTCTCGAGCGCATCCTCGGCGACGGCAAGCGGCTGCACCCGGTCAAGACCGAGACCACCGAGACCCACGAGGGCATCGCCGAGCTGTTCGAGACCTGGGCCGCCGGAGGCAAGGCCGAGGGCATCGTCGTGCGCACGCCCTCGCAGCACACGTTCAAGGTCAAGGCCAGCGTCACCCTCGACGCGGTCGTCATCGGCTACACCGAGCGCACAGAAGACCCCACGCAGATGAGCTCTGTGCTGCTCGGGCTCTTCCGCCCCGACGGCACGGTCCAAGTCATCGGACACTGCGGCAACCTTGGCTCCGACGACGACCGCCGCACGGTCGGCGCGTTGCTGCGGGGGCTGCAGTGTCCCTCGAACTACAGCGAAGCGAACACCCGCGGCGCGTTGTTCCAGACGATCGAACCCAAGGTGGTCGTCGAGGTGCGCATCAGCGACGTGCAGGCCGACACCTCGAGCGGGGATCCTGTCCAGCGCATGGTGCTCACGTTTGCAGACGGCGCATGGGTTGCCCGTCGTCGCATGCCCGGCGTCAGCATCCTCCACCCGAGGCTGGTGCGCGTGCGCGACGACAAGGAGGCGGTCGAAGCCGACGCGCCGGTACGGCAGGTGTTCGAGCGGGTCCTGCTTCCCGACACCGAGACCGACGCCGCCGCCGCCGCGCTGCCCAAGAGCGAAGTCCTGCGGCGCGAGGCGTTCACCAAGGCGACCAAGGGCAAGACGGCCGTCCGCAAGCTGCTGGTCTGGAAGACCAACAAGGACGCGCTCGACCCGTCGTTCCCGGCCTACGTCGTGCACTTCACCGACTACAGCCCCGGCCGCAAGGATCCGCTCAAGCGCACCGTCCGGCTCGCGCCCGACGAGGCGAGCGCGACGGCGATCGCCGAGCAGATGCTCAAGAGCGAGATCAAGAAGGGCTGGAAACCGGCCTAGGCCGCCGCTTCGCGCTGGCGGAAGTAGGCGATCGTCTGCGCCCACCCCTCCTCGAAGCTCAGCAGCGGCACGTACTCGAGGTCGCGCTCGGCTCGGGAGATGTCGAAGTAGCGGTCGATGAGCAGCATCTTCACCGCGAAGGTGGTGAGCTTGAGCTTGCGCATCACGTGGGGATAGGGAGTGCCGGTGGCCTTGGCCATCACCTGACCCACGCCCATCGTGGCTCGCGCCGCGCCGAGCATGAGCCACGGCGGCAGAGGACGCTTCGCTTTGAGCGACGGCAAGCCGACGCCGGTCACCGCCTGCTCGAGCGCGTCCCACAGCAGCTGCGTCTCCTTGTCGGTGACGACGTAGAACTTGCCCAGCGCGGGCGAGCCGGGCCGAAGCGCCTCGGCGCCCAGGATCAGGCCGTGGCAGTAGTTGTCGACGTGGGTGAACGAGATGCGGTTCTTGCCGTCACCGAACACCCGCAGCTTGCCGCCGCGCGCGGCCTCGAGGATGCTGGGCAAGAACAGCGGATCGCGGGGCCCGTAGACCTGGTGTGGCGCCACGGCGACGGTCATGAGTTCGTCGCTGCACGCCTCGAGCACCGCCTGCTCGCCCATGGCCTTGGTCTTGGCGTAGGTGGCGTGAAACTGCGGCGAGTAGCGGCCACCGTTGATGGCTTCGAGCTCGTCTTCGCCCTGCCCCCGGACGTTGGGGTCGGGATAGGGGAAGCGCGTGCTTGGGCTGCTGCTCATGACGAGCTTGCGAATGCCGTGGGCGCGGCAGGCCTGCAGCACGTTGAGCGAGCCGCCGTAGTTGACCGCCTCGTACTTGTCTTCCTCGTGATACGGCCCGACGAGCGCGGCGATGTGAAAGACACACTCCACGCCCTCGGCGGCCTTCTTCACCGCCTCGGCGTCGGTGAGGTCGCCGCGGATCGTCTCGACCTGCGGCTGCGTGAACGGCTCGGGCGGCGCGCTGATGTCGAAGGCGACCACGCGCTCCGCCCCGCGCTCGACCAGCATCTCGACCAGGCGCTGACCGACGAAGCCGCTGGATCCTGTCACCAGCGCGGTACGGGGGACGTCGCGAAAGCCGGGCCTGTCGGTGCTCATCGGGCGCAGGATGGACCGAGGTGGCGGCCGGACTCAAGCGGTGCCGCGAACGCGTGTGATCTCGTGCGCTCTCGAAGCCCCGGGGCCGCCCACGCGCGTCGGCGCGTCGTCCAAACCGAGCAGCTGCGGGTCGCCGAGGTGCTCGAGCGTCATCTCGATGCACGCGCGCGCGTCGGCGTGTAGAGGGCAGCACCGATACAGCGACAGCCACAGCGCCGTCGCGTCCGCCCGGCTGACCTCCGCCGACCGAATCAGCCAAGGCAGCATGCCCGTCAGGTCGAGGCACAGCTGCACCGCCGCCCGCTCGCTGCGGGCGTGCGCCGACACGAACGCGCGAACGTCGAGGTCCTTCCAATCGCGCAGCGCTCGACCTGCGAGGAACGAGGACACCGCATGGGCGACGCGGAGGTAGTGCAGCCGCTCCTGCGCGTCGTCGGGCCAGATCGTCTCGACCATCGAGGTGATGCCGCGGGGCGTTCGAACGGGCACGAAGGGAGTCCACTGGGGCTTGTTCACGATGACCCGGTCGGCCATGGCGCGCGTGCGTTGCATCGATGGCGGTGTCACCCCGGTATCAGTGCCAGGTCTCGATGGGCAAGGCCGACTGCGGCACGGAGGCCGCGACGTTGCGCATGAAGGTCTCCGCCTCCGCGTCTTCCGGACACACCTCGAGGATCCGTCGCATCAGCGCGTCGCCTTGCGCCGCCGAGATGTCCTCCGCGCCCACCAACCAGGGAATCGCGGTGCAGAGCATGCAACACAGCGTGACCGCCTCCGGCGCGTCGCCAGCGGCCTCGTACAAGAACTCGGCCACATCGAGCTCGGACCAGCAGCAGAGCCCCCGCGCATCGAGGAAATGGTCGACACGCGCCCCGAAGACCGCGTAGGCCTTGCTGGAGACCGGGTCGTCGGCAAACAGCGTGCAGGCCATCTCGACCAGCCCTTCGGGCGGAGTTGGCGGCGGAGCGTGTGGGTGTCGGTGGTGGTTCACGAGGAGACCGTCGACCACCGAAGAGGTGCGTTGCGGGGGATCTGGGATCTTTTTTGGGGGGTTGGGCCGCCCCTCAATCCTGCGCCACGGGCACGGCGCTGGGCGAGGGGTAGCGCTCGAAGAAAGCGCGCAGGTTGTCGTCGACGGAGCCGCCCTGGGCGATGGCCTCGAGCATGAGGTGGTGGTAGCGGGTGGTGTCGGCGCCCGCGACGTTCCACCAGGCCGTCCGGCCGTAGCCGTACGAGAGGCGCTGGTTGTCGTCGGTGACGGGGTCGGCGAGGGTGGCGTAGGCGGCGAGGAATCGGGGGCCGTATCGCATGGCGCGGCGGACCTCCTCGGGGCTCATGTCGCGCGCGATGGGGCGGGAGAGGCCCGGCCACAGCCCGGCGCCCGAGCGCTCCTCCTTGCGGCCGACGAGAATGCCCGTGCCGGTGGGGTCGAACCACAGGAACGCGTCGGGGAACACCTCGATGAACGCGCCGACGATCGCGGCGGACTCCTGCGGATCGACGAGATGAAACGGGAGCCACTGGGCGACGACGCCGTCGTCTTCGAGGCGCTGCTCGACGAGGCGGTAGAACTCGACCGAGTACAGCGCGTTGGTGCCCGCAAACGTGGGCGGCATCGGCTCGAGCGTGACGACGTCGTAGCGGTCGGAGGTGCGGCGCAGCCAGGCTCGGCCGTCCATCACGTGGTGGTGCACGCGGGGGTCGTCCAGCACGCCCTCGTTCTGCGGGAAGTGGTCGGCCATCGCGAACACGCTCTCGCTGACGTCGACGATGTCGAGTCGCTGCGGCTGCTCTTGACGCACCGCGTTGGCCGTCTGCCCGGTGCCGAAGCAGATCACCAGCGCGCGCTCGGGGTTGGGGTGCATCAGCATGGGCAGGTGCCCCATCCACGGCATGTAGTGCGCGCCCAGGCCCGTGCCCGTCGCGTAGAAGCCGTCGATGACCAGGTAGCGGCTGCGATCGGGGTGCTCGATGACCGAGACCGTCGCATCGGGGCCCTCGCGCGTCGCCAACACCACGTGCGGGATCCGGCGGTTCGTCTGCACCCGCAGCTCCCCCACGTCGGACGCGAACACCCATGCAACCGCGAGCCCCGCTGCCACGCCGAGCATCGCGACAGGTCGCCTGCGCGGCGCGAGCGTGGTCCACGACGCAGCGGCCAGCGCCAGCGCAGCCACCCAGGCCGTGTGCGAGGCCCCGATCGTCGGCAGCAAGACCCACGCCGCCGCCAGCGATCCCAGCACCGCCGCCGCCGTGTTGACCGCGTACAGCCGACCCACGGCGTGCGCGCTGCCGACCGCCTCGAGGCAATACGGCAGCCCCACCCCGATCAGCAGCATCGAGGGCCCCAGCGCGACCAGGCTCACCGCGTGGCGACGCGCCACGAACCACGCGAAGTTCTGTGCGGCAGGCATCTCGACCACCACGCGGTCGAGCCGCTCCACGAACGGCGTGCTCACGAGCACCGCGAAGGCAGCGGCCGCCAGCACGAACCCCAGCCATTGCCTGCGCGCGCGAAGCAGTCGCCGCGCGAGCGCGCTGCCTGCCGCCAACGCCAGCAGCACCGCGAACATCACCAGGGCAAAGCTCTCCGTCGTCGCCTGAAACGCCGCCCGCAGCGAGCGAAACCACGAGACCTCCAGGCAGAACGTCCCAAACCCCGTGGCCCCGACGACCACCAGCGCCTGGCCGGGTGACACCCGCGCGGGGGCAGTCGACGCGTCTGCGTCGCTCACCTCGGTTGCCTCGCTCGTGGCTCGCTTCGCCTCGCGCATCGCCTTGATCAGCAGCGCCGCCCCGAGCCCGAGCCCGATGCTGCTCGCCAGCCCCACCGTCGCCTCGATGCCCCCTCGAGGAATGAGCACGAACGTCGCAAGCACGATGCCCACGCTCGCCCCCGCGATGTTGCACGCGTACATCAGCGACAGCGACACCCCGTACCGCCACCCCAGCGCCGCGAAGACCGGAAACGTCGCCCCCATGCAGGCCGAGGGCACCGCCAGCAGCAGCAACACGCCAAACCCGTGCACCCACTGCGCCAGCCCGGGTGCGCTCCCGTACAGCTGCGCGTCCCAGCCCGCCAGCAGCCCGAACCCCGGCGCCAGCGCCTGCCCCAGCAGCCCGATGCCCACCTCCAAGCCGCCCCAGACCCGCAGCAGGTCCGCCTCGCGGTCCCGAAGCCACCGCCCAGCGGCGAACGACCCCACGCCCATGCCGACCGAGAACGCCACCAGCGTCAGCGCAGCACCCTGCGCCGAGACCCCGAGCGACAGCGAGCTGTAGTGCATCCACAGCAGCTCCCACGTCAGGCCCGCGATGCCTGCGAGCAGGGCGAAGACGTAGAGCATGGGGGGACACTACCGCAACTCGCGGCGTAGCTGCGCCAGCGGCGGGGGGCTGCATGGACGCGGTGGTCTGCGGCGCGGCGGTTCGGAACTCCGCTTCAACCCGGCGCGAGCTTGTGCAGGCCCATCGTGCTCGCAACGTACCAGTATCCATCGTGATGCAGCGGCCTTGCGGTCAGGGGTTCGGGCGCCGTCCAGATGTGCTCGAACTTGCCGTCCCAGCTCAGCTTGAAGAGCGCCGCGTCGTGCTCGACCAGGATGCCACCATCGACCACGAGCGCAGGCGCGGACCCGTTGCGCTTGAACTCCCAGTGGAGTTGGCCGTGCGCGTTGAAGCACAGGATCTTGCCCGGGGGCGCCAGCGCGACGAGCCCTGCAGGCCCGGGCAGTGGTTTCCACGCGTCTCCCTGGTCATCGTCCCGGAAAGGCATGTCCGGCTTGAGCGCAACGGGCTTCGCGCCCGGAGAGCGACAGCTGATGAGAACCTTGTTCTCGAAGAGACCGTGAGCAGCATTCGCCGGGCCCAGGCTGACGTCGTATACGGCCCTGGCCTTCAGCTCTCGGTCGGAGCGGTCGTAGAACTGCGCGTGCCTGGGCTCGAGCCCCCAGTCGAACCAGGTGAAACCCGAGATACTCGCGCAGACAACCGTGGGACCGCGAGACGCCAAGGCTGCACCCTTGCTCATTCCCCACCATGTCCGCAGCGGTCGGTTGCGTGCCACCCGGCTCTCCCGCGGACCGTGAACGCGGTGCGTCCGCGTGAGCTGGATGAAGAGATTGTGGATTGCATTGCCGGAATGCGGTCGGTCCTCGGTCTCGAGCGCAAGGACCGCGAAAGGGGGCATCGCGACCATCGACACCACGGGATAGTCCGTGACCATGCCGCCCAATCGACTGCCCCGAACTTCGGCCACCCGCGCCCCGTCGAGCGCTCGGTGCATGTCGACGCGGCCATTGGGCTGCGGAATGAACACGAGGCGGCGTGTCGTGACGATAGGGCGCGCGGTCGTCTCCGCGACTTGCTTGGCCTTCTGCAGGTCGGTGGAGAGCAGAAACACCGGAAAGGGTGCGGCGTGCGGCATCTCTGCGTCGCGCCAGGTAACCACGCCCACCCGCCGTCCGAACGGATGCACGGCCCGGATGCCGACTCGACGATGCGGCGCCATGACCTCACGCAAGCGAGCCGGAACCGATGGGTCGGTCGCTACGGCGACCCGATTTCCGCGCTGCCGGGCAACCGCCGCCCGCGCGTCCTTCCAGGGGTGAATCAGCTCGTCGGTGCGGCCCCACCCGCCGACCGACGGGGGCTCCGACTCATCAGGCTGTATCCGATAGCTGTCTGAACGGCGAATGCACCCACTCGTCAGCGTTGCTGCAGCCGTCGTAGTGCTGAATCGCCGGCGGGTCATCGTCTTGCCTTTCATTCCATGACTCCATACTCGGTGCCCTCGAGCACCTTCGCGACGAGGAGGATGCGCTCGTCCTTCGAGAGCTGGCTGCGACCCTCCTTCGCCCCGAGCAGCTGCGCACACAGGGCTTGAAACCGGAGACGAATGCCGGGGCTGTCCAGCACGAAGGGGCACTCGGCCTCACGCGGGTTCGTACTCTGCTGCAGCAGCTCCACTCGAAACGACGTGCGAGCGTGCACGGTCACGTGCGGAGGGTGATCGGCTGCGATGGCCTCGGTGAGCGTGAGGTAGGCGTCGCGGCACGCGTCCTGCGGCGGGTCAGTGGCCACGAACGCTGCGAGCTCCGCCTCGGCGGCTTCCTCTTCGTCTTCTCTCTTGGCGACCTTCTGCTCGAGATCTGCAATCACCGCTTCGTGCGGCGGAGGGCTCGCCGTCTTGTACTCCTCGAGCCGCGCGCGTTGCTGCTCGAGGCCGTCTTGGACCTCTGCGAGAGCCTGCTCGAGCGCCTCCTTTTTCGTCGGAGGAGGGACCGTATTCCCATCGTAGGAAAGCTTGCCGAGGAACCGCTCGAAGCCCTCGAGGTACTCCACTTCTCCCCTAAACCTCGGATAGTCCCGCCACAGCACGCGCGGAGACAGCACCATTGCTGCCGTCAGCGGCCCTCCCGGCCCAGCAATGGGCACAGTCTCGAGGTTCTTGCGCGACAGCTGGTGAAACACGAGCCTGAGCGTCTCGGCAAACCTCCAAGCGCGAGCGTAGTCGCCGCCGCTTCGAATCTCGATCCTCAGTCGAAGAACCAAGAACGCGTCGACGCCCTCCCCACGCTTTCCAAACCGACGCCCGACGTGGCTCCCCTCGCCCACCGGGTAGAGAAACGCATCGAAGAGAGAGCCTCCGCCGACGGTCAGGTTCCGGCGACGAACGAGCGGAACGTACGGACTCGAGGGCAAGCCCCGTGGGTCGCTGAGGTGCTCGTCCTCGGCTCGAATGGACAGGCACGCTGGCAACGACGCTTGCTCCCTCGCCCACTGCGCGATCGGGAGCAAGTGACGCGCTCGCACGACCCCGTTGTGCGTCATCATCCCGCTGCTCGCTGGCGGCGTTCCGATGGGTCGTTTGTCGGCCGCGGCTCCGTCGTCCTCGTCGTTGACATCGAACATGTACGGTCGCCCCTCGGGGACGATGTCATCGGAAAACCCGAGGCACCCCAGCGACGCATGGCTGGCAGACTCGGCGTACTCGTCGGGCAGGCCCAGAGCGTGGCCCAACTCGTGCGCGACCGTGGAGCGCTCTTGGTGGGCGGCGAGTTTTTCATACCCCCAGTCGGACGCGCCACGAGGCGACATCGTGGACCTCAAGTCGTTCCAGAGCCGGATGTGCAGCTCGGACGAGAACCTCCGGTCCACCGGGGGCGCGTCGTGCCGCTGAAAGAGGACACGATGATGGCAGATGTGGCTCGGGTGGATGGGCGTGCCTCCGAACAAGCTGGAGACAGCACGGGTCGATTGGGGCGGGAAGGCATCGACGGTCTTCCCGCTGATCGGATCCAACAGCTTCGGCCGCGGAGCCACGTGTTCGGTCCCGTTCCAGCGCGCGGCGGCGCGATCGAGCGCCTGCGCGACGATCCACGCGCCCTTCTCCCGCACCACCGTCTCCACCTTCTCACCGACCAACGAGCTGCTCCCTCGAGGAGGATCCGCCGACGAGAAGAAGTCGAAGTGCACGCGGAAGACCTGAAGCGTCGCCATCACCTCGGTCTCGCTCGACTCGGAGCCGCAGCACCGCAGCAGCGCGGTCCGTGCCCGACCGCTGGTCGACATCTCTGCCTCCTCGCGGTTCTTGCCGGGCATCGGCAGCTTCAGAGGCGAGGCGTGGTGGGCGAACGGTGTCGACGCGCTCGTCTCCAGCTCGCCAGGGGCGAGGGCGATCCGTGCCCCGACGGGAACATCCCGATCGGACGAGGTCGTCCGCTGGTCGAAGACGTCGAAGATTCGCCGATACACGATCGCGCGGGTGAACGCCGGCGAATCCAAGAGCAGCCACGCGGGAACACCGGCTTGCCCCGGGGGCGAGACCAAGCGAGCGGCGTCGGTGAAGTACGGCTCGCCATACCCGCCCCCTCCCGTCTCGTTCGGCTTGTAGACCGACAGGTCATTGTCGAGAATCGACAGCTGGCCTTCGACTTCGACCACGCGCCGGCGAGAGGCCCCCACCCTCTCCATCATCACGATGTCATCGAGCGAAACCACGATTGGGCTGGCGGCCGATGTCTGCCGCGGCAGCTCGAGGTATGGGCGCAGGCCTGCGTCGTCGGTCGTGCGCCGGCCGTAGTAGAGGTCGCACGCCCACCGATGCGGAACGTCGTAGTAGAGGAGCCGGTCGGGGTTCGGCGCGTCGACCCGGGAGTCGGCCGGTGGCATGACCTCCAACGCCAGCGCCGCCGGATCCTCGCGGCGCGAAACGGCATACGTTCGCTCGGGACACTGCATCCTGATCCGGTCGGCGTCGGTGGGCACGCCTCCGTGCTCGAGAAACCAGGCGAGGGCGTGCACCGTGCGGCCATCACGGTCGAGAGGCCACGCGCTGCTGTGCTGGGCCTCCGACGCGCCTGCAACATGGCCCGTCATGACGAGCGTTGGCTGCCCCTGCTCGGATGGCCCCGGCACGAAGCGTCGCCGCTGGTGGTGGCGGTCGTGAAAGGTGAAACACAGATGCTCCCACACCGGGGCGAGTTCGAGCTGCACGTCTCCGTCTCGGGAGATCGCGATGAGGCTGCCGACATCCGCGCCGCCGGGTTCGTCACCGACACGGCGGTCGAGCACGAGATGCGGCTCGGAAGAGCGAAGCTCCGAGGGGAGCTGAACGAAGCGGCTCCCCGAGGCGGCGCTGGACAGGGCGTCCTCGAGCGTCGACATCTCGCTGTGGCCCGAGGGGTGCCGCACCAGACATGAGCGCGCACCCAATGCGAGCGCGAGCACCACGGGGCCCTGCGTCGCAGGAGCCTCGAACGCCGCCGCGCCTGCTGCGTCGGAGCTCGCCTCGACGGTCCCGGCGTCGTGTTCCAGCGTGACGGCCACGCCGGCCGGCAGCGGAATCGCGACGCCGTCTGGGCCTCGCAACGAGATCGCGACCCGTACGGTCGCGAGCGGACGCAGCTGTAGCGAAGCGACGGTCGCGGCGGCATTCGCCACGACCGCATGCGTTGCGCTGGCGTTCGCGTACCCTTCGCACGCCGCGTGCAGTTGGTGGACGCCCGCGGCGACATCCATGAACGTGGCCACACCGAACGCATCGGTGGTCCCGGCGAGTTCTCCTGGCACCTCGACACTCGCGCCCGTGACAGGGGCGCCGCTGGTTTCGTCGACGACCCGCACCGCGAGCATGCGAGGGCGCACGACGAGCATGTCTTTCGTGTAGCGAGCCCGCCGACACCACGTCGTGTACTCGGGGCTGCTCGGCGCGGAGACGTCCGACGCCGCAGCGGGCAATACCCCGAAGGGAGGGTCGAAGAAGAACACCTCGACCCGGCGATCCGTCGGGTCGTCCACGCCGTCGGGCGGATCGACGTCGAGCGTCTCCGCGTCATCCGCGAGCGGGAAGCTCTCACCACAACCATGCACCTGCGGCGTGATGGGGGCCGGGAGCGTAGACCCGTCGAGCGCCATGTAGTCCTCGATGAGTGCGCGTCGAGTGTCGGGCCCCAGATCGCCATCCACATCGAGACCTCGTGCTTCTTGGTACACCCGGACCGGATCTGCCGCCTCGGGCTGGCCGAGACCCCACAGCGCACGCTCGAGCAGCAGCGCATCCTCGGACGCGCCCCATCGGGCAGACCCAGACCCTTCCTCGTAGAACCCGAGCCAAGCGTCGACGTCGTCTTGGAGGTATGCAGCGACCGCCCGCGCCCGCGCGAGCGAGAGGTCGTCGTTGAGCTCGGGCTCGCCCGTCGTGTCCGTATGTCCGACGATCAACACGGTGGCGCCGGGATGCTGACCGTACAACGCGGTGACCTCCTTCAGCAGCCCGAGCGCGTCCGGGCGCACGAACGCCTTGTTGGTGTCGAACACCGACCCCACGATTCGAACCCGGCCGACCCGGGGCTGGACCACGATCGTGTGGGGAGTCTTGGCCTCCAGCGGGACCGACGGCAACGGCGTCGCCGCCGAAACCACGGAGCAGTGCGGCACCCCTTCGGCGTCGAGCCACGCCCTGTCTCGGGCCACCGACCACCGCTCGCGGAGGAGGTCGTGCAGCCCGCGGGCGTCGTCGACGACTGCCGTACCAAAGCTGATCGTGGCGCCCTCGAAGCGCGCGACGCCCTCGCCGTCTGTCTCGACGACCCTCTCCTCGCCGGCACGAATGCGAACCGCAATGCCCCGAAGCGCTTCACCGACCTCATCGACGAGCCGAACCTCGAGCCACGTCCTCGGCTGTGGCCCTTGCCCGTCGGGTGTGGGGCCGACGAGGTCCCGCAGGTCGACCTCCGGTGGAGCATCGAGCACGGGCGGCTTCCGTTGGGTGCGAATCGGCACCATGCTTCCCGCAGCCAGAGCCCCGACGAGCCACTCGGCGACCTCCTCCCGACTTGCTTCGGGTCTCCCCAACCCGCTGCGAATCGCTTCGAGGTTGCCCGGCTCGTCCAGAAGTCGCTCGGCCAGCGCCTCCGCGTCCCGAGCATCCTCGCATCGCATCCGGTCACGCCAGCTGACCAGGTATCCGTACCCACGACGCGTACGCAGCTTCTTCGGGTCGGACAGCACGTCTGTGACACGCTCGCCCGGGGCTGCGAACAGGTCAACCTCGATTTAGCTCAGGGCCAGGTGACCATCCGACGAGTGACGGCCTATGGGCCCGGCCGCGGCGCTGTCATCAGTATTGACCGCGGCAGTCCCCGCGCCGCGTGACCGCGTACTCGACGTAAGCGGTGCCGCTTTGGTCTTCGTACTCGAGGACAACCATGTCCGTCATCACGGTGAGTTCCGCCGACTCGCCGTCTTCGGGGAACTTCCACGTGTACGTGCCGGTGTTGATCAGCGCCGCCGCACAGCCGACGAGGCTGCCTAGGCTCAGGCACACGGCACCTAGAATCACCTGTCGGGCCCTCATCGCGGCGCTCTCTTGAAGATCATGCCTGGGTTGGCCAGGATGAGATCATCCCTCTTCTTGCCGAGGCGATGCAGTGTTGTGAGTCCACCGACGCTGACGAGCACCTCGATCCTTGGCTCACCTTCGACCTCGATGTTGACGATTTCGAGGTCCCACTGCTCGCGTAAGTTTGGACCGCGCTTGTCGCAGGCCCACGCCTGCCCGCCGGTCGCGCCGAGCGCGATGCCGAGCGCGGTGGTGACCGCAGCTATGAGGAAGGAGGAGTTCCGAGGGGAGGTCGTCGTCTCGCGCATCGTTGGACTGGCCGCCTTCAGTACTGGGCGCGGCAGTCCCCGCGCCGCATGACCGCGTACTCGACGTATGCGGTGCCGTTGGCATCTTCGTACTCGAGGACGACCATGTCCGTCATCACGGTGAGTTCCGCCGACTCGCCGTCTTCGGGGAACTTCCACGTGTACGTGCCGGTGTTGATCAGCGCCGCCGCGCAGCCGACGAGGCTGCCTAGGCTCAGGCACACGACACCTAGAATCACCTGTCGGGCCCTCATCGTGACGCTCTCCTGAAGATCATGCCGGGGTTGGCCAGGGTGACCTCATCCCGCTTCTTGGTATGGCGACGAAGGAACGTCTTGCCGCCGACACTCACAAGCACCTCGATCCTCGGCTCACCTTCGACCTCGATGTTGACGATTTCGAGATCCCACTGCTCGCGAAGGTTCCGGCCGCGTTTGTCGCAGGCCCACGCCTGCCCGCCGGTCGCGCCGAGTACGACGCCGAGCGCGGTGGTGACCGCGGCTGTGAGAAGAGAGGACATGCGCGGGGAGGTCGTACGATGCTGCATCTTCGGCCTTCGCCCATCAATACTGTCCGCGGCAGTCTCCGCGCCGCGTGACCGCATACTCGACGTACGCGGTGCCGCCTTGGTCTTCGTACTCGAGGACGACCATGTCCGTCATGACGGTCAGTTCACCGGACTCTCCGTCCTGTGGAAACTTCATCGTGTACGTCCCGGTGTCGATGAGCGCGGCGGCGCAGCCGACGAGGCTGCCCAGGCTGAGACAGACCACACCGAGAAGGATGTGTCCGGACCTCATTCTGAGACCTTTTCGAACCGGCGTGACGGATTGGTCAGCACGACCTCGTTTCGTTTCTTGCCGTGGCGATACAGCTCGGCTTCGGACCCGACGACCAGAATCGGGGCGATCCTCGGCTCGCCCTCGAGCTCCGCAGTGACGAGTTCGAGTTCCCAGTTTTCTCTCAGATTCGGTCCGCGCTTGTCGCATGCCCACGCCTTTCCGCCGGCCGCTCCGAGGAGGACACCGAGGGCGGTCGTGACCGCGGCGATGAAGAAGGGGGCTCGGTGTTTTGATATCGCGTTCATGGTCGTTGGCTCGTCGCATGCAGAGGCGAGCGCCTCAGTCGTTCTCGCCGGCGATGCCACGTTCCGATCGGTGCCCGATCCATCTCGCCGAGGTCAGTATTGCGCGCGGCAGTCCCCGCGCTCCGTGACCGTGTACTCGACGTACGCGGTCCCATTGGGGTCTTCGAACTCTAGGACCACCATGTCCGTCATCACCGTGAGATCGGCCGACTCGCCTTCTTTACCGAACTTCAGCGTGTACGTACCCGTGTTGATCAGGGCCGCCGCACAGCCGGCGAGGCTACCCAAACTCAGGCACACGACGCCAAGGATCACCTGTCGAGCCCTCATTCCGACACCCTCTTGAAGACCATGCCGGGGTTGCTCAGCACGACTTCGTCGTGCTTCCTGCCTCCCCGGTTCAGCGTCGCAACGCCCCCGATGCTGACGAGCACTTCGATCCTCGGCTCGCCCTCGACCTCGATGTTGGCCACTTCGAGATGCCACTGCTCGCGAAGGTTCCGGCCGCGTTTGTCGCAGGCCCACGCCTGCCCGCCGGTCGCGCCGAGCGCGATGCCTAGCGCGGTGGTGACCGCGGCGGTGAGGAGGGAGGTGCGAAGGGGTGACATCGGGAAGAGGGTCTCAGATCTCTGCATCGTTGGGATCGGTTGCTTCATGGGATTTCACAGACGTTGTCGGAGCAGATCGTATCGACCGGCCAACCGACCTGACAGTCTGAGCTGGTGTGGCATTCGTCTGCGCAGTCGGTACCGTTGGCCGCACAGATCAGGTCCTGCTCGGCACATGCGCGGGCGGGCAGGTCTTGGCAGCGCTGCGGCATGCAGCGAGCGGGCCCAGACGGTGGGTAGTGCTCACAGTAGGCGCCTCCGTCGGGGCCCCAGAACTCCTGACCACAGCTGCCCTGGACGCACTGAAACTCGGGGGGTCCCTCGTCCGCGGGCCAGCAGTAGCCTCCGTGCGGGAACTGGCCGCCGAAACACGTCATGTCGAGGCCACACTCGTCGCTCTCCTCACAAGGACAGCCCAGCATCGTCTGCCCTTCGTCCGTCCCGCACTCTCGACACACGCCGAAGCCGCCCTCGTCGACGCAGGTCCTCGGTCCCGTCGGGCCGTCGTCGCAGCGGTACAGGTGGCCGTCGACGTCTCGGAAGTTTCCTCGTGGATGAAACTCTGCGTCGGGGTCGACCTGCCCGGCTGCGCGAGCGCCGGGGTCGGTGCGCTCGCAGGGGCCACCCGTGCACGTGCCTGCGCCGTCTTCGGCGTGGCATTCCTCGGGATGCTGCAGGCACTCGCTCTGCGCGCTCACTCCACAGTCGAAGTAGGACACGGGAAAGACGCCTTCGCAGGTCGAGGCGTCGATGCTGCACGACGCCGTGCAGTTCAGACTGCCGCTCTCGCTGCCGTAGAGCGAAGTGCACGTCGCCCCTCCGAAGTCGCCCTCGTCGCAGTCTTCGCCATACGCCGGGTCGATAGCACCATTGCCGCACGAGCCGTGGCACTCGCCCGTCGTGATGTCTTGACAGTCGTTCGAGCAGGTCAAGCTTCCTTCGGTGAGTTCAGCCTCACTCAGGCAAGAGAGGCCGCCGAAGTCCGCGTCGTCGCAGGACTCGGAGAGGTGAGGTTGCAGCACTCCATCTCCACAGCAGTTCGACGGCAGGCAGATGCCCGAGTCCGTGTCGTCGCAGTAGCCGTCCGTGTAGAGGGTGTGAATTGCGTTACCCCAGAGCCGGTAGTTGTCGATATTGACGACCGCGGTATTGGGGACCGCTTCCGCCAGTCCTTCCGAGTAGGGAGCCTGGTAGCAGGGACCGACACAGATCCCATCATCCGCACTGCCGTGACGGTCCTTCAGCGCCCCCATCGTGTTCTCATGAAAGTGCAGGAGCTCATGCATGATGATGCCGCCGAGAACCTCGGGCGGGTTCCACGCAGGGTCGTCGAAGGCCGGCTCGCACAGCTCGATGGACTCGAACGGGTAGTAGACCGACGCCGCGTTGACGCGCCCGACGACGGGCACCGCGAAGATCGCGTGAGCGACTTCGTCGGGATAGAAGCACGAGTTCGCGACCGTCTTGAACGCGATCGTGAGCGGGTTGAGGCGGCCGTAGAGGATGTACTGCCACCACTTCATCCGGTGGTAGCACTGCACGTTGTGGCGCAGCCCCACGAGCGGGTCGTCGTCGGCGTAGAAGATCTCCTCGAGCTGTGCCACCGTGCTGCGCACCGCGGCGACGCGGTCTTCGTCGTAGGTGCCGAACCAGTTGGAGAGCGAGAACCGCATCCAGCCGTCGCTCGAGCCCATGTTCCACAGCGCCTCCGCGGCCGCCTGTGACGGGGCGTCGTGCACGGCGTCGATCTGCTGCCGCATGCGGAACAGCATCATCTCGGCGTGATCGAGCGCTTCGTTGATCTCGTCCTTCTCGGTGCCGTAGCAGTTGTTGATGCCCCCTCGGGCCACCCCGATGTGCAGGTCGAGCTGCGGCATGTCGCACGGCGGCACGCTCGGGTCGATGTTGGGCAGCGGGTTGGTCGGGGCGAAGTCGGGCTCGTGCGGGTAGCCGGAGAACTTCGCGGTGCGGGCGGGCTCGAACGCTTCGTGCCACTCCTTGGGGAGCGTCGCCTCGACGTCGGATTCGCTGGCTCCGACCGGGAGCGCGTCGAGCAGCGTGGGGAGCGTCTCGAGCATCTCGTTGCACGCCTCCTCCACCCCGGCCCGCTGCTGCGGCGTGAGTTCGTAGTCGCTCGCGCTGTAGTCACACATCTCGCTGCGACGCAGTCGTGGCGCATGCTCCGAGTCGCCACAGGTGCATTCGAGCGGGTCGCAGTCGAAGCCGTCGGCAGGAAACTCCCGGATCGTCTCGAAGCCGCTGACCTCCACGCCCGCGGCATGCAGCGCATCGAGCGAGAGCGGTGTGAGCAGCGTGTCGTGGCCGTGCCCGCCATCGAGCCGCTCCCCACGACCGACCTGACACGCGTGAAGCACCACCACCATGTCGTCCCCCTCGCCTGCAAGCACCACGTCCGCGCCCGCGCCCGGAACGAGGAGGTCGGCACCCTTCCCGCCCTCGAGCCAATCGTCGCCCGCATGCGCGAGCAGCCGATCGTCGTCGGCCCCGCCCTCGAGACGGTCCCCGCCGGCTCCACCCTCGAGAAGGTCGGCCCCGACTCCCCCGACGATGTGATCCGCCCCTTCGTCGCCGTAGAGCAAGTCGTCCCCATCGCCGCCGTCGATCACGTCCGCCCCGATGCCTCCCTCGACGATGTCGCTGCCATCGCCCCCGCGCAGCGTGTCCTTGCCGCGGTGCCCCAACAGCAGGTCGTCGCCCTTCCCGCCGTCCAGTACGTCGTCGCCATGGCCTCCTTCGAACACGTCCGGCCCCGGCCCTCCCAACACCTCGTCGTTCCCCGGCCCCGCCCACACCGCGCTCGCGCCCCCCGAGACCACCACCTCGTCGTCCCCCTCGCCGAGCGCCACCCGCACGAAGAGCACCTCTGCCCCGATCGCGACCGCGTCGTCGCCCAGGCCCGCCAGCACGCTGCTGCGCCCATGCCCCACCGCGATCTCGTCGTTGCCGTCCCCCGCGTCGATGCACGCCCCATCGTCGGTCGTCGCCATGACATCCGGCCCCGCCGTCCCCGTGAGCACCACCGACGCCTCCGGCGGACAGCCCGTCAGCGGCTCCGGCGGCTCCGCAAACGGCGAGTCCACCGTCTGCAGCCCGCCATCGCGAGTGCGCGCCGGAGGGTCCGCTTCAGACGAGGAGGGCCCCCCACACGCCACCAGGCAAAGGCCAAAGGTCCACGCCAGGTGCGTCGGTCGCAGTCGAGCAAGTACCGCGGAACCGTAGGCCGCAGGTCGTCGCCCAGCGAGGTCGAGGGCGGTTGGCGGTCAGGTGTCCCTGGCGGAAGATTCGACTTGCCCCTCCCGACGGACTACAGCCTGCGAAGCTGCGCACGAAGCTGCTTCAGCTCCGCGAGCGCTTTCTTCCTGAGCTGGCGATCCAGCGTGTGCAGCGAGTCTTGTTTGTGCAGCACGAACACGAACGGACTCCCTGCCCTGTCCGTGGTGTGCCGAACGGGGAGCCCCGCTGCGTCGATCTCTCGGTGGAGGTGTTTTCGGCGGGCCTTGTTGAGCGGCAGCTCGACCGACCTCTCGGGACCGCGCAGGAACGCGTGGAGCGAGTCACAGTCTGGGCAGCGGCACCTCTGTGGGATCTCGATCGCCCAGTCGCCCCGCCTTCGCGCCGCACGCTCTGCCGCGGATTCAACCGCGGTCGCCGCGGCGCTCGAGAGCCGCTGCGCACTCTTCGTCATCCATGCACGCGCCTCGTCAGGGAGCTTCAGTCCAAGCGCGACGCCGGCCAACTCCGAGGCTGTCAAGGCGCCCCGACCGTCCACCACCGCGGCGATGCAGCGCTCGAAGGGCTCGCGCGCGGGCGCAGCCACGCATGACGCGAGAGCTTCGGCGATCGCCGAAACTTCGGCACGGGTGCCGCGGGTCTTCATGCCCGCGTAGGGCGACGGGTTACGCCATCGCGCGTTGGCCTCGAGCGTCTGCAACGCCGCATCCACCTGCCCGTCCGCCACGATCGCAGCCACGCGTTTGCCCGCCGCGCCTCCGCCGTGCGACACCCGCTGCACCCACGTGGGCGAGTACACCGAAAAGCCGCGCCCACGAGCTCCATGCCACGCGGCCAAGAGCGCGCGTCCAAACGACTCTCCGTACCGATTCACCAAAGCGATGAAGGGCTTCACCGACCCCAGCGGCACGCGCTTCAGGTCTGGCCCGAGCGGCTCCAGCAGACCGCGCGCCGCGGCTTCGTCGTCGAGGGCCGTGCCAAGCTCGAGCGCCGTCGACCACGCCGCCGCGTCGCTACGCACCCCCCGCTTGTCGTGGATTCTCTCGAGCAGGATCGACAGCTGTCCTCGTGCCTCCGCTCGCCCCGCTCGCAGCCCATCGACCACCACCCGCAGAGCGCCCGCAGGATCGCCGTCGACGACCATCGCAAACGCGCGAGAGTGCGGCCACAGCACCACCGCCGCTCGCTCGTAGCGTCTGTCCAGGGTCGATCCGTAGTTCCCCATGTATCCCTCGTAGTGGGACTCGGCCGGCTCGATGGACCCGTTCGGCGTGCTCGCGCAGATCTCCGACTCACGCACGTCGAGCCCACCGAGCGGTGACACCGAGTCGTCCCGCCCACGCCCCTCCAAGAGCCGCACGTCGAAGTCGATCAGGTCGGTCGGGATCACATCGTCTTCGTCGGTGTCTTCGTCTTCATCGTCGTCATCGCCCCAACGCCACCGGCCGTATCGCCGAGCGTCGAAGGGCTCCTCGCACTGCCAGCGCTCCTCGATACTGGCCAGGCACAGGTGCGCGTCGAGGGCCAGCGCGTCCGCGACCTCGCACAGCGCTCGCACTCGAGGACCATCGGCGCCCTTGAGTCGGTTCCACCCAAGGTTGGCAGGCGTGTACTGGTGGTCGAGCAAATACACCAGCTTGTCCGTCCGTGGCGCGGAGCTCTCGAAGTACGACTGCACCGCGCGTTGCAGCGTCGGCGCTCTGCTGCGTCTCGCCTTTGCCGACGCCTTCGAGCGCACCTCTAGCCCGTAGACCAGCGCCACCCGAAACCCGCTCTTGACGGGTCGAACCTCGTGCACACAGTCGGCATAGAACGCCACGAGGTCGATCTTCGGAGCCCGCCGCACCGTTCGCCGCACCTCGTAGCGCCGGCCTCCGTGCTCGACGCGCAGTGCCCCGCCGGTGTGACGCGACGGCAGCAACACCACCAGCGATCCGATCATCGCGTCGGTCTTCTCCGTGTCCTTATGCGGCTTGAAGAACTGCCCTGGCCCGTAGATCGTCATCTTGTCGAGCTTCGGCACCAGCGTGGCCGAGGACGGAAGCCCGAGCGCCGAGGCCAGCTCCGCGAGGGCACCGCGCAGCACCGGGTTCCAACGACGTCCATCGATCTTCAACCGCGACTTCGCGATCTGCCACCCGTCCCGGACCGAACGATCGACCACCGTCCGCTCGCCCCAACCGAACGGAGACTGGACGGCTTGCGCCACGAGCTGTCGCCCGGCATCCGCCGACAGCGGCAGCTCCAATGCCCCCAGGCCCTTCACACTCAGCGCGAGGTGCTGCGCGTCCACGCTCCGCCGCGCCGCAAACGTCCCTCCCCGGGCCAGGGGCTCGAGCGCGGCGATCACCTTCTCGAGGTCGGCATGCACGTCGCGAGAATGCGCGCGAAGGAAGCCGTCAGACAAGCGTGCATTTCGGCCCGCTCAATGCATCGCTCCGGGTCGGCCACAGCATCGCTTGAACTTCTTTCCGCTCCCGCACGGACACGGCGCGTTCCGGCCGACCTTCGGCGACGTGTGCTCGTGAGGCGTACGCCCCCCGTGAACCGCTTCGGGCGACAGTCCCCCAAGCTCGGGCCGCGGCGTCGCGTTCCATGCCTCCATCAACAGCGGCAGAAACCGCTCGACCGCTCCCTTCGTCGGTGGCCTCGGCAGCGTCGCGAGGACCGCATCCAGCACCGTCATCGGCGAGGCCCCGTCCGAGATCAACGCTTGCAGCTCTGCGCCCTTCATCGGGCTGCCGAGGAGAGCCAGCGCCCGCTCGAACAGATCCGGGTGGTCCTGTGGCCCGGGGACCCTCGGAGACCCCGTGGATCTCCCCGCCTCGCGCGCGAGCTCTTCCACCCCAACCGGCTCCATCGGGCCCTTCGCCCAGAGGGTGTCTTCCCACTCGTGGATCAGGAACTCGTCCTGCTGGCAGGTCCCGCAAAACGCCATAATGGAGTCGTCCGATTGCTTGAGCACCCACAGAAGGCCCGCACACGGCTGGCGGTTCGGACGGAAGCGGCAGGAGATCAAGGTTTCGCGAGCCTCCCCGTGCGCGAGCGGGCCACCGTACTCGATGCACTGCGCGACGCGGAGCGAGCGACTCCTCAACTTTGGATCGTCGACGAAGGAGCCGTCCTCGTTGAGCCAGTGCCACGGGTTGACGACAGTGCACTTCGAAGCCACGACCCCGATCCAGCCTGCCGCCAGGTCATCCGTCAAGGGCGAGGTGCGTCGCGGAAGACAGCGCGGTTCGAGTCGCTGCGCCGCGCGTCCTGCCGTCATCCGTAGCGTTCGGCGAAGGCCCGTACCGCCTCTTCCCCCGGCCGCCCCATCTTCAGCGGCCCGCACGGCGTGTCCGCCAGCAGACGCGAGAGCGTGATCGGTGCGCCCGCCAGATCCTCACGCGACTGCGCCAAGTACACGAAGTCGACCAGCACCCCCACCACCTGACGACTCGCCGTCTTCGCAACGGCCCACGCCTCCATCGCCTCCATCTCCGCCTCGAACGCCTCTTGGCCGATGCTCATGCGCACGAGCACCTCTCCGATCTGCTCACGCACCCGCGGCAGCAACGTGCGCCCCGGCGCGAGCGGAAGCACCACGGGCAGGAACGTCCGCTCGCTCACCGCCAGCACGAACGGCCGACGGCCGAGCGTCATCACGTTCGCGTACCAGTTGCCGAGCACCGTCGTCGGGGTGGGCGGCTCGGGGACGGGCTTGTCGGGGAGTCGGCGCAGGAGCTTCTGCGTGCAGCGCAGCGTGAACACGAGGGGGATGATGCGGGAGGTTGGGCTTTTTGGGGCTACGAACTCGACGAGCCCGCGTCCGGACACAGCTCGAGGAGCTCCGCTTGCATGCTCTGGGCCCGCTCTGGAGTCAGCTCGCCCGCGGGCACCAACCAGGGCAGGACCTTGAACAGCATGGTGCACAGCCGCATCAGCTCCGCTCGTGTTGCTGCGTACTCGTTCACGAAGCGGCACACGTCGAGGTCGCCCCACTCCCCGAGGCCGTGCCTGTCGAGATGAGAGTCGACCCGCGCGCCGAGCGAGACGTAGCGCATCATCTCGACAGGGTCGTTCTTGAAGAGGGCGAAGACCATGTCGACGAGCCCTTCGGAGGGCTCGCGCAGCGGGAGGAGGGGTCCGAGGGGGCGTTTCATGCTCGCCCCGTCGACCGTCGAGGCCGAACGTTGCACGGACGGCTCGACCCGCGCCTCGCGGATGCGGGCAAAGTGCCCTCGCGCTATCCGTTTTCGACCCAGACGTACTTTTCCGCGTACATCCAGGCGTCATCGTGCTCGAAGTCCAAGCCCTCTTCGACCTGATGGCTGACCGGCGAGAAGCAGCGGATCTGGTGGTCTCTGAGCAGCGCGCAGCTCTGTGAGCCCGCGAAGATGTCGATTGCTGGCTGCGGAAGCGTCACCTCGCTTGGCTGGCTCGCACCCCACGCCCAGACATTGCCGGCATCGGTCAGGCCCACGAAGCCGAAGCCATGCCCCTCGAGGTCGACCAACGCTTCGGTCACTGGAATTCTGGCCGGATCTTCCACGAACAAGCCGGCCATCTCGCGGTTGATCCCCTCGCCGTAGAGGTCTTCGCCCCAACACCATGCCTCGCCGGCCGGCAACAGCGCACAGGCCTTGCCATACCCGGCGACGACGGAAACCGCCGGCCCAAGAGGTTCAACTTTTTTTGGAGCCGGCGTACACCGACTACGATCCGCGTCCAGCCTGCCCCAACAGTAGACCGCCCCGCCGCTGGCGACGGCGCACGCGATCCCGACCCCCACCGACACGGAGAGGGCCGGTGGCATCGGACCGACGACTTCGAACACCCCAGCAGACGCGTCCTCGTCACAGATCGCACGCGGCTCGCAGAAGACTTCTCCGCGATCCGTCACGTAGCAACTACCGGCACCGCCGGAGACATCGGCGATCCGATCCTTCGTCGGAACCCGGCTTGGAAGCTCCTCGTTGAACCAAGTGTAGAGTTGGCCGTCGCGGATGTACGCGAAGTCGGTCCCACCGGAGGCGAAACGGTCTGGTTGCCAGCCCGCCAAAGCAACAGGCCGCCCGGTATTGCGGACGACCACGGCACTCCCGACGTCGTTCTCGAGCTTCCAGTAGAGCCGGCCGACGCATGCAATCGGCGCTTCGTGGCGGTACGCGCAGAGCGCAAACTCTTCTCCGAACAGACCGATCGGCGCGCCCGGCCAGGGTCGCGTCGCTTCGACGCGCAAGCTCGGCACTAACTTCGGCTGCGAGCGCTCTGCGGCAGGTGCCGCCCCATCTTCCACCTTCCGACAGCTCGAAGAGCAGGAGTTGGAGACGAGCAGGAGGGATGCGACGATGCTTCTCGGCCAGCGGATCATCCTTCGTTGCTCCTCTTCACGACGTCGGGATGCACACCGGGCCACGTGTACGACCACCGAAGACCACCGCTGGATGGGATGAGGACCGTCTCGTCAGCCACCCTGATCTTCTTCACCACCGACACTTCGCCGTGTAGTTCGCGACGTGGGTCCGACTGGATGAACGCACGAGCATCGACGAGCATTTGCTCCGGCGCAGGAACATCCACATAGAGAGCCCCGCTCTTTGGGTGAACACGGGTCCGCGAGTGGAGGCCACCGGGCTCCCCCGTATTCGCCAGGACCTCGGAGATACTTCCGGACCCGCCGCTCGCTCGCCACGTCCATACGAGTTCGAAACTCGTCTCCGCATCGACGAGGCCGACGAAGATACGTAGATCGTAGAGGTCGGAGTCTAGCTTCTCGCCGTCGATCTCCATCTTCGCAAACTCTCCAAATCCGACTGCGAAGGTAGACAAGATCGTCTGTAGGGCAACGAGTTGCACGCGCCACGACCCGGCGAGTTCGTCGAGCGGCACGGGTGACCAGACTGCAGAGCCCTTTTTTCCAGCGTTCTTGCCGAAGGTGCTGTACTTAACAAAGACCTCTAGGTCCGAGTCGATCAAGAACTCTGCGACGACCGCCGACAATGCACCGACCGCAAGTAGCACCAAGCCGAATACGTTGAGGGCGACAAGCTCTGCTGACATCGCGATCCAGCAGATCATGGTGCCAGCCACCGACGCACTTACCGAGATGAACAACGCGTCCCCTGCATCTTGGTCGCCTCGGTCGTACGCTCGCTGAATGTCCACCGCGGTCGAGAGCGCCGTCAGGGCAGCACCCACGAGGCCGACGGTACGGGAGGTCATCCGCCACGTGATGTGCGCCCCCTTCAAGTCCAGCGCAAAATCCGCGATCCCCGCGAGGAGTGACACTAACGCGCCGGTGGCTGCCAGCGTCTTCTGAGCCACGAGCTGCGGGTGTCGCTTCGCGGCGTCCTCGAAGTCGCGCAGCGCAAAGCCGAGATTGATCGTGTCGAGGAGCACGCCGGCGACGCCAACACCCTTGAGGACCTTGTCCAGAGCCGTTACGTCATCTGCCGACAAGACCAGCCGGCGTACCGGCACTCTGGTCTCGACACCTGCCGCGTGTCCGGGCTTGGGTAGGACTGCGGAGATCGTCTCGGTCTCGAGCGAGAGGTTCTTTACGACCCCAGGCGCCACCACGTCGAACAAACCACCGGTGTCTGCCAGGAGCGATTCGCCCGCTTCCACGGCGTGCCTCCACGCGGCGGCTTTCAAGAACGCGGCACCAATGGAGAGGGCCGCCGTCTTCGAGGACGATGCGAGTTTGCGCTGCCGTGCCGAAGCGCTCCGCGGGCGAGCGAAAAGCGACGTGTGCTTGAACCTCGGGTCCGCCCCCTCGAACATCCGAAGAAGTACCAGGAGGCCTGGCTGGTGCATCGCAAGGCCAAGCATGATCTCTTGGTCTACCGCGAGAGCGCGCGGTGCGTGTTCATCGATGTACCCGTTGAGGAGAATCTGGTGAAGGTCGGAGTCATACACTCGGGCAAGGTCCGAGCTGAGGCAGTAGACGAGAAGGGTCTGAGCTCGGACCTTGAGGTCGTGTTCCCGAACGGTCTTTTCGGGGTCAAACCGCCGCTCCTCCTTCATCGCGCGTCGCAGCTTCTCCGCCCTTTGAGGATCTTCCATCAGCCCCGAAAGCGCGGAGCAGAAGGCGTACTCGAGGAACTCTTCCGGGGGGTCGAACGGGCCGCCGTCGAGCTCGCCAGCAACGCCGCTGAGGTTTGCCAACAGCGAGTTCGCAACCCGAACGTCGGTGGCGAGGGTTTGGCACACACGAAGCGGCATCCAGACCGGGACGATGAAGTCCTTGGAGAGCAGCGGGACGGTGTGTCCGTGCGCCTCCACGACTGCTTGGTATCGATACGACGAGAGGCGCTCGAACGTGCAGAGCCGGTGCATCTCGTCCTCGAGCATGTCGATGCAGGCATCTTCGAGACGAAACGGCACGCCGACGAAGGCAAACTCCCACTCTTCTCTCGCGACCAGGCCTGGAAGATGCGGCGCTTCTTCCCTGCCTTCGCCCTCGATTTTCTTACCAGGAGACCAAGTGAGCCGTGTTTCCTTGGTCGTCATCGGGTTCATTCGAGGTGGCTTCGTGCCGCCTGGATGATGGATTTCGGCGAACCAGGCAACCCCGTCGACGGGACCCTTCCGGTAGAAGACGTAAATCCATTGGTCGCCGAGATCGCCATAGTCGGCCTTCTCGTCGACGACCTCGGGTACGACCGATTCGCCGACCTCGACCGTGGACACGGTCTTTGGCGCGAACACGTCGCGCTCATGCGGAGGCTTGGGCGCAAACCCGCCCTTCTCCGGAGAGTATCGATGCCACGCCGTCAAACGCCGATAGGTGTAGAACCCGACCGAGCCGTCGAAACGCGCTGCGAGACGTGTGTTCGCTGCCGCCGCGGTCATAGGATCACCGGATCTTGGAATGGGGGGGCGGTTGCAACCGAACGGGGAACGGCGCCCGCCGGTTGAGGTGGGTCTGGAACGGTGGGGACCAGGCCGGGCGAGGACTCGATTCTCTCGAGATCGATCAGCTTAGCCCCGGCCAAGAGAACTCGCGGCGCGCCTTCGCCGGCATGAGCCAGGAGATCGACACTCTCGGCTTGGCCGAAGTCGGAGAACGTCACCGCGTCGTACCCGTCTGCATATGGACGCGCCGCGCGGGCCGGAGTGCGCGATGATCGCCCGTCTGCGATGAGCTCGAGCTCGAGCTGGTCGAAGGTTCCGGCTGCTCGCGCGCGGGATTGGAAGAGGACGACGATCCGCGGGCGAGAGAGCGGCGCATGGATGCGCGCGCCGGAGCGCGGATGGGTGGCCCGGAACGTAGGCACGTCGATCTCTTGGCCAAATTCTTCCATGACCGGCCTGTCGAGCTCAGGGATCGCCTCCGCGGCTGTAGGCGCCAAGACGACCTGCGCCACCCCGAGCACGGGAGAGACCGTCACGGCCTCCATCACGAGGCCTCCAAGATCGACGTCATCGCCGAGCCCGGACGGGCCGACGACCGAAGCAGCGCGGAAGACTTCGAAGACCACAGACTCCTCGTCGGGGACGTTGGTGAGGACGCTCAACAGGTGGCCACCGTTTGGTAGTCGCAGCCAGGACGGTTCGAAGAGGTGAAAGACTGCGCGAGCGTGCGGGGTCTCGGCGACGTGCTCCCGGTACCACATGCATCGATGGAGGGCTTCGTCGACGACAGGGCATGCCATGGGGTCCCCCTCGCGGCAAGTCGTCGCGTCTGGAAACTCTGGTGCCTGGGCGTGCACGACCAGGGATACTCGACGGTTGCCGGGGTTGTCGCGAGAGGGGAACGCAGCGTTGTTGGCCCCACATCCCGCGAGCGGATGGGCCTCGAGGAATTGCTCCGGAGGTACCTCTGGAGACCATTTGGACACGTAGGCGTCGATGAGAGCCTCCATCGTCTTCGGACCTAGCTCCCCGTCCGCCTCGAGTTGCGCATGGTGGAGGGTGTCCCTGTCGCGGTGGAACACTCCGGCCGCATAGTCTTCTTGAAAAGCGCGGGTCGCTGTCGAGGTTAGCTCCTCGAACTTTCCGTCGATCGGTCCGGGGTCGTGGCCCAGACTGCGGAGCATCACCTGACCGATCTCAGGCGGCCAGTCCTCCGCGCTTGCGACATCGAGCATGACCGGGACGTCCCGCGTCATCAGTGCGTGGGTCGCCCTGGCACGCCGGTCCGATAGCGCCTTGTTGTCGGCCTCGGATCCAGCGGCGTCGCAGTGCGCGAAGATCTGGAGCTTGGCGCCCTTGGGACGATCTCGGAGGAGGTCCATGCTGTCGAGCGACATGTGCTCGTGATGCAGTAGCGACAAGACCGCGGGGCCAGGGAACGAGACCCCCTCGGGGAATCCTCCGTAAGAGGCCGCCGCCGAGGGCCGGCGCGTCGGCCGAACCAAGACAACGCGGTTGTGCTCGCCAACCGTCACATCGAGCGGCGTTCGCGTGGCGAGCCCGGACCGAGTGTACTTCAGGGTGTCGATGTGGACGCGAATCTCGCCCATGCCGAGGGGATGGTCTCGGTAACGGGCGCCGAGCACAAGCGCGCGGCGCTGCAAGGGACAGGGGTCCGAGCGGGGCGTCGATGGCCGAGAGCGTGGGGCCTCGGTCGCTAGCCCCTCAGTCGAACCTGGCAACAGGGACAGGAACCAACCAGCACCGAACACACGGCATGTCGACGCGATCCCATCGCGGCGAATGTGTCTCATCCCCGAGACAGCGGCCCGAAGGATTGCGCTTCGGCAGGCCGATCGACGCGACCGGGAGGACGCGACAGCCAGTACACTCCCCGAACGCCGCCCGGCTTTGCAGGATGCTTCAAGCTCTCGACTCGCTTCCCAACTCTGTGTACTGGTCTGCGCCCGCGGACCTCGACTCGGACTTCACCGCCGAGGACCCGCTCGCGCTCGACTACCTGGGCCAACAAGTGGGTCTGTGGCTGTTCCCGGGGTTCACCACCCGAACGGGCCGCGCGCAGAACTACGCGATGGTGCTCTACGGCCTGCACCTGGCAGGGCGCGCGTGCGAGCGGTACGGGGTGCCGGCATCCGACGACGCACGGACCGAGTTCTTTCAGCGCTGGGAACGGTTCTGGGCGCTGGCCACGTTGGAGGCGAACGGCGGCCCCCTGTCTCGGGGAGACAGCGACGCGATGCGGGGCGTTCGAGGTGCGACGCGCGCGTGGTTCGAAGGTGACCGCCCGCTCCCACTGGACTTCCCGCTGATCTCTCGTCAGAGCGAACTGGGCAGCCTCGGCGCGTACCTCTCGTCGCTTCGCACGTACGGGCTGGTGTTTGCCGGAACGCTGCGCCCGACGCCCGCCGCCAAGGCGATCATCGACGCGTTCTGGGACGAGCCCGACGAAAACCAGGCGGTGCCTCAGTATGAGGACTACGCGCTGGCGGCTCTCGACACGAGCAAACTGAAGATCGGACGGAAGCATGGTCGGATCACGCTGCGCAAGGCGGGCAAGATGTCTCGGCTGTCCTCGTTGACGCGACGACAACGGGTCAAGCAGCAGGATCGACTGTGGCGGGCGCTCTTCTTGAACGCGCACGACGACAGCACCTTGGCGCTCTCACACCAGCTGATCGCCGCGGCCGACGACGAGGCACTGGACGCCGAGGCGCTGCTCGAAGGCATGGAGGCCGGGCGCTGGGGAGCACTCCCGGCGGCGCTTCGAGAGAAGGTCCACGCAGCGGTCGTGTTCGGGCGGCTCGCCCAGGAGCTGCTCTCACGATTCAACCGGGCATACGAGCACGTACACAGTGCAGGCTGGGTCTGCGGCGCCGGGGATGCTGCGCGTGCTGCTTTCCCGGCCGAGGAGGCGGCGAGCCTTGCCGCGGCGTGCGGGGCGGTCCTCGAGGCACCCGGATCGAAGGCCTTCGGCAAGCTGCAGTTCCACGGCAAGCCAATGCTCCGTCTCCTTGCGGAGCTCCCTGGTGCGAGTAGCACCACGGCCCTCGACCGTCTCCTTCGCTACCACCGCGCCGTACAGCGATCGCGCCGAGGCGGCGGTGCGTGGCTTCGGCAACAGGACGACAAGCTTCTGCTGCAAGTCACCAGCTACAACGGCTACAAGAGCGAGGCCCAGTTCCCAGGCTTCAAGTTGAGCGTCGTCGAACGCCTGCTTCACGATCTCGGGAGGGTCGGATGAGCCTCGGTCGGTCTCAGGCCCTCGAGAGGCTCGCGGCCGAGGAGGACTGCCTGGGGGCGGTCTTCCTCACCTACGGGTTCGACCCGTCCTTCTTCGAGGAGCACGTGCTGCGCGCGGTCCTCCGACTGAGCTCCGATCCGCTCGAGCAGCCGGTCCGCTACCACGACGAAGCCCTGCGGCGGCTGCAGGTCACTCCGATCGCCGCATTCGCGGACGCGGGTGAACGCCAGGCTGGGCGACGCCTGCCCTACGACCTCCTCGACGTGCACACGCCGGTCTTCCACCCCAAGCTCGCGCTTCTGGTCTACGAGGAGTTTGCGCGGGTGCATATCGGCTCGGGCAACCTGACGTTCGGGGGCTACGGAACGAACGAAGAGCTCTTCGTCACCCTCGACCTGCACTACGACGAACCGCAGGACGTCGCGACGCTCGGCTCGCTCCTGGGCAGCGTGGAGCGTCTGACGAGCCTCGCGAGGACGAAGGGCTCCCAGTACGCGCTCGTGCGCGATGAGGTGGGCAGGCGGATGCCAGAGCTGTCCGCCTCGGCGGAGGCACCGGTGCAGTGGGTCGACTCGACCCGAGAGCCTCTCTTGAGCCAGGTCCTCGGCCTCGTGCCCCGGGGCGCCACGGTCGAGCGGATCGGACTGATGGCACCGTTCTTCGAGCGCGACGACGCCGCGGCTGCGGAGTCGATGAACTCGGTGTTCGGCCAGCTGCGCGAGTTCGCGGGACCGGACGCGGGGCTCGACATCGGCGTGCTCTGGGACAACCCACCGGTTCAACCCGAGGCGCACACGGTGAAGCTCGAAGACCGCCTGGGCAGCATGTGGGCGTGGCGGAGCAACGACGAGGAGACGGGTGAGCCGTTCGTCGAGTATCTCGTACCCACCAAGATCGGGCGCAAGCGGCTCCACTACACCGACCAGTGGGGCGACCCGGACACCTGGTCGCTCGAGGGGGTGAAGGACGCGATCGAGGAGCAGACGCTATGGCCGGTCTGTGCCCCCGTGATCTTCGCGCCGGCGGCTGCGCTCGCCTCCGCCGAGACGAGCTTCGGGTCGATGCAGTTGTGGCTGCACCCCAGCACCCGCCTGGTCGATGGTCGACCTCTGCACCGCCCCCTGCACGCGAAGCTGATGACGATTCAGTACGCCGTAGATGGAGCCCCGGAGACGCTGGTCGTGATCGGGTCCGCGAACGCGTCGCGGCGTGCCCTTCTGCGGTCCACTGACAAGGGCGGAAACGCCGAGCTTTGTCTGGTCATGCGGATCCGCAAGCCCCTTCGGCTGCCGGACGTCGCCGAGAACCTCGTCGCGTACGCGCGGGTGCACACGCAGGTTCAGGAGCGGGAGTTCCCGGAGCTGTCGCCGAACCGAGGTCTCGCGATCCTCGATGCGACCTACGACGCGTCCGAGAAGACGCTGCGGGTCGAGTGGGACCCCACGACAGACCTGCCGGCGTGGGCCCTGAAGTACCGAGGCGCAACGATCGCCGAGGGTGCGGGCGTGCCTTCCTCGCCAACCGTGGTGACCGGCTTCGAGCTGCACCGCGAGTCGGCAGAGTTGCTCCTCGTCGTGGGGGCGGACGCGTTCCCAATCCCAATCCTCGTCCGCGACCTCGTCGCGCTGCACGTCGGGCCCGGGGAGGGTCTTCTCGGGCTTCACGATCTCCTCGTCTTGCTCAGCCGCCGGATCGGCCACGAGCGAGCGACGATGCTCGCCGAGCAGCGAGCCACCCCGGGTGCGCCGGACGACGCTCTCGAAGAGGCCTTCGGTTCCGGCTTCGGTCCGACCGACGTCTTCAAAGCGTGGTGGACGGTGGTCGAAGAGCTCGCGGCGCGCGAGACGTCGGTGGCAGGGGTGCGGATCCGGCTCGACGGCGCGCTCGGACTCAGCGCCGTCTGGACGCGCATGCTGGAGGCCGCCGAGTCCAACGGGCCGTACGCGCCCGAGGTGATCTGGTTCTTCGGCGCGGAGCTGCGCCGGGAGCTGAAGAGCGTCGCCTTTGCCGACGACGCGATCGGGGCGAAGAAGCGAGAACTCGTCCAAACGTTCCTTCAGAACCTCGACGAAGACCTCGGGCGTCTCACCAGCGCCGGCGGCACTGAACCCTGGATGCAGCGCGTTCGCGCCTTCTACGGGGTGTCCTCATGACCGAAGCACGCACCCGCAAGTGGCTACGCACGTTCCTGCATCTGAACGCCCGCGAGGACGCAGACGGGATTCCCAGACGCGACATCGAACGGCAGGAGCAGACGATTCTCCGCGCGCTTCAGACGTTGGACGCGCGACCGGGCATCATCCTCGCCGACGAGGTCGGCATGGGGAAAACCTACGAGGCTCTCGGACTGGCGGCGGCCATTCGCCACCACAAGCCGAACGCCCGCATCGTGGTGATCACGCCGGGTCCGGACCTCAACACCAAGTGGGTCCACGAGTTCGAGCGGTTCAAGCAGATGTACGACTTCGGCGGGGAGGTCCGCAGCGCGAAGAAGCTGTCCACGTTCGTGCAGAGTACGAAGGAGGCGCCGATCGTCGTCGCGCCCGTCACGATGTTTCAAGGGGGCAAGGGCGGCTATAGCCAGGCCTACCTACTGTCGCTCTACTGTCATTGGGCTGGCCTGCACGGGCACACGGCCAACGCCCTCTTCCGGCGGTTCAAGGACGGCGGCTACGCGCGGGTCGACGTGGAAGAGGCGCTGTTCCTGGGCCTGTTCTCTCTCGACCAGGTCGAACGTCACCTCGGAGCTGCATTCACACGCGGGAGAAAGCGGGAGGGATGGGCTGGCCTGCATGACCTGTACGAGCGCGGCGGCCTCGAGGGGTTCGACCAGCCCCACGCCGTCCGCAACGCGCTGTATCGGGCGCGATTCGTACTGGCGGGTCGGCTGCTGCCCACGATCGACCTGCTCATCGTGGACGAGGCGCACAAGCTGAAGAACTCCCGCTCGCTGCGCTCGCAGGGCATGCGGACCGTGTTCACGCGGCGGTTCCGCAAGGCGGCGTTCCTCACTGCGACGCCGTTCCAGCTCGACATCGGGGAGCTTCGGGAGGTCTTCGGCCTGTTCGGGCTGGCGAAGGGAGCTCCGAAGACCCTGAGCGAGGATGTGGATGCGTTGCTGTCCGCGATTCGGGAGTATCAGCAGGCGTACGACACGTTCCAGGCCACGTGGTGCGCGCTCGACCCCGCGGTGGCTGCCGAGTTCGCGCGGGGATACGACGCGGATCCCGAAGGATACGCGCCGAAGGACGAGAGCCTCGCGATCGTGCGCAGCGAAATCGCGGCGCTGAAGAAGCTCAAGTCGGAGGTCATCGAGCCCGGGTTCCGACAGTGGATGATTCGTAGCCTACGCGAGGACAAGCGGGAGTACCGAAAGCACGACCCCAAGCGCCTGAAGGCCGAAGGCGACGCGGTGCTGCCGTTCTTGATCTACGAACGCCTGATCGCGGAGCTGTTTCGGCGCCACCGACCCACACACAAGGCGGCCGTGGAGATCAACATGGTCTCGTCGTATGCGGCCGCGAAAGCTGGGGCGCTCATGAGCAGCGGCGGCAGCGGCGGAGGCGAGATGCCCTCGGAGGTCGAGGGATACCGGGAACTCTTGCGCGAGGTGCTCGAGGAGATCGACGGGTCGTCGCAGCGTCATCCCAAGCTGGACGCAGGCGTGGCGGATGCCCTGGAGGCGGCCGCCAAGGGCGAGAAGACGCTCATTTTCTGCGCCCGCGTGGCGACGCTCGAGCAGCTGCGGCGCAAGATCCGGAAGGCGTGGGACGAGCGAATGCTGCAGCAGTGGCGGGTGGTGTACCCCAGCGCGACGGCCGAGGAGATCTTTGGGCACGCGGACGATGACGACAAGCGCATCCGCGGGCGGCATGCGAATCTCCAGCAGCGTTTTCATCGGTCTCAAGACGCGCTCTATCTGGCGCTGCGAGAGCCGTATCTGCGCACGGCGGTCCCCATCGCGGAGTGGGCCCTCGAAAACCTCGAGGAGGTGGTGGCCGAAGCGAACCGGCTGCGCGGCGGCGTGCGGGTGTCGGCGGCGGCGGCCAAGCGGGTGAACTACCAGGTCGCGAAGCGGTGCGTGGAGCAGGCCTCGCTGACGCTGTGGAAACGAACGGGTCGGAGAGTGGAGTGCAATGCCGAGGTGATGGCTGCGCTCGCGCACCCGGACTACCTGACGCTCGGGCTCGACCTCGCCAAGGACGCGTTCGAGAACGACGCGGTCGGGGACGAGACTCCGCAGTGGGAGATCTCCGAGGAGGTCGCGGGGCTGGTGCTCGAAGACCGAGGCAGCGCGTGGGACGAAGTCGCCGACCTGCTGGGCAGGCTTCCGACCGACATGCGGGTGCGCGTGGTCGAGCAGCTCGCGCGATACCTGACGTATCGGGAGCTCGAGTTCCTTCCGCAACTGCTTCGAGCGGCCAAGGTGTCTGGGCTGCAGGTGGAGACGGTGGAGTCGAAGGCGTTGCTCGGGGTGCTCGGCACCTTCTGGCACGGCGCGGGTGTGTCTTGGTCGATGCTGCTGCAGCGATTCTTGGAGTACTTCGTTTCGCGCGATCAGATTCAGCAGGAGTCCATCCTCGATGGCCCGATCAAGCGGGGCGACTTCGTGCGGCACACGAAGGACGGTGAGAGTCGCGAGAAGCTGCGCGAGGCGTTCAACACGCCGCTGTTCCCGATGATCCTGGTGGCCAACGAGGTGATGCAGGAGGGCCTGGACCTGCACCGGCAGTGCCGACGCATCGTGCACCACGACCTGGCCTGGAACCCGGCGCAGATCGAGCAGCGGATCGGCCGGGTGGATCGGCTCGGGTCGAGGATCCTGCAGCTGCGGCGCACGGGGTCCAGCGCGAAGCTCGAGGTGCTGTACCCGCTGATCCGGGGGACGATCGACGAGAGGATGTACCGGGTGGTGAAGATGCGGGAGAAGTGGCTGGAGTTCCTGCTGGGGGCGGAGCCGCAGTTTGGGGAGTACGCGATGGAGGAGACGGAGCCGCCGGAGTTGCCCGGGAGGCTGGCGGGGGAGTTGGCGATTGATCTGGGGCCGCGGGGGAGGTTGTGATGCCGAGGCGGTCCACTGCCAATAATCACTGGAAGGAGTGGGTCGAAAACCCCGACGAGCATCCTCGGTTCCACTTCTGGCGTCCGGACGACACAAGTCTCGCAGAGCAACGTCTTGGGGAGTGGATCTACACGACATCTTGCCTCGCCTTCACAACGCTGCACGACCGAGCCGTCGCGACGAGCCTTGCCGAGTCGAAGCCCAACTGGTCCGCAATAGCGTCCTACTACTCATCCGTGCACGCACTTCGGTTATTCTGGTTGGCGCTGTACGGCGGCTACCCCACGCGGCATGCCGAGCTCGGGACATGTCTCCGAAACACCGGACGTTTCGAGTGGCCGAAACGTGTTCCCGGCGGCATCACAGTAAAGGATGGGCGACCTCGACCGGTATACGACAAAGTCTCCAGCGAGGCGGCCCATTCGGCACTTCAAGCCCTTGGTATCTCGAGCGTCACTCCAGACTGGCTCGATATGCTTGGCCGGACATTCGAGAGAGCATGCAACCTCCGAAATGACGCGAACTACGAGAGTCTGGTCCTCGCGCATCAGTACCTGCATCGTAAGCCCTCTACAGGCCGCCTCCCCCCGAATGCGGCGCACTTGGTGTAGCCGGAAGGCATGGCGAGTCGACGTCGTAGCAAGTCTGAGCGCCGAGAGTGGGCGCGGAAGTTTCGAGCGAGCGGCCTGAGCGGAGCCGAGT
>JANSYI010000049.1 GCA_024742475.1 bacterium | reverse complement strand
TTCCCCGGACACACCGAGTACCTCGCGCACCGAGCCGGTGACTGCGAGGTCGCGATGCTGATGGCGGGCCCCTCGCTCAAGGTCGTGTTGGCCACGATTCACATCCCGCTCTCGTCGGTGCCGCGACAGCTCGACCAGCCGTCGATCGTGCGGGCGGGCGGGCTGCTCGCGCGTGGGCTTCGCGATCGATTCGGCGTCACGGCGCCTCAGATCGCCGTGCTCGGGCTCAACCCCCACGCCGGGGAGAGAGGCATGCTCGGGCACGAAGAGCGCACCGTCATCGCGCCGGCCATCGAGACCCTGCGTGCGCGTGAGCCCTACGCGACGTTCTCCGAGCCCGTGCCCGCCGACACCGCGTTCGCGGCCCACTTCGAGGGGCGCTACGACGGCGTGGTCGCGATGTACCACGACCAAGGTCTCGCGCCGTTCAAGCTGGTGCACTTCCACGACGGCGTCAACGTGACGCTCGGGCTGCCCTTCGTCCGCACCTCGCCCGATCACGGGACGGCGCTCGACATCGCCGGGCGCGGCATCGCCAACCCCGCCAGCCTGCGCGCCGCGATCGCGCTCGCCCGCGGAGGAACCGCGTCCCCGTGAGCGCGTCGAAGCTCGTCGTCCGAGGCGCACGCACACACAACCTGCGGGACCTCGACCTCGACCTGCCCCGTGACGCGCTGGTCGTGATCACCGGACCGTCGGGTTCGGGCAAGAGCTCGCTGGCCTTCGACACGATCTTCGCCGAGGGGCAGCGTCGCTACGTCGAGAGCCTCAGCGTCGCCGCGCGTCAGGCCCTGTCCCAGCTGCCCAAGCCCGACGTCGACCTCATCGAAGGCCTCTCGCCTGCGGTCGCAATCGACCAGAGCTCGCGGCCGCGAAACCCACGCTCGACGGTCGGGACGGTGACCGAGATCGATGACTACCTGAGGCTGCTCTACGCGCGGGTGGGGGAGGTCTACAGCCACCGCTCGGGCGCCAAGATGCAGCGCCACAGCGTGCAGGACATGGTCGAGGCCCTGCTCGCGCTCGAGCCCGGCACCCGCTTCTCGATCCTCGCGCCGGTCGTGGTGGGGCAGCCCGGCGACCACGCCGACACGCTCGACGGGCTGCGCCGCGAGGGCTTCACCCGCGTCGCCATCGACGACGAGGTCCGCGATCTCGGCGAGCCTCAGACGCTCGACCCGAGTGAACGCCACACGATCGAGGTCTACGTGGACCGGCTCAAGCTCAAGGATGGGATCCGAGGGCGGCTCGCGGACTCGCTCGAGATCGCGGCGCGCTTGGCCGATGGGGTGGTCAAGGTGCTCACGGTCGAAGGACAGACCCTACGCTTCAGCGAGCGATTCGCCGACCACGACCACGACATCGCCTACCCGGAGCTGACGCCGAGCCTGCTCTCGTTCAACTCCCCCGCCGGCGCCTGCCCCGAATGCGACGGGCTCGGGACGAGGTTCTCGCCCGATCTGGCGCTCCTCGTGCCCGATCCCCGCAAGAGCGTCGCGGACGGAGCGCTCGCCGTACTCGGCGGCCGGGGCGGCGCGCCGCTGCGCAAACGGGTGGTGGCGCTGCTCGAGGAGCACGCCGACACGCCCTGGAGACGGCTCGACCCCGCAGTGAAGCTGCTCGTGCTCGAGGGCTCGGGCACCGTGTCTCCCCCAGGCATGCGAAAGCCGTTCGAGGGGGTCTTCGGTTGGATGCGCCGTAAACTGGCCGAGGAGGACGCATCGACCAAGGAGGACGCCGACGCGGTGAGGGCGATCCGAGGGTTCTTCTCCGATACGGTCTGTCCCGCCTGCGAAGGTGCTCGGCTGCGGCTCGAGGCGCGCATGGTCAAGGTGGATGGGCACGGCTTGCACGAGGTATCGCGCTGGCCGCTGCGCAGACTCGGAGCGTGGGTCCGCGGCCTCGAGCTCGGCGGCGCGGCCGGAGACGTGGCCGCCGTGGTGCTCGCACAGGTCGAGGCTCGCCTTCGTTTCCTCGACGACCTGGGGTTGGGCTATCTGACGCTGGCACGCCGCGCTCGCTCGCTCTCGGGTGGTGAAGCGCAGCGGATACGGCTGGCCACCCAGGTCGGGGCCGGGCTGGTCGGCATCACGTACATCCTCGACGAGCCGAGCATCGGCCTGCATCAGCGGGACAACGACCGGCTGATCGCGGCGCTCGAGCGGCTCCGCGATCTGGGGAACACGGTCATCGTCGTCGAGCACGACGAAGACACGATGCGCGCCGCGGACTGGATCGTCGACATGGGGCCCGGCGCTGGGGCGCGGGGCGGGCAGGTCGTCGCGGCCGGCACGCTTCAGCAGATCTGCGACGCTCCCGAGTCGGCCACGGGGCGCTACCTCGCGGGTGTCGACGTCGGTCCGCCGTCGAGCCCTCGGCGCGGCAGGACGAAGCAGCTCACCCTCGAGGGAGCCCGTGGCAACAACCTCGATGACGTCACCGTCTCGTTCCCGGTCGGGCGACTGACGTGTGTCACCGGGGTCAGCGGGTCGGGCAAGTCCAGCCTCGTCGTGGACACGCTGCTGCCCGAGGCCGCGCGCGTGCTCAACCACGCGACGCGACGGGGCCTGCCCCACGACGCGGTGCGCGGCTTGGGGGCGTTCGACAAGGTCGTGCACGTGGATCAATCGCCAATCGGGCGCTCGGCTCGAAGCAACCCGGCCACGTACACCGGCATCCTCGGAGACCTCCGCGCCGTGTTTGCGCAGCTTCCCGACGCCCGCCTGCGCGGCTACACGGCCTCGCGTTTCTCGTTCAACGTCAAGGGCGGACGCTGCGAGGCGTGCAAAGGGGAGGGCGTCCGCAGGATCGCGATGGACTTCCTGCCCGACCTATTCACGAAGTGCGACACGTGTCGTGGGCGGCGCTACAACCCCGAGACCCTGGCGGTGACGCTACGCGGCAAGAGCATCGCGGACGTCTTGGCCATGTCCGTCGCCGAGGCATTCGACTTCCTCGTCGCATATCCCTCGATCCGCGCGAAACTCGAGGTCCTCCGCGATGTTGGCCTCGGGTATGTCCCCTTGGGGCAGAGCGCGCTCACCCTCTCCGGTGGCGAGGCACAGCGGATCAAATTGGCTCGAGACCTGTCCCGCAAAGCCACCGGCGCGACGCTCTACGTGCTCGACGAACCGACGACCGGCCTGCACTTCGCCGATGTCATGCTGCTGATCGGCGTGCTGAGCAGACTCGTCGACGCGGGAAACACGGTGCTGGTGATCGAGCACAACCTCGACGTCATCGCGCGGGCGGACTACATCGTCGACCTCGGCCCCGAGGGCGGAGACGACGGGGGCTCGATCGTCGCCACGGGCACTCCGGCGCAGGTCGCGAAGAACACCGCCAGCCACACCGGGCGCGTGCTCGGCCCGGTGCTCGCGCGGCTCAAGTCATCGCGCCCAGACCCTCTTGATCCTTGAGGACGACCGTTCGTCCGTTGAGATCGAGGAGGGACTTCTTCTTGAACTGCGCCAAGGTGAGCGAGATCGTCTCGCGGGTCGACCCGATGAGGTTGGCCATCTCCTGGTGGGTGATCTTCAGCCCGATCTGAAGGCCGTCCTCGCACTCGACCCCGTACTCACCGCCGAGCTCGAGCAGCAGGGCCGCGAGCTTGGCCTGCACGTCGCGGAACACCAGGTGCTCGAGCTTCGTCTCGATCTGCCGCCGCCGATCCCCCACGATGCAGGCGAAGTTGAAGCACAGGCGGTTGTCGGTCTGGAGCAATTCGGTGAAGAGCTCGCGCGGGACCTCGGTGATGATCGCGTTCTTCATCGCCTCGGCCATCTCGTCTCGTGGCGTGCCGTCGATGACGCACAGCTCGCCGAAGAGCTGTCCGGCGCCGCGGTAGGCTAGTGTCAGCTCTTTCCCGTCACGTGTGACCTTGCTGCACTTCACCCGACCTCCGTTGATGAAGAAGACCCTGTCGCCGGGATCGCCGGGCAGATAGATCACCTGACGGCGCGGGATCTCCCGGATCTCGACGGCTGCGGCCAGCTGCTGGAGGCGCGTCTGATCCACGCCCTCGAGGAGCGGAATCTTGCGCAGGTACCACATCGCACGCTTTTCATCTTTGGCCGGATCTTCTTTCGCAGCGCGAGCCATACGTAGCCGGTACTGTACGCAACTTCACGAAGCGGCACAATCCTGTTAGCTCGACAACAACCGCGAGGACGACAGTCACCCGCGGCATGAGCCTTGCAGCCTGTCACCTCGCCTACGATGTCGATGCTGAACGGCAGCGGCTCCACCGAGCCCTCGACAGCGGATTGTCCTCACAATCCAACACGTTCCGCCCCGCGGAGCGAATGCGACCCGCCCCGGCGGAGCGTCTCCCCTATGCAAACAGTTCACAGCGGATGCGACGGTTTTCGGCCCGGCGGCGCTCGCCTGGCCAACGCGCGCGGTTTCACGCTGATCGAGCTCATGGTCACGGTGGCCATGCTCTCGATCTTGGCGGCAGCCGCGCTCACGGGGTTTCGGCAGGACCAGGTCCGCAGCCAGTACAAGCGCTTCATCGACGACTCGCGCAGCGCGATGGTCATGGCGCGAAACGCGGCAATCGACGACCAGACGCTGGTCGACGTCACGGTCGCGGCCGACTCCATCACGGTCGAGCGCCTCGACCAGACCACCGACGTCTGGGAGCAGATCGGCCGCGTCGCCCTCGATCGCCCGACCACCGAGCTGCTCGAGCTCGATGACCGCGTCTGCATCTACGGCTTCGCCTCGGGCGTGCTCACGCCTCGGCAGGCCGAGGAGGCCCCGCCACCGGACGACTGCGTCGGCACCGAGCAGGTGCTTCGCTTTCAGGCAGACGGCACCTTCTCCGACCGTGACGCCGCCTTCACCACCATCGACAACGCCGGCGTCACGCTGTGGATCGCCAACCGGCAGGTCACCGGTAGCACAAAGCTGGCGATGATTCAGATGTTCCCCGGCGGGTTGATTCGTGCCTTCGACAAGACGGAGATCGAATCGCCATGACCATGACCATGACCACGACCACCATGACCAGGCGGCGCCTCGCGTCAGGGCGTGGCTTCACGTTGATGGAAGTCCTCGTCGCGCTCGTCGTGTTCGCGATCTCCGTGGTTGGTCTCGTCGCGCTCGAGTCGCGAAGCATCGACTCGCAGCGCGCCGCGTCGCAGCTGCGGGAAGCCGAGCGCATCGCTCAACAGGAGATGGCCGCGCTCACCTCCAGAGGCTTCCTCGAACTCGTGGCGCGCGACTTCGAGGGCAACGACAACCCCGCGTTTCCCTACGATGACGGCGCCGTCGACCCCGGCGACCGCCTGCGCGACTTCCATCGCCCGCCGGCCGACATCGCCAACACCGACATCGTCGTCGGGGAGGTTCGCGGCCAGTACATCGTCTCGCGAACCGTCGACTGGATCGTCAACCCGCTCAACCAACCCACGGCCAACCCGCCGCCGGAGCTCGAATGGGCGCTGGTCACGGGGGTGGAGATCGAGGTCACGGTCATGTGGATCGACGACACCAACCCAGCCTTCCCGCCGCCGGCGACCCTACGCATCATCGATCTGACGACCGACATGGTCGACCCCGCGAGCGCCTCGTTCTCGCCGTACGTCTCGTCGGTCCGACTTCGCACGGTGCGGGTCAACGACGCCGTGCTTCCCCCCGCAGACGGAGTGGCCGGACCATGATGCGCATGCATTCCATGCCCGATGGCTTTCGCGGCCGCCGCGGCTTCACGCTGATCGAGCTCATGGTCGCGATGGTCGTCTCCTCGATCGTCGTCCTGGGCATCTTCGCGTTCTCCAGCATCCAGCAGACCACGACGGGCATTCACGAACGCAACGTCCGCGTGCAGCAGGCGCTCGAGGGCGCGATGTTCAGCATGGGGCAGGACGTTCGCGCCGCGGGCATGGGTTGGGCGCGGCTTTGCACCGAGATTCGCGTCTGGGACGCGGACAACAACCGCCTGATCAACCCTGGGGGTGCGGCCAACGCCGCGGCGGCGGTCACCGACAACGTGACCGGTGAGGCCTACTGGGTGCTGCGCGACGGCATCCAGGCCTACTGGGACTCGAGCGGCGCAGGGTCGTTCGCGGGCGGGGGCGGGGTGGCGGCCAGCTCCGCGCGTCCCGACGCGGCCGGAGATGCCCTCGACGTCATCGTGGCCGAGGCCAACTACACCGGAGCCGTCGGGGTGTTCACGCTCGCCGGCGCCGTCGACGTCGCGGACACCGAGGTCGTCGTGCAGACCGGCCCCGCGCTCAACTCCGGCGATCCCAACCAGCTCGCCGAAGTCCAACAGCTCTTTCCGCCGGGCTCGTTCATCCTTCTCGTCAATCCGCCCGCGCTCTCCTTCCGGGCCGAGGCGCAATCGCAGTGCGTGCTCTTGCAGCTCACCGGCGACGTCGCGGCGGGCGGGTCGGGCACCGAGTTTCGCCTGCCGATCGCCAACTCGTCGGGCTTCAACAACCTCGCCGGGCTGCTCAACGACAACAACGGAACCCCCGCCGATGACGACTGGGACCCGGCCTCGTTCAACACGACGCAGGCCAGCGTCGTGCCGCTGGGTCGACTTCGCTGGTCGCGCTACGAGCTCGACTACAGCGTCCCCACGATCCCCTATCTGGTCCGCTACGACGTGATCGGGTTTCAAGACGGGGTCGACCCTGGAAACCTCGGCGCGGTCGACTATCCGCACTGTACCGCCGGCACGTGTCCCCAACCGGGTCTGCACCTGCCCGGAAGTGACTCTCCACCTCAAGCCGTCGCGATTGGGCCGATGATCGAAGACATGCAGGTCGCGGTCGGATGTGACGGGTACACCCCGGCGGGGGTGGCCAGCGCGTCGGCGACGATCAACGACCCCGCGCTCGGCTTCGAGGAGCCCGGCCCGGCAGAGGGTCCGTTCGCGGGGCGCGCCAACGTCACGGTCGACGAGAACTCGGTCGAGAGCGGTCAGCGCAACAGCGACGAGTGGCTCGGCAATGCGGTCGACGAGGTCTTTGCGCCCGACTGCGTGTTCTACGGGACCGCCGAGTACGATCAGCTGGGCTGGGAGGGAATCGAGGGCACGGGCAACCCGCCGCCGCCGCACCGAATGAGCCCTCAGACCGTTCGCATCACCCTCGTCGCGTCCGGCGAGTTCGAGGAAGAGGGCGGGGGCCTAGGGACGCTCGAAGTCATCCCCGTCGAAGATCGCGTCGTGTTGGACTCCTCCGTCGGCGTCCGGCAACGCTTCACCCTCACCGAGCGGTTCTCTCCGGAAAACCTCCGCTGGCGGGACCCCCAAATCGAGTAGGCCATGCACACCGAGCAGACCAAGCACATGCACCCTTCACATCCTCTCGCGCGCCAGCGTGGCGTCACGATGGTCAGCGTCATGCTGATGACCGTGTCGCTCATGACGCTGGGCCTGCTCGCGGTGCGCTCTTCGGTTCGCGAAGCCACCGAGGCTGGACAGCTCGTCTCGCGGGAGCGCGCGCTGATGGTCGCGCAGGCGGCCGTCGACCTGGCCTCGGCGCAGTACGTGCAGTACGACCCCGACCAGATCGACGAGGCGCTGGTGGGCTACAACTCGCAGGGCGCGGCCTGTTCGGACCCGCTGTCGGATTGCATCCCCGGGCTCGACCCGCTCTCGGTCACCGGCCAGCGCAACGACATCCTCGCCGGTGACGAGGTCGGCTGCGGTGGCCAGATCTGCATGCGCCAGGGTGCCGTGGCCTTCCTGCGCAACGCGACCGGTGTCCAAGAGAACTGGGCCGACGTCCCGTTCCGCGACCTCGTCCCCAACGGAGACCCCGACGCGCGGGTGACCGTGTGGGTGCGCAACAACTCCGCCGACGCGCTCGGCGTCAACGGGTCGGGCATCTGGACGGACGATTCGGATGGTCAGGTCGTCGTGACCGCCCAGGCTCGCGTTCGGCACACCGTGGTGACGATCGAGCAGGAAATCGCCTTGTCGGTGGGGGGTGGGCTCACCGTGCTGGCACCGCAGAGCCCCGACGAGGGCTACGGCGGTGGCCACAACAACGACAACTCGGCCGTGTCGGTCTGCACGGACGACTACGTGGCGGGCACCGTCGCAGCGCCCTGAGAGCGCCGGCCGGTCCGAAGCCCCGCGGCCGCGGTCTGCGAGTCGACGCCGTCGCCCCTTGTGGGCGGCGGCGTTCGTCGTTTCGCAGTACCCTCACAGCGCGTTGGCCAACGACATCGAACTCCCCGCACCGCTACGCAAGCTCCTGCTCCGCAACGATCTGCAGGTGGATGCGCCCCACGACCGGCGCATCTTCACCAACCGGGACCTGAACCTCGATCGGATCTCGATCTTGGGGTTCGACATGGACTACACCCTGGCGATCTACTTTCAGGAGGCGCTCGAGAGGCTCTCGCTTGAGTCGACGACGCGAAAGCTGCTGGCCCGCGGGTACCCGGCCGAGATCGGTGACGCCGACCCCGACCCCAGGTTCGCGATCCGCGGACTGATGGTCGACAAGAAGCTCGGCAACATCATCAAGCAGGACCGCCACGGCTACGTGGGGCGTGGGTATCACGGGGTCCGCAAGCTCTCCGACGATGGACGGCACCCCTACCGCGAGCAGCGCCTCGGCAAGGAGCTCGAGCGTTTCGCCCCGGTCGACACGCTCTTCGCGCTGCCCGAGGTGACGCTCTACGCCCAGGCCGTGGAGTTGATCGACCAGCGCCCCGAGCTCTGGCCGGGTGGCAAGCCCCCTACCTACACCGAGGCGTGGACCGACGTGCGCGAGTGCATCGACGAGGCGCATCGCGACGGCTCGATCAAGGACATGATCCGCGAGGATCCGGCCTCCTACATCGAGCAGGACCCCGAGCTCCCACGCACCCTCCACAAGTTCCGCTCGGCGGGCAAGAAGCTGTTTCTGCTGACCAACAGCTTCTTCACCTACTCCGACGCGGTGATGCGCTTCTTGTTGGGCAACAAGATGTCCTCGTACCCCGATTGGTTCGAGTACTTCGACTGGGTGGTGGTGGGCGCTCGCAAGCCGGGCTTCTTTACCGCGGGGGTGCCCTTTCAAGAGCTCGACCGCAGCGGCGCCCCGGTCGGAAAGCCGCGGCAGGACGTCCAGCGAGGCAAGGTGTACGAGGGCGGCAATCAGCTCGGCCTTCAGCGCTCGTTCGGGTGCCACGGCGACGAGGTGCTCTACGTCGGCGACCACATCTACGGGGACATCGTGAAGAGCAAGAAGAGCTCCGGCTGGAGGACGGCGCTGGTCGTGCAGGAGCTGCAGCGCGAGCTTCGCGTCCGCCGTGCACGGGGCATGACGCTGCAAGAGATCGAGAGCCTCTATCGGCTTCGAAGCCAGCTCGCCGAGCAGATCAGCGCGCTGCGCCACGTCTCGAGGGTGCTCGGGCGTCTGCCGCTCGAGCAGCTCACCGAGGAGGCCGACCTCACCGCCGGCGAGGGCAGCGAGATGCTCGAGAAGACGCAGACCAAGGTTCGCACGCAACTCGACCGCCTGCGCGCCTACGAGGCCGAGACGGTCGCCACGCTCGAGAAGCGCTCGCGCGAGGTCGACGAGGCGTTCAACCCCTACTGGGGCAGCAGCTTCGCGGAGCGCTATGACACCAGCCGCTTTGGTGCCCAGGTCGAGAACTACGCGTGCATCTACACCTCTCGGGTGAGCAATCTGCGCTTCGTCTCGCCCGCCAAGTACTTCCTCTCGCCCCACGGTTCGCTGCCGCACTTCAAGGGCTGACGGCGCCGGCGAGGTCGGTGCGCCTCCCACCTACAGGCGCGCAGCATGGCTGGCCCAGGTGTTGCACTGTCCTGGGCTCGGACGGGTGACCCGTCCGAAAGTCCCATGAAGGAGCTGTCAGACCCGTCCCCGAGCACCGCGCAGTTCCCGACTGCGCAACCGTTCGTGGGCCCTATGCATCGTTTGCATAGCGGGACGGGCGCTCTTCGGCCCTGACCTCTGCGAGGAATCGTCATGCGCAACGCCGCCGCAACCGCCTCATCTCGAACGCGAACCGCACACCCCTTCACCCGGCTGCTGGGCTGGGCTGGCTTCGGGCTGTTGATCGCCATGCTCTGGCTCGGACAGTCGGGGCCGTCGCAGGCGCGGCTCGATCCCTACTTCGTGGTGCGGGGGGACGCGTTTGGCACGATCACGCCGCGGGTCCTCTTCGTGCTCGACACCTCGGGCTCGATGAGTCGCCGCGCTGCGAGCGTCGACGAGGTCTGTCGGTGGTCCCGCTGCGAGAACGCCGCGTTCTACGAGTCGGAGGACCCCGACGACCAGTCGCAGGTCAGCCGTCTGTATGCGGCGCGTCGCGCCATCGAGGAGGTCGTCGAGGGTGCCGGGGACGCCGCGTCGTTCGCGTTCATGTCCTTCGTGCAAAACGGGCCCGAAACGCAGGACCCCCCGCCGCTGTGCGACAACCTCGGCGAAGCCACGCGCTTCGTGCCGACGACACTGTTCCGCGACTGGTCCTCGGGATGGCTCTGGATCTCACGACAAGAGCCCCTGGTGCCGCCGCAGCTCGACTACGCGGGCGGGCTGCGGCTCTGTCAGGGCGACGCGCGGCGGCCCTATCCCTATATCCGGTGGGACGAGCTGCAGGGCCGGACCGCCGGCGGTGTATCGATCAACGGAATCATCGGCGCGAACAATCAGGTCGGCCCCGTCCCGCCCTCGCCGCTCATCAGCCTCGACGCGGTGGACTACATCTCGACGCTCAACGTGATGCGCCGCCGGGTCCAGTTCTTCCCGCAGTTCATGGGCGTTCGTGCACAGCTCAATGCGACGACCGACCCTTCGCAGGACATCCTCAACGCGACCGTCGGTGACTACGATCGCGTCGGCGAGGTCTGGAACAACGACTTCTACTACTGGCCCTACGTCGACGGCTTCTCGGGCTACGGCACGCAGGACCTCATCTTCTTCGATCCCATCGCGGGCATCGCAGACTGGTTTGACGGGGCGGTCGCGGCGGGCGTCGCAGGCGACGACGACTGGTTCGAGGGCGTCGCGCTGCACGCCCCTTTCTTCGTCGATCTGTCGGCCACCACCGTGCCCTCGGACAACTGGGGTCCCGCGGACGAGGACCAGGCGCTCGACCTCGCCCTGGCCCGCACTGCGCCGCTCGTCGAAGGTGGCGTCGACGCGGTCGGCGGCACGCCGTGGGCCGACGCGGTCGGTGAGATCCCGGCGACACCGCCCGAGGACAACCGGGTCGGCAGCCACTCCTCGGTGGCGTCGTATCTGAGCTTCTTGGCGACCGTCGCCGACACCACGGCGTGCGCGCCGACCAATGTCGTGTTGCTCACCGACGGTGCTCCAAACGCCGGGCAGGGCGGCGCCACGCTCTACGAGCGCTTGGCAGCGCTGCGCAACGACCTCGACGCAGCGGTGTACGTGGTCGGCTTCTTCATCGAAGGCGGCGAGCTCAACAACATGGCGTGCGCAGGGGCGGGCGCGTGCGCCGGAGGGGCTGGCTGCGGTTCTCCGTGCGACGACGATCCCGCCGACGAGTGGGACACGTGCGCCGACCCGGACAACCCGGACACCGACTGTGCCTACGTCGCCAACAGCACCGACGAGCTGCAGGCCGTCCTCGCGTCGATCATCGACAACGCGCTCGAGATCGAGGTCCCCTCGGGTCAGGGTGCGGTGATCAACGAGTTCGGTGCGGCGGGTTTGGCCGATGGCACCGTCGCGGTGCAGACGGTCTTTACGGCCCGTACCGACTATCCCGGCTGGCAAGGACACGTCGAGCGTCGGTACTGCGAGGTCTACGACGGCGGGTCGCTCGTGGACACCTGCGTTCCGCCGAGCCCCGAGTTCCCGCCCGAGGTCTCGACCGCGTTCGACACCTTCGGTCCCTGTGACATGAGCCGCGACTGGGACGCGGGCGAGTGCCTGCAGATGATGGCCTGGAACGACCGAAGGCTCTATTCACACGACGCGTCCAACAACGTCTATCGGATCTCGAACCCCGACGGCACCGCGTCCGCTCCGTTCATTGCCGAGCTCATGGCGCTCGGTCACGTCAGCGGCCCCGATGCCGACGACGACGCAGATGAGATCGTCGCGTTCCTGCTCGGACGCGACGCGGCCGACGGCTGGAAGCTCCCGGGCGTCAGCAACTCGGCCCCGATCACGATCCGGCGGGTGCCTCAATACGACGACACCCGGCTGCCCGAGGTCGCCATCACCGACCCCCACTGCGCGGGCCGGCGATTCGGCGAGCTCGACGCGGGCACGCTGCCCGACACGCTCGAAGACTTCGCCCGGGATGCATGGGCGGAGGCGGAGGAGCCGAACTACACCTACCAAGAGGCGGTCGTCGTCGGTGACGACTTCGGCATCATCCACGCGTTCCAGATGGACTCGGGCAACGAACTGTTCGGTCTCATTCCGCGGTTTGCGCTGGAGAACGCGGTCGAGCAAGCGGCCAACGGCGCCGCCAACATGGGCCAGCCGAGCGACGACCTCGAGGACCACATCTTCGGCATCTCCTCGACGCTCAACCACGGCTGGGCGTTCGACTCCGATGCTGGGCAGTGGCGCCACCTGGGCGTCATCGGGATGGGCGCGGGCGGTCACGAGTACATCGCGCTCGACCTCAGCCACATGAACCCCGACGCTGGCGTGCCGGTCGAGGTCATGTGGACCACCGAAGATCCGACCTTCGCGGCGGACTACGACGACATGCTCGGTGAGACGTGGGCCCGGCCTGCGCTGACCTATCACACCACGAACGACCAGATCGGTCTCGAACCCGAGACCTTCCTCGTGGCGGGGAGCGGCTATCCGGACGGAAGCGGCGGGCCCGACGAGGGGCGCGTATTGTTCGTCGCCAACGCGATGACCGGGGAGATCCTCGAGCGAGCGATCATGCCGGCGGTTGCCGGCCCGGTCTACGAGAGCACGTTCGGTGCGGTCGTGGACCCCGCGGTCGGCAGCCACTGCATCTCGCGGTACTGGGCCGAGGGCCAAGAGACCTACGTGGCCGACCCGGCGGGCCGTCTGTTCCGCTGGGACCTGGGCCGCGATACCGCGCCGCTGACGTTCAAGCACACCCACGACAGCGGGGCGGGGCCGTGGGCGGGCAGCGCGACGGAAGCGTTCCGCTTCCCGGCCTGCACGGGGACGGGCGACAGCTGCACGGTCAGCCCGGGCAACGAGGGCGACCCCTTCTTGTTCGCGCCGGCGGTGAGCGCCTTCAACCGCATCGACGATGCGACCGCCGGCGTCCTCGCCGACGTGGAAGAGAACGACCACTTCCTGGTGGCCATGGTGTCGGGCTCGCCGTTCGAGGACACGCTCGACGGTGGCGACGAAACCAATGACTTCCACAGCAGCCTCTACCTGCTGGTCGACGACCGCGACGCGAGCGGACCCCCTGGGCCCGACAGCGGCTTCTCGATCCCGACCGGGGCGCCGAAGTCGGGCGGGTCGTTCGGGGCCGGTGATGCGGTCAGCGGGAACCCGAGCTACATGCGCATCGCCGTCTCGGACATCACGCGGACCCGCGAGGTCACACCGTTCGAGGGCGCGCCCACCTTCACCGAGACGCGCAACTTCTCGAAGGCCGCGCGCCCCATCCGGGCGCCGCGCATCTTCGTGACCGGGGTCGCCGACGACTCCGGAGACGAGCCATTGGTGGTCCAGGATGTCGAGGTCTACTACGTGACCTATTACATCTTCGAGCCCGGCGCGGGCGAGTGCGACCCGCGGTTCTACGACGCCGCCAACCGCACCTGGCACCCCGACCGAGGCTCGACCTACGAGGTCACCTTCCGCCTGACCGCGGATGTCACGACCGGCTTCGAGTTCAACAACGGGGCGAGCGGCGGTGGAGCCCTTGCGGAGTTCGAAGCCGGCTTCGATACGGGGCTGCAGCTGGTCTCGGTCGAGCAGGAGTCCAGTGGGTCGTGCGACGACGGCAACTGCGGCGCGACCGTGACGCCCGAGGCGTTCGTCCCCTGCGACAACAACGCGGGCGACGAAGACCCCGCGCCGATCCACAGCTTCGCCATCCCGACGGGCAGCAAGACGCTCGACGCGTTCACCCCCGTCGAGAACTGAGGCCGAGCCGTACGCGGGGCGCCTCGCGTCTCGCTCGAACGACGGGACCCTGCCGCGAGCGTGGTAGGGTCCCGCCGCCGTGAGCGAAGCCGAATCCACCGCGTCGCACGAGGAGTCCGAGTCCCCCCTCCGCCTGGCGAGTCGCGCGGCGACAGGGGGCGTGCTCATGGGCCTGGCCAACCTCGTGCCGGGGATCAGCGGCGGCACGATGCTGCTCGCCGCCGGCGTCTACCCGCAGTTCATCGGAGCGATCTCCGAGGTCACGAAGCTGCAGTTCCGCAAGGCGTCGCTCATCGTGCTTGGCTCGGTCGTCGCGGCGGCAGGGCTTGCGATCGTGCTCCTCGCCGGTCCGGTCAAGACGCTCGTCGTCGACCACCGCTGGGCCGCGTACAGCCTGTTCATCGGTCTGACGCTCGGTGGGGTGCCGATCGTGTGGGGGCTGATTCGCAAGCCGACGAGCGCGGTGTGGGGCGGCGCGGCGGTGGGCTTCGCAGGGATGGCCGCGCTTGCGGTGGTGCAGGGTGCCGGCACGGGCACCGACGGCGATGCGGCGTCAGCGGGGTTCCTCATGATGTTCCTCGCCGGCGTCGCCGGTGCGAGCGCGATGGTGCTCCCTGGCATCAGCGGGGGCTACCTGCTGCTCGTGATGGGCGTCTATGTGCCGATCCTCGCCGGCATCGACGCGCTGAAGGTGGGCTTGAAAGCGGGGGCGTTCGCCGCCCTCGAGGCCCCGGTGCTCGACGTGGTGCTTCCCGTGGGCCTCGGCGTCGGGGTGGGGGTGGTCGTGGTGAGCAACGGCTTGAGCTGGCTGCTCGCGAGGTTCGAGCAGCCGACCCAGGGCGCACTGCTCGGACTACTCGTCGGCGCAGTCGTCGGTCTGTGGCCGTTCCAGCGCGGTGTGGCGCCCGCGGTCGGCGACATCTTCAAGGGGCAGGTCGTTACCGCGCAGAGCCTGCCCACCCTCAAGGCCGAGGACTTCCCCACCGAGTTCTTCACCCCAAGCGCGGGCCAGGTCGTCGGGGCGCTCGGCCTCGTCGTCGTCGGCTACGCGATCACCATGGCCGTCGCCCGCCTCGGCGGCCGAGCCAGGATCCGCTAGTCGCCGAGCCCGAAAGGGCGACCGTTTGGGGTGAAGCGAAGGGCGGCTCTGCCGGCCGCAGCGAGGGGCCTTTGCGAAAGGCCTTCTAAGGCGAACGGAAGCCGAAGGCAGGAGCCCGAAAGGGCGACCGTTTGGGGTGAAGCGAAGGGCGGCTCTGCCGGCCGGAGGGAGGGGCCTTTGCGAAAGGCCTTCTAAGGCGAACGGAAGCCGAAGGCAGGAGCCCGAAAGGGCGACCGTTTGGGGTGAAGCGAAGGGCGGCTCTGCCGGCCGGAGGGAGGGGCCTTTGCGAAAGGCCCCTCTAAACTAGTTCGGCGCGACGACCGTGAGCTCGACTTCGGTGCCCGGTGGCACCTTGTCGCCGGGGCTGGGCGACTGGCGAAGGACGTAGTTCTCGCCGCGCTCAGGGTCCTCGATGCGGCGGACCTTGCCCGTGTTCAGCCCCGCCTGCTCGAGCTTCTTCTTGGCGCCCGAGAGGTACAAGCCGCGCAGCTTCGGCACCTCGACCGCCGCCGGCTCGGCGATCGTCAGTCGCACGACCGAGCCCTCCTTCGACTTCGTCCCCGAACCGGGGACTTGCTTGAGCACCGTCCCCGCATCCTCTTCGGAGACCTCCTTGGCGGGCTCGGGCACTTCGAAGCCCGCCGCGACGAGCGCCGTGCGTGCGTCCTCGTAGGATTTGCCCTCGACCTTGGGCACCGCGACGTCGGAGGACGCCTTGGCGACGACGACCCGGATCTCCTTGTTGCTCGACAGCTCGGCGCCCGCGGAGGGGCGCTGCTGGACGATCGTGCCGGGCTCGGCTTCGCCGACGCTGCGCTCACCGTCCTCGATGATGACCAGGCCCTTGGCCCGCCACCGCTCGCGGGCAGCGTCGACCGTCATGCCCTCGAGGTTGGGCGCGGAAAGCTTCTCGACGACCTCCGCCGGCGGCGCGGTCGGCGGCTGGACGGGGGCGCTGGCGGGTGCGGGCGCGGCGGTGCCTCCCAGGCCCTGCAGCTTGACGATGTAGGGCGTCAGCAGAAGCTGCGCGGCCACCGACGTGACCAGCGCAATCAAGAACATCTTGAAGTAGTCGTTCATGGAGAACGGGAGCCGAGCGCCTCGTCGCTCGACTCCCAGGAGTCTACCCCACCGGCGCGCCGGGTCTATGCGACTCGATGTGCACGGAGGTTCAGCAGCTCGGGGTCGTCCGTGCGCTCACCTTCTGGGCCGACGTCCACCTCGACGGTGCTCCCGGGCGGGAAGCTGCCCTCGAGGATGCCTCGCGCGAGGCGGTCGACGACGTTGCGCGCCAGCACTCGGGAGAGCGGGCGGGCACCGAATACCGGGTCGTAGCCGGCTTCGGCGAGCACGGCGGTCGCCGCGTCGGTGATCGAGACCGTCAGGCCACGGTCCTGCAGGCGCGGCCGGAGTTGGGCGAGCTGGATCTGCAGGACACGCTCCATCGCCTCGCGGGAGAGCGGCGCGAACTCCAGGACGCCGTCGAGTCGGTTGAGGAACTCCGGCCGGAAGTGCCGACGCAGGGCCTCGTCGCGGGCCGCCGCTTTGGCCGCGGCGTCGAGTTGGTCGTCGAGCGCAGCTTCGCTGCCGACGTTGCTCGTCATCAGGACGATCGTGTTGCGGAAGTCGACCGTGCGTCCCTGGCTGTCGGTGAGCCGGCCGTCGTCGAGGACCTGCAGCAGCACGTTGAAGACGTCCGGGTGCGCCTTCTCGATCTCGTCGAGCAGCACCACCGAGTAGGGCTTGCGCCGGACGGCCTCGGTGAGCTGACCGCCTTCGTCGTAGCCGACGTAGCCCGGAGGAGCCCCGAGCAGCCGGGAGACCGCGAACTTCTCCATGTACTCGCTCATGTCGATGCGCACGACCTGGCGCTCGTCGTCGAAGAGGAACTCGGCGAGTGCCTTTGCGAGCTCCGTCTTGCCGACGCCGGTGGGCCCCAGGAACAAGAAGGACGCGATCGGCTGGTCGGGGTCGGCCAACCCGGCTCGCGCCTGCCGAATCGCGGCCGAGACCCGCTCGAGCGCTCGGTCCTGGCCCACGACCCGCTTTCGGAGGTTGTCCTCCATCTGCAGCAGCTTGTGCTGCTCGGACTGAAGCATCTTCGTGACTGGGACACCCGTCCAGCGGGAGACGATCGCAGCGATGTCCTCGTCGGTCACCTCCTCGCGGAGGAACGACTCGCTCGATGAATCCATCGCGCGTTTGAGGGCCTCGCGAGCGCGCTCGCGACTGGTCTCGAGGTCGCGCAGCGTGCCGTAGGTCAGCTCGGCAGCGCGGCTGAGGTCGCCGGCCTTCTCGGCCATGGCCGCGTCGGCCTTGACCCGCTCGATGCGGGCGGAGAGTTCCTTGATCTCGCCGAGCTGGTCTCGCTCGGTCTGCCAGCGAGAGCGCATGGCATCCACCTCTTCGCGCAACGTCGCAATCTCTCGCTGCACGGCGTCGAGGCGTTCGCTCTGCGCCGGGGCACGATGCTCCTCGCGCTCGAGCGCGGCGCGTTCGATCTCGAGCCGCGTCAGGGCGCGCTCCCTCTCGTCGATGGGCGTGGGGACGCTCTCGACCTCCATTTTCAGCTGCGCGGCGGCCTCGTCGACGAGGTCGATGGCCTTGTCGGGGAGGAAGCGGTTTTGAATGTACCGGTGGCTGAGCGTCGCAGCGCTGACGAGGGCGGCGTCTTGAATGCGCACGCCGTGGTGCGCCTCGAACTTGCCGCTGATGCCTCGGAGAATGGCGATCGTGTCGTCGACGCTCGGCTCATCGATCATGACCGGCTGGAACCGTCGCTCCAGCGCTTTGTCCTTCTCGATGTGCTTGCGGTACTCGTCCAGCGTCGTCGCGCCGATGCAGCGCAGCCCGCCTCGCGCAAGCGCTGGCTTGAGCATGTTTGCGGCATCTTGGGCGCCTTCGCTGGCGCCCGCGCCGACGAGCGTGTGCAGCTCGTCGATGAACAGGATGATGCGCCCGCTGGCGGCATCGACCTCGGAGAGGACCGCCTTGAGGCGCTCCTCGAACTCGCCGCGGTACTTCGCGCCCGCGACCATGGCCGCGAGGTCGAGTTGATGCAGCTGCTTGTCGGCGAGGCTCTCGGGGACGTCGCCGCTGGCGATGCGCTGCGCGATGCCCTCCGCGAGCGCCGTCTTGCCTACGCCCGGCTCCCCGATGAGCACGGGGTTGTTCTTGGTGCGGCGGCTGAGCACTTGCAGTGCCCGCCGGATCTCGTTGTCGCGACCGATGACGGGGTCGAGGTCTTCCTTGCGCGCGAGCGCGGTGAGGTCGCGGGCGTACTTGGCGAGGGCGTCGTAGGTGCTCTCGGGGTCCTGGGTCTGCACGCTCTGCGTGCCCCGAACTTCGCGCAGCGCCGAGAGCACGAGGTCGGACGAGGCGCCGAGTTCCGTGAGGAGTTCATGTGCTTTGACGTCCCTGCGCTTGGCGTCGTCGCGCAAGAATGCGAGCACGAGGTGCTCGGTGCTGACGTACTTGTCGTGCAGGCGCTCGGCCTCATCGGCGGCGATGTCGAGCGCCGCGAGCAGCTCGCGGGATGGCCGAACATCGGCACCACGGACGTTGGGCAGCGTACCGAGCTTCGCCGTGACGGCGCGGTCGAGCGCTGCGCCGTGAACCCCGGCGCGTTCGAGCAGAGGCTTGACGAGCCCGCCGTCTTGGGCGGCGGCGGCTGCGAGAAGGTGAATGCTGGTGACCTCGGGGTGACCGAGTTCTTGGGTCATGGCCTGCGCGTGAGCGAGCGCATGGCGGGTCTTCACGGTTGCGGATTCCGCCTGAAATGCGGGCATCTCACACCTACCTTTCTGGGCATCCTCGGTGCCCAGACAACAACCTAGACATGGATGCGGCGCGGGCAACCCCCCACGATCGGGCGGGCGGTTTGCGTAACGGATCGCGGGCGGGCACGGTTGCGGGGTCCATGCGACGTCGTCGTCCCCATCGTCTCGTGTTTGCCGTGCTGCTCGTGCTCGCCTGCGGCACGCAGGAGGCTCCGGCGACGAAGGCCGAGGACGCGCCCACGGCAGAGGAGGCGGGGCAGAAGGAGGCTCCGCAGGCGAGGGCGGAGGATGCCGAGGACCTCGCTCCAGGCGTCCAGGCGGACGGCACTGTCGTGTCCGCCGTGGACTGGTTTCACGGGTCGCTCGAGGAAGCGCGAGCGCAGGCGAAGTCCGAGGGCAAGCTGGTGTTCGTCGACGTCGGCGCCTACTGGTGCCCGCCGTGTCAGAAGCTCGACGAAGAGGTGTTCACGCAGGCGAGTGTCGGGGAGGCGCTCGGTGATCGCTACGTCGCCGTGCACGTCGACGCCGAGAAGGCCGAGGGCCCCGACATCGTCCGCGAGCACCACGTGCAGGCGTACCCGACGATCTTGGTCCTCGAGCCCAGCGGGGTCGAGAAGGGCCGCGTGGTCGACTTCCTCCCCGCCAGCGAGCTGTTGACCGCGCTGCGGCGGATCGAAGAAGGGCAGAGCGTCCTGGCCGATGCGATCGAGGCCGTCGAGGCGAAGCCCGACGATGTCGCGGCGCGTCAGCGGCTCGGTCACCTCTACGTGCTCGCCGGATCGCGCGACGAGGCCGAGGCCGAGTTCGAGCAGGTGATGGAAGCCGATCCCAACGGGGAGATGGGGCTCGCGCCCAAGGTCGCTTACGACCGAGCGTTCTTCATCCTGTACAAACTCGACGGCGATGCGCCTGGCGCCATCGCTTCGCTTCGCGCGCTGCAGACCCAGTTCCCCGACAGCCCGGAGGCCGTACGCGCCCATCGGCACATCGGGCGGATGCTGTGCGGGCTCGGCAAGGAAGACGAGGCGATCGCCGCGCTCGATGCGATGCTGGCCACCGATCCCGACGACACGGGGCTCGCGAGCAGCTACGGCTGGTTCAGCTTTCGCCAGCGGTGCAAGCCCGACCGGGGTCTCGAGGTCGTGCGCAAGGCACTCGAGGGCGAACCGAAGAACGCCGACCTCCTCTACCTCGAGGCCGAGCTCGCCGCGTTGACCGGCGATCGCGAGGCGGCCAAGGCCGCGATTCGCAAGGCCAGCGAGGTCGAGCCTGACTCCGCGTTCTTGCGCCGCCAGATCCAGCGATTCGAGGCCGCACCATGACGCCCGTGGCCGCGATGGTCGCGCTGAGCCTCGCGGTGCCGCCGCCGAGCTACGATCCCGACTCGGGCGTGCCTCCTGGCGGTGGGTATTGGGCGCCCGGTGAGGCGCCGGTGATCAAGCCGCCCGATGGCGAGGAGCAGATCTTGATCGGCGCGATCATGCTCCCTTTGGGTACCTTGGCTACTGCGTCGGCCTCGGCGATGGTGTGGGCCACGATGCCCGACCACTGCCCACGCCGTCTGCAGAGCTGGGGGATCGACGCCAACGCCGACCAGTGCCAGGGGCTGTACATCTACAACGTCATCCGACTCTCCTACGGGAGCGCGGCGGTGGTCACGGGCGCAGTGTTCCTCGCAATCGGGCTGAAGCGCCGAAAAGAGCTGGAACGCTGGAAGAAGCGCCGCTTTCACAGCCTGCGGCCCACTGGGCTGAGCTTCATGCCCTCGCGGCGTGGTGCCAGCATGGGCCTGACGCTCCGATTCTGAGCGCCCGCTGTTCAGTGTGTCCCAGGTAGGGAAGCATCGCCTAAACAGGTGACGCGGACCACAATCCGTCACATTGGTGAGGGTCGCAGGTGAAGGTGCCAGTGATTTCTCCGTCGTCGGATGCGTTTCCGACGAGGGCGCAGCTCACCGAGCCAGACACGGTCAACGTCGCCTCAATCGCACCCTCACCGTCGATCGTGCCCATCATCGGGACGGTGTTGTCGGAGTAAGGGACGGTGAGGTCTGCGGAGCCCGAGACCGCGGTGGTCTCGAACACTGCAAACTCGAGGGTTCCGTCCACCTCGACGAAGCCGGTAGGAAAGTCGTCGCAGTCCCCCAAAATGATCCCCTCGTAGTCGCCCTCGAAGTTCACTTCATCTCCCGTCGTGGAGTCGGAGCCACCGCTCGTATCGGTCGCCGACGTGTCTTGACCGGTGCTCCCAGAGTCTCCCACCGTGGAGGAGCCTTGGGCCTCAGTCGTACCCGTCGTCTCAGTAGACGTCGTTGCAATGCCGGTCGTCGTCTGCGTGACGCCCGTGGACGCATCCTCGCTGCCGCCGCCGGACCCGGTCGAGCTAGACGCGCCGGTACCTGAACCGGTGTCGCCACTTCCGTCCTCGACTGCAGCGTTCGGCGAGAAACAACCCGCGGACAGGACGAACAACGCGCCGAGAAGGGTCTGAGCGGGAAACGGTCGCATGAGCCCAACTATCCTCCGGCACGGCGGCGCTCACAACTCGGTGGGCCGGACACGGACAGGTCGGTCCATGCCGGGACGCGTGGACCCACGTCGGTGGAGTCGTCCCAGACCGGAGCTTCAACGAAAATGCCTTCGCGGAAAACGTATGATAAAATACGTGGGATTCTGAGCGGAAACACTGCGCGAAGCCGGTGTCTCAGGGGGGGCAGCGGCGACGCGATGGGGAACACCTTGAAGGAAATCATGATGCATAAACACCTGACTCTGGCTGGAGTGCTGCTCGTGGCGGCGGGCTGTCCGTCATCCGAGCCTGCCGACGAGACGATGTCCGCGGGCTCTGGCGGGATCGATTCGCTCTCGGGCACCGGCACCGAAACGTCCGACCCGAGCACGACGAGCACGACGAGCGCCACCGACCCGGACGGCTCGGGGGGCTCGAGCAGCACGGGCGACGAGCTGAACTGCGGTGAAGAGGAGTTCGTTCTGGAGGCCGTTCCGCCCAACGTCGTCCTCGTGCTCGATAAGTCCGGGAGCATGGTCTTCAACTCCTGGGACGCCGACAACGACCCGATGACCGAGGAGGAGACGCGATGGCGGAGCCTTCACGATGTGGTCTCGTTCGTCGTCGGTTCCTTCGAAGCGGAGATCAACTTCGGGGCCGTTCTCTTCCCGTCGACCGCGGCGATCGAGGAGCTGGGCGCGGGGGCTTGCATCGTGAACGCTGAACCTGAGGTCCCAGTCGCATCGAACAACGCCGATGGCGTTCTCGATGGCATCCCCTCCGCGGGCGCGACTTCGACGATCATCGGCGCCACTCCAGCCACGGCGGGGATTCAGACCGCGTTGACGCACCTCAAGACGCTCGACGAGAACATCGACCGGTTCATGATTCTCATTACCGATGGCGCCGCAAACTGTGGCGCCGACGCCGATACCACGGAGTGCCCAGGGCCAGGCTGCGGGTTGATGGAGGTCTACGACGGCAACCTTCCTACGGTCGTTGGCGACGCGTTCACCGTCGACGGCGTGCCGACGTTCGTCATCGGCATCGACATCCTCGACGACCTGGTCGGAGAAGATCCGAATGACGGGCAGGTTGCGGCGAACACCTTCACGGAGCTCAATACGGTCGCCGAAGCCGGCGGCAGGGCGCGCGAGGGGGACGAGAAGTTCTTCAACGCGACCAACGAAATCGAGCTTCAGGACGCGCTCTCCGAGATTGCCGGGCAGGTCGTCTCGTGCACGATCCCGCTGAGCGAGGAGCCGACTGACCCCGACTTCGTCGAGATCGAGATCGGCGGCATGCTCTACGAGCGGATCGAGGACTGCGAGACCGAGGACGGCTGGACGTACCTCAACCCCGAGGGACCCTTCGACGCGATTCAGCTCTGCGGTGCTGCCTGCGATGCGCTCGCCGACAGCGGCGAGCTGGACGCGACCTTCGGTTGCCCGCCTCCAGGCTGAGCCCTGCGAGATCTCCTCGCCCACGGCGAGATGCGACGGCGGCTTTCCTCCACGGGACGGTCGCCGTTTCTTCGTGCTGGCGCGGTCGGCGGGCTGGGCACTAAGCTCGTCCGCGCTCCGTATGGCTGCAGCACGGAAGACCACCAAGAAGAAGACGTCGGCGACGAAGAAGCCGGCGGCGAAGAAGAAGACGTCGGCGAAGAAGAAGACGTCGGCAAAGAAGAACACGTCGGCAAAGAAGAAGACGTCGGCAAAGAAGAAGACGTCCGCGAAGAAGACGTCCGCGAAGAAGAAGACGTCGGCGAAGAAGACCTCCGCGAAGAAGAAGACGTCGGCGAAGAAGACCTCCGCGAAGAAGAAGCCGGCGGCGAAGAAGAAGCCGGCGGCGAAGAAGAAGACGTCCGCGAAGAAGAAGACGTCCGCGAAGAAGAACACCTCCGCGAAGAAGAAGACATCCGCGAAGAAGAAGACCTCCGCGAAGAAGACGTCCGCGAAGAAGAAGACCTCCGCGAAGAAGAAGACCTCCGCGAAGAAGAAGACGTCCGCGAAGACGACCTCCAAGAAGACGACCTCCAAGAAGACGACCTCCAAGAAGATGACGCCCGCTTCGTCAGAGGTGTCGACGTTCGGTCAGTTCGGGCCCGCGCTGATGGAGTTCCTGGTCGAGCTGGGGATGAACAACGACCGCGAGTGGTTCGGCGCGAACAAGGAGCGGTACGAGGCTCAGGTTCGCGAGCCGGCGCGGGCGTTCATCCGGGCGGTGGCGCCTCGCTTGACCGAGATCTCCGAGCACTTCGTGGCCAGCGACAAGAAGGTCGGGGGCTCGTTGATGCGCGTGCACCGTGATGTCCGGTTCTCCAAGGACAAGGCCCCCTACAAGACCAACGTGGGGATTCACTTCCGGCACGCGCTGGGCAAGGACGCCCATGCACCAGGCTTCTATGTGCACATCGCGGCCGAGGGGAACTTCATCGGGACCGGCATGTGGCGGCCGGAGTCGTCCGCGCTCGCCGCGATCCGCCGGCGCATCGTCGAGGAGGAGGACGCCTGGCGTCAGGCGACACGCAGCTCGGCGTTCACCGAGCGGTTCGCGCTCGGCGGGGAGAGTCTCAAGCGACCGCCCAAGGGCTTCGACGCCGACCACCCGCTGGTCGACGACCTCAAGCGCAAGGACCACATCGCCATCGCGCCCCTGAGCGATGAGGAGATGCTCGGCGAGGGCGTCGTCGACCGCATCTTGGAGTTGTTCGAGCGGGCCGTGCCGTACCTGCAGTTCCAGTGCGCGGCGCTCGCCGTGCCGTTCTAGTCCACCGGACCCATCGACGCACGAAGGGCGACGTCCGCGTTGGACGCCGCCCTTTTTCTCGGTCTCGGCGCTGGCTACTCGAGCGTGATGTACACGCACCACTCGTTGAGGGTGCCGGTGTCACCGCCGGCGTCGTCGGTGATCGAAAGGGTCCAGCTTCCGCTGGCCTCGCCGCCGTCGTAGACGCTCAGCGGCTGCTGCGGGGTCAGGTTGCCCTCGATGCCGATGGGCTCCGCACAGTCGGCACCCACGGCGGCCGAGCCTTCGTCGTTGAAGACCGCGAACACGTCGTTGTTGAAGCTGCACTGGTCGAAGGCGAGCTCGTTCGACAGCGCGAGGTCGTCGGCGAGCAGCGTCATCTCGAGGTCGCCGCCGAAGGTGTGGGTGATGTCGACGAAGACGTCGATGTCGGCGATGGTGCCCATGTCTGGCACCGTGATGGTGTCGGTGGTCGTCGGGAACGCGCTGTCGATGGCTGCGGCGGGCGAGGAGCAGACCGCGACGATGCCGTTGGCGCACTGCGCCGTGTCGAACGCGCAATCACCCGCGCAGTCGAGCGCCCCGCCGTCGAAGCCGAGGTCCTCGCAGCGGGTGGCTCCGAGGGCCACGCCGTCACACTCGTCGGCGCCTTCGACGGTCCCGTTGCCGCAGGTGTCGCAGGCGCTCGCGTCGAGCTGGCAGGTGAGGGGGTCGCATGCCAGCGTTCCGCCGCTGAACCCTTGGGAGGCGCACGACTCACCGTCGAGGTCATCGGTGTCACAGGCCTCGCCAAACTCGATCGTTCCGTTGCCGCAGTCGGGTGAGGTGACGTTGAGCGTGTAGTCGCCCGCGTTCGCGCTGAACCCGTCCACGACGACCGTGATGACCTGGTCGGCCTCCAGGTCCACGGCGATACGAGACTGCAGCCCGAAGTCGGGATCGTCATCGTCGCAGGCGAGCGTGGCCCCTTCGCAGGTCTCGCCGTCGAGGGCGTACAGGACCGTGTCGTAGGCGCTGCCGTCGGTATCGAAGATGTATGTGCCGGCCTGAGGCGCCGTGAATGTGTAGGCCACGTCGGGAGCCCCACCGCCGCCGCAGCTTCCCGTACTGCTGTTGACCTCGCCAGCTGTGCTACCGGTCTCGACCACGGGCAGGGCGCCCATGATCTCGAAGTCGGGGCAGGCGTCGAGTTCGACATTGAGGTTGTAGTCGCCCGACTCGAGGCCTGCGCCGTCGACGACGAATACGACCTCTTGGCCCGCCGTGAGCGTGACGTTGATGCGGGAGGTCATGTCTCCGGCGTCGTCGTTGCAGATGAGCTCCGTGCCGCCGCAGCCATCGAGGGCGTACAGGACTGTGTCGAAGTTCGAGCCCAGGGTGTCGACCGTGTAGATGCCGGCTTCGGGGGCGGTGAAGGTCCACTGGTCGTCGTTGCCGGTCGTTCCGCCGCAAGAGCCGAACGTGGTGTTGTCTCCGTCGACGGTGGAGCCGGTCTGCAGGACGGGCGCGAGGTTGCCGAGGTCGCCGTCGGGGCAGGTGCCTTCGAAGAAGGCGACCTCGAGGTCGACCGCGCCGCCGACGACGGAGAAGCCGTCGACGACGACCGTGACCGTCTGTCCCATGCTCAGCGTGGTGGAGACGCGGGCGGCTGTGGTGGTGCCGTCGATGTCTTCGTTGCAGGCCAGCTCGGGCCCACCGCACGTGCCGTCGTAGACGGCGACCAGCGGGTCGACCTCGCCATCGGGGCTCGTGGCGGTGAAGAAGTACGTGCCGTCCGCGGGCGCGGTGAGCGTGTACGAGACGTCGGGGGCTCCGCCGCCGCCGCAGGAGTTGGTGAACTCGCTGTCTTGGCCGGTGGTGTCGGCGTTGACGAGGTCGGGCGCCATCAGGTCGCCGTAGGGGCAGTCCATGGGCATCTTGCCGCCCTCCGAGGAGGACGACTCGTCGCCGCTCGAGCTGTCCTCGGTCGGGTCGACCATCGTCGTGCTGCCGTCGGTCGGGTCGACCATCGTCGTACTCGCGTCGGCGCTGTCGCCACTCGAGGACGAGGTCGGCTCGACGGTCATCGTCGTCGAGCCGTCATCGGTCGTCGTGCCCCCGGTCGTCGTGGTGGAGGTCGAGGGGCCGGAGTCGGGCGTATCGGTGGTGGAGCTCGATCCTCCGCCAGACGTCTCGTCGTTGGTGTCGGGGGTCGCGGTGTCGTCGCCACACGCGGTCAGCGCGAGGGCGGAGAGCAGGCACAGGCGTACCGAGCGATCTTTGATGCTGTTCATGGGAAGTCCTAGGCGTTCGGGGGCGGAGCCGTGGAGGCGGGGCCCTTCGAAGAACGATTGATCGACGATACGCGAAGAGCCTAGGTGCCCCAATGCCCGCAGGCGTGACCCGGCTCGCGCGGGGGGCGAGATCGACCGCCAAGGACGGCCCTCGGTGACGCGTCGTGGTTGCGGCGAGCGCAGTCAGCGTCTCGGCGTGGGCCGGGTCGGGGGGGCGCGCGGCCGGACCGCGATCGCAGCCTAAAGTTCCAAAACCCGGCCTCTGGGGCGAGCAGCAGGCGCGTACGCACCCCCTGCTGCTCGGGCGCACATGTCGTGAGCTTTGCCGGATGTTCTTTCGTTGTCATCCGCGATCGGCGCGGCGTACCATGAGTTCGACCGTGGGGGGACGCGGTGGGCACCTGGGTGTCCCAAACCTGACTCTGGACTCGGGCGCGACGCATGTTCGGCTCGCCACCGACGACAGTCCCGAATCCGCAGCAACAAGGGCAACGAAACGATGAACACTTACCGACTCGGCCGTTTGGCAACCATCTCGCTCGCTTCGCTTCTTTTCGTCGGATGTGACGATTCGACGACCACCGGTTCCGATGGGAACAGTGGCGGATCGACCACCGGCGACACCGAGTCTTCGGGGAGCAACACCGATCCCACGGGCAACCCGACCGCAGGGTCTGACAGCAACAGCGACGGCACGACCACCAGCGACTCGGGGGATACGGACAGCGCAGGCGGATCGTCCAGCTCGGGCGACCCCACCGAGGGGACCACCGGCGGCTCCACGGGCCCTGATACCGGCAACGACGAATCCGGAGACGGAAGCAGCACGACCGGCGGTGATGCAAGCTCGTCGGGCGGCGAGGAGACCGGTATGGCCTCGGACTCGGACTCGGACTCGGACTCGGCCGGCGAGGGCAAGATCGACATCTGCGAGGCGCCCGGCGACCTGACGCCGTGCGACGACTACGTGGGTTTCGCTGGAGACGCGACCGCCGTGATGAACGCGATGGGTCTTGGATGCGAAGGCGGACCCAACGAAGTGATCCCGGTCTTCAACCCCATCTTCCAGTCCAACGACGCCACCTCGTGGCGCATCATCACGCAGTACGGAACGCACATCGACGACATGGATGGCCTTCCCACGTGGCGGCCGCGCGAGGGCGACTCCATGCTCATTCTGTCCACCGGACAGCTCCCGGCACCCGACGTGGACGGGGTCCTGGTCGAGGCGACGTTCGATGGAGACGTCTCGACCAACCCCGACAACTCGCAGCTCCCCGCGCCCATGAGCCCGCTTCCGGGCAGTGCCGGCGGCGCCGGCGGTACGCCGTTCGTCAACTGCGACCTGGTCAACGACTGCTCGGACAGCCTCATCGACCAGTGGAACCTCGGCGGCGGTGATGCCAACGACCTGCTCTGGTTCCAGTTCGAGACCGTCGTGCCCGGCGGAACCTACGGGTTCTCGTTCGACTTCGCCTACTTCTCCGAGGAGTTCCCCACCTACGTCGACACGTCGTTCAACGACATGTTCCTCGCGTGGTCGAACTCCGAGAGCTACACGGGCAACCTGTGCTTCGTCAACGACGAGCCCTGCACGGTCACCGCGCTGGCGAACCCAGACGACTACCCGGAGTACCACGGGTCCGACCCCGTGATGGAAGGGACGCAGTTCGACTTCAACGGCGGCGCGACCGGATGGTTCCAGGCCAACGGTACGGCGGTTCCCGGCGAGCTCCTCCAGCTCACCTTCGCCGTGTTCGACATGGGTGACCAGATTCTCGACACGTCGGTTCTGCTCGACAACTTCCGCTGGGACTGTGAGGGTTGTACGCCCAGCGAGGTCGACCCCTGTATTGGCATCGACCCCGTCTAGGCGGTCTTGAGCCGGCGGCTGCGGCCGCAGCGCGGGCGTGTCTCACCGAGCGGTGGGCACGCCCGTTCTTCGTTCTCTACCCCTCGGGCACGAAGCTGACGCACGCCTGCACGAGGTCTTCGAGGGCATCGTCGAAGCTCTGGGCGAGGTCCCCGGCGCAGATGTCCGAGGTGATGCCGCGCTCGCCGAACGTCGCCACCACCGAGCCCAGACGTCGCCCCGGCGCGGCCAGGCCATAGGCGCCGTCGCAGGTCGTCTTGGGCGCCTCGAAGATGCCGGGGTCGCCGGCGATGGCGAGCACGACCAGCCGCGAACGGTCGCCACCGACCGCCGAGAGCAGCAGCTCATGTTCTTGGACCCGTGTTGCCCCAAGCCCGAGCGTGTCCTCGTCCGTCAACATGACGACGAACACCACCGAGTCGTCCCGTAGAAACCCAGCGTTGTCGCGAGATGTCAGCGTCTCGCCTGCGTTGCGCGACGTCGTCTCGAGCGTGCTCGACGCCGCGGTTGCGGCCACGCAGGCGAACTGAGCCTCGAGGTCATCGCTCGGCGCGACGATCCACGGCTGCACGAGCCCGCAGTCGGTCTCGGCGCTGGGCTCGAACGCGGGTTGGTTGAGGTGGGTGTGCAGGCGGGTGTCGCCGGGCTCGGACGAGACCACGCCGATGTGAATGTCCTCGAGGGTGTCGAGCTCGACGGCGAGTGCGTCGGTGAAGTCGGCGAAGACCGGCGGACCGTTGATGCCGCGGAGCGCCTCTTGCTCCTGGGCCATCGAGAGCGAGCCGTCGACGACGAAGAGGATGTCGATGTGCTCGCAACCCCCGGGTGGCTGCGGGACGTCGGGCTCGTCCGCGGTGGCGCAGGCTTCGATCACCGCGTCGCCGAACTCCTCGAACGAGGCGTCGAAGTCGTCGTGGTCCCACTCGGTGTGCAGTGCAGCGGGGTGCAGCGCGAGGGCGAAGGTATGCAGCTCGTCGGCGTCTTGGCCGACCGTGAGGCTGAGCGCGCGGTCTCGATCGCCATCGGCGGCGAGCCGGGTGAACGCCTCGCTGGCCAGCCCGGGGCGGGCGTACATGTTCGACTCGTCGTCGTCGACCGCGGCGAGCATGACGTTGACCGACACCGTGCGCTCGGGGGTGGGCCAGTCGTCGTGCTGAAGGAACGGAAAGAGCAGCCCGGTGAACATGAGGTCGCCGTCGGCGTCACCCTCGCTGGGGAAGTTGCGAACACCGTCGTAGACGCAGTCGAGCCGGGGCCGGGCGTTGCTGCGGAGCTCGCCGTCTTCGCCCCAGACGAACGTCGACCCGTCGGCGGGCCCGTCCGCGTCGAGGGTGCAGTCCCACGGCGGTGGCTGTGGTGCGCCCGCGTTGGGAAACACGCGAACGCGTGCGCGGGTTTCCTCCGCGATTCGGTCGAGGAAGCGCGCGACCGTCCGGCGGCGCTCGATGCCGTAGATCGGAGCCTGGCGGTCGAGCACCAACGACACGTCGATCGCCTCGCACAGCCGGGATGGGGCGTCGCCAGTCGTCCCGGTCGAGCTCGAGGCCGACCCTGCGGTCGTGGATGCCGTGGTACTGCCCGGTGCTTCGTCCGTGGTCGAGGTGTTCGTGGCGGTGCTCGCAGAGCCCGACGCATCGGTACCCGTGCCCACCTCGAACGTCACTCCGTCCGCGGAGGTGTTGCACGCCCCCAGCATCGGGAGTGACACCGCGACTCGTCTCCACCGCACCGATTCAGGGTGCCACACTCTGACGCTTGGCGATCGTGATGCCGAGGAACCCGAAGAGGATCGAGAGGAGCGGGTTGACGTAGTTGAGCACCGCGTAGGGGAGGTAGGCGCCCGTGGAGACCATCAGCGTCGCCGACATGAACGCCCCGCAGGTGTTCCACGGGATCAGCGCCGAGGTGATGGTGCCGCCGTCCTCGAGCGCGCGGCTGAGGTTCTTGGGGTGCAGGCCCCGCTCGGCAAAGGCCGTGCCGTACATCCGGCCTGGCACCACGATCGAGATGTACTGGTCGCCCGAGACGACGTTGATTCCCGCCGCGGTGAGCACCGTGACGGCGATGAGAGAGCCGGTGCTCTTGGCGAGCCGCAGGAGCGTGTTGGCGAGCGTCTGCAGCATGCCCGTGCGCTCCATGACCCCGCCGAAGCTCATCGCGCAGAGGATGAGGATGACGGTGCTGGACATCTCGAGCATGCCGCCGCGGCTGAGCAGGTCGTCGACGCCCGCGTTGCCGGTCTGCGCGGCGTGTCCCGAGAGCGCCGAGGTGATCACCGCGTCGGCCCCGGTGCCTTGGCCCAGGGCGAGCACAGCGCCCAAGCCGGCGCCGAGCAGGAGGGTGGGGAGCGCTGGCATGCGCCGCAGCACGAAGAGCAGCACCACTGCGGGCGGGATGACGTGCACGAGGCCGGGCGCGTACCCCTGGCGAATCGCGGCTTGAATGGCCTCGACCTCGTTGCTGTCGACCGTCACGTCCGTGCCGAGGCTGAGCACCGTGTAGACGATCATCGCGATCACCCACGAGGGCCCCGTGGTGAGCATCTGGTGGCGGATGTGCTCGAACAGCTCGGCACCCGCCATCGCCGGCGCGAGGTTCGTCGTATCCGACATGGGCGAGAGCTTGTCGCCGAAGTAGGCGCCGCTGATGACGGCGCCTGCGGTCATCGCTGGGTCGATGCCGAGCGCGCCGCCGATGCCGATCATCGCGATGCCGACGGTGCCGGCGGTGGACCAAGAGCTCCCGCTGACCAGGCTGACGACCGAGCACACGGCGCACGCGGTCGGCAAGAAGAACGACGGGGACAGGAGGCTCAGGCCCCAGTCGACGAGCGCCGGGACGACCCCGGAGACCAGCCAGGTGCCCATCAGCAGGCCGATCACGAGCAGGATCAGCATCGCGCTCATCGCCATGCCGATCGCCTTGTCGATTCCGTGTTGCAGCGTCTTCCACGACCAACCGTAGGCGCGCGCGACGATGCCGCCCGTGACCGCGGCGAGGATGAGCGGGAGGTGTCCGGTGCCCTCGAACCCGGGATACCGGCCAGGAAGGACGAGGATGAACAGGCTCAGGAAGCCGACCAACGCGACGATGGGCACGAGCGCCGCCCAGCCGGGGATCGGCTGCCCGTCGGGAACGCGTTCATCGTCGTTCACCGCGGGACCCTACCACGCGCTACGCTTCGCCCGTGAGCCGCACCGCGTTCCTCACCGCGCTGCCCAAGGCCGAGCTGCACGTGCACCTCGAGGGCTCGATCACGCCCGAGATTGCGATGCAGCTCGCACGTCGCAATGGGCTCGCGCTGCCCGGTGGTGACGCAAGGGGGCTGCGTGAGGCGTACGCGTTCCGCTCGTTCCGAGACTTCTTGCGCTTGTACATCTGCGTGTCGCGGTGCTTGGTCGAGGTGGCCGACGCGCGCGACGTGGTCGTCGACCTCGCGCGCCGTCACGCGCGAATGGGCGTGCGCTACGCCGAGGTCACCTTCACGCCCCTGACCCATCGCGCGCGCGGGATTTCGGCCGAGGTGCTGTGGGCGGGGCTCGCCGAAGGGCGCGATGAGGCGCAGCGCATGCACGGCGTGACGTATCGGTGGGTCTTCGATGTCGTGCGATCGATGCCTCAGCAGGCCGAAGCCACGGTCGACTTCGCGATCGGCATGGACGCGAGAGACCTCGGCAGCGTCGCGGGCGTCGGCGTCGGAGGTCCCGAGGCGGACCACTACCCCATGGAGGCGATCGGCCGGGCGTTCGACCGAGCCCGCGCGCACGGATTCGCCAGTCTCCCGCACGCCGGGGAGAACGCGGGCGCAGCCTCGATTTGGACGGCGGTGCGTCGTCTGGGCGCCGATCGCATCGGCCACGGGGTGCGAGCCCTCGAAGATCCCGCGCTCCTGCAGCACCTGCGCGACCACGGCGTGGCGCTCGAGGTGTGTCCGAGCAGCAACGTGGCCCTGGGCGTCGCGCCGTCGCTCCTCGAGCATCCGCTCCCCGCGCTGATGGCCCACCGCGTGCCGGTGACGCTGGCCAGCGACGACCCGCCGATGTTCGGGACCGACCTCATCGCCGAGTACGAGCGCTGCATCGACGCCTTCGGTTGGGATGAGGAGACCGTGCGCGCCGTGGTTCGTGCGGGGATCGAGCACAGCTTCGCCCCGCCTGCGCTGCGCGATGAGATGCTCGCCGAGCTCAGCGAACCTTCGTCTTCGCCCCCGCCATCGCGAGCACGTGCTTGAAGTGCTCCTTGCTCACCGGTTGAACCGAGAGCCGTGAGCGCTGGGTGACGACCATGTCCTCGAGGGCGGCTTCGGCCTTGAGGTCTTCGAGCGAGACCATGGTGGGCGTCTTTTCCACGAACTCCACGTCGACCATCTCCCAGCGAGGGGCATCCTCGGGGGACTTGGGGTCGTAGTACTTGCTCTTGGGATCCCACGCGGTGTGGTCGGGGTAGGCGGTCTTGCAGACCTTGGCTACGCCCACGACGCCGGGAGGCTTGGCGTTGGAGTGGTAGAAGAGCACCAGGTCGCCGACGTTCATCGCGCGCATGTTGTTGCGTGCCTGGTAGTTGCGAATGCCGTCCCACGGCTCGCTGCCGTCACGCTCGAGGTCGTCGATCGAGTAGGCGTCGGGCTCCGACTTCATCAACCAGAACTGCTTCTTCGCGGGCATGGGCGGCGGCGAGGGTAGCAGACTGCGGTCAGGTGCGATGGAGCGCACGCCTCAGCCGAGCCACGCCGCGCGGCAGTCCGTGCGCTTCGACGGCGCCGCCCGGTCCGATGCGGACCTCGACCCGGGTGCGGCCGTTCCACAGCGTGGCGTCCGCATAACGCGACGTCCGATGGTGCAGCCGCTGGTTGCTCGACCCGATGAAACGGCGCCGCGTCTCGGGTCGGCGGGCGTCGAAGGGCCCGTCGACCCACGTGTCGACGTTCGCGTCGACCTCGTCGAAGTCGGGCAACCGCTGCGCAGCGCCGAGGGTGTAGCCGGTGAAGACGATGGTGCCGAGCCCGCGCGCCCGCGCGAGACGCAGCACGAAGGCGAGCCCGCCGGGCTGCTGCAGCGGCTCGCCGCCGAGGACCGTGATGCCTTCGACGTCGGATGCGTCCTCGATCAGCCGCGCGAGCGCGGAGCGATCGAGGCTCGTGCCGGCCTCGGGTGCGAACAGCTCGGGGTTGCAGCACCCCGGGCACGCGAGATCGCAGCCGGCCACCCACAGCGCCAGTCGCTCGTGCGGCCCTTCGGCGGTGGTCTTGGGGATGACCTTGGCGACCCGGAGCATGCGCGCGCTGCAGACTACGCCTCGCGGCGTCGAACGAGCCAGCCGACGAGCGCGGCCAAGCCGAGCAGGGCCAGGGCGCCGCCGAGGTGTGAGGGCACGATGTGCAGCATGCCCGTCGCCGGGCAGTGCCACGTGACGACGTTGAGCGCGACGAGGGACAGCCCCGCTGCGATCCAGAACACCGCGGTCATCGTCCGCCTCTGCACGAACGCGCCGCTGAGGACGCCGATGCCCAGCATCGCCACGCCCGTGATCACGGTGATCGACAGGCAGCCGTACGACATCTCGCCGTGGCCGTGCGCGATGGCCCCGGAGAACGGCCACCCCGTGGCGGCGATGATCGACAGCCCGATCGCCGCGCCAGCGAGTACGTAGCGCATCGTGCGCCCGACGAACAGGATGCCGACGCCGAGCGCGGGAAAGACGACCAGGCACAGGGCCCAGAGCACCACCTGCACCGCGAGCCGGCCCGGCGGAAGCTCGAGCAGGTCGGGACGCACGCCCATGACCACCAGCGCGGCCACGACCGCGACGAGCGACAGGATGAGCGCTGGCCGGAAGTGGGCGCGGCGTTCCTGTTGCAACTGCCCCAGCTCGGCGCGGATCGCCGAGAGGGCATCGGGTGGAGGGCGCGACGTCATGGGGCTGCCACCTCACAACGGTCGCGACCGCGCGATTGTTTCGTCGGCGCGCTCAACGACCGGTGTGCGTGGCGAGCCAATCGAACACGACCTCGTGCCACTGAAGGCTGTTGTTGGGCTTGAGCACCCAGTGGTTCTCGTCGGGGAAGAACAGCAGCTTCGACTCCACGCCCTGGCGCTGGAGCGCGGTGAAGGTGCCCAGGCCCTGATCCTCGGGCACCCGATAGTCGAGCGCGCCCTGGATGACGAGCATCGGGGTCTTCCACTGGTCGACGAAGAGGGCAGGGTTGTGCTTCTCGTGCGCCTTGGGCTTGGCGTAATAGGGCCCGCGGTGCTCCCACTCGGGGAACCACAGCTCCTCGGTGCCGTAGTACATGCTGCGCGCGTCGAAGACCCCATCGTGGTTGACGAGGCACTTGAACCGGTCGGGCCACTGGCTGGCGATCCAGTTGATCATGAACCCGCCGTAGCTCGCACCGAGCGCGCACGCGTTGTCGGACTGCAGCCAGGGGTAGGTCTTCGTGGCGTGGGCCAGACCCTTCTTCAGGTCGGTCAAGGGCTTGCCACCCCAGTCGTCGCCGATCGAGTCGGTGAACGCCTGCCCGTAGCCGGTCGACCCGTGAAAGTCGATCATCACGACCCCGTAGCCCGCGCCAGCGTACGTCTGCGCGTTCCATCGGTAGTGGAACATGTTGCCGAACGAGCCCTGCGGGCCCCCGTGAATGAGGAAGGCGATCGGGTAGGTCTTTTTGGGGTCGAAGTCGACGGGCTTGACGATGTAGCCGTAGACGGTGTCGCCCTTGGCGCCGCGGAACGAGAACTGCTCTGGCTCGCCCATGCGAGCGGCGGCGACCTTGGCGTCGTTGATGTGGGTCAGCTGCTGCAGCTCGCCGCCGCTCGCGGGCACCGTGTAGAGCTCGGTGGGCCGGGTGAGGTCGTGTTTGGCGAGGAGGATCTGCTCTCCGACCGGCACGGGCCCGCCCAGCGAGCCTTCGTGGACGAGCTCGGTGACCTCGGCGCCTGCGACGAGGGGGACGCGGAACAGCGAGCGCTGGCCGAAGTTCTGGGCGACCACGAGAAGTGACTTACCGTCGGCGTCGAAGACGAAGCTGCCCGCCGAGCGGTCCCAGTGCTGCGTGATGGCGGTGGGCTCACCGTCGGGCCACGCCATGGTCCGCACGGTGAACTTGTCCGCCTCGTAGCCGGCCCGCTTCATCGACGCGAACGCGAGCGTCTTGCCGTCGGGAGAGAAGACCGGATGCGCGTCCCAGGCTGGGTTGTCGCCGGTGAGCAGCCGCGGGGTGCCGCCCGAGGCGGGCACGGCGTAGAGGTCGAAGTTGGTCGACCACGGCTCGGCCTTGCCGGCGATGCGGACCGTGTAGACGATGTCCTTGCCGTCGGGAGAGAAGGCGAAGTCCTCGGCGCCGCCGAAGGGCTTGGTGGGGACGTCGCCATCGACGTCCGCGGTGACGTCGATGGGGGCGCCACCTGCGAGCGGCTGCACGAAGAGGTGTGAGCGGCGGCCGTCTTTGTAGGTGTCCCAGTGCCGCACGAACAGTCGGTCGTAGAGCCGACCGGTGCGTGGATCCTCGGCGACGTCCTCGAGCCGCTTGGCCGTGCACGCCAGGTCGGGACAGTCGACGAAGACGTCGGCCGAGAACGCAAACGCGTCCCCGCTCGGCGAGAGGGTGAGGTTGCCGATGGACAGCGGGTGGTCGGTGACCTGCGTCGCGTCACCGCCGGCGGCGGGCATCGACCACACCTGCACCGAGCCGCTGCGGCTCGACAGGAAGTACAGCGTCTTGCCGTCGGCGGAGAAGCGGGGGTTGAAGTCGCTCGCCGGATCCCGCGTGAGCCGAGTCGCTTCGCCGCCGGCCAGAGGAATCGACCACAGGTCGGTGCGTCCGCGATCTTCGGCGAGGTCGGTGACGCGCCGGACGAAGACGACGGTCTTGTGGTCCGGCGAGACCTGGTGATCGCTGATGCGATCCATCCCGAGCATGTCCTCGACCCCAAAGGCGTGGGGATCGGTCGATGCGATCGGCGCAGGATCGGCGGCAGGGGCTTCGTCGGTCGCCTCCGCGTCTGCCGGCGCCGGGGTCACGGGCGCCACGCTCGGTTGGGGTGCGCAGGCGCAGAGCGAGGCCAAGACGAGGAGCGCGAGCGGAGTCCGCATGGGCGCAGAGGGTAGAGCGCATCGCGCCTCAGAACCAGAGCGGAGCGGCCGCGCGCGGTTTCGCGGGGGGCCGACGCTGACTCACGCGGCTCAGCGCGCTGGCAGGATGTCGGCCGTGACGAGCGGCTCGAACACGAATCCGGCCCGGGCGTCGCCTTCGAGCCCGGAGAGCAGGTCGAAGGTGAGGGCGAGCGTGATGTCGGTGTCCACGAGGAACTCGCCGTCGAGCTCCACCTCGTCGCGCGCGAGCGTGGCCTCGTGCCAGCCGTCTTCGGTCGCGACGCGCACCTGCGTGATGCCCAGCGAGATCTTGTCGTAGGCCTGCATCCGCATGGGGACGTCGGCGACGGTGGCGTTGCGAGGCTCCGCGACGAGCGTGGTGGTGACCTCGTCACCGGCGAGCAGGATCCACCGGTCGTCGAAGGCGCGGTGCATGGCGACGGTGTCGACGGTCACCTCGACGTCGACGACGTCCGCGGCCGCCGGCATCGAGGCCGCGTCGAGGTCCACCGACGCACGCGCGGCCTCCTGAGCGACGTACTCCGCGGTGGTCGGATAGACGGCGAGGTCGCAGCCCGCTCCGAGAAGGAGCGCCAGGCTCAGCGACCCGGCAGCACGCGCGAGGAGTGGGGTCGCAATGGGGTTCGAGGCGTTCAGCATCCGTCCGTCCGAAGGGTCCATCGTCCGGTGGAGGTCCGACTTGAGGCCGACCGTCCGCGGCGCGGCCGCATCGGCTCATCGCGTGGGGTGCATGCCCGCGAAGGCTGCCTTGAGATCGTACGCCTCGTATTCGCCAGCGCCGAGGTGCTCGGGAAGCTCGACGGGTCCGAATCGCACTCGCGCCAGACCGACGACGTGGCTGCCCAACGCGGCGAAGATGCGCCGGACCTCGTGAAAGCGACCGGCGGTGATCGTGATCGAAGCGAAGGCGACCGCCTCGGGCGGGCGATGCAGGGCGGGGTGCAGCAACTGAGGCTCTTGCAGGGCGTACTGCACGACGTCGGGCGCGTAGCCGTCGCCCAGGACGAGCCTCTCGGGCAGCGGGGCCGGGGGCCGCTCGAGCGCGACGTGATAGGTCCGCGGCACCGCGTAGCGAGGATGCGTGATGCGATGCAGCAGCGTGCCGTCGGTGGTCCACATGAGCAGGCCGGAGGTCTCCTTGTCGAGACGGCCCACGGCGCGCAGGTCTGCAAACAACGGGGCGTCGCGCAGCAGCGCGTATGCAGTGGGGTGCCGGCGGTCTTCGTGGGCCGTGACCACGCCCAGCGGCTTGTGCAAGATCAGGTCGTAGCGCGCCCGCAGCAGCACCGCGTCGCCGTCGACCCTGACCTCGAGCGGGAGGTCGCTCGGGGGCACGTTCTGCTTGGCACCGAGGGGTTCTCCGTCCGGGGTGCGGATGCGGCGAGCCTTGAACATCCGGCTCACGTCACGTCGCGAGAAGGGCGTGTTTCGGGCGACGAGCAGGTCCAGGCGGGGCACCAGCGGCAGCTTGGCCGAGAACGAGCCACTCGCGCTACCCTGTGCGGGCGTGAGTGGGCGCCCCCAGCCGCTTCCCGACGAGCGGGCGATCGTCGAGCGAGCCCAGCGTGGGGATCGCCGCGCGTTCGAGCGGCTCTATCGCCACTATGCGTCGACGATCTACGGCTACGTCCTCGTACCGATGCTCGGCGACCGCGACGACGCGCACGACTGTCTGCGCGAGACGTTCATGGCGGCACACCGCGCGCTGCCCAAGTACGCGTGGCGCGAGCCGAGCATCTACGCGTGGTTCAAGACGCTGGCCAAGAACAAGGCGCGGGATCTCCTGCGCGCGTCGGGCCGACGGCAGCGGCTGCGAGGATCGTTCTTGGACCACGTCGAGTCGATCGGCGGCCCGCCACCTCCGAGCACCGCGGGGGAGGAAGAGGTCCAGCGGACACAGCTGCGCGCCAAGATCGAGTCGGTGCTCGAGACGATGAATGCCCGCTACGCGACCGTCTTGCGGATGCGCCTGCTCGAGGACCGCGATCGCAAGTCTTGTGCGGAGGCGCTCGACGTGAAGCTCGCGACCCTCGACGTCCTTCTCTTTCGCGCCTGCAAGGCGTTTCGAACCGCCTGCGAGAAGCACGGCGTACCCCTCGCCACGGAGCTGCGATAGATGCGCCGAACACGTTCAGAAGACTCCCTGTGGGTGCCTGTGGGCGCCTACGAACCCTTTGTCCGAGATGCCGTAAGGTTTTGTCCGCGGCCGGCGTTCGGGCAGTGCAAGAGAGGCGAGATGGGCCATGAGTGAGAACAGACGGGGTGTGCTGGATCCCCAGTGGGAGGACGAACTCCGCGCCGGCCAGGACGCGGACGGCGGGCAGGGATCGGTCGACGCCGAGCTCGCCGTCGTGCATCTGCTTCGTCACGCGGCCGGGCCGGAGGCGCTCGATGCCGAGGGGGTCGACGCGGTGTGGTCCGACGTCGCGACCCAAATCGAGTCCGAGTCCGGATTCACGCCGTGGTGGCGTCGCGTGCTCGACTGGCGGGTCGGGGTGGGCGTGGCGGTGGCCGTCGCAGCGGCGGCGGTGCTCGTCCTCGCGCCTGGAGACGACACGCCGCCCCCGGGGGAGACGTCCGGTCCGATCGCGTCGGGTCCGGGTGCCGCGGGCATGTCGGTCACCTTGCAGGCGCAGTTCGACATGCTCGCACCCCAGGCGCGCTCGGCGATCGACGCCCGCGTCGACGAGGGGCGGGGCGCCGTCCGGACGCAGCTGCTCGCCTCGCTGGGCTCGGGCGCCGACGCAACGCTCGGAGGTGCGCCATGAGCCGCCGTCTCGGCCAGCTCGGCACCCTCGCGGCGGGGATGGTGCTCGGCGCGGCGGGCATGTTCGTCGGCTTGGCCCAGGCCGACCGCATCGCCCCCTCGCGGCCCGACGTGCTCGTCGCGCTGGGGCAGCGACTCGACGTCGAGCACCGCGCGGTCGATCTCCAGCTCGAAAAGGGCGACATCGCCGCGGCGATCGAATCGCTCGAGGCGCTGCGGTCCGGCCCATGGCCCTCGCCGGCCGACGCCACCGGGGCCGCCGTCGCGCTCAAACACGACGCGTACGGGCGGCTGGTGCGTCTGCGGCTCGACCACCCCGAGGTCGACCCCGTCCCCACCGATGCGCTCTTGAAGATGGTGGACGAAGGTCTGGGAGAGGACGAAGTCGACGCCAACCCATTCACCGCGCGCCTGTGGGCGCTGCGCGGCGAACTCTACGAGACCGAAGGCTTGGACGACGAGGCGCTCGAAGCGTACGAGAAGGCGCTGGAGATCAACGCGACTCTGCTCGAGCGGGAACTCGGAGGGGCGCCATGAGGGGCGACGCGCTCCGTTTCGCGTGCGCGATGGGCGTGCTGCTCGTCGGCGGCTGCGCCAAGAATGCGCCCCGGTCCGAGGCCACGATGGCCCCCGCGGCCGCCGACGCCTACGCGGGAGATGGCGCGGCCGAGGACGCCTCCGCGCCGCAGCGTGAGCGCCACTACGCGTCCGACCTCGAGGGTCTGCAGGCCGAGTTCGACCAGCTCGACGCCGACTTGGCCTCCGAAGGCGTGGTCGACGGGGCGCCGCTGGGGGCGTCGACCACGACCAGCGCCGGCGCATCCAAGGCGGACGCCACCGGACGCTGCGAGAGGATCTGTGACCTGAAGGTCGCGATCTGCGATGTGGCCGAGCGCATCTGTGGCCTGGCCGAGGCGCACGAGGGAGAGGCGAAGTACGCCGAAGCCTGCACTCGCGCCGAGAGCCGCTGCGAGCAAGCCTCCGACGCCTGCGACGCGTGCGAGTAGGGCCTGCTACGGCGAACCTTCGTGGGGTGACTCGATCGCCGCGTGCAGCCACCGCTCGACCTCCGAGGCGGCGTCGGGGTCGGGGTGTTTGCCCTTGGCGAAGGTGTCGCGGGCCTTGGTCGCGAGCTCGCGGGCGCGAGGGTGGTCGCCGCCGGTGGCGTGCAGAGCCTGCGCGAGCGCAAACTGGGTCCGGGCGAGGAGGTTGGGGTCGAGCCCGCGCCCGCCACGGAGCTTCAGGGCGCGTTCCAGGCGGTCGACCGCGGTCTCGGGGTCGCCCGTGCGGACATCGAGCAGGCCGAGGCTGGTCAGCGCGAATGCGAGGTCGGGGTGGTCCTTGCCTCGGGTTCGCTCCCACATGGCGAGCGCCTGCATGTGATGGTCCCGCGCGTCGTCGTCGGAGCCGGCCGCCTCGAGGGCTCGGCCGATCTCGTAGAGGACTTGGGCGACCTGGGGATGAGCACCGAGGCGAGCGCGCTGCAGCTCGAGGATCGCCTCGGTGCGCTCGACGGCGAGCGTGTGCTCCCCGTGCTCGGCGTGGCTTTGCGCGAGGGCCTCGAGCAGGGGGATGAGCGCGGGGTCGGTCGCTGGATAGACCGCCCGTGCGGACCGCAGGGCCGCGTTCATCGTCGCGATGGCGTCGTCGTGCTCGCCCCGCGCGTCGAGAACGCGGGCGCGCCCGAGCTCGGCGAGCGCGACGTCGGGGTGCCCTTCCCCGAGGGCCTTGGCGCTGCGGGCTCGCGCGTCGTCGAACGCCGACTGGGCCTCTTCGAGTTTGCCTTGGCGGAGGCGGACGTCGGCAAGGGCTCGCGTCGCGTCGATCTGGTCGAGCTCGGAGGACGGGACGCTCTGGTACAGCTCGATGGCGCGGAGCAGATCGGTGGCCGCCCGGGTGAGGTCCCCGGACGCCCCGCGAATGATGCCGACATCGTGCAGCAAGCGCGCCTCCATCGAGCCCCGCGCGCCGATGCGCTTGATCGCCGCCTCTGCGTGGCGCGACCATCCCAAGCCGTCCTCGTGGTCGCCACGAAGGCGGCCGACGAGGTGTACGAGAGCGCTGGCCGCCAACGCCGCGATCGCGTCGTGTTTGACCGAGGCGCCTTTCCACTGCGCCTCTTCGAGGTTCTCTTCGGCCTCTTCGGTGTCGCCGCGCATGCCCTGCGCCAGGCCGAGGCGGAAGCGTGCCTCGGCGAAGACCGGCGGGTAGTCGACCGTGGCGGCCGCGTCGTACGTGGTTTGGGCGAGCGCCACCGCGTCGTCGTACTCGCCGAGCTCCGCGAGCACCTTGACCTTGGCGAGGTCGGCCCGCAGCGCTGCGACGGACTCCCGCAGCGCGTCTCCTTGTGGGGGGTCCACGGCGGAGGCGAGCGCTTCGGTGTCGGCGCACGCCGACAGGGCGCTGACGTGTGCGGCCGCGTGGGCTGCCCGAGCACCCATGCCGGCGGTGGGCTCGGCGAGGAGCGTCGCCCAGGCGTCGATCTCGTCGAGCCGCTCTTGAAGGCAGCTGTGCCGCAGCTCGAGCAGTCGGGCGGACTGCTCGCCGCGAACGTGCGTGGCCTCGCACGCCTCGGTGTACATCTGTGTCCAGGACTCGCCGTAGCTCTCGAGGGTGTCCCGCGAGGTCTTCCACGCGGTCTCGATGCCCGGCTGGCCCAGCGCGAGCAGTGCATCGCCCACGGTGTCGGCGCGCTCCGAGCTCCACACGGCCTCGAGCTTGTCCCCCGCCCCTCGGCAGACCTCGGGTGCACGACTGCGCCAGTACTGGATGCTCGCGACGCCACTGGCGACCGCGATCGTCGCGCCCGCGACTGCGAGGACCTTGCGCCGACGGACCCGGGGGTCGTCGCTGAGCGCCTCGAGCAGGGCCTCCATGCTCTCGAAGCGGGCAGCCGGGTCGGGCTCGAGGCCTCGCCAGACGTGTCGCCGCACCCAGGTGGGGACGCGCGAGAGGGTGGGCGGATCGATGATGCGCGCCTTGGACTTCTGAACCGTGAGCGCGGCGGCGTCGTTGCCATCGAAGGGACGCACGCCGAACAGCGCGTGAAAGAGCGAGACGCAGAAGCTGAACTGGTCGCTGCGGTGGTCGGTCGGCTTGCCGAGGTGCTGCTCGGGCGCCATGTAGGCCGGCGTCCCCAGCGTCGATCCGGTCTGGGTGAGCAGCGGGTCGGCGACGTTCTCGCCGGGCTCGGCGCGCTCTTCTGCCGCGTCGCGCTCGTGCGCGTCGGGATGCGCGCGGTCGTCGTCCGAGTCGTCGAGCGAGTTGCCCGTCATCGTGTCGCCGCGCATTGGACGGGCAAGCCCGAAGTCCATCACCCGTACGCGACCGTCGCGTCCGATGAGCACGTTCTCGGGCTTGAAGTCCCGGTGCACCAGGTTGGCTGCATGGGCCGCCGCGAGTCCGCGACCTGCAGGGATGAACACCTCGAGCACCTCGTCCCAGCGACGCTGCTTCTCCCGCATCCAACCGCGCAGCGTGTCGCCTTCGACGAGCTCCATGGCGACGAACACCTGCGCACCGTACGTGCCCACGTCGTAGACGGTGATCACGTTGGGGTGGGCGAGCTTGGCCAAGGCCTGCGCTTCGAGCAGCAGCCGGTTGCTGCTCGACTTGCGCTTCCGCTCACGGCTGCGGGGCCGCAGGAGCTTCAGCGCCACCTTGCGGTTGAGCTCGGGGTCGTAGGCGGCGAACACCATGCCCATGCCGCCGGCGCCGAGCTCTTCGAGCACGACGTACCGGCCCAGGCGGGTGCCCGGCGCGAGCTCGGTCTCGAGGTCTGCGAGCGCCTCGTGCTCGCCGTCCTTGGTCTGCGCGTCCGCCACGGTCGGCGCGTCGGCGTCGTCCGAGCCGAGGCCGGGCGGGTCGTTCGGCTCGACAGGCGCCATCGTCGTGGGGATCATGCCGCACGGACGCGCGTGCCTCAACGGGCGGCCACGAGCCCATGGTCCCTTCCTCCTTCCCGGCGGTCCTCGTCACGCAGCTGGCCCAATGGTCGGCCGCGCTCGAGGTTGCCGAGCCCTCGGACGAGGGGTGGACCGTCGCCGGGCCGCTTCCGGTGGCGCTCTCGGCCACGCTCGAGGTCAACGTCGGACCGTGGTGCCACGAGTTCGACGCTGACGATGCGCTGGAGATCCTCGACCTGCTCGCCGCGGCGCTGTTTGGTCGGGCGCGGGTCGTCGCGTACGCGCACCGCGGCGCCCCGGCAGGACACCGGCTCGAGATCGAGGTCGACGGTCGCTGGCTCGACGCCGGCGGTCGAGCGCCGCGGCGCCGCCTCCTCCGCGCCCCGACCTCCAAGGTCCTGATCAACGAGCGGCCTGCGCCCAAAGGGCTCTCTTGGGGCACGCCGGGACGCCTGCCCGGTGCCCCGTGGGTGGGCATGCTCGCCGACGCGGCGCCCGGACCCGGCGAGCTCCCCATCGACGGCGAGCTCGACCTTCACCCGTTCAAGCCCAAGGAGGTGCGCGGCGTGGTCGAGGCGTACATCGACGCGTGCCTCGAACGCGGCCTGACCGAGCTGCGACTGGTCCACGGCAAGGGCGTCGGCAACCTCCGGCGTACCGTGCACGCGTTGCTCGAGCGGCACCCCGGCGTCGCCGCGTTTCGCCTCGGTGGCATGGGGGAGGGGAGCTGGGGGGCGACCGTCGTGACCCTGCACCCGCCCGATCGCGGGGCGTGACGTCCACTGCTAAGGTACGCCGAGGTTGGTCGACGCCATCGACATCACCGAGCCGTCCGAGATCCACGGGCACCTGCCAGCGCCGGTGCTCGTCGTGTTGGCCGACGGCGACGCGCGGGTCGACGCGCAGCGCCCAGTCCTCGGTCGCGACGCCCTGTCTCGGCTGATCGTGGCCGCGGGCGCGGCGGGCTTCGAGCGTGCGATCCTCACCCCGGGCACGGCCATGGGCATCGAAGCGGCGCAGGCGTTCTCCGAGGCCTCGCGGGAGGCGGGCGAGCGAGCGCTGCCCGTCTCGGACACCGCCACCGGCGAGAGCTTGGGGCGCCCCGCGCTCGTCGTCTTCGAGGGCACGGTGCTCAACCCCGACGTCTTGGAGCTGATGGTCGAGCACCCGCTCGAGCCCGGCGAGCGCTACACCCTCTATGACGAGGTTGGGCGACCGGCGGCGTGTTTCTTCGGTGAGCTGCAGAGGGTGCCCGCCATGCTGCCGCTCACCGAAGAACTCCCCTGGCCCGAGCCGTTCGGCCCCGCAGACGTGGTGCGCCAGGTCGACCCCGAAGATCTTCGCCGGGCCCAGGAACTCACGCTGCGCAGCGCGGGCCTCCCCGCGCCCGAGCATCGCGGCTGGTCACGCGACGTCGAGCGACCCGTGCTGCGATGGATGGCCGATTCGGGGCGCCCTCTGGCTCAGTTGAACCTGCTCGGGGTCGGTCTGGTCGTCTCGGCGCTGCCGATGGCGCTCGTGGGCGGCTTCTTCGGGACGCTGGCGGCGGGCCTGGGGCTCGTGGTCGGGGTCATGGTCACGTCTCTCGTCGGCCACATCCGGCACCTGCGCGCGGCGGGGGGAGGGCTGACCGAGTCCGTCGACGAGCATCTCGCAGCTGCCGCGCGCCCTCTGGGCCACGCGGCGATCATGGCCGGCTTGACCTACGTCATCGTGGCCGAGACCGACCGCTCGTCGGTCGCGGCCGTCGTCCTGCTCGTCGCCGGGGTCGCCGCCGTCCTTCTCTCGCTGCTGCAGGCGCGCTTGCTGCTTCGCGGTCGCGACGCCGAGATCTTCCGCCTGCCCAACGCCGAGGGGGCCGCGCGCCGGCTCGGCGTTCCGTGGTGGCCCGGCTTGGACCACGCGCCGATCTTCGAGCTGCTCGTCCTGTTGGCGTCGGCGTTCGCCACTCCCGAGCTGCCCTGGAGCGTGCTGGCCACCGGAGCATTGGCCCGGCTGTGGCGGTGGTACGCAGGCCCGCCGGTCTCATTGCGCGACGCGGTCGGCGAACCGCAGCCCGAAGAGTCCACCTGACCCCACCTGAGCATCGGCTCCGACGCCCCGAACGCGGTCGGGGAGGCCCGCGCACCCGCGGCGTCGACCGGCGTGCCTCGCGTCGTCCGGGGGCGGGACACCGGCCGAGCCAATGGCCTGAAATCGTACGAGAACGGTGGCCTAACTGCCCATCTGGCGGTTTGACCGGGTATGGGCGCGGTGCTACCGTCGGCGATGGTCAACGCGATGGCAGCTTCGCCAGCGCGGGCCAACACGAAGTTCCATGTCCCGAAAAATCCCGCTCCTTCCCCTGCGTGAGCTGATCGTCTTCCCCCACGAGGTGGTGCCGTTGTTCGTCGGCCGGGAGAAGTCCATCAACGCCCTCGAGGAGGCCATGGCGGATGACCGCCACATCCTCCTGTGCGCGCAGAAGAAGGCGAAGGTCAACGACCCCAAGCCCGAGGGCATTCACGCCTTCGGGACCATCGGCACGATCATTCAGCTGCTGCGTCTGCCCGACGGCACCGTCAAGGTGTTGGTCGAAGGCAAGACGCGCGCGCGCATCGAGGAGTACATCGACACCTCGAAGTTCTTCCTCGTCGAGGCCGAGTCGATCGAGTCGCCCAAGATCGACCCCGACGACGACCCTGAGCTCGCCGCGCTCATGCGATCGGTGCAGACCACGTTCGAGAACTACGTCAAGCTCAACAAGCGCGTCCCGCCCGAGCTCGCGGTCAGCGTGCAGAGCATCGACAACCCCTCCCGTCTGGCCGACACCATCGCTGCGCACGTCAACTTCAAGCTGACGGCCAAGCAAGAACTGCTCGAGACCGAGTCGGTCCGGGCGCGCCTGGAGAAGCTCTACGAGCTGATGCAGAACGAGATCGAGATTCTCCAGGTGGAGAAGAAGATCCGTACGCGCGTCAAGAAGCAGATGGAGAAGAACCAGAAGGAGTACTACCTCAACGAGCAGATGCAGGCGATCCAGAAGGAGCTGGGGAGCCAAGACGAGTTCAAGAACGAGCTGGCCGAGCTCGAGGACCGCATCCGTCGCAAGCGGATGTCCAAAGAGGCCACCGAGCGCCTCAAGAAGGAGCTGCGCAAGCTCAAGATGATGAGCCCCATGAGCGCCGAGGCGACCGTGGTGCGCAACTACATCGACACCGTGCTCGCGCTGCCCTGGCAGGACCGCACCGACGACAAGCTCGAAATCGACGAAGCGGAGAAGATCCTCGACGAGGATCACTACGGCCTCGAGAAGCCCAAGCAGCGCATCCTCGAGTACTTGGCGGTGCAGAAGCTCGTCAAGAAGATCCGCGGTCCGATCCTGTGCCTCGTGGGGCCTCCGGGCGTCGGAAAGACCTCGCTGGCCAAGTCGGTGGCACGCGCCACGGGCCGCAAGTTCGTGCGCGTGTCGCTCGGCGGCGTGCGTGACGAGGCCGAGATTCGCGGCCACCGCCGTACGTACATCGGCGCGATGCCGGGCAAGATCATCCAGGGTCTGCGCCGCGCCGGCAGCACCAACCCGGTCTTCTTGCTCGACGAGATCGACAAGATGTCGATGGACTTCCGCGGTGACCCCAGCTCGGCGATGCTCGAGGTACTCGACCCCGAGCAAAACAGCACGTTCGTCGACCACTTCCTCGATCTCGACTACGACCTCTCGGAGATCCTCTTCCTCTGTACGGCCAACTCGCTGCACACCATCCCGCTCCCGCTCAAGGACCGGATGGAGATCATCGAGCTCACCGGCTACACCGACGAGGACAAGCTCAAGATCGCCAAGCAGTATCTGGTGCCCAAGCAGACCGAGCTCAATGGCCTTGGGAGCGTCGAGGTGAGCATGAGTGACGGCGCGGTCAAAGAGCTCATCCACCACTACACCAAGGAAGCCGGCGTCCGCTCGCTCGAGCGAGAGGTGTCCTCGGTGCTTCGCAAGCTCGCGCGCGACTACGTGCTCGAGGGCAAGAAGAAGAAGGCGTTCAAGGTCGACGCCAAGGGCGTGCAGAAGCTGCTCGGACCGCGGAAGTTCCGCTACAACAAAGCCGAGGACAAGGACATGCTCGGCATGGTCAACGGCCTGGCCTACACCACCTTGGGTGGCGACCTGCTCCCGGTCGAGACCACGATCACCTCGGGTAAGGGCAAGGTCACGCTCACCGGCAAGCTCGGCGACGTCATCAAGGAGTCGGCGACCGCTGCGGTCACCTACGTCCGCGCGCGTTCCCTGGCGCTGGGCCTCGACCCCGACTTCTACGAGCATGTCGACTTTCACGTGCACTTCCCCGAGGGCGCGGTGCCCAAGGACGGTCCCTCGGCGGGTGTCACGATCACCACGTGCCTCGTCTCGGCGCTGCTGCGGGCCCGCGTCCGCCGCGACGTCGCGATGACCGGAGAGATCAACCTGCGCGGCAAGGTGCTGCCGATCGGTGGCCTCAAAGAGAAGGTGCTCGCGGCCTACCGAGCCGACATCAAGACGGTCATCTGTCCCAAGGAGAACGAGAAGGACCTGCACGACATCCCCAAGAACGTGGTGCGTGCAATCGACTTCAAGTTCGCGGAGAACATCGACCAGGTTCTGCGCTGGGCGCTGGCGGAGTTGCCCGAAGACCACCCCAACAGCCAGCTGCGCAAGTTCTTGGCCGGGGAGGACGTCACGCCCGAGGACGACTGGCGCTCGGTTCGAGAGTGGATGCGCGAGCGCGACCGCAAGCGTCGGGAGGAACAAGAAAAAGGCCGCGAAGTTCACTAGCAGCGCGCGCTCTGCATGAAGGACAGCGACCCGCGGCTCTTGCCGGGGTCGCTGTCTTCGTTGGGGCATGCACGGGTCGTGTCCTGGTCGGCCGCCGGGTCGCTTCGGGGGATAAACGGTTGGCGCAGCGCTTACCTGCCGTGCGATCGGCAATCGCGCTCAACCGTCGATCGCAGCGCAGTCCAAACGAACCCTCGTGGTGCGAGTTCGCACCCTGCGGACCCCGTCTTCACCTATCCTCTTCGGGATGGTCGAGGGGGTGGTGCTCGCCGAGCGTTGGCAACTCGAATCGCAACTCGGCGCGGGTGCGATGGGCTCGGTCTATCGCGGACGCGACCTCGTGCTCGACCGTGACGTCGCCATCAAGCTGCTCGCGGCGAGCTTCCTCGACGACGACCTGATGGTCGCGCGATTTCGGCGGGAGGCGATGGCTTCGAGCCGGCTCGTGCACCCAAGCATCGTCACGACGCTCGACTTTGGGGTGTCCGATGGGCTGCCGTTCATCGTCATGGAGCTCGTCGACGGTGTGGCGCTCGACCAGGTCCTCGCACATCAAGGTCGCGTCTCGATTGCGCGCGCGGTCTCGCTGGCACGGGATGTCGCCGCAGGCCTCGCGGCGGCCCATCGGCGGGACATCGTTCATCGAGATATCAAGCCGGGCAACGTCATGCTGGCCCGGAACGGCGTTCGGGAGTGCGCACGGATCGTCGACTTCGGCATCGCGCAGGCGGCGACCAGCGACGAGAAGCTCACGCGGGTCGGCGTCGCCGTGGGCACCGTGGGGTACGTCGCGCCCGAGCAGCTGATGGGGTCGGAGATCGACGGTCGGGCGGACCTGTTCTCGCTGGGGGTGACCTTGTTCGAGATGGTGACCGGCGAGCTGCCGTGGGTGCAGCGCGACCCCGTCTCGCTGCTGCGCGCCATCCTCGACGACCGACCGCGGCCTGTACATCTTCTGCGCCCCGAGGCTCCCGCAGCGCTCGACGACCTGCTGCGCTCGCTGCTGCGCTCTCGCGCGAGCGAGCGTCCGTCGACGGCGGCCGAGGTCGAGGCGTCGCTGGAAGCGATCGCCGATGAGCTTGGGCGCGTGGGCTCCTCGTTCTACGAGGCGCCGCGGGGCGCGAGCGTGCTGTCGCTGGCCGCCGCGTCGCTGCATCGCACCGACCGCGCGGTGGCCGACCAGCAGCTGCGCTGGTTCACGCGGTGCGTTGACGATGAAGGTGGCCGGGTCGCGCAGTCGATCGGAAGCGAGGTCGTCGCGGTGCTGCCCTCGGCCGAGGCTGCCCTCCGCCTCGGGCGCACGCACCCCTCGGCCGATATCCCGCGGCCGTCCCTCGCGCTGCACCAGGGCGCCACGTCGGTCGACGAGACGGGGATGGCCCTTGGCCCGGGCGTGCGCGCCGTACTTCGACTCGCCCGCCTCGCGGGTCCCGAGGAGGTGCTGCTCACCGAGCAGCTGCACGCGGCGGTCGGCTTGGGGTGGCGGGGCCGCGTCGAGCGACGGGGGCGGTTTCTCCTCGACACCGACGCGCGCTGCAGCGTGTTTGCGATCCTCGGGGAACACCGGGCTGTGCCCGAGCCCGGGCGGCTCGAAGCCGATACGCACACGCTGCACTGGCGCTGCGCCTGCGGGGGGCACGGCCAGCTGCCGGCGACGTCGAGCACCTTGCTGCGGGTCCGGTGCCCGCAGTGCTCGCGCTTGCTCGAGCTCGATCTCTCTCAACCTGCCTCAGAACATCGGCCCCACGAGGGCCATCCCCTGACGTCGATCGTGTTGACGTCTGCCCGCCCTCCGACGTCGGATGCGGGCAGTGAAGACGACGCCGTGATCGCAGCCCTTTCCGGATTCGGAGACTGACCCATGAACACCACGCCCAGCGCTTCCTCCTCCTCCTCACCCAGTGCGCCCAGCCCCAACGCTCCCACCGAGGTCGACCTCGAGGTTCAGGAGAAGTACGGCAACCGACTGCGCGCCCGCCTGGCGCGCCCGAAGATCTCCATCGAAGACGCGCGGGACGGCATGCTCGACTGCTTCGTGTCCACCTACTTCGCTGGCGTGAAGCAGGGCCTCGCGCGCGTGCTCGGGGTCGACGCGTCCCCCGACCAGGTCGCGCGCGTGGCGGCTCGCATGTTCCGCGACCGACTCGGTGCGCACGGCGTGAGCTTCGATGAGCCCACCGCCGAAGCCCTCAACGCCGTCAAAGAGGAAGTGGACGTGGAGTTTCACTTTCGCGAGCTGCCGGCCGAGCTCAGCGCCATGCACGACCAGGTGTGCTCGCTGCTGCTCGCCAAGGCGGACGGGCTGCTCGAGCACGAGGGCGACCGCTCGGTCGTCAAGCCCAAGAGCAATGGACGCCCCTTCGCCTCGGCGCCCGTCGTTCGTCCACCGAGCTTCGGAAAGCCGCCGAGCACCAAGGGCGGCACGCGTCACGTCGCCACGGTGCCGCCGCCCCAGCCGCCGCGCCGCGTGAACAGCCCGGTCACCGACAGCCTGCGGCAAGCGCTCGCGAGCTACCTCGACGAGGTGCGCTCTTCGGCGGCGACCGCCGAGCCACACGACCTGCTCGCGTCGCTCGACCGCGCGCGCGGCCTCGCGCAGGCGATCGCCGACTTCTCTCGTTGAGCGGCGGCGGCGGCGCGACCTCGGTGCCGCTACGGCCGGACGACCACCGCGTCGTAGAGCGCGACGCCCTGGTCCTCGACCGATGCGTCGGCGAGGACGAAGATGGTGAGTTCCTCACCTGGGGCTATCTCGAGCGGAACGTCGATCATGCCGCTCGTGTCGCTCCCGCCGCCAAACACCTCCTCGATGACGACCGCGTTTTCTGGCTGGCCCTGTGGGTCGTTGACCAAGACCTGAAAGGTCATCGACCCGACCTCGCTCGACATCATCGAGGTGTTCACGAACTCGTAGTCGAGCCTCAGGATGTCACCGTCTTGAATGCCGGTCATGCCGGCCTGGTACGAAGCCTGCACCACGCCGCCGGGCGCCAGGCTCGGGCGAAGCACTAGCACGTTCTCCTGAGCCCCGAACGTCGGAGAGCCATACATCGGAAACCTCCACCCTCCGCCCAGGCTGTGTGCGGCGCTTGCGTTGTTCATGCACGTGGTGCCGATGAGACCGTCCGTGTCCGATGTCGCCTGCCACGTGCCCGCGCCGCAGTCTGCGTAGAAGTCGAAGACGATCGCAGGCAGGTTGCCGGTCTCGAGTGCGCCCGTCTCTCCGAGGGTGTCGAGCCCCGTCGACGTCGGCAGGAAGAAACCGGTGCTCGAGCTGCCCAGGCCGGTCGAGCCGTCGCTCGGGTCGACGTCGCCGCTGCTCTGCGCCCCGCTCGTCGCGATCCCCGTGTCGTTGCTCGCCACCTCGGTGGTGCCGGCAGGGGAGCCACCGGTCGGCGGCTCCGAGAAGCAGGCGGCGGTGAACGCGAGCAGGGGGAAGCTCATCGAGCGGGCCATCGGGCTGGATTGTGCCGCGATACCGGGGTGCGCGCGAGCATACGGGATGTCTCCGCGATGCCAACGGGGCCCGTTTCCGCGCCGATCCGGTGAGGTCGATGACGTGTTCGCGGCCCCGATGAACCGCGCGATGGCCCTTGGTACGGTGGGGCATGCGGCGGACGACGGGGCTCTTGGGCGGACTTCTCCTCATGGGCGCGCTCGGGGCGTGTGCCGGCGAGGGGCGCGACAGCGACGGCCCGCCGACGCAGCTGACGACGCTGTCGGCGACCTCGGGCGACGACGACCCCAGCGGGGCGGACAGCACGGGCGTGTTCGACGTCGGCGGCGGCACCGGGGGGGCGACAGCCGCGGGTGATGGTGGCGGTGACTGTGAAGCGGAGGACATCGCCGAGCCCAACGCGACGCTCGAGGGGACGGTGTTCGCGCCCAACCTCGAGATCCCGATCAGCGGCGCGCTGGTCTACGTGACGGATCGGGAGGTCCCCGAGATCCCCGACGAATCCTACTGCGCCGAGTGCGTAGAGCTGGAGTGCGACGTGAACTTCGTGCTCTCCGAGGCCGATGGCAGCTTCTCGTTGCCCGCCGTCGCCAAGCCCGGGCAGAAGCTGGTCGTGCAGAAGGGGGAGTTTCGCCGCGTGGTCGACATCGAGGTCGCCCAGGGGGCGAACCAGGTGGCGCCGATGGACAGCAGCCTGCCCGGGCAATGGGATCCGGCCAACGGGATGTGGATCCCTCGCATCGCCGTCTATCAGACCGATCCCGACCGGGTCTACAACGTGCTCGCCAAGTTCGGGCTCGGTCAGGTCTCGGCCTCGGGTGACCTCATTCCCGGCACCGAGCAGTTCGATCTGATCAGCGACGCCAACGGTGCGTGGATGGACGACCTCAACAACATGAGGCCGTACCACATCGTGTTCGTGCCCTGCGCGGCGACCAGCTTCTGGTTGGAGGCGCCCAACGTCTCTGGCTTGCGGGCCCAGAACATCCGCGACTACGTGGCCGGCGGCGGCAAGTGGTACGCGACCGACCACGCCAACGAGTACGTCTCCGTCCCGTTCGACCCCTACGTCGATTTCCACAGCCCCTCGATGCCCGATCTGCAGCCCGCCTACGACGTCACCGGGCAGGTTCGTGACGCCGAGATGCTCGCCTGGATGCAGGCCCTGCCCGATCCCCTCAAGGACATCGGCGGCGGCTATCCCACGCTGCACCAGCTGCCCGACGTGCAGCTTCAGCTGAACTACTCGGGCATCGACGCGGTGCACGAGGTGCTGGTCGAAAACGACGAGGGCGAGCAGGTCGACGTCGGGCCGCACACCTACGTCGAGGGGCCGTGCACGAGCTGCTCGGACTCGGCGACCACGCGGCCGATGGCGTTCGTCGGGCAGTTCGGCTGCGGCCGCATGATGTACAGCACCTTCGAGACCTCGTCGGTGGCGCACGCGGGCCTGAGTCCGCAAGAGCTCGCGTTGCTCTACATGATCCTCGAGATCGGCGTCTGTCACGACACGCCGCCACCGCAGCCGCCACCGGTCGGCTGAGCGCGCAGAAACGCGGCCGATCCGAGGGACGCGTCCCTGCGGGCTCCCGAGGCCGCTTGATTGCGGCTACTCTGCGCCACACTCCGCATGACTCTTCCGTACACGATGCGACAGGTTGCGATCTCCCTCGCGCTTGGTGTGCTGCTCGCCGGGTGTGGCGGGTCGTCTGCCGAGCCGGACAACGGCGCGCAGTCGAAGCCCGACGCGCCGGCGGCGGAGCCGGAGCCGGAGCCGGAGCCGGAGCCGGAGCCGGAGCCCGCCAACAAGACGCTGCCCAAGACGCTGGCGACGATGGACGCGGCAATCGAGGCGGCGGTCGAGATCCACAGCCAGCGGCGCCGCACGTTCTACTGCGGCTGCGCGTACACGCCCCAGCTTCGCATCGCCCGCGGCACCTGTGGATACAAGACCCGCGCCGACGAGAGCCTCTCGAAGCGAGTCGCTTGGGATCGGGTGGTGCCCAACCGCGCGTTCGGCCAGCATCGGCAGTGCTGGCGCGAGCAGGTCTGCAAGGACGAGACGGGCGCCGCGTTCTCTGGGGTTCGTTGCTGCCGCGAGGTCGACGAGGAGTTTCGCGCGATGGAGCACGACCTGCACAACCTCGTGCCCGCGGTCGGCGAGCTGCAGGCGGATCGCTCGGACTTCGACTTCGGCGAGCTCGAGGGGGAGACGCGTATGTACGGGGCCTGTGACTTCGAGGTCGACCGCTCGCAGCGACGCGCCGAGCCGGACGAAGACACCCGCGGAGAAATCGCGCGGGCGTACCTCTACATGAAGGAGACCTACGGCGACGGGCTACCACTGAGCCCCGAACAGCTCGCGCAGTTCGAGTCGTGGCACGAAGAGGACCCCGCCACCGCCTGGGAGGTCCAACGCAACCGCCGGATTGCAGCCGTGCAGGGCAACTCCAACAGCTACCTCCCCATGGTGGCCCCCCCAGGCGACGACCCAGAGCCCGAGCCGGCTCCACAGGACCCCGAGCCAAAGGCCGCCGCCCCCGAGAAGGAAGCCGCGCCCGAGAAGGAAGCCTCGCCGGCGAAGGAAGCCGCCCCCGAGAAGGAAGCCACGCCCGAGAAGGAAGCCGCCCCCGAGAAGGAAGCCGCCCCCGAGAAGGCGGCAAACGCCGAAGCCCCGAACGCCGACGACCCCTCTCGGCCCGCGAACTAGGAGGGAGGCGCGAAGGGGGCTGCGCCCCACCACCGCAGCCCCGGATGCGGAGGAGGAGCGAAGCGACGAGCGAGGGCGCCGCGCGCCCGAACTAGGAGGGAGGCGCGAAGGGGGCTGCGCCC
>JANSYI010000051.1 GCA_024742475.1 bacterium | reverse complement strand
TATGGGGAAGCTCTCGGTTCCCTCGCTGCGGCCGGCGGAGCCGCCCTTCGCTCGCCCTCCAAGGTCGGGCGCGGGGCGCCCTCGCTCGCTCGCTCGCCGTTGGCTCGTTTTTGTTCTATGGGGAAGCTCTCGGTTCCCTCGCTGCGGCCGGCGGAGCCGCCCTTCGCTCGCCCTCCAAGGTCGGGCGCGGGGCGCCCTCGCTCGCTCGCTTCGCTCCTCCTTCGCGGATGAAGGTCGGCGCGAACGGGGGAGTCCCTTCGGATCCTGGCCGCTTTGAGGCCGCTACCCGCGGGCGACGCGTTCTCGGGTCTGGAGGTGGTCGTCGCTGAGCATCCACGCCATGAGGTCGCGGGCGAGCTTGGAGCGACCCACCCGCTGCTTGAGCGCGCCGCCGACGACACCGTCGAGCAGACACGCCGCCGAGAGCACCGGGCCGGGTGTTCCCGTGAGCACCGCGGCGACTCGCAGGTCGGTCGCCGTCGTCGAGCGAGCGGTGATACCCGCGTCGAAGGCGTGGCTGGCCAGCGCTTGGCAGGCGCCCTCGACCGCCTTGCGCTGGCGCCGGGGCAGGGTGTTGCGCAGGCTCCCCACCACCGTTCGCAGTCGCTGAGGATCGGGCTCGGCCGTCGTCGGGTTGAAGACGTCGACGACCTCGAAGCAGGCCGCGATGAGCAGGTCGAGGTTGGGTGGCGACAGGGAGCGCGACCGGCTCGCCGTCAGCAAGCTGCGCGCGGCCGCGAGGGCGATGGCGCCGTTCCATGCCACGGGGTCGCCTTGCACCCACAGGTTCGTGCCCAAGCGGATCGTGCAGACCGGGTCTTGAATCAGGAGCGCGGAGTTGTGCGTCCGGGCACCGACGAGTCGGGGTGGACGCAGGTGCAGCGCATCGGCCAGGCGCCGCGCCCACTGCTGCAGCGGCGCTTGGTCGACGGTCGAGGGCAGGGGCTCGGACTTGTCGGGATCGATGTCGGGGAACTCGTGGGGGAGTCGAGCGACCACGGGGTCGAGCGCTTGCAGCAGGGCGTGCAGTGCCGGCGGCTCGCCATCGGCGAGCAACGCACGACGCCGCGCTGGATCTCCCAAGACGCTCTGGAGCGTCCCGATGTCGGCGAGCTTCGACACCGGTACCTTCGCCTCGCTGGCCGGGTCGAGGCAGACGATCAGGTCGCGAGCCATCCGCGAGAGCGCGACGTTGCGCGGCGCGGCGACCTTGCCCAGCAGGTTCAGGTCGCGCAGGGAGATGGCGCCGCGAGCGATGTTGGCCGCCAGGGCCGACCGCACTGGAGCGAGGTAGGTCGCCACGCGGTCGGTGTCGCCCACCTTCGAGAGCTGGTCGATGAGCAGGGTGATCGTGTCGCGATTGCCCGGTGAGAGCGCGGCCGCGCGTTCGACCGCGGCCAGGGCGGCCCGATCGCCTCCGGGTGTGTTGGCCACGAGCTTCGCCTTGCGCAGGTAGAGGTCGTGCAGGCGCTGCCGGTCGCGCTCGCGCCCGATGATGCGGTCGATGAGGTCCGCCGCCTCGACCGGCTTCTTGGCGCGTTCGAGGAGGTCGACCATGAGGCCGACCGCGCGGGGGTCGTCCGGTCGCGCCTGCAGCACCACGCGGCCGTGGTGCAGGGCTCGGGGCAGCGTCTCGGGCTTGGCGCTGAGAAAGTTCGCCAAGCCCATGCGCAGATCGACCGCCGACGGCTCGCCGGGCTCGAAGAGGTCGAGCAGCTTCTCGGTCGCGTTGGCCGCCCGGACGTCGTCGCCGAGCTTGCGGTACGAGTTGACGAGCCCACGGAGCGCTCGGCGTCCGGTCGGCTTGGCCGAGGCGGCGGCGTTGAAGTACGAGACCGCCTCGCTCGTCTTGGTCGCGTTCTCCCCGAGGAAGAGCCCGACCTCGTAGCGCAGGTCGGCCTCGGCGATGCCCGCGAACGCGTTGCGAAGCAGATCGAGCACGGGCGTAGCGTCGCCGGGGTGGTTGGCGAGCGTGCGGGCCAGGCCGATCGCGTCGCGGTTTTGCGGGTCTCGCTCGAAGATCTCCGAGAGTCGCGAGAGGGCCGTCCGCCGCGCCTCTGGGTCGCCCCGGCCGGCTCGCACGACCGCATCGCGGGCGTCGGCGACCAACACGTGCACCGAGGTCCGCGTCTGCGTTGCCGACGACGCGCGTCGCTTCTCGCTCGAGGTCCGCTGCAGCCCCAGCTCGGCGGGGGCGAGGTTGGGCAGCGCGCTCTTGGCCGCGAGGTAGGCCCGCCGCGCCTGGCTCCACGCACCGACGCGCTCGAGCAGCTCGGCGCTCTCGACGTAGAAGATCGCCCGCTCCGCGTCGGACTGGGCTCGGACCGCGCGTGCACTCACGGCGTCCTTGATCGCAAAGGGAGACCCAGGCTCGCTGAGCAGCCGCTCGAGGTGGCGGACGGCGTAGGGGTTGCCCGGGTCGACCTGCAGCGCGGAGAGGATGGCCTCCCCGGCGAGCGCCCTGTCCTCGACTTCGGCCGTCGAGAGCAGAAGCTCGGCCGCCTCGACGAGCAGGGTGGCCTGAAGGTGGGTGTCCTTGGTGTCCTTCGACGCGCGCAGGTGCAGCGCGGGCAAGGACCTGCGGTCGCCGACCAGGCGCAGCAAGCCTTGGAGTTCGTGCCGCACGATCGGGTCGTCCGGGGCCGCGGACAAGGCGTCTTCGTAGGCCTTGCGCGCCCCGGTGGTGTCCCCGCCCGAGGCGCGCAGGCGCGCGAGGTGAACGAGGTGAGTCGCTCGCGAGCCGTCCGCGTCGGCGGTGATCGCCTTCTCGAGCAGGCGGCCTACGTTGGCGGCGTCGTGGTAGCTCACCAGCAGCCGGCGCGAGCGCTCGTAGGCCAGGCCGTGGTCTGGTTGCTGGTTGAGCGCGGCGCGGTAGTGCTGCAAGGCCGCGTCCTCGAGCGCCGAGGGGGTACCGCGGTTGGGCTGGCCACCCTTGTCCTGGCGGGCGGATGCTTCGGCGAGCAGTCCCAGGCGGTAGTGGTAGTCGGCGCACAGGGCGGGGCTCACCGGTGGCTCGACCGATCGCAACAGGTCGTAGGCGGCCTTGATTTCTCCGGTCGCCGTGAGCATCTGCAGAAGGAGCTCTCGGGCCGGGACGAGGTCGGGGTGCGTCTCGTAAGCGCGCCGGAGCGACGCGATGGCGCGCTGCGCGTCGCCGAGCTCCTCGAAGCAGACACGACCGGCTTTGAGCGCGAGAACGGCCGGGTCGGTGATGTTGTCGAGCTCGGGGTCGAGCAGCCGAACGAGGTCGTCGAGGTCCCCGTTGTCGCGGTACAGCCGGCTCAGCGCGCGCAGGGCAGGGGTGTACCCCGGGGTCAGGGCGAGCGCCCGCTCGTAGCACTGCCGCGCCGCGCCTCGCTGCTTGAGCTGCAGCTCCTGCACCTCGCCGAGCTCGACGAGCAGCGCCGTGCGAGCCACGTCGTCGTCGATGCGGTCGACGAGCATCTGCAGCGCGGTGATCAAGACCGTGGGGCGCCGGGCCTTCCGGCACAAGGTGGCCAGCTGATAGAGCGTCAGCAGATCCTCGGGGTCGAGGGAGGCGACCTCTTGGAGGGCGGAGATCGCCAGATCGATGTCACCGAGCTCTTGTTCGGCCAGGGACGCGACGCGGCGCAGGGCTGCGAGACGCTCCGGCTCGTCGTTGGCTTCGCGGGCCTGTCGGCGCAGCGCTTCGACGGCTTGCGGCCAGCGGCGCATCTTCTCGTAGACGCGGCCGAGCGCGCGCAAGCAGTTGGGGTTGTCGGGGTCTTCGGCGACCGCGAGCTCGTACACCTCGGCGGCTCGCGGGAGGTCGCGCCGCATGGACTCGTGTACCTCGCCCAGGCGCAGCAAGATCGCCGCGCGCCCTGGACCGGCGGACTGTGCGCGGGCCCACTCTTGCAGGTGGGTCACCAGCGCGGTGGGTTCCTGACGGAACTCGAGGACCTGCGCCATCGCCTCCTGAACCCATCGGTGCTCGGGCAGCCTGGCGCGACAGAACGCGAGCCCTTCCTCGAGGCGCTCGGCGATGGCCTCGAGGCGGGCGCGCTCCTCGTCGGAGAGGTCGGGCCCGCCCGCGCCGGCGACGGGCAGAGGTTTGGGCCACGCGGGCGCGGCGGACTCGAGGCTGGCCAGGTGTACCCGGGCCAGGCGCTCGCGCACCAGCGCTTGTTCGCGAGGGTCGTCGAGGGCGGCGGCGAGCTTGGGAAGGACGGTCTCGAGGTCCAGGATGCTCGTGGGATCTTCCCCGGCCCACGCCTGCTGCTCGACGTAAAGCGCGACCTCGGCGAGCGGCGCGAGGACCTCCGCGAGGTCTTCGGACTCATCGGCCACCTCGGTGAGCTCCGAGACGAGGTCGTCGACCTGCTGACCCGAGTCGGCCCGCGACAGGAAGGCCAGGTGGCGCGCGACGCTCGCCGACACCGGGTCGTCGATCACGGCGGCGAGCTCGTGCTGCAGGCGTGCGACCTGTTGCTCGTCACCGCTGGCCGCCGCCAGCCGTGTCAGCTCTCGCAGCACGGTGTCCTGGCGGGGGTCCGCAGCCCGGGCCTCTTCGAGCAGGGCCCGCTGTTGCGCGGGGTCGGTCGCGAGGTCGGCCAGGTCGAGGAGGACGCTGGCCCGGTAGGGCCCACCTTCGAGCTGATCGGCGACGACGCGAAGGTAGGTCTGCGCCGCCTGCGTCTCACCGAGCAGCAGCGCGCGCTCGGCCGCGAGCTGGACCGCCACGGGGTGCTCGGGGACGAGGACCATCGCGGCCTCGTAGGCCTGCAGCGCCTTCGTGTGGGCCGACGTCCGCTCCTCGCAGAGCTGGCCGAACTCGACCCAGGCGGCCGCACGCACGCGCTCGGTCTGCGTGGCGTCCTTGGCGAGCGACTCGAGCTCGCTGAGTTGGCGGGCGAGTGAGCCGTGGTGTTGGGCGCTCTCGTCGGTGGAATCGGTGCTGCCCTCGAGCAGCTCGGAGGCGAGGTCGGACTCGGCGCGCCGCAGCAGCAGCTCGCCCTCTTCGCGTCGCCCCAGGCGCTCGAGCAGGAGCCGCCCTGCCTCGAAGAGCATGGCCGAACGCAGTTGCGGGTCCTGGACGTGCTGGCTCTCGGCCGCCAGTTCCTCAGCGAGGTCCTGCCACGACTCGGCCGCACCCAGCGGCACGGAGGTCGAAAGGAGGCTCGCGTGCAGCCCCGAGGTCATCTGCCACAGCTTCGAAGGGTCACCTTGCAGGCTCGGTGGCGGCGCGGCGCCGTCCACCTCTTCCACCAGGTGGGTCAAGTCGAGGACGTCTCCCTCGGGTCCAGTCTTCCGTAGCCCGGTCATGCGCCGCCTCCAAGGTGGTAGCCCAGCGCGCGCCGGAGGTTGAGGTGGTCATCGGAGACGAGGTAGCTGATCAAAGCGCGCACGCGGACGAGTGGGCCCGAGGCCATCGCGGTGTTCAGGGCGGGGCGGGGATCGCCGGCACAGGCGGCACCGGCTCGGTCCTGTCCGGCGGTGAAGCCAGCCCGCAGCCGGGAGGGATGGAAGCGGTCGCCGTTGTTGGCGAACGCCCGGGCGAAGTCGACGAGGTCTTCGAGGTGATCCTCTGCGGGAAGGCCGTTGCGAAGCACTTCGGCCAGTCCGGGATCGAACGACCCGCGGAAGCGGTCCATCGAGAGCAGGTGGTCGACGCTCTGGCCGGTCGCACGACACAGCGAGAACACGAGCGTGAGCAGCTGGTCGTCCGTGGTTCGCGTGTGCACGGCGTCGCCACCGGTCGCGAGTCGAAAGAGCGCGCGGCCCAGGGTGTCGCGGACCGCCGGGTCTGCGGGGTTGCCGGCGACCCGGCGACCGACGATGAGGCACGGCGCAGGGCTCAGCGACGTGCGGACCCCGGTGTCATCGGTCTCGTCGAAGAAGACCAGCGGCGTCGGCAGGCCCAGCGCCCGGGCGAGCGATTGGGCGACCATCACGACGGCGTTGTTGGTGGGTAGGGCCTCGGACGCCTCCCGCCGCTTTGGCGCACGTTCGAAGGGAAACTCGGCGAAGTAGTACGCGCCTTCGCGAAGCAGGTCGAGCGCGCCGGAGTGATCGAGGTCGGCGGCGATGCCCTCGAGGGGGCGTCCCTCGAGGGGCGCGGGCAGCGGCCACCGCTCGGTTTGCAGGTCGTCGGGGCGCCGCCCCACAGCGAGCGAGTCGGGCCCCAGCACGTCGAGCACGCACGCGGTGAGGTAGACGCCCGTGTTGTCGCCCATCGCGTGGAAGAGCCGTCGCAGCCCCTCGAGGGGCGCGGTGTCCAGGGCGTCCGGGTTGCCCGCGCGCAGCCAAGAGCGGTGGTGGGCGATGCCCGCGAGAAGCACGGCGTTGCCTTCTTCGGGGCGCTCGAGCGAGCCGAGCAGGTCGCGCAGTTCTTCGACGACCGACGTGTCCGTCGGAGACATCTGGAGGAGGTCGCGAAGCAGCTCGACGGCGCGCTGGGGCTGGTCCAGGGGGCCGCGGTGCAGCTTGGCCAGGGTGTGGAGCGCACGGCTGCGCGTGCTGCCCGTGGTGGCCTCGACCAGAAGCTCGAGCGCCTCCGCGTGCGCTTCGGGGAACCCTGCGGCGTCGGCGAGTCGGACCGCGGAGCCCAAGGCGTGCGGGGCATGAAAACCGCCGCGGCCCGCCTCTACGAAGTGGCGGATGGCGTCGTGCGCCTCGCCCGTGCGTTCGTAGGCCTCGCCGGCGTAGTAGTGCAGCGCGGCGCGGCGCTCGGGGGACGGCTCGCGCTCGAGCGCCGCTTCGAGCGCCTGAACGACCTCGGGCCAGTCCTCCGCTTGGGCGTGGACCTGCGCGAGGTCGGCGAGCAGGCCCGCGTCCGGTTCGACCGAGGCCAGGCCTGCGGTGAGCAGGGCGATGGTCGCCGAGGCGCCGTCGACCTCGGCGCTGAGTTGTCCGATCTCTCGGAGCGTTCGGGCGTCGAGGTCGCCACGCTCCCGCAGCGCGTTCACGCATTGCGGTAGCACCGCGGCGAGCGAAGGCGCACCGTCGAGCCCGTGCGACTTTCTGGCGCGGATGAGACCCCGCAGCGCCCGCGTGGAGTTCGGGTCGGCGGTGGCTGCGGCGCTGAACAAGCTCCACGCGCGCGGGTTGGGCTGGCCCCGCTCCACCGCGCGCAGGGCGAGCGTGCCTGCCCGACAAAGGGCCGCGGCGGCGTGTCTGGGCTCGACCGCGCGCTCGGCCAGCTCTTCGAGGGTCTCGGTCGCGGCCGTCAGCGCCTCGTCGTTGCCGATGCGCTCGAGCAGTCGCGCGCGGGCGTGCAGCGCAGGCCGGTAGTCCGGGCGAGCCTCGAGGGCGCGGTCGACCAAGCCCAGGGCGGAGGACAGGTCGAAGCGGCGCTCGTGCAGCTCGGCGGCCATGTTGAGCAGCGCAGCCCGAGGTGCGCCTTCGAGCCCCTCGGCGCGGGAGAGCAGGTCGTCGAGGTCGCGAGCCTCCGCGAGGTCCTTCTTTCGCGCCGCGATGCGCTTGCGGCCGCGCTGTGCAAGCACGTGTCCGGGGTTGTCGTCGAGCACGCGCGCGTAGGCTTGGTCGGCTTCGTCCAGGTTGCCCGCCGCCTCTTCGGCCCGCGCCGCGCGGTAGCGGATCGTCGAGAGGACGGGGCTCGGGTCGTGGTCGCCGTGGTCGCCGTGGTCGCCGTGGGCCAGCAGCGTCTCCGCAGCGGCTGCCAGCGCGCCGGCCTGTCGCGATGGCCGGTTTGCTTCGAGGCCGGCACGCGCCAGCCGCAGCTGCGCGAGCACGTCGGCTGGGTTCGCCTCGGCAAGCGGCGCGAGGTACTGCAGCGCGACGACGGGGTTGGGTGCGATCTCGGCGAGCTGCAGGGCCATTGCGCGGCGGTTGGACGCGCCTCGCTCGGCGTTGAGGCCGGCTTCGGCGAACGCCTGCAGCTCCGCAGTGCGTCCGTCGGCTTCGTACATGCGCAGCAGCTGCGCCCGCGCGACGCCCAGCTGAGGCCACAGCTCGAGGGCGCGGACGAGGTCTCGCACCGCGCGTGCTCCGTCGCCTCGTCGCGCCCGAATGCGGGCCGCGCGGTGCAGAAGCAGCGCACGCGTGCGGGGTCCCCCGACGGCGCCGACGTGCTGCTCGAGCAGCGTCAGCTGCAGCTCGTCGTTGCCCAGTCGGGCGGCGATGCGCTCGGCTGCGTGCAGCGCGGGCAGGTGCCGCGGCCACCGACGCAGCAGCGCCTGGAGCTCTGCGAGCGCGTCTTCGTCGCGTCCGAGGCGACTCGAGAGCAGGTTCGCGACTTCGAGCTGAAGCCCGACCTGGCGGGTGCGGTCGTTGGCGTACAGGAGCTCTTTGCGGAGCAGGTCGACCAGCCCCTCCCAGTCGTCCTCGTCGCGCAGTAAGGTCCCCAGCGCCTCGAGGCTGGGCAGGTGGTCGTCGACGGCCTCGAGCGCGCCTTCGAAGAGCTGCCGAGCGCGGGATGTGTCTCCCTGGGACAGGGCTAGCTCCCCCGCGCGGTGCATGAGCTTGGCGCGTCGGGCCGGAGACTGCGTCTGCTCGATCTCCAGCTCGGTGACCTCGAGCAGCTCCTCGGTCCGGCCGGCCCTCGCCAGCAGCCGCGCGAGCAGCTGCATCGAAGGTTGCCGCTCGCTCTCGGCGAGGTTGGCCTGCAGCTGGGCGATCGCCTCGGACGGGTCGTCGTCACCCGAGTGCAGCTGGCCGAGCGCGGAGCGCAGGAACGCCCGCCGCGACGGAGTCTGCGCGTGCTCGAGCTCCTCGGTGTAGTAGCGCTTGAGGCCCTCGGTGTCGCCGATGTGGTGCAGGACGCGTTCGAGGCGGTCGCGGGGTGGTCGAAACGCCGGAGCGACGCTGGTGGCCTCGCGATAGGCCTTGCGCGCGCCTTCGTATTCGCCCAGCTGCTCCTCCATGATCTGGCCGCCTCGCAGGTGGCATTGGGCGAGCTCCTCCCGGGTCAGCCCCGCTTCGCCGGCGGCGGCGATCTCGAAATTGACGAACTCCAGCTGCTGCGACCACATCTGGCCGGCGTTGAGGTACCGGCCGGTGTCCTCGAGGGTGGGGGGGTGCCCCGGGCTGAGCCGCAGCGCTCGCCGCATCGAGGCGAGGCCTTCTTGCGGCCGCTCGAGCCGGAAGAGGGCGAGCTTGCCCAGCCGGTAGTAGAGTTCCGCCCGCGCGGGTCCGTCGGCCTGATCGCCGACGGCTCGGATCTGTCCGATGCAGGCCTCGGCCGCGACCTCGTAGTGGCTCGTGGCCATGGCCAGTTCCTCGAGGTTGCGCCACAGCGAGAAGTTGTGCGGCGCCGCTTTGGCCGCGCTTCGCAGCAGGCCGAGCGCCGCGCCCCGTTCACGCTGCTCTCGGAGCACCACGGAAGCCCGGGCGAGGGGGAGGGCGCGATGCTCCGTGGCACGCCCCTCGGCCTCGGCTTCGAGCGCGTGCAGCATCAAGGCGGCGTCACCGGTGGCCTCGGCGATGCGGAAGAGGTCCGAGGCCAGGACCGGGTGCGCCGGCAGCTGCTCGAGCGCGCCGAGCATCATGTCGCCCGCGAGCGCGTGGTCCCCCTTGTGTCGGGCCTCGATGAGCGAGAGCTCGTGCAGCAGACCCGCGACGGTCTTGCCGTCTTGCACCACTTCGAGCTGCGCTTCGAGATTCTCGGCGAGCCAGAATACGTCACCCTTGCCGAGCAGGACCCGCTCGACCGATCGCAGCACGGCGAGGTCCCGTGGGGTGGCCTTGAGGGCGGCCTGGTAGCACTGCTGGGCGGCGCCGAGGTCGTGGAAGTGCGCCTCGACGAGCTGGCCCCGTTCGCGGTACAGGGCCGCGGCTTCCCGCGGGTGACGCGTCGCTCGGATCTCTTGGTCGAGGTACATGACCGCCGAGCGGACGTCGCCGCGGTCGAGGTAGATGCGGTAGAGCAGCCGCATCGCAGGTCGCAGGTCTGGGACCATCTCGAGCGCGTGCGCAAGCTGGCGGATCGCCGCGTCCCCGTCCCCGGACAGCAGCTGCCACCGCGCACACGTGGTTGCCAACGCAGCGCGGAGCTGAGCCTGCGTGTTCGGCGTTCGTGACAACGCCTGCAGGACCTCCGCAAGAGGCATGGCTGGCCCGCCTTGCATTCGCCAGGAGTCTACACGACCCGGACAGGCCGGTGTTCGCCGCGCGCGGTGGTTCGTCGACCTCGTGGGAGCCGCACGCACCTGCACGGATCGCCGCGGGTGCGCCTGCGTGCCCGCTCAGTCCTCGGTGTTTGCCCGGGCGTCCGCGGCCAGGGCTTCGAGGTAGTCCTCCATGCCGAGCTGCGCGGGCTGCTTGCCTTCGGAGGCGTGCTTGGTCGCCAACAACTCGTGCATCAGCTGCAGGCTCTCGAAGCGGCACGTCAGGCTGACGAACTGCGACTCGGGGACGGCGGGCAGCTCACCGAGGCGGGCGGAGAGCCACACCGCGTCGTGATCGTCTTGCGTGGCGTCCGGGTCGAGGATCGGCCGCAGGCGGAAGGCGGGATCGAACGTCTGCGCGCCGTCGAGTCGGGGATCGGAGGGCTCGAGGCTCTTGCCGGCGATCGCCTCGAGCGCCTGGTCGACCGGGGAGAAGTAGATGAACTGATGCTTCATCAGCATGCGGAGCCGGCGAGGATCCTTGCCGTCTCCGATCCAGGTGCCACCGATGTGCCGCCGGACGAGCTCCCCGTAGTACGCACCCGCCGACGAGGCGAGCAAGAAGAGGATGGGGATCCGATCTTCTTCGGACGCGGTGCTCAGGTGGTGGTCGACGAAGGCCAAGCTGGTCGGGCTGTCGTCGAGGTCGACCGAGAGCGCACGCGTGATTTGCTCTCGATACATACCGACGAGCTCGTCGACGAGATCTTGCGCCGAACGGGCTGTTTCGAGGCCTTTTGCGCGCGGGGCGCGGCCAACGATGGAGGAAGGCGCGCCTTCGCTCGGTCCACGGTCGTGGGACATCGGCGAACCTTGCCACGTCCACCAGCGCGGCGCTATCGTGCGAGCACACGACAATCGATGGATGCAACTTGGCCCGACTCTGCCGCGTACGCCTGTCACTGCGGCACGATGTTCGCGGTGATGTACTGGCGCTGGGTAGACGCGCAAGCGCGCCCCGATCTGGACGCTCGCGTTCAACAAGACGGTCCGTTCGAGGGGACGTGCCCCGACTGCGGCGCGCAGGCCCGATGTGCGGGGACCTGGCTGCGCGTGGATGCGGTCGCGCGCGAGGCGACGTTGCAGGTGGCCGAGGCGCAGCGGGGCAGCCTGCTGCGCCTTCTGCGAGAGCACCTCGACGCGGTCGAGTCTCGGTCGCACGCGGTGCGCCCGTGGATGCTGCAGCCCACGCCCGTCTTCTACGACCTGGTCGAGTCGACGCTCCGCCCTCGTAGCGCGGTCGAGGTCGTGCCGGCCCGCTCGGGGGAGCTTGTGATCGACATGCCGGGGTTGGCGAGCGCCGCCGAGCCCCCCGCCGCGAGCCCTCCGCCTGCCGAGCAGCCCGGAGGCTCGATGCCGCCGGGCGTCCCTCAGATCATCGGGGCCGACACGCGCACCCCGGGCACCTTTCGACCGCCGGTGTTGGGGGCCTATGTCGGCGAGCTCGCCGTCGAGGGCGAGGCCGTCGTCGCCCGGGCCACCGTCGACCCCAGCGAGCGCGACAAATGGGAGCGCGCACACCTGCAGGCGCGGCCGGTGCTGCTTCGTGACCACGGCTATCCGCTGCTCGGCGTCCGAACGGTCGCGTCGTTCCTCGGTCAAAAGGCCGTCATCGACGCGGTGCTCGACCCCGGCGATCCGGCCAGCGCGGAGGTCTTTCGGGTGCTCTCGCAGCGCTTCGCGTTCGAGCTGGTGGTCACCCCCAACGAGGGGGACGCGCTCTCGCGTGATGCCGCATGCGAGGGGCTCGAACCCAACGCAGCGCTGTGTCTGGAGTCGGCGCGCACCCTGCTCGCGCGCGAGCAGCTCCCGCCCGAGCGCTACCACCAGGCTCGCGCTGCGCTCGGCCAGCTCGACGTCGACGCGCGGCTCGAGCCGCCGGCCGAGACCATCGCGGCGGGCGCATACCAACACATCATCGGCGCGGCCGAGGCGACCACCGCCCTCGAGCACCTCGACCGGGTCTCGAGCAAGCCGTCGCTCGCGCGTCTGCTCGAGGTCGAAGGCCTGCCGATGACCGAGTACGACGCGCTACGCCGCCGCGTTCTGCAAGGCTCGCTCGATCACGGCCTCGTCGCGCCGCGCCGGTTCTGGCGGCGCGTGGTCGCCTCGGGGCTCGTCCCCGACCTGGCGACCTACGCGTCCAAGCTCTGCGAGGCGCGGGCCGCCCTTGAGGGCGAAGAGGGAGATCTCGAGCCCGACGCCGCCCGCAAGGCATGGGAGGCCATCGCGGAGCTGTGCAGCCGCAAGGATCTCCCGTACCCGCCCGCGCTTCGAGGCGCGCTGGGCATGCCCGAGCCAGCGGCCGTGCCCGACTCCGGCTCCCCGCCGTCCCCCGCGAGTGGACCCGTGCCGCCGCCGCCGCCCTCGGGGGTGGAGCCCGCGCTGCACGACCCCTCCCAGCGGCTGAAGATCGCGGCCGAGGTCCTGCAGGGCAAGCGCGCCGGCGAGCTCGAAGACGTGTTCGCGGCGCTGGATCAGTTCGACAACGACGAGCTGCTCGCCCTCTTGCCCGACCTCAACGACATGGGCCCACAAGTGGTGCCTCATCTCATCGACTGGTTGGCCAGCCCGCGACGCGAGCTGCGGCAGGCGGCGTCGATCTTGCTCGGCCTCGCCCAGGACCCCACCGCGTTGGAGCCGCTCTCGGAGCATCTGGTGGCCGAAGAGACGAGCATGTGGGTGGACGTCGCCCGCGCGCTCGGCTCCTTCGGCCCCACGGCGCTGCGGCGCCTGTGTCAGGTCCTTCGGGTCGAGGGCGGCACGCCCAACGAGCAGCGTGCGGTCGAACGCGTCGCGCGTGCGCTGGCGGAGGTCGCGTTGTCCGATGGGACGGTCGGGCCGCGCGATCCATCCCCGGGCCACGACGCGGTGGCGGCACTGGCCGACGCGGGCGATGCACGTGTGCGCGCTGCGGCTCGGCACGCGCTTGCTACACTGCGCTCGGTGAGCGAATCTTCGGCAGCCGTTCGGGGTGAAGCTCCACTACCGGAGAACACCCAGGTTCGCGGTTTTTCGCGTCGGGCGTACGAAGCCATCATGGTGCCCGAGGTCGAAGTCGAAGCAGAGGCTTGATGCGGTACGGAATCTTCAGCGACACCCACGCCAATCTGGGCGCCCTCGAGGCCGTCTTGCGCGAGTTCGATCGAGAGAAGGTCGATGCGCTCGTGTGCATCGGTGACACGGTCGGCTACGGGCCTCAACCCGACGAGTGCTGCGAGAAGGTCCGCGCGGTGACGCGGCACACGATCTTGGGCAACCACGACGCCGCCGTGTCGGGTCGCATGGACTACAGCTACTACTACGACGCGGCGCGCGAGGCCCTCGACCTGCACGCGTCATTGGTGTCGTCCGAGAACATGCAGTGGCTCAAGAGCCTGCCGTACTCGGCCAAGGACGACGACACCCACTTCTGCCACGGCTCGCCCCTGGACCTCGAGCAGTTCGAGTACATCTTCACGGTCGATCAGGCGAGCACCTGCATCCCGATCTGGGAAGATCTCGGACAGGTCACGTTCATCGGCCACTCCCACCTGTGCAAGGCGTACGCGCTGGGGCGCGAGCGCGTCTACGAGGTGATCACCAAGGACTTCGAGGTGCACCCCGAGTTCCGCTACATCGTCTCGGTGGGCTCGGTCGGCCAGCCTCGCGATCACGATCCCCGCGCCAGCTACACGATCTACGACACCGACCGCGGGCGGTTCGAGTTCAAGCGCGTCGAGTACGACATCGCCGCGACCGCCCAGCGGATCTTCGACGAGACTCGCCTCTCCGACAGCTTCGGTGCGCGCTTGTTCGCCGGCGTGTAGGCGGCGGGCCACGGCCGGACTTGCCGCGGACCTACCCCGGCTGTGCCCCCGACGGCCGTCGGTCGACGAGGTCGAGTTCGCCGCGTAGCGCGCGGATCATTGCGGGGCGGTCGATGACCTTGTGTCGCGCGAGTCGACGCACCTGGGCGTCGAGGTCGGCCCGCCATTTCGGGTCGACTTTGCCGCTGACGAAGCGTTCGCTGTACGTGCGGGGCGCGGGGGCCATCATCGCCAGGTGTGTTGCCTGCAGCGGGGTCAGGTCCGCGGCGCTGCGGCCGAAGTAGAACCACGCTGCATCCTCGACCCCGTGCACGCCCGGGGCGAGCTCGATGATGTTGAGGTAGACCTCGAGCAGACGTCGCTTGCTGACGCTCGACTCGATGCGGGTGGCGACGAACGCCTCTTGCAGCTTGCGGGCGGCGGTGCGGTCGAGCCCCAGGAACAGGTTGCGTGCGGCCTGCTGGGTGATGGTGCTGGCCCCGCGCTGGACCTCTCCGGCGGCGAGGTTGTGCCACAGCGCGTTGGCCACCTGCTCGAGGTCGAGGCCGTCGTGCTTGAAGTAGCGCGCGTCTTCGAGGGTCACGAACGCGCCCGCGACCAGCGGGACATCCTCGAGCTCGACCGTGTGTGGGGCGCCGTCGGCCACGAGGATCGAGCGCGGCACGCCATGGGCGTCGACGAAGCGGTGCCGGTAGGGTTTGGTCAGCGCGGCCACGTCCAGCGCGGCGGGGTCGGCCACGACGCGGCACTGCTCGCGAAACGGGAAGTCGACGTCGAGCGTGCCGGGATCGGGCGGCTCGGCGAGAGGGTCGGCGGCCAGCTGCGCCGCGCGGGCCTTGGCCTGGTCGAAGTCGACCGTCACCTCGATGTGTCCACCGAGCGTCCCATCGACCTGTGTGCCGCGCATGGCGTCGGCGAAGCCGTCGGGGAGCCCGTCGAAGACGCGCTGACACGGGCCATCGGGAAGCTCGACCCGCAACGCGGCCCGTTGCGCGCGGCGGGACGCCGTCACCGAGAGCGCCAGCGTCTCGTGGCCGAGCGTGAGGTCGGCGTCGAATCGTTCGAGGCCCTGGGCCGTGGCGTTGCCATCGACTCTGGTGCGGCCCAGGGACACCGGGGACGAGGACAACTTCGCGTGCTCCACGCGCACGCCCTCGAGCTGGACGCCCGAGGCGTGTAGGGAGACGCCGCCTCCAACAGAGGGTTCGAGCTCGAGCCGGCCGCCCACCGTCGCCGACGAGGCATCGATGACGACCCCGTCGTGCGTTTGGCGGCCCAGTCGCCCCAGCCCGTGGAGGGCGAACCTGTCGGCCTCGATCTGCGCCGAGCGTGCCTGCGGCCACAGGGCGAGATGGATCCAGCCGCCGCCCTCGTGCTCGAGCTCGGCACGCACGCGGTCTGGGTCGAGTTGTCCGCGCAGGCGGAGCGGAGGTCCGTCGGCGACGTGGACGGTGCCGGTGACCGCCCAGGTCTGCAGCGTGCCGCGGGCGACGGCGCGCAGCCGACCGCCGGAGTGCAACGAGCCGCGGGGGTGCTGCACGCTCAGCCCCGCGGACGCGTGCGGGACTCCGTCTGGCCCGACGCTCAGCGAGGGCTCGTCGAGCAGCACGGTCAGCCCCGCCTCGCGAAGGACAGTGGTCCCGGTCGCGTGGACGCGAACGGTCAGACCGTGTGTGTCCACGAGGGGGGAGCGCGCCTTCGGGTTAGGCTCCGGGGAGGGGGTGGTGGGCGGTGCGGTGTTCGAAGCGCGCGCGATCTCGAGACCCTCGAGGTGCACGTCGAGCCCGTCCCACGCCGGGCGTACCTCCGCGTGCCGGGCTCGAACCTCGAGCCCTCGGCGTTGCACGGCGAGCCCGTGCAAGCGGACGCCCCCCGCGTCCAGCGCGATGCCGCCCAAGTCGCCGCACCCGCCGGTTCCGTCCGCGCATCGTGAGAACCCCTGAGCCACGGTCTGCGCCAGGGATGCCTCGAGCAACCAAGGCCCCGGGCAGGCGAGGAGGGCGGCGGCGGCAATGGTGGGGCGGACGATCGACATGGTCTATTGAAGGAGCGCGGGAGCCGACGCGCGTCGTCGATCCACGCGGGGCATGACGCGGCTGACGAGGTGGCTGACCAGCGCGGGGTAGGTGATGCCAGCGGCGCGAGCGACCCGCGCGACGACCCCGTCACGGTGCAGCGGTGGCAGGGGCTCGACCTCGAGGATGACCTCGTTGTAGCGATCCCCGACCATGATATCGACGCGCGAGATGCCCTCGCGCAGGCCCAGGGCCGCGACCGCGCGGCGAGCCAGGTTGTGCAGGCCGTCGATCTGACCGCGCGACATCTGAGGCGGGCAGACGTAGTCGCCGTCGACGTCCTCTTTGCCGCCGAGCAATCCGGGGATCGGGCGGCGGTGGACCTCCATCGCGCCGAGCACTCGGTCGCCCATGACGACCACTTGCACCTCGGTGCCAGACATCGCGCGCTCGAGGACGACCTCGTCGTCGACGTCGAGGGCCCGGCCGATCGCCGCGCCGACCTGCTCGGGGTCGATGAGTGGCGCGACGCCGAGGCCGAGGGCGCCGCGGCGGGGCTTGACCACGCAAGGCCACCCCAAGAGCTCGAGCGCCTTGTCGGACGCCTTGTTGTTCGGCCCCAGCGCGAGCGAGGCCGGGGTTGGGAGGTTGTGATACGCGAGGACCTGCCGGGAGCGGGTCTTGTCGAACGCCAGGGAGACTGCGCCGCTCGCGGGTCCCACGAAGGGCAGCCCCCGCATCGTCAGCAGCGACTGCACGTCCCCTGTGCCACCCGCGCGTCCGTGCAGCGCGAGCAGGCAGGCGTCGACGTCCGCCTGGCGAAGCGCCAGGTCCAGATCGTCGTCGACGGCGATAGGGGTGGCCGCAAACCCTTGTTCTCTCAGCGCGGCGGCCAGATCCGATCCACTGCGCAGATCCATCAGCCCCTCGATGGTCTCGTCCACGGTGCCCTCGTCCCGTGGATCCGCCGTGATCGGGGAGAGGCGGGCGGAAGGCGCAGAAACGAGGACTCCGAAGGTGAGCGGACGCATCGCTTTTCGCGGCTAGCAGCCCTTGCCAATCGCGAGCAAATTTTCGGATAATTCCGCGACTCGGCGCTGGGCCGGCTGTTGCCGGTGTGCGCCCACCCGCTCGAACCCTGGGGACGTCCTTCCTTTCGTCCACGCGAGATGTTCTCGCTGGCTTCCTTCATCCCCCAGGCGTCGAGCGTGGCTCATCCCCCACGACTCCCTTACAACCAGACGAGCCCGCACCCATGACCTTCCTCGAGGCTGCGATCGAAATCCTGCGCAACGTTGACGGCGCCATGCACTTCTCTGAAGTTGCACGGCTCGCCGTCGAAAAGAACCTCCTCTCCCACGTCGGGCGCGACCCCGAGGCGGCGATGCGGAGCTGCCTGAACTCCGCGGTCCGCAAGGGCCGCAACGGCGAAGAGCCGATCATCATGCGGGAGAAGCCCGGCCACTACGGCATCCGCCCCGGCGCCAATCTCCCCGACCCACCGCCTGCTCCTGAACCGGAAAAACCCACGGATTCCAAAGAGAAGGATGCGAAGGATGAAGCATCTTCGAGCCGCCGCAAGACGACGCGCAAGAAGAAGACGACCCGCCGTAAGGCGGCCGCGGCACCCGAGCCCGAGGCGGCTTCCGACGACGAGCCGGCCAAGTCCCTCGAGTTCGCCGCCCCTACCGACGCGGGGCTCGACGGTGTGACCGACGTCGCCCTCGTCATGGCCAACGCGGTCTCGCGTTTGGTCGAGGAGCGCCCCGAGCTGCGCGACCAGCTCGACACGATGCAGCAGGAGCAGGAGCGGGCGGCGGAGGCCGAGGCTGACCGCGAGCCCGGCAGCGGTCCCAAGGGGGCGCATCGGGTTCGCGATGGGTCGGAGGAGCGTGGGGGTCGGCGTCGTCGTCGTCGCCGGCGCCGAGGCAAGCGGGTCGAGTGGGCCGGAGGCGCGGGGTCTCGTCCCGCCCAGACCTCGACCGAGAGTCTGCTCGACCAGGTGGCGAAGGTCCTCGCAGACGCGGGGTCTCGCTCCCTGCACGTCCGTCAGATCTCCGAGACGCTCGCCAACCAGAACGTCCTCGGAGGCGAGATCTCCGAAATCGAGCGCGCAGTCACCGCCGCGCTGCTGCTCGACGTCCGGCTTCGCGGTCGCGCGTCGCGATTCGCAGCCCGCGGTGACGCCCGCTACCAGCTGCAGGGCACCCGCCTGCCCGAGGCCGTGGCCAAGTCCGAGGTCGCCCTTCGCGAGTCGGCGCGCACGCTCGAGCGCGAGACGGCGACGCAACTTCTCGCGTGGTTGCAGTCACTTGGGGCTCGAGCCCTCGAGTCTTTGGTGAGGATTTATCTCGAGCGTGAGGGCTACGCGCTGGCCTCGGCGCTGCCGCCGAGCCGCGGCATGGGCAAGCTTGTCGTCGACGACCCCGAGTCCGACGAGGAGGGCCGCACCCTGTGTGTCGTCATCCCGCGCAAGACGTCGGTCGACCCGAAGAACTGGGAGGGCGAAGCCGATCGCAACGGCTGCGGCGCTCACCTCTTCTTCTGCATGGGGGATGGCGGGGATGATCTCGACGGCCGGTCGATCGGCGCGGCCGAGCTCGCCGAGTGGATGACCCGCAACCGCATCGGCGTCGAGACGCTCACCCTGGAGGTGCCCGTCCTCGACCCGACCTTCGTGGAGTCGGTCGCCGGACTGGACACTTGATGGGCACCCCGCTGCGCGCGTGTTGGCTGGGGCCGATGGCGTTCGATGCGGCGCTCGCGCTGCAAACGGCGGCGCGTGACGCGGTCGTCGAGGAGCGGGAGGACCCGATCCTCTTCCTCGTCGAGCACCCCGCGGTCCTCACTGTAGGTCGACGGGGCAGCCAGGACGACATCCTCTGGACTGACGCGCAGCTCGAGGCCGAGGGGGTCGGGGTCTCGCAAACCCCGCGGGGCGGGCAGGTCACGCTCCACGCGCCCGGTCAGCTGGTCGCCTACCCGGTCGTACCGATCGGCCGGCAGATCCGCGCGCACCTCCACCACCTGGCCGAGACGTCCATCGCACTGGTCGAGGAGCTCGGGGTCGAGGGCGCGGAGTTTCGGATGGACCACCCGGGCGTGTGGGTCGGCGACGTGAAGCTCGGCTCGATCGGGGTGCACATCTCCCGCGGCGTCACGGTGCAGGGGCTCTCGCTCAACCTCCGTGTCGACCCCAAGCTGTTCGGTGCGCTCGTCTCTTGCGGCATCGAGGGCCTGCGCATGCAGTCGGTCGCCGACCTGGTCGACGAGGTGCCCACGGTCGAGGTGGCGGCGCGCCGCTGGGCCGAGCTGTGGGCCGCTCGCACCGCCGCGGACCTACGCTGGGTCGAGTCCCCCGCGGAGGCTCGCGGCGGGGTCTGACCCGGCGTGTTCCCGCGCCATCGCACGCGGCGAGTTGCGCCCCGGGCTGCTAGAGTCGGGTCGGTGCTTCGGCGACAGCCCAACGCCCGCGCGGTCGGGCTCGCCTTCGTCGTGCTCGCCGGGCTCGGCTCGGGGGGCTGCAAGCAGACCGCGTCCGGCCCCGAGGCGGCCTACGCCGTCTCGCTCACCGAGCTGCACACGCGGGCGGCAGGCGGCCGCAGCGATCGGGCGTGGCAGCGGCAGACGCTCGAGGACGCGCTCGAGGGTGCCACCATGTTCCGCCTCGAGTCCGAGGCCACGGTGTCGGTGGTCGCGGCCGTGACCGAGCGCCGCGACAGCGACGGCATCGTGCTCCGTCTCGACATGGAGATGGAGGTGCCGCCCGACCTCGCCGGCGTGCTCGACGAGCTCGAAGCGTCGGTCGAGGTGGCGCGGACCCAGGGCGATTCCGCCGTCCGCGAAGACCTCCCGTTGGCCGCCGAGCGCGCGGCCGCGGTGCTCGACGCCAAGGTTCAGCTCGCGCGAACCCCACAGGTCGCCGACGTGTTCCTGCGCGACCCCGACGCCGAGATTGCGCTCGTCGCCCTCGATTGGGTGGAGGCGCAGCGCGTGCACGAGAGCGCGCCCGTCGTGGCGCAGATGCTCCGCCACCCCGACGACCGGGTCATGCTCCGGGCGGTCGAGGTCCTCGGCCAGGTCGGCACGGTCGCGCAGGTGCCCGAGCTGATCGCGGCGGCGCGGCTGAACGACCGCGCGCACACGGGCCGGCTGTACGAGGCCCTCGCCGCGCTCGGGGGACCCGACGCGCAGGGCTTCTTGGCGTTCGCGGCCCGCAACGAGGACGACCCGGCCCTCGCCCGTCTCGCGGAACGCGCGTTCGATGCGGCCAAGAGCACCGTGCCGCGGTCGAAGGCCCCGCGCACGCAGGGCCGTCGGGGGCACCGGTGAGACGGTCGTGATGCTCTCCCTCCTTCTATATTGGCAGGCCGTCGCATCGGTGCCGACCGCCGAGCCCGCGACCGAGGCCACCGCGACGCCGACGGCCGAACCTGCGACGGGACCCTCGCTGCGAGGTCAGCCGCTGCCGCAGGCGCCCGCGCGGGTCGACCCCGGGACACTCGAGCGCCACGCCTGGCGAGGCACGGGCTTCTTTCAGATCCACGTCGGCGCGATGGTCCCCTTGGGTGGCCAGCGCCCCGGCGCCGGCACGGTGGCCTCGGCGGGCGGTGGAGTCCAGCTGGGGTGGCGCGTTCATCCGGTCTTCGCGCTCGGGGTCGGACTCACGACCTTCTTGCATGATCACGACGAGACCCTCGCGACCGACAGCGCGGGCAACACCGTCGAAGTGCGGGACTTCGGGCGGATGACGCTCTTCGACCCCGCATTTGTGCGGTTCTTCGTTCCAACCCGCCGCCGCATCGAGCCGCGCTTCGACGTAGGCGTGCTGCTCGGGAGCTACCGGCCACCGCTGGCTGGGTCGCCGCGGCTGGCGGGAGGCGTTCGAGCCGGCGCGGGTCTCGACGTGTGGATCGGGCCCTCGTTCTCCCTCGACTTCGGGGTCGATCCGCGGCTGATCATCGTCGACGGCCGGGCGGGGGTCTCGCTGCAGGCCGGCATGGGTGCCACCGTGCACTGGTAGCGCCAACGAGGGTGGCAGAGGCCGCGCGCGTCGCTCTGCGTGCGATGCGCAGCGCTGGATCTGCAGGGATGCAGCAACGACGTTGAGTCCGTAGAGCTTCCTCCTACGCCGGTCGCTGGTGGGTCGACGAGCCCGGTGGCAACATGAGGCGCGTTGAGCCAACCCAAGCCACGCCATCTCGAACTCGTTGATGGGGGTGCCAATCATGTTGTCGCCCCTTCGGGCATCGTGCTGCGGGATCGGCTAGGCGACGGCGCAGAGGGCGGCGCGTGGCGTGCCCAGGATGTGCAAGCCGGGCGAGAGGTGGTCGCGAAGCGGGTCCCCCCCTCGGCGCGAGCCGCCGTGCAACACGCGTTCGAGACGCTGCGGCGGGCCGCGTCGGCGCACCTCCCCGCGCCGCGATCGCTCTCGCAGGCAGCCGATGGGACCGTTTGGCTCATCACCGAGTGGGTCCCCGGCGCGCCGCTCTCGCCGGGCCCGGTTCCCGTCCGCGAGGCGCTCGCCGACGTCGCGGCGGTCGCCCGCGCGCTTGCGTCGCTGCATGACATGGGGACCCATCACGGGGACGTGTCGCCGAGCAACGTCGTCGTCGACGGGGAGCGACGGACGCTCGTCGACTTGGCGCAGCTGGGCCGCCGCGGCACCGGCACGCCGGGCTTCCTCGCGCCCGAGGTGCTCGCGGGGGGCGGGGGGCCAGCGGCCGACAGATTCTCGCTGGGCGCTCTGCTGGTGTGGAGGCTGACCGGCGAAGCGCCGTGGCCCCGTCCCGAAGCGCTGCTCGGGGTCGAGTCTCGGGCGGACGTGCGCGCCCGGCTGCGGTCGCTGGGGGTGGCAGAGCTGTCCCCTGCCGTCATGACTCTGCTGTGCCGCACATTGCTGCCCCAGGCGAGTGCCCGGCCGGGCTCCACCCGAGAGCTCGCCCGGCGCCTCGGTGATCTCGCGTCCGCGGACGCGGCCGTCGTCGCGGGTCGGCTCCGTTGGTGGGTGCCTCAGCGCTGGCCCTACGAGGGCGCTGCGCTCGAGGAGGCCGTGTCGAGCCTCGCCGGGGGGGAGACGCGGCTGCTCGTGGTCGCGGGGCCCAAGGGGTCGGGCCGCGACCGCGTCGTCGAAGAGCTCGTGTTGCGCCTCAACGCGCGGGGGCACGCCGCCGTGCGTCGGGACGCCGACGCGTGGGCTCGAGACGAGGGCGCGAGCAGTGGAACGTGGCTCGAGGCGTGGGCTGGGCGAGACCGTCGCGACCCAGTGGTCGGTCTGCTCGGGGGTGGCGTCGCCCTCTCGGCCGTGCCGAGGGTGGAAGCCGCCAGCCGACTCGCGCGGGGCAGGCTCATCATCACCGCGCAGGACGCCGAGGGCGACGCGTTGGAGCACATCGATGGCGTTCGGGTGCTTCGGCCGCGGCCGCTGTCGGAGCCCGAGACGATCCGACTCGTCTCGGCGGCGGTCGAGGGCACGCAGACCGAGATCGAAGCGCTCGCGCGGGCGCTACGCGTCGTGACGGGAGCGTGGCCCCCCGCGCTCGTTCGAGTCTGCGAGGCCTGTGCTCGGCGAGACGCGGACGTGCACGACGTGGCCGCGGTTGCAGCCTCCGCTGCAGACGAACACGTCGGCATGGAGCCCGGCCTCGCTCTCATGATCCTGCGCGCCCATTGGTACGGACCCGCCGACGGGCTCCCGCCGACCCTGGCCCCGCAGGGCCGTCCACATGCGCTGGCGTGCGCGCAGGCCCGCCTGACGTTGGGGGACCGCGTGCGCTCGGAGGCACGAGCGCGGCGCGGCGAGTCCCTGGCGTGGGCGGTGGATGCCCGAGACGACGCCGCGCTCGAGATCCGCCTGCGCGGCAGCGACCCGCGAGACCCCGAGGTGGTCAGAGCGCTGGACATGATCGAGTCTGCAGACGCACCCGCCTCGCTGCTGGCGGTCGCGGCGTCCCTTCGCCTCGCGCAGGGCGACGCGAAGGCGGCGGAGGCTCTGGCGGCACGAGCACCGGGCGACCCTGCATGCCGTCTCGCCCGCGCCCGGGCGTTGCAGCGGCTCGGCGAGCTCGACCGCGCCTGCGCGCTGCTGCCCGACGCGGCGAACGACTCGGCGCGGCTGCGATGGGAGAAGCGAGGCCTGCGGTGGCGGGTGTACGTCGACCGTGGCGAAGCGGTGAGCGCCGCCGCCGAGGCGGCGCGATTGGGGGTCGATGACGTGCCGCTGCAGCTCGGCGTGGCCTCGGCGCTGCTGTGGGCGGCGTATGCTTCGGCGCTCAGCGGGGATCTGGAGCGGGCCGAGCGACGCCTCGAGCGTGCGCTCGAATGGGCGCACGGCCAGGGCGACGTCGAGGCGTCGGCGGTCGCCGCCCGCGTCCTTCAACTTCAAGGCAACCTCGCGCACGGCCGTCGCGACCTCGAGGGGGCGGCGCAGAAGTTTGCGGCTGCTGCGGCTGCGTTCGTTCGCGCCGGAGAACCCGTGGGGGGGCTGACGCTGCGCGGCACGTCGTGTGCCCTCGCGATCCTGACCCTCAGTCTCGATGACGGCATCGAGCACGGGCGGGCGGCGTTGCGCGGGCTGTTGGCACAGGGGCAAACGAGCGCGCTCGTCGAGGCGGCGCTGAACCTCGTGCAGCTGCTGCTGCGGGTGGGCGCGAGCGATGAGATTGAGGCGATCGTGGGCGCGGTCGAGGCCGCGGTCGGCTCGGGAGACGGCGCGCTCGTCCAGGCCCGATGCGGGCGGCTGAGGGCCGACGCGCGACTCGCCGGCGCAGGGGCACGCCCGCACGCCGGCGTGCTCTCGCAGATCGCGGCTGGCTACGCGAAGGCGGCCGCGTCGCTCGACGCAGCGTCATGCCCGGCCGAAGCCCGTGACGCTTGGTTGCGCGCCGCGTGGTTTACGTGCCTGAGCGGGCGCGCCAACGTGTGCGTGCGCGTGCTCGAGCGGGTCATCGATGCGCTCCCCGAAGACGACCCGTTCGCCCTCGCAAGAGCCGCAGCGACCACCGTGCTGGTCGCGACCCGCGTCGGCGACGCTGGGCTGCTCGAGGTCGGACTCGCGCTGATGCGTCGCGGCGGGACGTCCGCAACGCTGCGCGCCGCTCATCGCCTGGACTTGGCGATCGCCTTCGACCGCGCGCTGCTCGCTGCGTTGCGCTTCGAGCACGGCAGCGCCGCCCAACGACGTGCCCTGGCACATCGCCTGCTCTCAACCGTGGAACTCGTCATGCAGAAGACTCGCCCCACCGATCGCCCTGCCGTTAGAACGTCTCTTCTCGCCGAAGGTGGTGACTCGCGAGCACTGCGTGAACTGCTCGAGGACCTCGAGCCCGGCGAGGCTGCGGCTGCGCACGCGCAGCCAGCGGCTCCGAGCGTGGACGACCAGTACGCGCGACTGCTTCGCATGTACCGGAGGTTTGCGCGAGAAGATCGGCTCGAGCCGCTGCTCGAGCAGGTGGTCGACGCGGTCATGGAGCTGACCGACGCCGAACGCGGCGCGGTGGTGGTGCGTCGCGCCGCCGGCGTCGATCTCTCCGTCACGCGCGAGCTCAGTGAGGGATCCGAGGGCGCGTCTTACTCCCGCTCGGTCATCGACCGCGTGCTCGAGTCCGGCGAACCGGTGCTCAGCGTTGACGCGGCAGCCGACGAGCGGTTCGACGACTCGCGCAGCATCAGTCACCTCAACCTGCGCTCGGTGCTCGCGGTCCCGCTGCGGTTTCGCGGCGAGCTGTTGGGTGCGGCCTATGTCGACCACCGCCTGCGCAGGGGCAACTTCGGCGAGGGGGACCTGGCCTCGATCGAAGCGTTCGCCGACCTGGCGGCGCTCGCCGTCGCGCACGCCGCGGCGCTGGACGACCTCGGACGGAAGACAGAGGCGCTGACCGCTTCGTCCGCGCAGCTCTCGTCGCTGCTCGAGCAGCGCGAGGCCGAGGTGCTGGCGCTTCGCGAGGATGCCCGGCGGCAGGCGCCCGCGCGCGATGGGTACCGCGGCATCATTGGGAGCGCGCCCGCGATGCAGAACGTCTTTCGCCTGATCGACCGCATCGCCGACGCCGACGTGCCGGTGGTGATTCACGGTGAGAGCGGCACGGGCAAGGAGCTGGTCGCGCGGGCCCTGCACGAGGCGGGCGGTCGCGCGGGGGGTCCGTTCGTGGCCGAAAACTGCGGTGCGATCCCCGAGACGCTGCTCGAGAGCGTGTTGTTCGGTCACGCCAAGGGGGCGTTCACGGGCGCGCAGAAGGCCAAGCCGGGCCTCTTCGAAGCTGCCGACACCGGCACGATCTTTCTCGACGAGGTCTCGGAGATGAGCATGCCGATGCAGACGAAGCTGCTGCGGGTGCTGCAAGAAGGAGAGGTGCGCAGGGTGGGGGAGACGGCACCGCGGGCGGTGAACGTCCGCGTCGTCGCGGCGAGCAACCGAGACCTCGAGGCGATGGTCGAGCAGGGGTCCTTTCGGCGCGACCTCTTCTATCGGATCAACGTGGTCCGGGTGGATCTGCCTCCGCTGCGGGAGCGACCCCAGGACATCCCGCATCTCATCGAGCACTTCTTCAGCCGCCACGGCGCCCCCGCGCTGCGCTTGGCGCCGTCTGTCTCTCGCGCGCTGCAGGCCTACGCGTGGCCCGGCAACGTCCGACAGCTCGAGAACGAGGTCCAGCGGTGGATCGCGCTGTGCGAGGGGGCGGTCGCGCTGCAAGACCTCTCGGCGGCGATCAGCGGTGCTGCGCCGGCCGAAGCGCTCGACCCCGACGATCTGCGCATCAAGCCCCGCGTCGAGCGCCTGGAGCGGGACCTCATCGCGCGCGCCCTCGAAAAGACGGGCAACAACCAGACCCAGGCCGCGCAGCTGCTCGGCCTGAGCCGCTACGGGCTCCAGAAGAAGCTCAAGCGCCTCGAGCTCGATGTGCACCGCAGTTGACGATCGCCGCGGCGCGTCTGCCAATGCCGTTGGCAGGTCGGCGCGTTGCGCACCGCGCAGGCTCTCGGGACTTGGTCGACTGACCGGCGGTACATTCTTTGCTTATACTCAGGGCAGGATGCGGCACTCGTTCCTCACGGCCCTCGCGCTCGGTCTCCTGGCAGGCGGTTGCAACGACCACGCGCCCGTGCAGGCGCACCGAAGCGCGGTCTTGATCGGGGACCGCGGCATCTCGATCCCACTGCCGCCGCCCAGCGTGCTCGAGGCGCCGCAGCAGACGGTCGAAGTGCATGGACAGCTCGACGGCCTGGTCGGGGAGGGTGCCGAGGTCCGCATCGTCGACAACGAGGGTGGCGATGGCGCCTCGGTACCGGCCGAGGACGGAGGCTTCACGGCGCAGCTCGAGCTCGACCTCAGCCGCGCGTGCCTCGAGGCGTGGGCCGTGCATTCCGACGGCACCGAAGGTGAGCGTCGTTTCTACTCGACCAAGATCGAGGCCGGCGACGCAATCCTCGTGGTCGCCGGTTGCGAGTAGCCCACGTCCATTCGGGAACGAGCAAAGCCGCGGGCCTGAAGGCCACGCGGCTTTCCGCCAGCGGATCGAGGCCGCCTCGGCGGACCTACTCCGAGCGCTTTGCCTTGAACGGGAAGTAGAAGCGCGCGCCGAGCTGGAACGTGACGTTGTGGAAGACGTCGCGGTCGCTGCCGTTGACGCGAGGCGGCACGTCGTCGACCGTGGTGTTCAGGCCGGCGAGGTTGACGCCGGTGACGATGTCTTGAATCTCGAAGTTGATCGCGACCCAGGGAACGCCCGCGAACAGGTTGATGCCGCCGCCGAAGCTACCGCCGACCTTGACGCCCGTGTCGGCTGCGACCGGGTGCAGCAGGCACTCGGAGTTCTGCTGGCCGCCGAGCGCGTCGTCTTGGCAGAAGTTTGCCGCGCCGACGTCGTCCTCGAGCCCGTTGAGCTGGATCGTGCTCTCGTCGTCGTAGTGCTTGGCGTAGTTGACCAGGCCGAGCCCACCGAAGACGTAGATGTCGTACTCGGTGAAGATGGCCGAGAACAGGCCGAGCTTGCCGGAGAACGGGGTGAATACCGCGTCAACCGAGGCCTGCCACTGCGCGCGAACGAGGCCCGAGCGGAAGTCGTGCAGGAGCGGGGCGGGGTTGTCCTGCTCGAACGTGTTCCGGCACGGAGCGCTGCCGGCACACTCGGTCCCTTCGCGGTTGCCCAGGTCGGGGTCGGGCGTGCCGGGGGCGCGGCCCTCGGGGAGGCCGCCGTTGTTGATGGCCTTGAGCAGCTTCGACTCGAGCGGCACGATGCCGTAGCCAAACGTGCCGCGCACGCCGATCCAGTCGGCGAAGTGGAAGGTGGCCTTGGCGCCCACGTAACCCATGTGCACGAAGGGCTGCGACAAGGACATGCCGACGTAGGGGGTCAGCTGGAAGCGGAACTTTCGAAGCTCCATCTTCTTGCGGACGATGGGTTCGCCCTCGAGCGGACCCTTCTTCTTGGCTGAGGCGTCGCTGGCGTACAGGCCCACGCCCACGAAAACGGCCAGGAACGTTGCGATCTTGCGAGTGTTCATGTCGGTGACTCCTCGTGTTCGGGCCTAGCGCGGGGTCGAGTACTTGAAGGTGGTGGGGAGGTAGAAGCTGACGCCCAAGAAGAACGTCACGTTGAACGCCACCTGGAAGTCGGACGCCTTCTTCGCTTCGGCGGGGTCGTCGAGCGCCGGGTCGTCGCCCACGCCCATGGCGATGAGGTCGCTGTCGGGGCCGCGGTTGATCGGCTCGAGCTTGTCCGCGTAGACCCAGCTTCGCACGCCGAAGTTGAACGACACCCAGTCGATCTTCGGCGCGTAGAAGCGTCCGACCAGACCGAAGTGACCACCACCGGTGACCGTGCTGAACGGCTCGTGCAGCGACTCGTAGCGCGGGATGACCTGCGTCTGCGTGGCGCCACCGCCCACGACCAGGCCGCCCTCCCAGTGCAACAGAGCGCGGTTGAAGATGGCGATCTTCCCGTAGAACGGGTTGTAGGTGAAGTTGACGCTCCCTTGCCACAGCGTACGGTTCGCGGTGAGCAGCAGGCCCTCTTGGAACCGAATGTTGTCGTAGCGGGGCGTCTTGGCACCGATGAGGCCGGTACCGGTCACCCCGAGCGCCATGCGGTTGGTGAGCCAGTAGTTGAAGTCGAGCCCGATCGTGTAGTGGCGAACGTACGGATCGTTGACCGTGATGCCGAACTGCGGGCTGAGCTCGAAGCGCTTCTTCTTGAGCATCCGCTGGCGCTGAACGACCGTGATGAGGCCCTTCTCCGCCTTGATCTGGTCTTCCTCGGTGCCGAGGGCTTCCTCGCCGGACCCCTCGGCGGCCGCACCGTCGTCGACGGTGTTGTCGTCGTCGAGGCCGAGGTCGAGGTCGACCACGCCGGCGTCGCCGCCGGGGTCCTCTCCTTCGGCGGGGGGCTCTTCTTCCTCGCCCTCGTCGATGATGACGAGGTCTTCTTCCTCTTCACCCTCGGGTTGTTCGTCTGCCGCGGCGTTCGCCGACGTTGTGGCAGAGGCGGCGGCGACCGTGCCGTAGATGCTGGTAGACGCCAACGCGGAGGTTGGCACCGTGACCGAGAGAAGGGGGACGAGGGCCATGGAGGCCCCGGACAGGCTGCGACGCATGTTGCTCACCTCAACGTGTCGACTGCGGAGTGTTGGAGTCCAGTGCCGAGCCGGTGCGTGCAGGGTGCAGCACCCGCGCGGCGGGGGGACGTTTGGGTTCGGCGATGGTCGCCAGTCGGCCCGGACACACGGGCGTGGAGAAGTTGGGAGGGGGAGGCCAAGGCGGGTTCGCGTTGGGAGGTCGAGAGGCCGGCCGCGGGGGCCGTCGTCGTGACGGTCCGGCGGGGCGGCCGCACGGTATCACCGAAACGGGCCGGCGTGCACATGCGCGCGCTGGCGCAACATGCGCTGCGGGCAGCGGCTCTCGAGCCGAACGGCAGACCAAGAGCCCGAGCAACGGGTTTGGTCCCACGCGCGGTACTCCAAGCCGCTGCGCGCGCACGACGGCGTGATGCCGAGGTGGTGCGCCGAGCGGTCGAAGTCCGGGGGGGCGTAGGACGCGAACTCATGCTGAAAGGAGCCCAGAGGTAGGACACTGGGTCAATTGGGCGGGGGGACCGTAACACAGCGCTTTTTCCGTCACAACAGGACAATTCGGGGCTTCTGGGGATGAGGCGTAAGGTGGATCTCAGCTCTGAACCGGGGTGAAGACGCGCGGTATTGTGCTGTGATTGTCGGCGGTTGCCGACCTGGAGGTTCACCTGAAGCGGCCGCGCGAGTAGCGGCGGCGACGATGCGCGATCTGACGCGCTCTCTCTGCCACGGACCACGGGGGGTTCGAGTTCCGACCGATCTTGCGCCGGCTCGCCCGCGTGCTACGCGCTTTCCTCGTCGAAGAACAGGGCGTCGACGAACGCCCGAGGCTCGAAATCGCGAAGGTCGTCGATGCCTTCGCCGATGCCGATGTGCCGGATGGGCACGCCGAGCTCGTCGCAGATCCCAAGCACGACGCCACCCTTGGCGGTGCCATCGAGCTTCGTGACGACCAGCCCGGTGAAGTCCATCGTCTCCTTGAACACCTTCGCCTGCGAGAGCGCGTTTTGGCCGATGGTCGCGTCGAGCACCAAGAACGTGTCGTGTGCACCCGCGTCTGGCGGGAGGTCCGTGCCGGCCCGGATCGCCTTGCCGGCCGCGCGCCCCACCTTTTGCAGCTCGTCCATCAGCTCGGTGCGGGTCTGGAGGCGCCCGGCGGTGTCGCAGAGCACGACGTCGTACCCCTCTTCGCGACCCTTTCGAATCCCGTCGAAGATCACCGAGCTGGGGTCGGCCTTGTCCGCGCCCTTGTGGATGCCGCAGCCCACCCGCTGCGCCCAGACCTCGAGCTGCTCGACCGCGGCGGCGCGAAAGGTGTCGGCCGCGACGAGCAACACCTTGCGCCCCTGCGCGGCGTGTCGAGCCGCGAGCTTGCCGAGCGTGGTCGTCTTGCCGACGCCGTTGACCCCGACCATCAGCAGGACGTACGGCCCTGGGTCGGGCGCGAAGTCCTGGGGCGCAGCGTCGACGTCGACGATGTCGAGCGCGGCGGCTCGAATGACGCCCCACACCGCGTCTGCGTCGGCGACGTCGTCGCGATCGAGTGCGCCGGTGACCTGGTCGAGCAGCGTCTGAGCGGTCTGCGTGCCGATATCGGAGGTGAACAAGACCTCCTCGACCTGGTCGCGCAGGTCGTCGTCGACCTTCGGGGCGCTCTTGAAGATCGAGGCCAGCTTGGCGACGAAGCCTCCGCGCGTCTTGGCGAGTCCGTCCCGGTAGCGCTGCTCGATCCGGTCGCGGTCCTTGGGGGCGGTCGGTCTCGCGACCCGCTCGGGCAGCGCTTCGAGGCCGCCGTCCTCGGCCGCGTCGCCCTCGACCGAGTCGTCGGTCGCCGGGGCGGGCGAGGGGGGGAGCTGGAGGTCGACCGAACCGGTGAGGGCGGGGTCGCGGCGCCGCAGAACGACGAATCCGGCCGCCGCGACGACGGCGACGACGAGGGCGATGATCAGCAAGGGATCCATGAGCGCGAGGTGGCCGCAGCTTCGCCGTGCGCGGCCGCGGTCGCAAGTCGGGATCGTGTGGAGAGATCTGCGATCAGATCCCCCCGCCTCCGAGAATTCGAGCGGAGGCCGAGGGCGCGCGATCTCCCGCAGATCTCCAGATCTCCTCGCAGATCCCCTCTACGAGAGGATCTCGCACGATCTCGGGGATCGCCGCGCTCCCCGCTGGCCCGGCCGTCCGTCGTTCCCTCCCGACCCTCGGGGTGCTAACCCCTTGAATCGCTGCCGCCATGCGTTTGAAGAAGGTCGAAGTTCAGGGCTTCAAGTCGTTCGCCGACCGCCAGGTGATCGTCGTCGATGATCACGTCACTGGCGTCATTGGCCCCAACGGCTGTGGCAAGTCCAACATCGTCGATGCGGTGCGTTGGGCGATGGGAGAGCAGAGCGCCAAGCACCTGCGCGGCAGCGGCATGGCCGACGTCATCTTCGCCGGCTGCAGCTCGCGCGGGCCCGGCGGGATGGCCGAGGTGACGCTCACCTTCGAGAACGATGGCGACGCCCCCGCGGCGCACTTCGACTCCCGCGACATCGCCATCACCCGCCGCCTTTTCGCCGACGGCACCAGCGAATACCTCATCAACAAGGTCCCCTCCCGCTTGCGTGACATCACGGAGCTGCTCATGGGGACGGGCGCGGGCACGAAGGGCTACTCGATCATCGAGCAGGGCCAGGTCGGGCGGATCGTCAGCTCCAAGCCCGAAGAGCGGCGCCACATCATCGACGAGGCAGCGGGGATCACGCGGTTCAAAGCCCAGAAGGCCGCGGCCCAGCGCAAGATGGACGCGACGCGGCAGAACCTGCTGCGGACCTCCGACGTCATCGCCGAGCTCGAGGCGCGCCTGGGCACGCTGCGTCGGCAAGCGCAGAAGGCCGAGCGCTACAAGCGGTACAAGACCGAGCTTCGCGACCTCGACCTGTGCGGGGCGGCCCACAAGTACCTCGAGCTGGGCAGCACCGGCGCGGTGCTGCAGGGGCGGCGCGACGTCCTCGACGTCGAGACGGCCGACATCCGCACGGCTCTCGAGGCGCGTGAAGGCCAGATGGACGCGCTGCGCAAAGAGCAGGTCGAGGTCGAGACCCTGCTGGCCGAACACCAGCAGCGCTCCTTCGATCTCGACAACCGGATCCGCCTGCTCGAGGCCGAGAACGAGTACCGCCAGCGAGAGCGGGAGGGGTTGGTGCGATCGGGCGCCGAGGCCAAGGCCGAGCTCGAGGCGGCCACGCGCACGCTGCAGACCGTCGAAGCCGAGCTCGCGCAGACCCAGGGTGAACGCACCGCGATGCGCACCGGTGAGGACTCCGAGCCGGCCACGGTCGCCGTCGAGCGACTCGAGGTCCAGACGCGAGAGTCCGAGGAACGACTCGCACAGACGCGCGCCCGGATCGAATCGGCGAAGGTCCAGGCTGGAGAGCGCCGCTCCGCGCTCGCGGGGGCGACGGCACGACATCAATCTCATACCGAGGCCCGGCAGGCTGCCAAGGAGCGCTTGTCGGCCCTCCAAGGCGTGCTCGAAGACCATCGCGCGGCGGCCTCCACGTCCAGCGCCGCGTTGACCGAAGCCGACGCGTCGGTCACCAAGGCGGTCGCCACGCTCGAGACCCTGTCCGCGCGCCGGGTCGAGCTCGATCGTAGCCGGGTGTCTCTGCGCGAGCAGGTCGCGGCCGCCGAGGTCGAGCTGGACACCAAGCGGGCCGAGGTGCACCGCCATCGCTCGCGCCTGCAGTCCCTCGAAGAGATCCAGAGCCGGTACCGCGGCTGCCACAGCGGCGTGCAGCTGGTGATGGAGCATCGTCGCGAGCTGGCGCCCGAGTTGCACGGCGACGGAAACGTCAGCATCGAGGACGCTCCGGGCGCGTCCCAAGCGGTCTACGGCATCTTCGCCGACTACATCCACGCCCCCGAGCACCTCGAGACGGCGGTCAGCGCGGTGTTGGGCGATCGTCTCGAAGGCGTCGTCGTCGACGGACCCGAGATCGGTGCGCGCGGCGTGGAGCTGCTCAAGCGCGAGCAGGAAGGCCGCACCACCTTCGTGCCCAAGCACGGACGGGCCGGATCGCTCGCCTCGCACGAACCCGAGGCGATCGTCGACATGGCCTCGGGCGTGCCGCTGGGGTGGCATCGCCCCGAGGAGAGCGCCGTCGTCTCCGGTCCCGAAGGCGACAGTCCGTTCGAGGTGGTCGACCTCTCCGACGACGGCGACGCGGTGCGCATCGCTGCCATGGAGGAGCTGGGCCAGCCCCCCGTTCCGCTCACCGACCAGGTCGGCGTGCTCGGGCGGCTGGCCGACCTCGTCGAGATCAGCGGCGACCTCGGAGCCCTCGGCGGCGCGCTGCTCGGCGACGCCGTCGTGGTCGATACGCTCGACCGTGCGCTCGCGCTGTGGGAGGCCGACCTGTCCGAAGGGGCCACGTTGGTCACGCTCGAAGGGGACCGCGTCGAGCCGACGGGGGTCGTGGTGGGCGGGTCTCCGACCGCCCTCAACGCGGCCATCCTGCAGCAGAAGCGGGAGATTCGCGAGCTGCAAGAGATCCTCGCGTCCCTCGACGAGGGGTTCGAATCGGCCCGCGGACGGCACCTCGCGCTCGCGCAACAGCTCGCCGAGGTCGAAGCCGAGCGGGAGACGTCCGAGCGCCTGGTGCTCGAGGCCGAGACGGCGCGGGTGCAGGCCGAGGCCGAGCGGACACGGCTGGCCGGAGAGGTCGAGCGACTCCGCGCCGAGGTCGAGTCGAGCGAGCGTACGGCCGCCGAGCTCGAGACCGACATCGAGCAGCGAACACTGGAGATCGAGCAGCTCGACGAGGCGATTCGCGCCGGCCGGACCCGCGTGGTCGAGCTCGACGCCGAGGCCACCACCGGTGAGGCCGCGCTGCAGTCCATGGTCGAGGAGCGCGACCGCCTCTCCGCGGCGCTGACCGAAGCCAAGGTCGCGCTGGCGAAGTGGCAGCAGCAGAGCGACGCCCTCGACGCGACGGTCGAGCGACTGACCCGGCAGGCCGACGCGGAGCGGCAGCGAATGCAGCGCCTCGAGGAGACGGCCGCCGCAGCGCAGCGGCGCGTGGGCGAGCTCGACGAGGCCACCGAGGCCGCGAACGTCGAGCGCGCCGAACTCACCCAGACGCGGACCGAAGCCACCGAGACCATGCATCAGACCCGAGAGCGCTTCGAGGCTCTGCGTGCCCGGCTCGACGAACTCTCGACGTCCATGAAGACGCTGCGGGCCGACCTCGACGAGCGTCGCACCAAGGTCGCCGAGGTCGAACTGGGCGTCCAGGAGATCAGCCTCGAGCGGCAGCACCTGCTCGCCGACATCCGCGACCGCTTCGACCTCGCGCTCCCCGAGATCCTCATCGACTATCACGACCGTCCGCTGGCCGGGCGCGAGGAGCGAGAGCGCCAAAAGGAACTCAAGCGCATCCTCTCCCGCATGGGCGAGGTCAACCTGACCGCCATCGACGAGTACGAAGAGGTCTCGAGCCGCTACGAGTATCTCACCCACCAGCGCGACGACCTCGAGCTGGCGATGGGGCAGCTTCAAGAGGCGATCGACAAGATCAACAAGACCACGCGCGACCTCTTCAAGCAGACCTTCGACGCGGTCAACGAGCGCTTCACCCAGCTCTTCCCGCGGCTGTTCGGAGGCGGTAGCGCGCACCTGAAGATGACCGACCCGAGCGACCTGCTCGGCACCGGCGTGCAGATCGAGGCGCGCCCTCCGGGCAAGCAGCCGCGCACGCTCGACCTGCTCTCGGGCGGCGAGAAGGCGCTGACCGCCGTCAGCCTCATCTTCGCCATCTTCCTGATCAAGCCCAGCCCATTCTGCATCCTCGACGAGGTCGACGCCCCGCTCGACGACGCCAACGTCGGCCGCTTCATCAACCTGGTCCGCGAGCTGGCCGGCTCGACCCAGTTCATCATCATCACCCACAACAAGGTGTCGATGGAGGGCGCGGACCGACTCTACGGCGTCACGATGGAGCAGCGCGGCGTCTCGAAGCTGGTGTCGGTGAACCTCCGCAAGGCTGTCGAGCTGGCGTATAACTAGTTTTAGGGGAACCTTCGGAAGGTTCCCCCACTGCGGCAGCGGAGCTGCCTTCGTTCCCCCTCCAACGGTCGCCCTGTCGGGCTCCTGCTCGCGTTGCTCGCCGCGCATGGGGGGCGTGGCGTGGGGGGGGCTGCCTTCGTTTCCCCCTCCAACGGTCGCCCTGTCGGGCTCCTGCTCGCGTGGCTCGCCGCGCATGGGGGGCGTTGCGTGGTGGGGGGAGCTGCCTTCGTTTCCCCCTCCAACGGTCGCCCTGTCGGGCTCCTGCTCGCGTTGCTGGCCGCGCATGGGGGGGCGTGGCCACGGGGGGCAGCTGCCTTCGTTTCCCCCTCCAACGGTCGCCCTGTCGGGCTCCTGCTCGCGTTGCTCGCCGCGCATGGGGGGTGGCGGGCTCGTGCTGGCGTTGCTCGCCGCGCATTGGGGGTGGTCCGGGGCGGGCGGGCTGCCGTTGCTGGTGGGGCGTGGTATGGAGCGGCGTATGGGCTCGAAGGCCAAGATGAGCGGCTTTCCTGAGTGGCTTCCGGAGCAGGAGCTCGTTCAGGCGCGTGTTCTGCAGATTCTCCGCGAGCAGTTTGGGCTGCATGGGTTCACGCCGCTGCACCTTCGCAGCGTGGAGCCGGTCGAGGTGCTGACCTCGAAGGGCGAGGACGCGGACAAGGAGATCTATGGGGTCCAGCGGCTGGCCGCGGAGCCTGGGACGGCGGCGAAGCTGGGGCTGCACTTCGACCTCACGGTGCCGATGGCCCGCTACGTCATGCAGAACCGCGGCAGCCTGGTGTTTCCGTTTCGGCGCTACCAGATCGCGCCGTGTTGGCGAGGCGAGCGGCCCCAGATGGGGCGCTATCGCGAGTTCATCCAGGCCGACATCGACATCATCGGCGAGGGCTCGCTCGACCCGATGTACGACGCGGAGATGGTGTGGCTGCTCGCCCACGTCATGAAGGCGCTGCCGATCCCCGCGGTGCAGCTGTACGTCAACAACCGCAAGCTGCTCGAGGGGCTCTACCGCGGCTTCGGCATCGAGGACATCACGACCGCGCTGCGCATCGTCGACAAGCTCGACAAGATCGGGGCGGACAAGACCATCGAGCTGATGGTCGAGGCGGGCATCGCCACGGCCACGGCACAGCGCTGCATCGAGGTCGCCAACATCGAGGCGCAGGATGCATCGCTGCGCGAGACCATCGGTGCCTTCGGGGTCTCGAACGACCTGGTCGAGGAAGGCCTGCGAGAGCTCGTGGCCGTGCTCGAGTACGGCCACGGCGGAGGCGTGACCGCAGCGCTGCGCATCGCTCGGGGGCTCGACTACTACACCGGGACCGTCGTCGAGGGGGTGCTCGAGAGCCATCCCAAGGCCGGTTCGGTGTGTTCGGGCGGGCGCTACGACAACCTCGCTGGAGACGGCAAGGTCAAGCTTCCCGGCATGGGGGTGTCCGTGGGGGTCACGCGCATCATGGCGCTGTGCTTTCACCACGGACTGCTCGAAGCGTCGCCGAAGAAGACCACCGCCGACGTGCTCGTCATCGTGCACGACGACGAATCCGTCTCGCAGTCCCACGCCGTCGCCCGGCAGCTCCGGGAGCGCGGCGTCGCCTGCGTCGTCTCGCACCGGGCCTCGGCCTACGGCAAGCAGATCCAGTGGGCCGAGAAGGTCGGCATCGAGTACGTGTGGTTTCCACCCCGCAAGGGCGGCGAGCACGAGGTCAAGAACATCCGCAGCGGTGAGCAGGCTGCGGCCGACCCGAGTGCCTGGACGCCTCGCTAGAGCACCACCGGCTGCTACGGTTGCTCCGGCTCGAGCGCATCGATGCGCTCGCGAATCATCGACACCTCCGGCGCGTAGGGGCGCGCTTCGATGAAGCGCCGGTAGCGGGTCCGCGCCATGTTGACCTTGCCCATCTCTTGCAGCGCCATGGCCTGCAGGAGCTCGTATTCGGCGCGGTGGTACAGCCAGTGGGCGTCCTCGAAGTAGGCGAGGGCTTCCTCTGGCGCACCGCGCTCGAGCTCGATCCAACCCAGGGTCGCCGCTTCGTTGGCCAGCTGCAGATGGAGCGCGTCCCCGCCGTGCCCGAAGGCCCCCTGGGCAAACGCGCTCAGCCGCACGCGCGCCGAACGTGGCCGGTCGGCGGGGCGAGGCGTCAGCGCCGAGACGAGACAGCGTTCGGACGCTTCATTCACGGCCGGGGTCGTCTCGATGCTCGGAGGCTGCGCGCCGTCGAAGCTGATCTCGATCGTGTGGTCGGTGGGCACCGCCCCCGTACGCCGAGCCTCCTCCAGCACGAGCGCCGCCGGAGCGCGCAGGATCACCGAGGGTTGGGACGAGAGGTCTTGCGCCAGGCAGCGGGCGATCTCTCCATCACGCGCGTCGACCATCTTGCGAGCCCGTCGCTTGGCGGCGCGCGTTGGGGCATGCACTCGAAGCGCCCGGATCAAGTAGCGCGTCGGGTGGAGCTCGCGAGGCCTGCGAGACTCGGCGTCTCGAAGGGCCGCGCGGGCCAGCTCTTCAGGCGTCGCGAGCCGGAAGGGGTGGACCCGGACCGTGCGCCGAATCCCGTCCTCGTCGAGGGTCGTATCGTCCGCGGGACGCTCGGTCGGTGCGAAGCGTCGCCGAAGCCAGTTGCGTCGAACCGGTGGCAGCTCCCGCTCGCTCCGCGCGAGCTCGAGCAGGGGGCTGGGCGTGAACACGTAGACATCGGGGGCAGGGGAGACGCTCTGCGGCTGGGCCGGCGTCTTCGCACAGCCCGCGCACACGATGAGCAGGAGCGCTCCCCACAGACCTCCGCGGCGTCTCATGCCCTGCCAACGTGAAGCCCCCTGGCGCCTTACGCTGCGGGGTCCACGAGCACAAACGCGGATCGTTCGCTACCCTCGGCGGCGCATGAAGGACGAACCGCAGCCACCGTCTTCTCGACGTGACCTGGTGTTCTTCGTCCTCGCCGGCGTCTTCATCACCCACGCGCTGCTCGGTGAGCTGCTCGGCGGCAAGCTGTTCGCCGCGTGGGGCTGGATCATGAGCATCGGGGTGATCCCGTGGCCGGTCGTCTTCGTCACCACCGACCTGGTCAACGAGTACTACGGCCCGCGAGCCGTCCGGCGGCTCACCCTGCTGGCGATCGTGCTGATCGTCTACACCTTTGGGTTGCTCTGGCTGTGCATGCTGGTGCCGGCCGCCTCGATCTCCCCGGTCGATGACGCTTCCTTCGACCGCGTCTTCGGCCAGTCGATGTGGATCATCGTCGGGTCGATCGTGGCGTTTGCGATCAGTCAGCTGCTCGACGCCTCGGTCTTCGTCGCGCTGCGGCGCCTGACCAAGAACCGGCTACTGTGGCTCCGGGCGGTCGGGTCCACGGTGATAAGCCAGCTCATCGACACGTTCGTGATCAACACGATCGCCTTCGGACTCCCGGGAAAGATCAGCCCCGGCGAGGTCCTCGAGCTCAGCGTGACCAACTACGGGTACAAGTTCCTCGTGGCGTTGGCGACGCTTCCGGTGATCTACGTGGGACACGGCGTCCTCGACCGCTACTTTGCGCGCGACACCGACTGACTCGCTCAGCTGCCGCCCAGGCCCTGCACGCAGCGGTCGCCTTCCTCGAAGTCGCAGCACGGGAGCTCGGCATGTTTGGGCTGCCCGCTGGGGATGCAGCACTGCGCGTCCGCCATCGGCGTGTAGCCCAGGCAGTCGTCGCACGTGGCGTTGCACCACACGCGTTCGGGCCGGATGGCGAACGACGTCTTGATGCATGCGTTGAAGCAGGCTTCGTCGAAGGCGGTGATGTTGTCTCGGGTCGGCTCGCAGACCTCTCCCGCGTCGAGCTCACCGTTGCCGCAGCGGTGGCACGGCGTCCGGTCCCACCGGCAGTCAGCGCTGCAGGCCGTGATGCGTCCTCCCTCGTAGTCCCCGCCGGCGTCGAGCGGTGGGGTCTGCGTGCACAGCCGTCCCTCGTCCCCGAGCGCGTCGAGGGGGGACTCGGCGTGGCTCGGGTCGCACTCCTCTCCCTCGTCGAGGCGGCCGTTGCCGCACGGGGGGTCGCAGCTGCTGCGGTCGAGCGTGCACGAGGGAACCTCGCAAGTGGCCTCTCGTGACGGGTCGTCGCACAGGCCCTCGTACGAGGAGGGCAGCGCAGGGTCGCACTCTTCGAACGCAGACTCGAGGTGCCCATCGCCGCACGCGATGTCCGCCTCGAGCTCCAGACACCCTGGACAGAGGAGGAGCAGCAGCGCAGATGCGAGACGACCCACCCGCGAAGCGTAGCAGGTAGGTCGCGGGCGTTCGATGCCCTGAGAAGCCGAGGTCAGCCGGGCAGCGCGCAGAGCGTGTCCGCGACGTTGTTATCCTCGTTGCACTCGTTCATGTCGCCGTTGGGCGAGTCTTCATCGGCGGGGTCGACGATGGCCTGGATCGTCACGGGCGGGACGACCCCGGCGGGTAGCGAGAGCGTGAGGCTGAGGACCTCTAACTGACCGGGCGCCAGCGCGATCGACGTCTGCGTCTCGAGCAAGACCGTGGTGCTCATGCCGTCGTCGAGCACGATTGCGACGTCGGTCCCGGCCGGAATGCTCAGGGCGCCATCGTTGCGCACGAGGACCGACAAGTCTATGTCCCAGCCCTCGTCCGTCTCGAGGGGCGTGCAGATGTTGCCGCCCAGCACGGCGTCGGGCGCGGCGAACAGGCCGTCGGGCTGCACGTTCTGCCGGAAGTTGTTGTAGCGCTCGTTGAGCCAGTTGGTCTCCATCACCGCCGGGACGTCGCCATCCTCGGTGATGTGGGTGATGGCGTACGCGTGCTGGTTCCACACCCTGCGCGTGCGGACCCAGTTGTCCGAGGCGTCCTCCCAGACCACGATGCCTTGTTCGTCGGTGTTCTCGCCGACGACGATCTCGGCGTTGCCGTCGTTGTCGACGTCGGCGATGACCGGCATCTCGATGCGCGTGTGGCTGTCGTGGGGCCCGAGCGTGGTGATGTTTGCGCCGGTGCGCCCATCGAGGATGAGCAGGTCGGTCTCGTCGGCGTAGACGACCTCGGCGTTTCCATCGCCCTCGAAGTCGAACACGCTCGAGGCGGTCACCCGCGAGCTGCAGTCTTGGTTGGGCGTCTGCCACAAGATGCCCTCGGCGGCGCACGTCTTGGGTAGGGGCATGCCGGTGCACTCGTAGGGGTCGGCGACCACGTAGAAGTCCGCCGAGGCGGTCCCGATCTCGGGGACGCCGTCGCCGTCGAAGTCGGCGATCGTCGGCGGGCCAGACTCGTTGTAGGGGCAGTCGTCAACCGGCAGCGCGATGCGATGGAGCTCGGTCCCGTCGGTGTCGAGGACGAAGACCTCGCCCCGGCGAATGATGACCACCTCGCCTTCGTCGTCGTCGTCGAAGTTGGCGATCGCGTTGAACCCGTCGCACGGCAGGACGTTGCCGTTGTGGCACGCGCTGTTGGCCGTGCCGCCGTAGTCGTAGCTCCAAAGGATCGTGCCGTCGAAGTCGTACAAGGTGTTGCCTGCGGCGACCTCGAGGTCCCCGTCGAGGTCGATGTCGGCCACGGCCGAGGACGGGCCGAGGAAGCCGTTGTTGCCCACGCCGGCGGCCGCTTCACCCATCGGCACGTCCGCGGTCAGACCGTCCCACAGCAGCGAGCCGTCTTGCCCGTTCAGCGCGATGTTACCGATGACGATCTCGGCGTCGCCGTCGGCGTCGAGGTCGGCGATGGATGCCACCGGCCCGCCGCGGGTGTGCACGTCCCAGGTTGGGTAGGTCTGGTTGTGCCACAGCAGCTCCCACGCGCTGCCATCCTCGGACGTCCGACGGAACGCGGCGGTGCCTTGAGGCTCATTGTCCGAGGTGAGCGTCATCGCCACCAGCTCGGGCACGCCGTCTCCATCGAGGTCCGCCGCGGCGATGCCCGCGTCGTTGGTCAGCCGGTAGCCGTCGGCGAGGAGGGACTCGTTGATCGTGCCCAGCTCCGTCATCGAGCCGTCCATCTCGGACTGCCCGCTGACGATGCGCAGGGTCGCGCGGCGGTTGCAGCAGCCGTCGCCTTGCCGGTCGTAGGTCAGGAACGCGATGTCCGGCGTGTCGGCGTTGTCGGTGACGCCATCGTCGTTGTCGTCGGTGAGGTTGATGACGATCGGCGTCGCGACGACGTCGTTGCGCAGCGGGTCGACCACCGTGTCCGCGTCGGTCCACTGACCGCCGATCTCCGGGTCGAACTCGCCCACGGGCGGGATGAACTCGCAGTCGGGCGCGGCGTCTTCGGGGACGCACTGCCCCGTGGACTGGGCGCAGATCTGGCCCACCGGGCACTCCTCGGTGAACTCGCAGTCGTCGCCGGGCGTCACGCACGTGTTGGCGAAGCAGACCTCACCGGCGGCGCAGCACTCGTCGAGGCCCTCGCCGCAGATGTCGCCCTCATCCTCGCACTTGGGCACGCAGGCCGTGCCGTCGCAGAACAGCTCGAAGCTGCAGCACACGTCGTCGCAGAACTCGGTCGGGGCTTCGTCGGTCTCGCCGTTGCAGTCGTCGTCGAGGCCGTTGCAGACCTCGGTCGCGTCGGGGTTGACGGCCTCGTCGTCGTCGCGGCAGTCCGCGTCGTTGTCGACCCAGCCCGCGGGCGGCCCGTCGCAGGTCCGCACGCCGTTCGTGTCGGCGTCGCCAAAACCGTCCTCGTCCTCATCGGGCCAGTACTGCGTGGACGCAGGGTCGAAGCCTCCGCACACCACCGCCTCTTCGCCGTCGCATTCCCACGCGAGGTCGTCGCAGCCGTTGCAGGGCTCGCCGAGGGTCTGCGGGAGGTCGTCGCATCCGCCGCAGGGGTTCTCCTCTCCGGGGCAGTTCGAACCCGAGTCGGTGTCATCACTGTCGCCGGGGTCGGTGTCCTCGGTCCCGTTGCTGTCCGTGCCTGCGTCGATCGTCGGGTCGTCGGTCGCGCTCGTCGGCACCGGGTCGGTGTCGCGCTCCGTGTCGACGCCGGTGAGCGAGTCGACCCCATCGGTGCCCTCCTCGGCCTCCGCAAACTCTGTCCCGCACCCCCCCAGGGCGAACAGCGCGAGTCCCGCAGCGCGCAGCGAGCGCGATGATTTCATCCAGTGCGTCGTTGGCAAACCGGGGGTTGGACACCCCTACGCGGTGAACTTCTGGCCGACTACGTTACTTTTTCTCGGTCGGATGAACTGGGGCTCGCGTCCGGTGGGGGCGCGCCGAGGCGCAGCGCGGCGCGCCAGTCGAGGGCCAGGCTCCACTGCGAGGCGAGCCCGAGGAGCACGATGCTGCTCAGCTGGCAGACGTAGAGGTAGAACGCGAAGGTCGATCCTGCGTCCTTGACGACTTCGGGGGGCGCGAAGAGGTGCAGTCCCACGGCAACGCCGGCCTGAAAGACTCCCAGCTGCGCCGGCCCGCCGGGCACGAGCAGGGCGAGGTTCATGATCGCGAGCGTGGCGATGGCCTCATGTGGACTCAGCGCGAGCCCGCAGCCTCGCGCGAGCACCCACATGCCCGCCGCGTTGGCGAGCCAGTATCCGACGCTCGCGGTGACGAAGCCCGAGATCGCACGGAGATCGGGCAGGGCACGGAACCCCTCGGCCACGCCCTCGATGGTCGTTGCGGCCCACTCGGCCAAGGCCGGCGCCCACTGCAGCGCGACGCGCGCGAAGTCGGCCAGCGGCGTGGGCCAGCGCGCGGCGGCGAGCATCCCCAAGAGGGCCACCGCGAACGCGCCCATCACCGCGTAGCTGGCGAGGAAGAGGGTGTCGGTCTGCTCGCGGGGGCTCGCGCCGGCCATGCCCACGAAGAACAGCCCGCACACCAGCACGCCATCGACGGCCCGTTCGATCGCGACGGTGCCCAGCGAGGTGCTGACCTTGATGTCGCTGCGCTGCGCCAAGAAGACGGGCCTGGCGAACTCACCGAGGCGAAAGGGCATCAGCGCGATCCACATGTATCCCGCGAGCCCGATCCGCGTGACCTCGCCGAGCCCCGGCAGTCGTTCGCCGCGCAGGGGCGTCAGGAGGAGCCGCCACCGCCCGGCCCGCAGGAGGTGGTAGGGGAGCAGCGTCAGCAAGTAGGCCGCGACGATGCCCGGCGCGATCGACACGTCGTCGGGGACCGTCTCGAGGTGGTCGCTCAGGGCGACGACGAACGCGCCCCCCAAGAGGACCGAGAGCCCCAGCTTGAGCGCGACGCCTCGCCGCGCGGGCGAGTCGGCCTGGGGCGGCACGTCCATCGGTGCAGCCTACCTCAGCCGAGCAGCGCAGACAGAGCGTCGCGCCCGTCGGAGAACGCCTCGAGCGCGAGCCCGAGGTTGGCCCGGCGCTCGAGCAACATGGCCACGACGAACGCGTGTCGAACGGGGCTCGCGACCAGGTTGTGGGTGCGCGTCTCGACCATCAGCAGCGGGTCGGTGAAGCCTTGGGCGTCGGCGGTGCTGTGCAGCTTGAACAGGGGCATGCCCAGCTGCGCCCCGAGCAGCTGGACCTCGAGTCCGTCGATGCGATCGGGGTCGTGTGCGTAGTCGATCGCGTCGCCCTCTTCGTCGCTGACGACGCTCGCGTAGGCACCCGGCGTCCGCAGGACCATCCGCTCGAGCGCGCACCCGAACTCGGTGCCCAGCCGGGTCTGCACGTGCATCCGACGGCTCACGGGGTCTCCCCAGCGCCGCTGACGACCGTGACGGCCCACTTCTTGCGCAGCGCTTCGAGCGTGGCATCGAACGCCGCGGCCCGCCACGGGTCGAGGACGGCCTCGCGCGCGGCCGCGAGCGTGGCGGGGTCGTCGGCGGGCGCGGGCTCGAGCACCTCGACGAGGAAGACCTGGTGATAGCCGAAGCGTGAGGCGAACACTGGCCCGAAGCCGGGCGTCGTGTGTGGACGGACGGCGTCGACCCACTCTTGCGCCCACTGCAGCTCGGTGCACTCGCCCGCGTCGTTCTTTCGCATGCACGCATCGAGGTGGAACGCCTTGGCCTCGACGCGCAGCTTCACGACCCCGTCGTCCTGCGTCTCGAAGCGGCTCAGCTTCGACATGAGCTGGCATGCCTGCGGGTCCTCGGGCCTCACGTAGCGGGCCATGCGCTGCCCCGCCGCCTCGATCCTGGCCTTGGCCACGGCTTTCCACTCGGGGTCCTTGGCCTTCGCCTGCAGGCCGTCGACGTCGTCGTCGAACCCGCTGGGGATCGCGACGAGCTGGCACAGCCGATAGAGCTCGGGCCGCGCGTGAAGCGGGGAGGCGAGGGCGCGCTGCAAGATGGGGTCGTCCTCGGCGATGTCGTCCACGCCGTGCGCGGGCTCGAACACCTCGTGCATCCAGGTCCGCGCGAGCGCGCCACGGCGGATGAAGCCCTCGCGCGCCTCGGTCACCAGCGGCGGTGGGTCGACCACGGCGTTGCGCTCGGCCTTCGCCGCCGCGACCAGCAGCCCCACGTCCTCGACGTATCGACCCGCCTCGCCCTCCGGCACCCCATCGCGCCGCGCCACCATCGCCACGACCGCCTCGTCCCCAACCACGCCCGCCCGACCATCGTCTCCGCACCCCCCCAACGCCAAGACCAACCCCAAAACCCCAAAGGCCCCTTTCAAAGGAAGCCCGCAAGTCGAGGGCCCGCCGGGGCCCGACCGTTTGGGGGGAAGCGAAGGGCGGCTTCGCCGGCCGAAGCGGCGGGGGCCTTTGCGAAAGGCCCCCCTGTGAAAAGGTAGCCCCCCCGGCGAGGGCCCGCCAGGGCCCGACCGGGTGGGGGGAAGCGGAGGGCGGCTTTGCCGGCCGAAGCGGCGGGGGCCTTTGCGAAAGGCCCCCCAAGAGCGTAGCCGGGGAAGCGAAGGGCGGCTTCGCCGGCCGAAGCGGCGGGGGCCGTTGCGAAAGGCCCC
>JANSYI010000085.1 GCA_024742475.1 bacterium | reverse complement strand
TTAAAAGACCTGGAGAAGGAGAACGAGCGGCTGCGCCGCGCGGTCTCCGACCTGACCCTGGACAAACAGATCCTGGCTGAGGCTGCCAAGGGAAACTTCTGAGCCCCTCGCGTCGTCGGCGCTGCATCGACCAGGTTCGCACTCAGCTTGGGATATCAGAGCGACGCGCGTGCCGGGTACTCGGCCAACATCGTTCCTCCCAGCGTCATGTCCCAAATGGGCGTGACGATGAGGACCGGTTGGTTGCGGACATGATCGAGCTGGCTCGGCAGTACGGCCGCTATGGCTATCGCCGGATCGCGGCTCTGCTGCGGGACGCTGGCTGGCAGGTGAACGACAAGCGGGTCGAGCGCCTATGGCGGCGTGAGGGGCTCAAGGTACCAGGCAAACAGCCAAAGCGAGGACGGCTCTGGCTAAACGATGGCTCATGCGTCCGCCTACGGGCGGAGCGGGCCAACCATGTGTGGTCCTACGACTTCGTTCATCATCGCACCCACGACGGCCGGGCGTTCCGGACCTTAAACGTGCTCGATGAGTTCACTCGAGAGAGCCTGTCCATCCGGGTTCGCCGCAAGCTCTCGTCCGTTGACGTGATCGATGTGCTGACGGATCTGTTCATCCTGCGCGGCCCGCCGGCCTACGTCCGTTCGGATAACGGGCCTGAGTTCGTGGCCGAAGCGGTTCGCCGTTGGATCGATGCGGTCGGCGCACAGACCGCGTTCATCGAGCCCGGCTCACCCTGGGAAAATGGCTATATCGAGAGCTTCAACGCCCGTCTTAGGGATGAGCTTCTCGACGGTGAGATCTTCTACAGCTTGAAGGAAGCGCAGATTGTGATCGAACAATGGAGACGGCATTACAACACCGTCCGGCCACACAGCAGCCTCGGCTACCGGCCGCCAGCCCCAGAGACGATCGTCCCGCCAAGCCGGAAGCACGGCTCCGCTGCGCTCCGCCGTCCTTCCGGCTTGGCAGAAGAGCCGACCGTGCACTAACGTTCAAACTGGACCAGTCAGTGGGGGCTGATCAGCCGAGCGGAGGGTTGGCAATGGCTGGTTTGTTTTCCCTCCTCAAGCGTCAGTTCCGAGATATGGCAGACAATGGAGCATTCATCAGGAAGCTTCGGGACGATTGGACCCAGCGAGTAGGAGAAGCCCCTACCTTCGCGTTCAGGGCAGTCGCTGGGGACACTGACGAGTTTGTGCCCGCGAGCTCGTCCCTAAGTCCCTTCCCTGAATCTGTCAGGGCAGTGGTCCCGGGCAATCATCTTGGCATCATCAGACCGACTGACCCAGACCACCGTGGCTTGAGATTGTTGGTCGATGTGCTCAATGGCGGAGGCGCCGTCCCAGGAGCAGTCGATGGGGCAAGGCTCGCAGTGGAACTGGGCAAATTTCAGGAGGCTGCGGAAAGGCTTCTCCCGCGAGCGGCCGATCTCGACGAAGGGGCGCTTGCCGACCTCGCGCTGGCCCTTGAGGGCCTCGGCAGACGTGAAGAGGCGCTCGCGGTGCTCGAGAGGCACGGCGACAACCTTTTGATCAGCCCCCACTGACTGGTCCAGTTTGAACGTTAGTGCACGGTCGGCTCTTCTGCCAAGCCGGAAGGACGGCGGAGCGCAGCGGAGCCGTGCTTCCGGCTTGGCGGGACGATCGTCTCTGGGGCTGGCGGCCGGTAG
>JANSYI010000040.1 GCA_024742475.1 bacterium | reverse complement strand
GCAGTGCATAACGACGCCCTCACCATGCATAGCGGCGTTGCTCATCGGTCACTGGTGTCCAACCAGCTCCCTCTTCGCGCCTTGCTCTGCATGGCGATGACGCCGTTCTGCATACGCGCGACTTCTTCCACAGCCTGCTAGTCGCGCCCGTCCGTCGCTCGGGCACGCAAAAACGCCACCGGGAGCCGAAGCCTCCGATGGCGTGTTCGCGTTCCGAGTCGGCGCGCGACTAGTAGCGGACGCGCACGACGTCGCGCACGAGGCTGACGCGCTTCTCGCCGCCGCAGGGGTAGGCAACCGTGAGCTCGAAGCGGGAGCCGGGCTCACCGCGGATGGCCGAGGCCCACTGCTCGACGGTGTGGAGCCGCTCGCCCTCGATCTCGAGCAGGCGAGCGCCTGGGACGATCTTGCCGTCGGCGGGCGAGCCCTTGATGACGCGCGACACCACCACATGACCTCGCTCGCGCTCGATGACGACACCGATGCCGCTGTACGTGTACGCGCGGTTGACCTGGTGCTGCATGCCGCACTGATCTGCAGCCATGCGGTACATCACGTTGGCAGACGTCGCGACGGTGCCAGCGAGAAGGATCGAGCCAAGGACGACGCGCCGACCGATGCGCCAGCGCTGGATGGAGTTGCGAGTTTCGCGTGAGCTCATGAGGGTTGTTCCGAACGCGGTGAGAGAACCGACACGCCCTACGGGGCGACGCGTTCATTCTTCCACATGGCTGCTCCTGTTGCCACCCCCTGATCGCGCCGAAGCGGAGCCGAATGCTCAGCGTTTCCGGCGCCTTCGGCGATCGTCGAGATCGCGCGGAGCGCCGGGTGCGGGGTCCCCGCCGCACGGTCTGGCCTCGTCCGAGTTTCTGCGTTATTTCGACGGGCTCAATCCTCCGGGATAGCGTTTTGCCATGACCCGATCCGCAGCGGTCACACCCCTCCTTCTGCTCGCCCTGACCTTGGGCGCATGCGACAAGAGCTCGGCTCCGGCCGCGTCCGCGTCCAATGCCGCCCCGGCCGAGGCGCCCGCGTCCGCGGAGCCCGAGCCCGAGCCCGCCGCCGAGGTCGCCAAGGTCGAGGCCCCTTCGCCCACGGAGGAGCCCACGCTGGCCGCCGGGGTGATCGCAGCCGCGGACCTGGCAGCCGACGACGAGGCCGCGAGCCCCGAAGGTGAGGAGGCGGCGGAGGCGGCCGAGGACGAACCCGCCGAGCTGCCCGAGTTCAAGGTCCTCATCCTCGGCGACAGCCTGATCGCCACCGGGTTTGGCGCGCTGCTCGAGAAGCGCCTCGACGCGCACCCGCAGATCACCGCCTACCGCAAGGGCAAGAGCGCGTCCGGGCTGGCCCGCCCCGACTTCTTCGACTGGATGGCCGAGGCCAAGCGCCAGGTGGAGCTGCGCAAGCCCGACTTGGTCGTGGTGCTCATGGGCGGCAACGACGGCCAAGACCTGACCCACAGGAACAAGAAGGCCGGCCGGCGCGTCCCGTGGCAACATGAGAACTGGGAAGCCAGCTACCGGGAACGGATGGACAGCTTCCTCGCCGAGGTGTCCGCGCCACAGCGCGAGATCCTCTGGCTCGGCATGCCGACGATGGGGCTGCGCAGCCTGGAGAAGAAGCTGGTCACCATCCGTTCCGTGCAGAAGGCTGCTGTCGACGCGCACGCGTCGGCTACCTATCTCGAGACAGCGCCGATGGTCTCGACCGACGACGGCGACATGCTCACCTACGCCGTGGTCGGACCCCGCAAGAAGAAGAAGGCCATCCGGGCCGACGACAAGATCCACTTCACGATGGCCGGCAGCCAGTACTTCGCCGACGCCGTCTATCCGGGAGTGCTCGAGGCGCTGGAGGTCGAAGATGCGACCCCGGCCGAAGAGTAGAGCACCGAACATTTTCGCTCGCAGCGCGTCTCACCAGGCGGTGAAGCACCGCGGAGGACAGCCTTGAGAGCGCTACTGCTCCTCGCCGCGCTCGCGGGCGCCGGCTGTGCAACGCCGGGCGCCTGGATGCTGCGCGGCGACGCTGGCGCGGCGGAGTTCGGCGCGGGCAAGGGCAAGGGCAAGGACGACGACGGTCGCACCTGGGTGAAGCACAAGGTCGTCCCGCGCGAGCGGCTCGACGACATCGAGGCGCGCTACGGAGTCAGCCGCAAGGAGCTGGCCCGCTGGAACAAGAAGCTGGCGAAGAAGCAGTGGATCTACGCGGGCCAGACGCTCAAGGTCTACGCCCGCCGCGTCCCGCCGCCCCGCGAGAAGATCACCTACGTCGTGAAGAAGGGTGATCGCTGGGTGGAGATCGCCAAGGCGTACAACGTCCGCGAGTCCGACCTCCGCTACTGGAACCGCAAGGTGCCGCGGGCGTTTCGCGTGGGGCAGACGCTGACGATCTACACCAACCCGATGGAGCTGCCCGAGCCCGCGGGCCCCGAAGGCGGCAGCGGCTCCGAAGGGACGCCCGACAAGCTGAGCGTCCGGGGCAACGGCTACTCGGTCGGCAAGCCCAACCGCGGGCGCCTTCAAAACGGGGTGCAGCTCCCCGAGAGCGAGCACTACACGCTGCGTGACCCGGAGCGCTCCTACGGGTCGTCGCACGCCATCACGGTCATTCACGACTCGATCGCCGCGTTCCGTCACGAGACCGGGTACCAGGGCGAGATCAAGATCGCCGACATCAGCAAGCGGGGCGGCGGTCGGCTCCGTCCCCACAGCTCGCATCAAGCCGGACGCGACGCGGACATCCGACTGCCGCGACGCAAGGGCACCTCGAAGGACGACCACAGCGTCTCGGCCATCGACTGGGACCTGTCGTGGGCGCTGGTCAAGGCGTTCGTCGACAGCGGCGAGGTCGAGTACATCTTCCTCGAGACGAGCCGGCAGAAGGCGCTGCGCAAGGCAGCGCAGCGGGCCGGGGCGAGCGACGAGGAGCTCCGCCGCGCGATTCAGTACCCGAGCAAGCGCGGCACGAACAAGGGCATCGTGCGCCACGCGAAGGGGCACAGGATGCACATCCATGTCCGCATCAAGTGCGCGGAGTCCAACTCTCGCTGCGTGTCGTATTAGCCTTAGAGGGAACCTTCGGAAGGTTCCCTCGCTGCGGGGGCGGAGCCCCCTCCGCTTCACCCTCCAACGGTCGCCCTGTCGGGCTCGTGCTCGCGTCGCTCGCGGGGGGTGGGGGTTGTGGGGATGAGCTGGAGGCGGGGGCTCATGGGGAAGGGAGCGTGCGTCCGGGCGGAACGGTGGGTTCCGGGGTGGGGGGCGGACGGGTTGCGGGGGGCGTGTCAGGGTGTGGGGGATGGGACATCTGCTCGAGGGCGTTTGGTCGACCGAGGAACACTTTCCGACCGACGAGGGGGGGCGGTTCGTGCGGAAGTCGGCGAGCTTTCGTCAGTGGGTGAGGGCCGATGGGTCGACGCCGTTCGTTCCGGAGGCGGGGCGCTACCACCTGTACGTGTCCTATGCGTGCCCGTGGGCGCATCGCACGTTGATTGCGCGAGCGCTCCTCGGGCTCGAGGACGCGGTGTCGGTCTCGGTCTGCCATCCGCTGATGCTCGATCAGGGCTGGGTGTTCTCCGAGGACAAGGCGGAGATACCCGATACGGTGGTCGGCATCGACTACCTGCATCAGCTCTACACCAAGGCCGACGCGGGCTACACGGGGCGCGCGACCGTGCCGGTGTTGTGGGACAAGGAGACGGGCACGATCGTCAACAACGAGTCGCGCGACATCTTGCGCATGTTCACGACCGAGTTCAGAGCGCTCTGGACACGTGAGGTCGAACTCGCGCCGACGGACCTGATCTCCGCAATCGACGAGACGGCGGAGTCCTTCTACCAGCCGGTCAACAACGGCGTGTACCGCAGCGGGTTCGCGCGCACGCAGTCGGCGTACGAGGAGGCGGTCACGCAGCTCTTCGAGGCGCTCGATGGGCTCGAGCAGACGCTGGCGGAGCGTCGGTTCTTGGTGGGCAACCGCCTGAGTGAAGCCGACATCTGCTTGTTCACCACGCTCATCCGCTTCGACCCCGTCTACGTCACCCACTTCAAGTGCAACCTGCGCCGTCTCGTCGACTACCCAAACCTGTGGGGGTTCACGCGCGACGTCTACCAGACGCCCGGCGTCGCCCAGACGTGCAACATGCGGCACATCAAGGAGCACTACTTCGGGTCGCACGAGTCGATCAACCCGTTCCGCATCGTGCCCATCGGGCCGGCGGTGGACCTCGATGAGCCGCACGGCCGCGAGTCGTTGACCTTATGATCGAGAGGTGACGGTCCCAGCGCTCGCGTCGGTTCTGCAGCACCCCCTGCAGGGTGTCGTTCGCATCGAGGTCGACCACGTCCGGGCCCGTCGCTTTCGGCTGCTGTTCCTCGTCGAAGTGGCCGTGGCGATTGCGTTGTCGCTGATCGTCATCCCTCTGCTGGTGCTGCTGGCGATCTTCGGCGACGGCAACGACATCCCCACGCCGAGCTTCGAGTCGCTCGGGGAGAGGATGTGGGTCCGGTGGAAGGAGACCCGGGTCTCGCTGGTCGACGTACGCGGGCAGGCCATCGCCTCTGCATCGACCCGCGTCGAGTCGCAGGAGGAGGGCGCGCGACTGCTGGGCCAGGTACTGGCCTACGCGCACCACGGGCGGGTTGCGCTCGTCGAACGCGTCAACGGTGGCGCCGTGTCGGCGCTGTGGTTCGGCGGGCAGCCGCTGATGCTCGGTCCCGAGGCGATCGACGAGGCCCGCGCGTGGAGGGTGCTCCAGCATGAGGGCGTGGAACTCCACGATGACGGGCGTGGGACGTGCGCGATCACCCTCCGCAAGGCCCCGGCGGGGAGGTTGGGCAGCCTGCTCGGCTTCGTGCTGCTCTTCCCCTTGGCGGTGTGGACAGACCACGGTCGCGAGCGGCTGGCGGGGCTGTGGGCTTCGGTGCAGGGGCAGACCACAACGGTGTGCTTCGAGGTGGACGCGCACGGGGTGTCGTATCGAAAGCGACGGGGCACCGACGAGCTGGATCGGGCCAGGATTGACCGTGCCGATCTCCTGGGGGTGGTCCACGCGGTCGAGCTGTCGCCCGCGCCGGCGGTCGCGGTGCGTGGCCCCTACCTGCGCCTGCAGACCACGGAGTCGGCGGTGGTCCTGGACATCGAATGCAACGCGGACATCGGCCGCGCGCTGCGAGACGCGATCGTCGCGGCGGCGCATCGACTGTGGGCGGGGCTCTCGCAGACCGGGGCACCGGCACACTGCCCCTACTGCGCGACGCTCTACCCGTACGCGCCGGGTGTGAACTGCCCAAACTGTGGCGCGGCGCCATCGGCGTTGCACGGGCTGGCTAGTCGATGAGCTCGGCCCTGCCGCTGAAGATCACCCGGCCGTGCGTGCCACGAAGCTCGTCGAGCGTGCACAGCCGGTAGCGCGGCGCGGCCGAGGAGGGGCCGAGCAGCGCTTCGAGAGCTGAGCGGGGGATGCACTCGCGAAACACGCGAAGGCCGAGCGAGAGGTGGGTTGCCAGGTCCCTCGAGCGGACTGAGGCCGCGGCGTCGCGCAGCCAGGCGTGTTCGGTCCGATCGTCGGCGTGCGTGTCTTCGAGGAACTGGGCGAAGAGTCGCTCGGTGCGCTCGATGAAGCGCTCGGTGGCGACGTGGCCACGGATGACGACGGAGCCGCCGCGCCCGAACGAGTCGTTGTGGAGGCCGAGCAAACCTGGATCGATGGGGTCGTTGGCGACGAAGCACTCCATGACGCCCCCTCAGTGTCGAGCGCCCCGCGGGCTGCGGCAAGCCGCGGCCGCCTACAGGGACAGGGTCAGTCGACGAAGGGGCCCCGCTGCCGGATCGGCTCGCCGTGGGGGCGCCCGCTGAGGTAGGCGAAGCGGGTACCCTGCGTGCCTGCCACGACGACGCGCCCTGGCTCGAGGAGCAGCGCCTCGCCGCGGCGCGCGGTGTGTGCACCCACGGTGATCGTGCCGTTCATCGCGTACACGAGCGTGTTGCGGCCCTGGGGGATGGTCGTGCTCCACCGATCGGCCACGAGCGTGACGTCGCGATAGTCGACCTCGGTGCGCAGGGCGATGGGGGAGTCGGCACCCGAGATGATGCGCGTTCGCTCGTGATCGTCTTCGAGCTGGGGCAGCGCGTCGCCTTGGTGCCCGGCGTATTCGGGCTGCATGCGCTTGAGCGCGCGCGGCAGGTTCACCCACAGCTGGAGGCCGCGGTTGCTGCCCCCGCTTGCGGGCATCTCGGAGTGCTTGGCGCCGCGGCCCGAGTTGAAGCGCTGGGTCCCGCCTGCGGTGATCGTGGAGACGTTGCCCATCGTGTCGCGGTGCTCGAAGGCGCCCTCGATCATGTAGGTGAACGCCTCGAAGCCGCGGTGCGGGTGGGTCGGAAACCCGGCTGGTGCCCGCACGTCGAAGTCGTCGAGCAGGACGAAAGGGTCGAGGTGTCGAAGCTGGGGTGAGGGGAACACGCGGGAGAGCGTCGCGCCGTCGCCATCGGTCGTGCCTCGGCCGTGAATCTTCATGCGCACGGACGCGGTGGGGCCCAGGTCACGCTGGGGGGCCGGGCCCGCCTTGCCGCGGCAGCCGGGCAGCCACAGGGATCCGAGGCCCGTCGCAGAAAGCTCCAGCACGCGTCGACGTCGCATGGACGCCAGCGTAGCGCGAACCCGGGTTCACGGCGGCGCAACGGACCGTTGCGTGACCGGCCTGCGTCCGAACGGCTCACGCGTCGTGTTGCTCGGCGAGGCGAGCCTGGGCCAAGCGGTTCACCAGCGGCTCGAGGCCCATGACGAACGCACCCAGCATGACCTGCGGATCCATTTGCGGCAGCTGCTCGCCGAAGGCGCTGTGCAACTCGATTGCGCCCTCGTGCAGGCGCGCGAGCTCGTCGGCGGTGTCGCCCCAGCGAAGGACGTGGCCGTCGAGGACGGCGCCGACGGTGGCGGCGAGCATTCGGGGCGCGCGTTGCTGCAGCACGGCGGTGAGGAGCTTTGCGATCTCCTCGGGCAGCGCCTGGCCGATCAGGCGCGGCGGCGCCTTGGGGATGGGCGCCGCCTCGCCCAGCGGCATGCCGGAGTCGTCGAGGCGCAGGACGTCGTGCCACGCGAGCCCGCCGAGGTCGATGTAGGCGACCCACGCGTCTGCGTCGCGACGGAGCCGGCGGGTCCCGAGCTGATGCAGCGCGTAGCCCCGACCCCCGACGTAGACCCGCTCGAGCCCGTCACGCAGCTGCACGCACACGCCCTCGCTGGGCCAGTGCCACTCGAACGGAGCCGGGTGAAACGGCACATCGACCTCGACCATCGAGCCGCGGATCGATCGGGACTCCACGTCTCGGGTGAAGCGCTGCAGCGCGTCGGCAGGGTGCTCGACTCGAAAACTGTGCGAGAGCGCGTCGAACAGCGTCGCGGTGGGGTAGGGCCCGCGATAGCGCAGCGACGTCGCGCCCGCGCGGGAGGCCGAGCCCGCCAACCAGTTGAGCAGCGCCGAGCCTGCGCCCGAGGGCAGCGCGCCCGGCACGTCGATGGGCGGAATGTGCCGCGGCGCCAGCCAGTCCGTGTGTGCGCAGTGGGCCACCGCGTCCGCGCCGACCACCAGCGCGTGCGCGCGGTGAAACAGAGGGTGCGGCCGCGTGTCGGCCTCGAGCACCAACGTGCTGCGATCAGGCCGGTACAGCGTCAGCGCGTGCAGGGCGTCACCGTTCCACCTCGCGGACCAGACCTCATGTCCCTCGCGGTCGAGTGCCCGACGCACCCGACCACCCGCGCTGATGAGCGTCGTTCCGTGAAGCAGTTGGGTCTGCATCGCGCGCAGGCTGGCACAGTTTCGGCCGGCGGCGGGCTCGCGCACGAAAAAACGAGCGGGGAGCCGAAGCTCCGCCGCTCGTTCTCGTGGACGCTTCGCTGCAAGCGCCCTGGCGACGCGAGAGCGCTCACGTCTTGGTTGCCTCGAGGGCCGAGGGCGACGCCATTTTCGCCATCTCCAGCTTGGTCGCGCCGATGCTGGAATAGAGCGTGCGACGAGGCGACTGGAGCTACAACTCTACGCAGTAGACACGCATCAAGGGTTGGTCACAGTCGTAGACGACTCCTTCAGCTCGGATGAAGTCCAGAGGGTGAGCTGCCATGCCAAGCTGCATGGCCAAACCGGAGGAACTGCTACTAAAGTTCAGGCACGTGCTGCCTGAGGAGAGTGGCGTCCAGTCCTCTTCCATGCCGGTAACCACGAAATAGCCGAAGGGGCCCCCGCCGTTCACGAGGAGGTTCTCCACTTCTTGCGGGGCCCCATCGCGCACGCCGAGTAGGGGGACATCGTCGGTGATCCAGATCGGGTCGCCGAAGGAGTTCACGTAGCGGGTATACGGCCTCAGAGGCCAATCGATCAGAAAGTCAGCTTCGTACGGGGAGTTCGTGGCTTGGCGAGCCCCGGGGTCGGTAAGGAGCGCTTCATATCCCGGGGGGCATGCTGCATCGGCAGCTACAACCGGGTTCGCGCCGAAGTCGCCATTGCCGTTGCCGATGATGTTCGAGATCTCGATTTCGCGGGTCTCGATAATGGTGGAGCAGTCTGGAGCGCAGGCGCCTCCAGCGAGGACGTTCTCGTCTTCACCATCGTCGCAGGCCTCATCGGGTCCGACAAAGCCGTCACCACACGTGTTGAGGGAGCAGTCGGCGAGACACGCACCGTTAGGGCCGTTCTCGGCCCCGTCATCGCACTCTTCTCCATTGCCTCCCTGCAGCACGCCGTCGCCGCAGTAGCTCACCACTCCAACCTCGAGCGAGCACGATACGGTCGCACAATACGTGCATTCGTCCTCAGTGACGCCGTAGCTGCATACTGGAGGCTCACTCGCGTTCTCCGGACCTTCGTCGCATTCCTCTTCGCCGCTTTCCACGAAACCGTCCCCACAGCTTGCTTCGACGCAGTTGATGCAGGCATCGGTGTTGATGTCATTGGAATCGTCGCACTCTTCACCGGCCTGGACTCGACCATCCCCGCAGGATGCGAGCGCGCAACTCGATGTGCAGTTGTCGCTGCCCGCTTCTCCGTCGTCGCAGGACTCTCCGGGGCCGATCAGGCCGTCTCCGCAGAACGCTGCAGTGCAAGAACTCGTGCACGCCGCGTCGTCCGCATTCTCCTCCCCCTGATCGCACTCCTCAGACTCTGGGCGTCCGAGAAAACCGTCGCCGCACGTGGTGAGGCTGCAGTCAGCGAGGCAATCCGTGGAGCCAGCGACGCCGTTCGTCTCTCCGTCGTCACAGTCTTCCCCGGGCTCGACCAGTCCGTTTCCGCATTCCGAAGGGGTCGATCCCCCCGTTGTGTCGGGGTCGGTCGTGTCGGTGGCGGCGTCGCCGGTGGTGTCATCATCGCCGGCCGCGGTTGACTCTGTGGCGGGAGTCTCTGTGTCGGCTTGCGAAGTTGTCGAGTCGGCTGGGAGACCCGACGACTCCGCGCCACTGCTGCTCGATTCGTCGGTTTCGGCTGTTTCTCCTTGGAGATTCGGCGCGAAGCACCCCAAGGGGGCGAGGATGAGGGCAAAGAGGGAGGATGTAACTCGCATTGTCGTTGTCGCTCGAAGACCGAGTCCTTCGAGCGCACCCTACTTGTCGCCTTGGGCGTTCGACAACAGGAGTCCCTCGCGACGGACAGGTTGCACACTGAGGTCCGCGACGGTGCTGCCGGAGAGTGCCGGAGAGTGCCGGAGAGTCCTTCCGATGAACTCGACGGCCGCTAAGCACTCTGTGCCGGCTGGTCGGCCGGCGCGACAGGAGGGTTCCGGCGGCGGGCTCGCGCACGAAAAAACGAGCGGGGAGCCGAAGCTCCGCCGCTCGTTCTCGTGCGTCGGCGCAAGGCGAGCGGGCTCAGCCGCACTCTTCGGCGCAGTTCATGGCGTTGCATCCGGACAACGCAAGGACCTGGCTGTTGACCGTAGCGTCGCAGAAGTCGGCGCACGTCTGGACGTCTGCGGCGCCGAGGTCCATCTCGTCCAGACAGTTGATGATGCAGTTGCAATCTTCGTTGTCGCGGCAGTCCTGCAGCTGATCGCAGCAGTCGGTCTTGAGGCACGTGGAGCACATGTCGTCGTCGGCTGCGGGCTCGCAGGCGTCGACGCTGCCGCCAGTGGTGGAGCCGGTGTCGGCGACGGTGCCGCCCGTGGAGCTCTCGTCGCTGCCGGTGGTGGTGGTGCCGTCGGACTCGGTCGCGGTGTCGGTGGCCGTCTCGGTGGCCGTCTCGGTCGCGGACTCGGTGGCTTCGGTGGCCGACGCGGACTCGCTCGCGGACTCGCTCGCGGAGGCCGAGGCGGAGTCGGTGCCCGATTCGGTGGCCGAAGCGGAGGCGGAGTCGGTGGCCGAGGCGGTGGCGCCGGTGTCGTCCGACGAGTCGTCGTCGCCGCAGGCGGTCAGGGGAAGGACGAGGGCGAGGCCGAGGATGAGGGACTTGCGGATCATGTCGAAATCTCCAAAGCAGGTGCCGGCGGTCGCCGGCTGAGCGCCACCTTCTATCGGAGGCTTCGCGCGTTGCCAAGCTCGGGGCAATTCCGGCCTGCGGAGCGTTCGTTATCGGAGTTTCGGCGGTTCGGCGAGGGCGTCTACGGCCCGCCCACATACGAGAGATACACGAGCGGAATCGCGACTCCGGCCAGGACCAGGACCGCACCCCGGCCGAGCAGCCCCTTCTTTCCGGGGATCATGAACATGCCCGAGATGGCCAGGAGCAGCAGCGCCCCCGCGTAGCCGTCGGCGAAGTACGTCCAGGCCTTCTTGCCGCGGTTGAGATGCAGCCAGTTTGCGGCCCGCAACGCGAAGCGTTCTTGCTGCCCTTCTTCGTACACCTTGCCCGTCTTCGTCGCGACGAACAGCGTGCTCTGCTCGAGCGTGATCTCGAGCTCGCCCTCGATGGGGCTGTAGACGTCGAGCGGCTCCTCGGTGATGCCCGCCGCGCTCAGCACGACCGCCGCGGCGTCCTGCGCGTCGCCCGGGAGCGGCCCCTCGACCACGAACTCTCGCTCGAAGTTGGTGAAGTTCGGATCCCAGTCGGCAATGTGGTTCACCGCCAGACCACTGAGCGCGTAGACGAAGGTGAGCCCGACCGCGAGGTAGCCCAGGTCGCGATGCAGCGCGCGCAGCCACGGCCGCCACCTGAACTTCTTCTTGCGCTTGGGAGTCGTTGCCTCGGGCAAGTCGCCCTCAGGCATAGCGCTCTTCCTTCCACGGGTCGGCGTGGTTGTTGTACCCGCGGGTCTCCCAGTAGCCCGGCTCGTCCCGCCGGGTGAAGCGGATGCCGGTGAGCCACTTGGAACTCTTCCAGAAGTAGAGGTCGGGCACCAGCGCGCGCAGCGGAGCGCCGTGGGGGCGCCGGAGCGGGCGGCCGTCGTGTTCCCAGACGACCATCACGTCGTCGGCGATGCCCTCGTCCAGTCGCACGTTGGCCGTGTAGCCGTGGGCCGCCTCGAAGATCACGTGGCGGGCCGTGCGTTTGAGGCCGGCCTTCTCCGCGAGGTCCTTCACCCGCACGCCCTTCCAGCGCGCGTCGAGCATCGTCCACCCGGTCACGCAGTGCACGTCGGCCCGGGTGTCGACCACGTCCATGGCAAGCAGCTCGCGAAAGTCGAGCGACAACGGGTTTTCGACCTCGCCGTGAATCTTGATCGTGGCGTTGCTGCGCGACGGGTCACCGGGCTGACCGCCCATCGGCTTGAGCGCCGTGATGACCCGCTGCCCCGGCGGCACCCGAGGGCGCCCATCGGCGCGCTCTTGGGCCTTGGCTTCGGCCGTGAGGTGATCGCTGAGCGCGTAGAGGCCACCACCCATCGCCGCGATCACGGTGCCGGAGGCGGCCTTGCGGATGAAATCACGGCGGGCGATGGTGCGGGCGAGGGACGCGTCGGGGCGGTCGGTCATGGTCGTCCTTGGGGCAAGGGTGCGGCAGGAGGGTCACGTGCGCCAACGTGTGGGTGTTACGGGCGCCTCTGGCGTCGGTGGCGGCAGATCGAGTATCCCTCGGTGCGCACCACGGTGGACCCATGCGGATCTTGTACGTCGAGCCCTTCGAGGGTGGATCGCATGCGGCGTTCTCGCAGGCCCTGATGGGCGCACTGGACGCGGAGTGGACGGCGCTCACGCTCCCGGGGCGTCACTGGAAGTGGAGGATGCGGGGCAGCGCCGCGTTCTTCGCCCAGGAGCACGCGGCGACGCTGGCGCGCGGGTTCGACCTCGTCGTCGCGTCGTCATATGTGCCGCTCGCCGAGCTGGTGGGGCTGGCGCCCGCGCTCGCGGGGGTGCCCAGGGTGCTCTACTTTCACGAGAATCAGCTCGCATTCCCCACGCTCGGCCCCGGCCAGCCAAGGGACCACCACTTCGGCTTCACCCAGCTGGTCTCGGCCCTCGCGGCCGATCGCTGCGTGTTCAACTCCGCGTACAACCGCGACTCGTTCCTCGAGGCAGCCGCTGCGTTGCTCCGGCGGATGCCCGACGCCGTGCCGAAGCGATGGGTCGAGACGATCCGCGCGCGTGCGGAGGTCCTCGGGGTGCCGCAGCCGCTCACGCGCGATCCGGTCGCACCCGGCCTCGCGCATGCCCAGGGCCCGCTGCTGCTGTGGAACCATCGGTGGGAGCACGACAAGAACCCGGCGACGTGCCTGCGGGGCTTGGCGGAGCTCGCGGACGAGGGCGCCCGGTTTCGCGTCGCCGTGTGTGGCCAGCGGTTCACCCGGGCGCCGGCCGTGTTCGCCGAGCTCGAGCCGAGGCTTCGCTCGCGCGCGGTTCAGTGGGGGCACGCCGAGGCGACCACCTATCGCTGCCTGCTCGATGCCGCGGACGTCGTCCTCTCGACGGCCCATCACGAGTTCTTCGGCGTCTCCGTCATGGAGGCCGTGCATCACGGGGCGCGACCACTGGTGCCCGATCGGCTCGCGTATCCGGAGCTGTGGCCGGCGGAGTTTCGCTACGCTGACGACGACGCGTTCGTCCCGGCGCTTCGCGAGCTGCTCGCCTCGGGTCGGCCTCTGCGGGCGGATCGGCGTCAGCTCACGAACCCGTTCTCGGTGGACGTGCTCGTCCCGCGATTCGCCCGGCTGTTCGACGAAGTCGTCTCCACAGGGCGATAGCGGCGCGCTACAGTCCGCGCGATGTCTGTCGCACGCCCGTACAACTTCTCGGCTGGCCCCGCGATTCTGCCCACGTCGGTGTTCGAAGAGACCGCCAGCGCGGTTCGGCAGCTCAACGTGCCGGGCGACGACTCGCTCGAGGCGAAGCTCTCGATTCTCGAGATCTCGCACCGCAGCAAGACGTTCGACGCGATTCACAACGAGGCCATCTCGCTCGTGCACGACGTCCTTGGCGTCCCGGCCGACTACGAAGTGCTGCTGCTGCAAGGCGGCGCCAGCTTGCAGTTCGCAATGGTGCCGATGAACCTCGCCGTCCCCGGCAAGTCGGGCGCCTACGTCGACACCGGGGCCTGGTCGGCCAAGGCGATCAAGGAGAGCAAAGGGCTGGGCGAGACCGTGGTCGTGGGCTCGAGCAAGGCGTCGGGATACGACCACATCCCCTCGCCGGACGGCTGGGCCGACTACAGCGACGCGAGCTATCTGCACGTCACCTCCAACAACACGATCTACGGCACCGAGTTCGCCGAGCTGCCCCAGACCGGCGACGTGCCGCTCATCGTCGATCTCAGCAGCAACATCGGCTCTCGACCGATGAACTTCGAGCGCGTCGCGCTGGGCTACGCAGGCGCGCAGAAGAACCTCGGTCCCTCAGGCGTGACGCTGGTCTTCGCGCGCAAGGACCTGCTCGCTCGGCAGGCGCCCGGCTACGTGCCCACCATCTTGCGCTACGGGACGCACGTCGAGAAGAACAGCCTGTTCAACACCCCGAACACGTTCGGCATCCTCGTGCTGCGCAACGTGCTTCGCTGGGTGCGGCAGCGCGGCGGGGTCGAAGCCGTCGGGGCGGTCAACGCCGCCAAGGCGGGCAAGCTCTACGCCGCGCTCGATGCGAGCAGCCTCTACGTCCCCCACGCCAAAGACGGCAGCCGCTCCACCATGAACGTCACGTGGACGCTGGCCGGTGAAGGCGAGGGCGACAAGACCAAGGCGTTCCTCACCGCGGCGGAGAAGGCTGGGCTCAGTGGCCTCAAGGGACACCGCTCGGTCGGTGGGGTCCGCGCCTCGATCTACAACGCATTTCCCGAGGACGGCGTCGACGCGCTCGTCGAGTTCATGCGAGAGTTCGAGCGCACGCAGGGATGAGCGACGAGCACTACCCCGTCAAGGCGCCCGGCTGGGCCGCGCTCGACCGCGTCGGGCTGACCTTCTACCCGGGCCAGACGCCGCACCAGTTCACGAGCCAGACCGGCTACGACCTGGGCAGCCCCAACCCGCTGCCCGCCATCTGCGTGTGGGAAGCGCCCAACCCCGACCACTGGCACTTCGTCACGTACGGGCTCACGGAGCTGTTCGAGAAGTCCTCGGCCGACCCAAAGATCTCGGGCTTCGGATTCGAGGTCACCTTTCGCGTGCCGCGGAGTACGGGTGAGCAGACGCCGCCGACGTGGCCCCTGCGGATGCTCCAGGGCATCGGTCACTACGCGCTGTCGGGGCAGGGCGGCCTCGACACCGGGCACATGATCGACCTCGGTGGCCCCCTGGGCGAGAGCGCCAGCGCGCTGTCGGCGGTCGTGGCGGTGCCCGACGCCACCTTCGGCAAGGTCGACACGCAGTTCGGCTCGGTCCTGTTCCTGCAGCTGTTTGGACTCACCGCAGAGGAGCTCGAGGCGATGCAGGGCTGGCCGATGGAGCGCCGCGTCGGGCTGGTGCGCGAGGTCGAGCCGCAGGGCATCACCCGCGTGGACCGCGTCGCCTACGCGCAGAGCCAGCAGACCGCGGCGGCCTGGCGACGCCACGCCCTGGGCATCTTGGTGTAGTACGATGTCGGGCAGATTCGACGGGCGCTTGGGTCCGGGGGTTCCCGTGCGCTATCGTTGGAGCCGATGCGGGATCCGAGGGACACGATGCGGTGGCTCGTGGCGTGCGCGTGCACGCTCTCGCTCGTCGCGTGTGCCGGGGGTGCCGACATCGGCGGCGACAAGTCGAGCTTTGGCTCGGGCGCTGAAGGGGGCGCCTCGCAAGGCACCGGTGGCACCGGCGGCGGCAGCAACCCCACCGCCAGCGACACCAACAACAGCAACTCGGGCTTCGTGACCTCGGGCCCCGACTCGTCGTCGGGCACGGGTGGCGTGGGTCCTGGCAACGACGGTGACTGCGTCGACAACGACGGCGACGACTTTGGCGAGGGGTGCGTGGCCGGAGACGACTGCGACGACGACAACGTCGAGATCAACCCGGCGGCCATGGAGCGCTGCGACGAGGTCGATTGGAACTGCGACGGCGACGCAAACACCGGGTGCGAGTGCCCCGATGACGGCGTCGGCAGCAACTGCAACCTGCCGTTCGACCTCGGCGTCATCACGGCGGGTGGCATGAAGATGGGCGTCGTCGGCAATGTACCGGTCGAGAACAACTTCGACTGGTACCAGGTCAGCTTTCCGGCCGAAGCGCGTCCCGGCGAAGGCACGCCGACGATCAGCTTTGCGATCAACGAGGGCGAGCAGTTTGCCTTCGACGTGCTCACCGACCAATGCGGCGCGGGCGGCATGCCCTGCGGCAACGCCGGCGCGCCCGATGGCATCGCCGAGGGCCTGACCGAGTTCAGCTTCGTCGACGACGACCCCGGCTGCTGCACCGAGCCCATGCATGCGCTCGTGCCCTGGCCGGACCTCGTCTACGTCCGCGTGTACCGGACCTCGGCGGGCAGCAGCTGCGCCGCGTATCAGCTGCAGGTCTCGCGCTGAGGTCTCAGACCTTCAGCTCGGACTCGATCGCCGCCAGCTTGTGCCGGGCCATCGCGAGGTTGCCGGTCCTCGAGTCGATGGCGAGGTACATGAAGAGCGTCGTGCCCTCGAGCGGTCGAATGAGGTGGTACTGCTCCTCGAGGGTGATGAGGATATCCTTGATGCCGCCCGCGATGCTGAGGTCTTGCATCACGCGCATCTTGGCGCGGACGACCTCGGTGTTGCCTGCTGCGGCGACTTCGAGGTCCAGGTTCGGCCCTCCGCCCTTGGTGCCCAGCGTCATGCCCGACTCGAAGTCGACGAGCGCGGTGCCCACGGAGCCGTTGATTTCCATTGCTTTCTGAAGTGATTGTTCGACGTTTGCCATGTTGATGTTCTCTCTTTCGTTGGGTTCTCGTTCGAGCTCGGCGAACGCCGTCGCGTCGACGACTTCGTCCCAGCCGTCGTCGATGTCGACGAAGCGACCTCGCTCGGTGTCGGGTCTGAGAGCGTCGAGGAGCAACGCGCTCAGTGGTTCGGTGATGCTGCGGTTGACGTGGTCGGGCAGGGGGGAGAGCTCGAGGGTGGGATTGTCGAGCCGCAGGGTCCGGGCGAATGCACTTCGGCCAAACTCGTCGCCGAGCCAGGCATCGACGACCGCGCCTTCGCTGACGAAGATGTGCCCTGCCGCGGCACCCGAGCGGACCGAGAGCGTCGACGACTTTCGGTCGAAGTTCATCAGCTGCAGCAGGCTCGCCAGTGAGAACCCCTGCATGAAGGCCCGCTCGTTGTGGTCGAGCGCGCGCTGCACCGCCTCGATGAGCTCGTCGTAGTCGACGGGCTTGTCGAGAAAGGACACCGCCCCCATCCCGGTCGCCTTGGCTGTGTTTTGCTCGTCTCGAAACGCCGAGACCATGACGACGGGGACGCGATAGGCGCGATTGAGCATCTGCGTCAGCAGGCCGACGCCATCGAGTCCGGGCATGTGGAGATCGCTGACGACCACGTCGACGTCGTGCGTCTCGAGCACCTCGAGCGCGGCGAGGCCATCGTTGGCCTCGAAGACGGAGATCGAATCGTCGAGGGCCTTGAGCCCCTCGCAGATCGAGGAGCGAAAGAGCGCCTCGTCATCGACGATCAAGATCGTCTTGTTCGCGAGGACTTGGTCTCCTTGCACGCCGCAACCCCTGAGCACGTTCCGTTCCATTTCGTGGACAACGCGATATCCGCTCGTTGCACGCGTGCGCTCGCATCGCGGCTTGGGTGTGACGGGCAATCTGCCCCAGGTGGTCACGACGCCCCGCGGTGTCGCCGGTGGTCAGGTCGCTCGCTGCGCGCGCGGCAGTTCGATGCGCGCACGAGTGCCCTCGCTCGGTGTCGACTCGAAGTCGAGGAGTCCTTGCATGCCAGCGAGGATCCGCTGCGAAACGCAGACGCCGAGCCCTGTGCCCTGGGGCTTCGACGTGGCGAAGGGGCGACCGATGGAGTCGAGCTGATCCGGAGTCATGCCGACGCCGTTGTCTTCGACGATGACCTCCGCGGTGTCGCCCTTGTCGCGCGTCGACAGGACGATGCGAGGGCCCGACACGTCCGCGACGGCGTCCCCGGCGTTCTTCACGAGGTTGAGGAGCACCTGATACAGACCCCGAGGGTCTCCCCGGACCAGGAGAGGTCGCTGCGAGGGGTGCCACTGCAGGTCGGCGGCGCTCGGAGAGGCTCTCGCGACGCGAAGGAAGTCTTCGATGTGGGTATTGACGTCGAAGACCTCTACGCGCACCGACTCGTGCGCGTTGTAGCTGCGAAGCGCCGTCAGCAGGAAGTCGATGCGGACGAGCTCCTGCATCATGCGGTCGTAGTAGTCCGCGCGCTTGTCCTCGCTGAACGTCGCTCCGTGTTTTTGAAGCACGGCGAGCGCCGTCTTGACGCTGTTGATCGGGTTCCCAAGCTCGTGGCGAATTCCGGCGAACACATAGCCGGTTTGCTGCACGACGTTGACCGCGTTGGCGAGGGCGTCGAGGCGCCGACGTTCGGTCTGGTCGGAGGCCGCCCAGAAGGTGTCTCCACCGTCGCGCCCGATGCGGCGCAGCTCGACACGTCGCGTCGCGGGGAGGTTTGGGTCGTCGATTCGGACCTCCCATCGACCGTCGTCGCTCACCGAGAGGTCGTCGGGGTCGAACAGCTCGGGGAGCGTGCGTCCGACCATGGCGTCTGCGCTCACTCGACACAGCTCCTCCGCCGCAGGGTTGGCCCGGATGATCTTGCCGGCTTCATCGAGGAACAGCAGCCCCTCGGGGGACGCTCGGAGCGCCGACAAGACCGAGTTGAGCTCTGCTTCGCTGCGGACCGTGTGGGTGATATCGCGCTGGACGGCGATGTAGTACTCGACGGCACCCGACGCCGCGCGGACGGGTTCGATGTACCAAGAGACGTGATACTCGCTGCCGTCCTTGCGGTAGTTGATCGCTCGACCCTCGAACGGCCGTCCAGCCTCGAGGTCTGAGCGCAAGCGGAGCAGCAGCGCGCGATCGGTCTTCGGCCCCTGGAGCACCCGTGGGGTCTGGCCGATGAGCTCTCCGGGCGTGTAGCCGCTCATCCGCCAGAAGGCGTCGTTGGCGTAGAGGATGCGGGGTCCTTCATCCAGGTCGGGGCCGGTGAGGAGGACAGATTCGCGGAGCGTCGAGAGCATCCGCAGCGTCAGCCCAGGCACGGCGTCGAGTGTGGGGTCTTGCTGGCGGTCGCGAGTCATCGAAGGTCTCCTCCTCGCTAGGCCGAGAGAGCAACGTACGAGGCATACCTCGGGGAAGCCAAACACGCCACGCGACCTGGAACAGGCCGCCCACCGTCTGCAATGGCACTGAGTTTCGCGGGTGGCTCCCTTACAATGGAGGGGTGCCGCGTTCACAGGTCCTCTCCCGAGCATCGAGCGCGAACGATGTGGATACGCTCGTTGCCGAGCTCGTCGGTCGCCTCCCCGCGAACGTGCGCGGTGGCGTCGTGTTCTGTGACGCCGAGCTGGACGTCGAGGCGTTTCGGCAGGGCATCGCCGACGCAATGCGAGGCACGCCGTTCATTGGCGTGACGTCATGCCGGGGTGTGGGGGCCGATGTGGGGCTCAGCGATGCCTCGGCGCTGTGGTTCGCCGGCGATGTCGAGGTGGCTGCAGCGGCGGCCGCGGATGCCGAGGCCCTCTTCGCCGCCCTCGACGCCACTGGGGTGCCCTCTGGGGTCAACGCGTTGATCGGCTTTGGAACCCCTGGATTGGAGGCCGAGATCGTCGACCTGGCGCGTGCACGCTTTGGCGACACCGTCGAGCTCACCGGCGGCGGGGCGGCCGACAACGACCTCTCTGGGAAGTGGCGCGTCTTCGATGCCGCGGGGGTCCGCAGCACTGGCACGCTCGTCCTGGCCATCGCTTGGCCCTGCGAGGTCATTCCAACGTTCAACAGCGGATACCTTCCTTCGTCCAACAAAGGCGTCGCCACTCGCGTCGACGGGTTCACGCTCCTCGAGATCGATGGTCGACCCGCCGCGGCGGTGTACGACGAGTGGACCTCCGGTGGGCTGGGCGATGCCTTGACCGCAGGCGGCCCCGTGCTCGACAAGACGACGCTGCGCCCGTTGGGAGTCTCCCGCATGTCGATCGGCTCCATTCCCGCATATCTGCTCGTGCACCCCGAGCGCGTTCGCGCCGAGGATGGCGCGCTGACGCTGTTCGCTCGCGTTCACGAGGGAGAGACCGTCACCATGATGCACACGACCCAGGCATCTCTCGTTCGGCGGGGCGCACAGATCATCGACCGCGCCCTCGACCGGGCTCAGGTCCAGGCCGACGACATTGCCGGAGCGATGGTCATCAACTGCGGTGGCTGCCACCTGGCGGTGGGAGACCGCGCCGGCGACATGCTCGAGCAGACCACGGCGGTACTTCCGGGCGTGCCGTTTGCGATGCCGTTCACATTCGGCGAGTTCGGTTGCGTGTTGCCGGGGCGGACGGACCACGCGAACCTGATGCTCAGCGCGCTCTTGTTCAAGAAGCCGTGTTGAGTGGTCTGACTACTCCGCCATCCCAAGCTCGCAGGTCAGACGCCCGTTCTTGGGCACGATGCGCCACGGCGGCAGGGCTGGCAGAGGCGGCGCATCGTCACCGCATCCGGGGTCTTCGGCGTCCGCGTCGTGGTCGAAGTCGTTGTCGACGCCGTCGCTGCACGCCGTCGTCGAGTCCTTCGACTCGGGGTCGGGGTTGGCGGTCAGCCACGCATCGGGGATGTCGTTCCAGATCGTCTCGAAGAACGCCTCGTACTGTTTCGCGAGCGCCGGGCTGTGCACGATGATCGTGTTCTCATCGTTCTTCGTGTCGCCCGAAGACGTCCAGTTCATCGAGCCGGTGATCACCGTCTCGCCGTCGATGACGGCCGACTTCATGTGCATCTTGCCGCCCCAGTGCTCGACCTTCACGGCGATGCCCGCGGCCCGCAGCAGCTCGTGCTTGGTGTAGCCGTTCTTCGCTCCAGTGGCGTCGAGGATGACGCGGACGCGTACGCCGCGGCGGTATGCATCGATGAGGTCGCCCACGATGTGCTTGTGGGTGAGGAAGAAGACCGCGACGTCGATACGGTCCTTGGCGCCTCGAATGAGCGGGCGCAGGCGTGAGCTGATCGGAGACTCCTGCGGGGAGAAGTAGACCTCGAGCTCGGCGTCGCCGAGCGTCACTTTCTTTTGGCCCGAGGGCTTGGGTTTGCGCCCGTGGTACTTGCCTTCGACGTACATCTGCTCGAACTCGTCGGTGTACCAGCCGGCGAGCACCTTCGAGTCGACGACGGTGACCAGGTTGGCGTTGTAGCCCCCGGTGCCCGAGTCGCTCACGTTGGTGGAGCCGGTCCAGACGAAGCGTCGGTCCACGATGAAGAATTTGTCGTGCATGATCTTCGCACCGCCTTCGAGAGGCTCTCGGCTGGCGTGGGCGGCGAGCAGGCACGACTCGCCGAGGTCGTAGGCCAAGCACTGCAGCGGGCCCTCGAAGCCCTCGGGGCGCTCACACTTGGGCTCGCGGTCGTAGCGATCCCGGGCCTCTTGCTTGGCGATCTTGCGGTCGGCTTTGAGGTCGCTACGCACGTCGCCGAGCGCATCGACCAAGGCCTCGGTGCTCGAGTAGTAGTTCTTACCCTCGAGATCGCGATCGACGACGCCCCGCACGACGACGCCTCGCGACTTGGCAGCGACGAGCGCGTCCCTGATCTTCGTCTGGTTGCGCATCCCGTAGATCGCGAAGTCGATGCTCTGTGTCGCGCCCTCGATGATCTCCAGCAGGGCCTGGCAGTGCTCGGCGTCGCAGTTGTCCGTGGGCCGCTCGAACTGCGTGGGGTCGTTGAGGATGAGCCGGATCGAGCCCTCGTCGGCGACGGCCGTGCCATCGGTCGGGATGTCGGTCGAAGACTTGGGCCCGCACGCGAGCATCCCGAACAGAGAAATCAGGGGCAGCACCGAACGCACGGCCGGAGTCTACTCCGGACGCCGCGTCGATTCTCCCCGGTCGATGCGCGTTCGCGGGGTGCGCAGCGGGGGTCGTTTCGGCTACTGTGGACGCAATGCATGGGCAGGGTGATGGCGGTGGGCAGTGGGGCAACGGACAACCGCCGGGCGGACCGCCCCCGCAGCAGCCGGGCTACCCGCCGCAGCAGCAGCAGCAGCCGGGCTACCCGCCGCAGCAGCAGCATCCCGGCTACCCGCCGCAGCAGCAGCATCCCGGCTACCCGCCGCAGCAGCAGCATCCCGGCTACCCGCCGCAGCAGCCCTATGCCGGGCCTCCAGCGCAGCTGACCTCGGGCATTCTCGTCACCGCCGAGTTCTTCTTCCTGCAGTGGATGCTGCTGATGACCCACCCGGTGATCACGGTCTACAACCAGCAGATCCCGTTCAAGTGGAACAAGCCGCAGATCGTGCCGCTGCCTCCAGGCAACCACCCGATCAACATCCACTACCCCTACATCTTTCAAAAGGGCAACCCGGTCGACATCGTGCTGCCCGTCCACCCCGGTCACGTCACCGACATCAAGTACAGCACCTCGTTCTTCGTGTTCACGAAGGGCAACATCGACTCCCGCGGCTTCCGACCCTGGGGGATGTGACCGCCAGGTCCATCGCAGGGTGGAATTCTCCCCAGCGTCATCGCAGCCTCTCGTAGAGTTGCCCCGATGCTCCCAGGATGGCGACATCGACTCGTGTCAGGTGCGGCCGCCGCCCTCGTTTCCTTGCTCGGCTGTGCGAACCCCCGCGCGGGCTTCGACCAGCGCCGCCTCGAGCTCCCCGAGCCCAGTCGGGAGATCGAGACGGACGTCGTCGGCAAGCTCGCGACGCTCGAGAACGGGGTTCGTCTGTTCGTCGTACAGGACCCGAAGTCTGCGCTGATCGAGTTCGACGTGCGTCATCACGTTGGGGCGCGCGACGACCCGCCACAGCTGCCCGGGCTCGCGCACCTCGTCGAACACTTGATGTTCGAGGTCGAGACGGAGGCGGGTGTCCCCGTGATGCTCGACCTTCCCGACTCCTCGCTTCACTTCGGTGGGTTCACGACGGCGGATTGGACCCACTACCAGCACCTCGGGCCGCCCGACTCGCTCGAGCGCTCCGTCGAGTACGCACAGGCGCGCTTGGGGTTCGATTGTGAGGCGCTCGAGGACTCTGTGCTCGAGCGCGAGGTCGAGGTCGTTCGCAATGAACTGCGCTATCGCCGGCTGGGATGGCTCGACGCCATCTACCGTGCGGTGTACCCACAGTCGCACCCCTACCATGCCGCGCTGGGTGGCGATGAGGCCTCGCTCGCTCGTGTGACGCGCCAGGACGTCTGCGACTTCGTCACGCGCTACTACAGCCCATCGACGACGGACGTCGTCATTACCGGAGACGTCGAGCCTCAGCGTGCGCTCGAGCTGGTCAAGACTCGGCTCGGGCCGTTGGCCCCGAAGCCCGTGCAGCGACGCGCCCTGCCGGTGTTGCAAACCCAGGCGCGGGACCGTGTCGTCCGGGCGCCCGTGTCGGGGCCCGCGACCGTGCTCGCGTATGCGCTTCCCAGCGAGGCCGATCGCGCCTCCATCGAGGTCGAGGTCGCCTGGCGAACGGCCACGCTGGTGCTTCCTCGACTGCTCGAGGACCGAAAGCATCGCAAGGCCCAGTCCGCGCAGTTCTTCGTCGTGGGTGGGCGGGACGCGCCGGTGCTGCTGGTCGACGTTGTGCCCGTCGCGGGGGAGGACCCGTCGAAGGCTGCGGCCGAGGTCCGCGCGGTCATCGATGACATCGTCTCGACCCCGCTTCCACCCGAGGTCTACGAGCGCTCCCGCCAGCGGATCCGTCGCTCCGTGCTCTCGAGCGTCGCATCTACGCTCGAGAGCGCGAGCGCCTACGCGGACGCGCTCTCCAGTGAGCCGTCGCGCTTCTACGGGGACGATCTTCACACGCTCGACGCCATGAACCCTCAGCGGCTGCAGGAGGTCGGCTCGCGCTATCTGCAAGCGTCTTCGGCGATTCGGTTGTCGGTCGTCCCCGATCCGGCGAGTGAGGAGGCCAGCGAAGGCGCTCGATCGCTGGGGCGCGTCGACCCAGGGCACGCAGGATGGCGTGCGCCGGTCGACCCCGCGGAGGCCCAGCGGGACCTGCCCTTCGTCGCGTCGTCCGGCGACGTGAAGCCGACGTCCTTCACGCTCGACAACGGGCTCGAGGTCATGCTGCTGCAGACGACCGACTTCCCGCTGATGGAGGCGACGATGATCGTGCATGCTGGCCTGCGCGACGCCGAGGTCTCCGATGTCGCGGCCGTGGTCCCCCACGCCTTTCGGCCCGACTTCTCGGCCATCGAGACCTGGCAGCTCGCTCGCGCGTTCGAGGCATCGGGGTCGGTGTTCTCGATCGACGCCGGGGCGAACGCGATCTCGTATCAGGCTCGCGGGATGAGCATCTACCTGGACATGGTGCTCGCATGGTTCTCCGAGCGTGCACTCAACGGCGTGCCCACCGAGAACTTGGCGTTTCACTATCGCGACACGAAGCTCGACCTCGTCGAGTCGGGCGAGGCAGAAGCGCTGCTTGGCCAAGCGCGGGTGGCGGACGCGCTGTGGGGGGTCGGTCACCCGAATACGCTGCGTTCCGCCGTCTCTCGTCGAGAGCTCCGACGGGTGACCGACCGTAGACTTCGCCTTTGGTACCAAGAGCATCTGCGGGCGGACAACGCCACGTTGGTCGTCACGGGGGGCTTCGACGAGGCGCTCGTGCGTCGCTACGTCCGCGTGTACTTTGGCGACCGTCAGTTCCGGCGCCCCGACATCACCCGGTGGAACACGCCGAGTCCCGCCAGAGCCCGCGCACGGATCCCCGAACCCAGACCGGGAGAGACGCGAGTGTTCACGGAGGTCGTCCCCGGCGCGCTGCAGCTGCAGGTCGAGATGTCCTTCCCCCTCGCCGGGACGTGGGGAGAGGCGCGGGCGGGCCTGCTGATCCTCGTCGAGATGCTCGACGCAGAGGTGCAGCGGCTGCGGAGGGAGTATGGCGTCGCGTACAGCTTCGACGCTTTCATCGACGACGAGCAGCCCCGCATCGTGGTGCAGGGCCAGGTGGACGGCCGCCGGGCGTCCGAGGCACTCCCAGCGCTATTCGAGTCCCTCGAACGCCTGCGTCGTGGAGACGACTTGGACCGCCGCTTCGCAGCGGCTCGGCGCGTCGTGTTGCATCGGGCGATCCTACGCCGCGACGATCCCAGCGCGTTCTCCGAGGCCGTGGTCGCTGCGTTGCGGGCAGGCGTCGAGGTCGACACGGTGATGGACCTCCCGCGCGCGGTCGCCACCGCGCGGCCGGGGCAGGTGCGGGCGCTGGTGGGCGCCATCATGCCTCACGGCCGCTCGGTCACCGTGCTGTCGGGGACGTCGTCCGCGATCGAGGCGGCGCAGGACGCCGTCGACTTCGGGCCGACCGCCGCCCTCGCGCCGTAGCGGTCTACTGCTCGTGGCAGCTGTAGTCGAGGTTGGCGCGGCCTTTTTGCACGGTGTCGCCGCTGCCCAGCGTGACGGCCATGGCGATGACGTTGCCCTGGTCGTCGTAGCGGTAGTCGAGGCGGCGGTCGGTGGTGCCGTCGCTGTCGTGGTCTTCTTTGATGCGCTCGAGCTGGCCGGCCTTGTTGTAGCCGAAGGTCACGGTCATGGCCGGGCCCTGCCAGGGTTTCTTGACGGTGGCCTTGCGGGCAAGGCCGCCGCGCACGTAGACGTTGGCGTCCTTGCGCTTGGCGTAGATCGGGTAGCCGGGGGTGAGGCCCGTGAAGCCTGCGACCTCGATGAGGGTGACGTCGCGGGCCTTGTCGCCGTCGGTGAAGGTGGCGGTCGCGACGTTGGCCTTGGCGTCATAGGTGGGCTCGATCGTGTTTTCGACCGAGTCGTCGCAGCCCTCGTCGATGTCGACCTTGATGGTCTTGCCCTCGGCGATGGTGAACGCGCCGCAGGCCTCGGGCTTGCCCTTGCCGTCGGCGTCGACCTTGACGGTGCCGCCGTCGCCCTCGTAGGTGAAGGTGAGCTTGGCGCCGGTGCTCCAGGTGACCTTGCAGGGCCCCGGGTGCGCAACCTCGGCGTGCGGGACCTCTTCGGGCAGAGGCTCATCAGGGTCGATTGCGGCGACCTCGGGGTCGACAGCCTCGCCGTCGGGGCTCTCCCAGTCGCCGCCTTCGGCGCTGCCCACGTCGGGCTTGCTGCCCTCGTCGGCCTTGGGCTCCGGGTCGGGCTTGGTGCCGTCGTCGGTCTTGGGCTCGGGGGCCTCGTCCGTCTTGTCTGCAGTCTGGGGCGGGGTTGCGGCCGGATCGTCGCCGCAGGCGAGGGCTGCGAGTCCGAGGAGGGCGAGGGCGAGGGCGCGCGTGCTCATGAGGGGTCCGTAGGGGGAGTACGATCGAGGACGGGCCGCAGTGCTTCCGTTCCGTAAAGCTCTGCATAGCCCCGTCTGAGGCCGAAGCAGCGGGTTTGTAGCACACATGACGCGCAGCCGGCGGGCTTCACGAACTCCTCGACGCTCGCGCCGTGCACGGCGTCGGAGAATGGGATGAATCGCTGCAGATCACCGGGCACGAGGCACAGCGGGATGCCGCACATCGACTCGAAGCCGTCCACCGTGACTCCGGCTGCCTCGCCGACCCGCATGCCGTCGGCCACGTGGGGCAGGACGTCCTCGTAGCGGGGGATGAGCGCGCGCGTGCGGGGGACGAGGTCGGTGGATGGCGCAACGAACGAGACGTTGACCTCGGCCGCGGGCCAGCGCTCGGCGACCATGCGGACGAAGTCGGGGAACTGCTCGTAGTTGCGCTGACACAGCACGAAGTTCAGCCGCAGCGCGATCGCGGTGCGGGCGAGCGCGTCGATGCCCGCGACGGTCTGCTCGAAGGTGCCAGGCGCCTCCGTCACGCGATCGGACGTCTGCGCGTCGAGGCCGTGCAGCGAGACGAAGGCCCGATCGACGCCGGAGTCTGCGAGCGTGGCGGCGAGGTCGTCCTTGGCCATGCGCGTGGCGTTGGTCTGCAGCTCGACCTCGGCGACGCCGGCCGCCTTGGCGTAGCGGACGTACTCGGGCAGGCGTGGGTTGAGCGTGGGCTCGCCGCCCGAGAACGCGACGCTGCCCTGCTTGGCGGCAATCGCATCGATCGCAGCGCGGACGTCCTCCTCGGGTGGGTCGGGGAGGTGTGTACTGACGAAGCAGAACGTGCAGCTTTGGTTGCAGCGGAAGTTGGTGCGCACGATCGCGGCGGGCACGGAGGTGCCGTCGGGGCGCCGATAGGCCTCGTGGGTGACGAGCTCGCGCTGGATCTGGGCCTCGGGCGTGCCGATGACGGTGAGGCGTCGGCGCAGGGCGGACGAGGCGAGCGTGCGGGCGTGATGCTCGAGGCCTCGCGGAATGCCCGGGCAGCGCTCGCGCACCGAGCAGCGCTCGCAGGCGTCGGCGTGGGTGAAGCCGTCGCGCGTGGCCGCACCCCGGTTGAGGGCGAACACGTGGGCGAGCGCGGCGGGGTGCTCGAACGTACACGGGGGCACGAACGCGGCGGGGTCGAGGGCCACCGGGAGCTCGGTCCTCCGCGCCGCGCGGACGAAGCGGGCCGCGGCGGCGGTGGCCTGAGTGAGGGGCGCGAGCGAGTCGGGCACGGGCGAGGCGGTCGGGATGCCGAACCACAGCCGCTGCGGTCGCACGCCGAGGGTGGCGAGCGCGACGGGCAGGGTTGCGACCTCGCCCAGGTTTGCGGCGACGATGGGCGTGGCCGTCTCGAGCGCTACGGGAGCGTCGGCGAGGCGTTGTAGGGTCTGCTGCACGGCGGCGCCCGTCCCTGCGCGCCCGGTGAACGCGTCGAGACGCTCGCCCCACGCAGGCAGGTGCACGCGGACGACGTCGAGGTCGTGCAGCGCGTCGACGTCGAGGTGGCCGCCGTGGGTCTCGAGCACGAGCGTCGCGTCAGTCCGGCGACGGATCCACGAGACCAGCTGCGGCAGGTCGCGGCGCAGCGTCGGCTCGCCTCCGGTGAGCACCAATGTGTCCGCCCGCGCCTCGAGGGCTTCGAGCAGACGGCGGCGGAGCGCTGGACCACCGGCGAGCTCGGGCCGTTCGTGCTCACGGCGTCGATCGCAGAATTCGCACCGCAGGTCGCAGGTCTCGTTGGTGAAGACGCGCAGCGTTCGGGTCACAGCAGCGCCTCCACCCGCGCGGGATCGCCGTGAGCCCACGCGCGCGCCTGGGCGGCGAACAGGGAACACCATGTGTTGTGGTCGCCCGAGCCCGGCTCGTAGACGACCGCGCCGTGTTCGTTGCACAGCCCCCGCAAGCAGTCGAGACCCCGCTCGATGGCGTCCGCGTGGGCGCCGCGCTCGTGCAGGATGAACAGCCGCACCGCCTGGGCCGTGGCGTCGGCACGCGTCGGCCCGCCATCGCTCCACGCGGGGATGCCACCGTCGTCACGCTGCACGTGGCGCAGGTATTCGACCGCGCCGTCGAGGGAGGCGCGGCCGTGCAGGCCGAGGGAGGCGAGCGCCATCAGGCCCTCGGTCGCGTAGGCGTGGGCGTGCATGTAGCTCTGGGCGTGGGGCGGGGTGGCGATCCTGCCGCGGGCGTCTTGCTCGACCCGCAGGTCGGCGAGCCACGCGAGGGCCGGGGTGCTCCATCCTCGGGCCGCCCGCGCGGCGGAGCCCACGGCGAGCTTGAGCATGTGCGGGCCACACGTGGTGCTCCAGCGCGGCTTCGCCGGCGGGTCGACGATACCCATGCCAGGCAGCGCCGCCCGGGCGCTCGTCCACCGCGGGTCCTCGTGGTCGTCGAGCGCTTCGAGCCCGGCGAGCACGACGGCGGTGTCGAAGGCGTAGGTGTGACCATCGCGACCGATGCGGCGCGACTCGACCTCGTCGCGAAGGCGCCGCACGACGGCCTCGGGAGGATGGAGCCCTCGAAGGGCGAACCACCGCACGAGCAGCCCCGCCGCCTCGGGGTAGGCGTAGCCCCGGTGGTGGTCGTTGACCCACGAGAGCACGGTGTCACCCTCGACCGCGTGCAGCGTGAGCCACGACTCGAGCGTCATGCGTTCTCCCGCAGCCGGCGCAGCAGCCTCGCTGCCGTGACGGTGGCCGTGCGAACCGGGGCGCCCGCGAGCGCGGGGTATGCCTCGCATGCGCTGAAGCAGCCACCGCAGGCGAGCGCGTCGATGTCGTCGCGAGCCTTCGCCACGGCGTGGCCGTGCCACAGCGCCGCCACCGAGTGCTCGCGCAGGCTGCCCAGCGGTCGATCGTAGAGGTGGCAGGGGTAGAGCTGGCCCTCGGGCGAGATGAACGCGGCGCTGCGCAGGGCCTGGCAGGGCACGCCCGAGTCCTCTCCTCGCGCGACGGCGTCGAGGTTGAGCAGGTAGATCGACTCCATCAGCTCGACCATCGTGCGGGGTACGCCCCGCCGCGCCATGTGCCGCCGCAGGAGGTCGCCGGGCACGACGGGCTTCGGTTCGATGTCGGTGTTGCCGAAGAAGTGCGCGGAGGTCTGCAGCCAGTTCCAGTGCCACCGACGCAGGTCGAAGCCTCGGGCGCGCAGCATCGCCTCGGTGCGGCCCAACGCGCCGGCCGTCTGCGAGCTGACGGTCGTGCCCACGTGCACCTCGACGCCCGGCAGCCGCCCAAGGCGGTCGAGCGTCTCCAGGGCGCGCGCGGCCGACCCCTCGCGTCCCCGCACGGCGTCGTGAACCTCGGGCGGGCCGTCGATGCTGACGGTGACGATCAGCTCGATGTCTTCGCGGGCCGCGCGAACGGCCGCCGTGACCGCCTCGACCCGCTCGCTCAGCCAGCCGTTGGTCTGGAAGTGAAAGACGGTGAGCCCGCGCGGCACGGTGGCGCCGGCCCGCAGCACCCGCTCGATGTCCGGGCGCACGAAGGGCTCGCCGCCCGTCATGTCGAGCCACGTCAGCCGCGGGAGCTGCCCGAGGATGCGCTCGATCTCCTCGGCGGTCAGCGCCCCCGTCCCGGGGTGCTCCCAGGTTCGACACATCGCGCACCGCAGGTTGCACCGCCGCGTGACGTCGAAGACCACCCGCGTCGGCGAGGGCGGCCTGTGAAACCACGTCTCGGACAGCCGCGCGATCATCTCGAGGCGTCGAAGCACCGCGGCGATCATGCCACGTGACGGCCGCGCCCGGCGTGGTCGCACGAGGAGCGATCCGGTATCGTCGCAGCGCGTGGGTGACTCGCAATGGTCTGGCCGCCGCGTGCTCGTGACGGGCGCGGATGGTTTCATGGGGTCGCATCTGTCCGAGCGGCTGCTCGCGCTGGGCGCCGAGGTCAGCGTCTTGGTGCGCCCCCGGTCGGTCACGGGGACGGTGGGCGCCGCGTTTCGCAACCTGGGGCCCGTTGCAGATCGCCTGGCGAATGTGATTGCCACCGACATCGCCGGGCCCGACGCCGAGGCCGCAATCGCCGGGTTGGCCCCCTCGGTGGTCTTTCACCTCGCCGCCGACGCCTACGTCGAGCGGTCGTTCGGTCACCCGCGCGAGGTCTTGCGCACCAACATGGACGGCACGATGACCGTGCTCGAGGCCGCGCGGCGGAGCTCTGCCATCGAGCGGGTCGTGGTGACCAGCTCGTCGGAGGTCTACGGCCCCGCGCAGACCCAGCGCATGCGCGAAGACCACCCGCTCGAGCCCACCTCGCCCTATGCCGCGTCCAAGGTCGCCGCCGACCGCATGGCGATCGCGCACCATCGAACCTACGGCACGCCGGTCGCCGTCATTCGGCCGTTCAACACCTACGGGCCTCGTCACGTCTACGACGTCATCCCCAAGTTCATCGCCAAGGCGCTGCGGGGCGAGGCGCTGACCGTGTTTGGCGATGGAACCCAAAGCCGCGACTTCACCTACGTCGATGACATGATCGACGCGTTCCTCGCGATGGGATCGCATACAGGCGCCGTCGGAGAGGTCGTGCACTTCGGCTGTGGTGAGGCGACCACCATCGCGGACCTCGCCCGCGCCGTGGCGAACGCCGTCGGCGGCGAGGTTCGCATCGAACGCGCAGCTCCGCGGGCGGCAGAGGTCTCGCGTCTGTGCTGCGACGCGTCGAAGGCGTCCTCGCTCCTGGGCTGGCGCCCCACCGTTTCGCTCGCCGAAGGTCTGGCTCGCAACGTCTCATGGATGCGCGAACACGGCTGATCCGCAGCCTGCTCGGGCTGGCGGTCCTGCTCGGGGTGTTCTTTGCCCTGGCCGCGCACGCCTTGCACGAGGGCCGCTACCTTCACGACGAAGGTCTGCTCACTCACCTCTTCGCGCTCGTCACCGCCCGTGCCCCCGCCGCGGGCCTGTTCCTGCAGAAGAGTCGACCGCCCATCAGCGCCCTGTACGCGCCGTTCTCCGGGTCGCTGAGTGCGTTCTTCTGGGCCCACATCGTCGTCGGCGCCGCAGGCATCGTCGCGCTGTGGGGAGCCGCCCGCGCGCTCGGCCACGCGGTGCCCCTCGCCGCGCCTGCGATCCTGGCCCTGTCCCCGCTGTATATCGGCGGGGCGGTCGCTGGTCTCTCCAACACCGACGTCGTCGCGGGGATCTGCGTCTTCGCGTGGCTACACGCCTCCGATCGCCGCGTGGCGGCGGCCGCGGTGTTGGGCGTGCTGCCGTGGATTCGCGCGGAGGTGGGGGTGCTGTGCATCGTGATGGCGGTGTGGACCATCCGGCGCAGGGCGTGGAAGGAACTCGCGGCGCTGCCGGCCTACGGGGCACTCTATGGGCTCGCGGGCATCGCCTACCACCACGACCCGATCTGGTTCCTGCACTACCCACCCGCGCTGCCCGAGCCGATGCCCAACAACCCGTTCTGGGCGGAGCATGGGGGCACGGTCGGCATCGCCGAGCTCGTCGGCACGGCCGTGGCCCTCACCCCGGCGATGCCGGCCCTCGCCCTGTGTCGCTGGAGCGGCGCACGCCCGCTGGAGCGGCTGGGTCTGACGTTTTGCGTGGCGTTCAGCGTTGCGCTGGTCGTGCTCCCTGCGTGGCGCGTCTTCAACTTCGATCAGTCGCCGCGCTACCTGCTCCCGGTCCTCCCCTTCGTCGCGCTTGCCGTCGGCAGGGTCGTGGGCGGCTTCATGGACGAGCGCGAGGAGCCGGGACGCTTCGCCGTGCCCGCCTTGGCGGTCCTCGCGGTGTTGGCCTACGTCGGTGCTCTGTCGGCTCGCCACCCCACGGGCTTGCTCGCGGTCACCTTCGTCGCCGTTGCCCTGACGGCGCAGCGGCTCAACGGGCACGGCCTCGCAGGCCTGCTCCTCGCCGTCCCCGTCGCGCTCGGCCCGTGGGTCTTCGGCGACGGCGGCAAGATCGATACCCGCAGCGCTGCACCTCACCTCGCCCGAATGATCGAGGGCCTCGAAGAGACCGTCGGCCAGGCGCCCAAGGTCGTCTACACCAACGAAGCGCTGCTCTGGGCCCGGCTGCAGCAGGAGCGCCGCCTGCCGGGCGTCACCGTGCTCTACATCGTGCAAGAGGACCAGCGCTTCGAACTCGAGCGGTTGGCCAACGACCGCGTCGGCCAGCGTGATGCGCTGTGGGAGGCGATGACCCCGAACGCCTACGGTCGCCCGATCCGGCCCGACGCGTTGCGCCCCGACACCGTCCCTCTCGGCGCCGTCTTTGCGCTCACCAAGGACGCCCGCCTGCCTTTGGTCATGCCGCCTGCACGATGGGATGGCATGCTCGAGGTCGTGCGGCCCGGCTACGGCATGGTCATCTCCGTCCGCGTCGAAGGCGGGGCCCCATGATGATCTGGCGCTGGGGTCCGCCGGCCGCTCTCTCGCTCGTGTGCCTGCTCGGCGTTGGCGAGCGCCTGCTGTCCGGGCCGCCGATCACAGCGCGTGCTGGGCAGCGCACCCCGGCCCCGCCCGAAGCGTTCGCACTGCTGGACGACCTGGAGATCGGCGAGAAGCTCGCTGGATGGACCGTACTCGGGCTCACCGGTCCTCGCGACGGCGCGCTGCAGCTCGACGTGGCGCGTGACGACATCCGCTTCTCGATCACCGTCGCCGCCCGCGGCGCCGTCCAGTTTCCGGCGCCGCGCACGACCGCCCGCTACGACCTCTACTACGGGCACCCGCACCCGCGCGGCACCGAGATCCCCGACAACGCGATCCGGGCGATCATGGCCGGCATCGAGCGACGCGTCCGGCGGAACGAGGCCGACGTCGTGGTGCCAGGGCTCTCGCTGCCCGAGACCTGATACCGTAGAGGCGTGGGGATGCGGGGTCTCGTGGGGTTGACTGTGCTGGCCTCGACGCTCGGCTGCGACCAGGTACGCTGCGTCGAGACGCTCGCGCCCGTCGAAAAGGTCCTGCACGGCCTCCCGGGCATGCTCGTGGGGTATGCCGTCGCCTGGGCCGGCCTCGACGCGGCCGGCTACCTCCTTCGCACGCCCGAAGGCAGGGCAGGGCGGGTCGCGGGCATCGCCGCGTTGGGCATCGGCACCGCGGGCCTGTCCGGCGTGCTCCCCGGCGCGCCGCTGTGGGCCGTCGGAGCCCTCATCGCGGTCATGCTGCCGCTCGCGTGGGTCGTTCGGCTCGTCACGCGTGGGGCGTCCCCGGGTGCGTGGCGCATCGTGTGCGCGTTGGCGTGTTCGGCGGCCGCGAGTGCGGTGCTGCTCATCCTCAGCGTCGCCAACCCTCTGGTGGTCGAGCGCGCCGGGCAGGTGTGCGCGCCCGGTCCGGTCTCCGCGCCCGCTACCGAAGGGCCCTGAGCTCGAGGTCGGCCGCGAACGCGTCGATGTACGCCCGGGGGACGCCATCGCAGCGCCCTCGTGCTGCACAGGCGATGCAGGGCTCCGCGAAATCCATCACCGTGTCGCGCACCGAGTGCTGGACGTGCGGACCCAGGACGCAGGGGGGCAGACCCCGAGTCTTCACGACCAGCCCGGCTCGGCGCGCGAGCGCGGCGGCGTGCAGGACCCGCGGGGCCACCATGCCCAGGCGGGGGATCGCCAAGCCGACCGGTTGCGGGGGAGGCCAGAGCATCGTCCATGAGGCGAGGTGGGGGCGCTGCTCGGGGGCGATGAGCCACTGGGCGAGCGCGGCCAGGTTGCGGACGTTCGCCCGCGTCACCGCCGTGACCACGTCGACCGCGTCCCCCGTCCGGATCGCTTCGCATGCCCCGTCGAAGTCGCCGTCGGCCTGGGCGACGTGGTCGTGCACCGAAGCCGACGCCCCGTGCAGCTGCACGGTCACGCCAGCGGGACGCCGAACGTGCCGCTGGGATGTTCGGCCTGGCGGCCCTGCATCGTCAGCAGTGTCGGAAGCGACGCGCCTTCGGCCTCGAGGACGCGGGCGAGCGACATCGCGGCCAGGCCTTGCGTCTCGTCGGTGGAGGTCCCGCCGTCGCCGCGGTTGGAGACGTACACGCTGTAGTGCTCGGTGTTGCCGACGCCCTGCGGCCCGGAGGTGTCGCGGGCGAGCACGTCGACCTGGAATCGGTTGCCGTCCTTCGACTCGAGCACTACGGGCAGGGCGCCGAACGTGACCGGGTAGATCGTGATGACGCGGACCTCGGTCCCGGGCAGCGTGACGCCAGGCCGGAGGGACCCGAGCTCGACCGACGCGGGCGCTTCGGCGCTGGCGGAGCGCTCGGTCAGCGTCGCGGCGCCCACGGCGGCACCCGCAACCGCGAGCCCGGCCACGACCGTACGGCGCCGCATCAGAGGGTTGCCGTCTTTGCTTTGGTCGTGCTCGTCCATCACCATCCGCCCGACAACCACGGTAGAGCGCCGAGGCATAGCGGGTCAAGAAGGCTGATATCGTCGAAACGGTCTCTTGGCGGGCTTGCTCGACATCATTCTCGGCTACGACTGCAACCTGGCGTGCACGTACTGCACGATCACGGAGGCGATGCGGGCGCGCGCACTCTCGGCGCAGGCCGTTGCCCAGGAGCTCGAGCGCGGCCGTGCCCACGGGTTCGACGCCGTTTCGATGACCGGCGGAGAGCCCACGATTCGCCCCGACCTGCTGCCGCTGGTGCGCCGCGCGACGCGACTGGGCTACGAGCGCGTCAAGGTGCAGAGCAACGGCCTGGTGCTGGGTGTAGGTGAAAATGCGGCCCGCCTGGTGGACGCAGGGGTCACCTGCGTACACATCTCGGTGCACACCCACGAGCCCGCCGCCTATGAGGCCATGGTCCGCCGGGAGGGCACGTACGCGCACATGCAGCGGGCCTTCGAGCGGCTCGCGACCCTCGACGTGGAGCTCGGAGCGGACGTCATCCTCGAGGCCGACACGCTCGCACGGCTCCCCGCAGCGGTCGACTGGCTGGCTGCCAGGGGCGTGCCGTCGGTCGATCTGTGGTTCGTGTCGCTGACCGACGCCAACGCGTCGCGCCCACAGAGCATGCCGAGCATGTCCGAGGCCGTGCCGTTCATCGCCGAGGCGCGGGTGCGAGCCGAGGGCCACGGCATGCGCATGCGGTCGCTTCACATCCCCCCGTGCATCCTCGGCGAGCACGCCGACCTCGCCTTCAACCCGGCTTTGGACCGGGTGCGCGTGGTCAGCCCCGACGCTGTGTTCGATCTGGCCGACAGCGCCATCACCCCGCGTCAGCACGTGCCCGCGTGCGAGGGATGCGGGCACCGCCCGCGCTGCGGGGGGTTGCGGCCGGACTACATCGATCGGTTTGGCGACGTCGAGGTGGCCCGCGCGCGTGGGGTCGAGCCGTCGGTCCGCGGTCGGTCCCGGCTGCCGGTCCTGTGACCGCTGGTGTGGCGGCATGCGACGAAGCGCGTCGCCTGGGAAAGGGCGCTATCGTGGGGGCCCGTGAAGATCTTGACGAACCCCGGCGCGAATCTGCCGCCCGAGCTCGTGGAGCACTACGGGGTGTCGATCATGCCGCAGTCGATCGTCGTCGACGGCGTGGAGCACGACACGAGGCCGGGCATTCCGCTGGCCGACGTCGACCGCTGGGTGGAGGAGGCGTCGCAGTTTCCGTACGTGCTCGGGACGTCGGCGGCCGAGTTTGCCAAGCAGTTCATTCTCAGCGGGGCCGAGGACACCGACATCCTCGCGGTGATGTCCTCGCGCAAGATCATTCAGTCCCATGACGCCGCGGTGGCCGCCACACGGACGCTCGAGCACCACCCTCGGGGCAAGGCGCTGTCGATTCGCGTCGTCGACACGACGATCACCGACCTCGGGGCGGGGCTGGCCACGGTCTATGCCGCTGAAGCGGCCGCGGCGGGACACGACCTGGACAGCGTCGCGGCGATGACCCAGGCGTTTTGCGACGAGGCCCGCTGGATGTTCGCGCTGCGGACGCTGAGCAACATGGCCAAGGGAGGGCGTGCCAGCCTGCTCAAGGTCTGGTTCGCGCATCTGCTCAACGTCCGGCCGCTGCTGGCGTTGGTCGATGGCGAAGTCGCGGCGATCGGCAAGTACTCCACGCGCGACGACCACGTGGCGGCGCTGCTGGGTGCCTACGAGCGCCCCAGCCGCGGTCCCGTGTGGGTCGGCATCGGGCACGGGGGCGACCTCGAGAGCGCGCGTCGACTCGCCGACATGGTCCGCGAGCGCTTCGACGTCCGCTACGTGCTCGTCCGCTCGCTCTCCTCGAGCGTCTACCTGCATGGGGGTCCCGGGGCGCTGACGCTGTGCGTGTTCGACCTGTCCTCGCTCGACTGGATGCCGCCCGCGCCGCCCGAAGTGCCGTATGCATGATGCCGCCGCCCCCATCGTGTAGCGTGTTCGTGATGCACCGTGCCGCGTTGTTCTCGGCCCTGCTCGTGGGGGCCTGCGCGCCGGGGGCCGACGCCCCGAGTGTCGACCCCGCTTCGAGCCCATCACAGGACCCGCTGCGCGTCCTCGTGACGGGTTTCAACGACTGGACGCAGCTCGGCGAACCGCCCAATCTGTGGCGCTGTCGTGACAACCCCAGCTGTCGCCTGCTCGTGGGAGACGCGCTCGAGCAGCCGCCGACCGACTTCGAAGGCCCGCTCGTCGCCGCGCTACAGCGCGCAGCGGGCGAGCGCTCGGTGCAGTGGTCGTTCGCCACCATGCCGGTGACGTGGGGGGTGGCCACCGAGCGCACGCCCTACGCCGAGCACGACGTCGTCGTGCACATCGGCTTGGGTGTCTACGATCGGGACGACGAGGTCTTCGTCGAGGCGGGTGCGTTCAACCTGCGCAAGGGCACCGACGCCGCCGGCACGGTCGTCGAGGCGCCGATCCTCCCCGGAGAGCCCGAGGTGCTCGAGGCGCCACCGCGCGTCGCGGCTGCCGTGGCGGCGGTCGATGGTCGGGCATTTGGTGCCATGCGGGCCCGGGCGATGCCGGCGCGGGTAGAGAACACGTACCTCTGCAACGAGACGCACACGCTCGCGCTCGATGCCGTCGCTGCCAGCGAGGCCGACGGCGGCCGGCTCGAGGCGGCGTACTTCGTTCACATCCCGCAGCCCAAGGACGGCGACTGGGCCACGCTGGCCGAGTCCGTGGCTGGGGTGGTGGTGGCGCTGGCGCTACGCTAGGACGCCGCCGTCGATGATGAGCGTCTGGCCCGTCATGAAGGCCGCCTCGTCGCTGGCGAGGTACGCCGCCGCGAACCCGATGTCGCCGGGCTGACCCAGGCGCTGCAGGGGCTGGTTGCCCACGAGTGCTTCTCGGCGCTTCTCGTCCTCCCAGAAGTAGCGGCTGAAGTCGGTCTTGATGAGGCCCGGCGCGATGCCGTTGACGCGGATGTTCCACCGGCCAAACTCTCGCGCCCACGTGCGGGTGAGCATGTTCAGGCCGGCCTTGGTGAAGTTGTAGAGCAGGCCGCCAGGCTGCGGCTGGAAGCCGGAGATCGACGACATGTTGATGATGCTGCCTCCACCGCGCTCGCGCATCGAGGGCACGACGCGGTGCACGAGGTTGATCGCCGCCTTGACGTTGACGTTCATCATCTTGTCGAGCATGGCCTCGGTGACCTCGGTCGAAGGACCCTGGCCGAGGTTGGTCACGCTGTTGTTGACGACGATGTCGACCTGCCCGACGTCGCTCTCGGTTCGCTGCACGAGCGCCTCGATCTGCTCGGCTTCACCCACGTGACACTGCACCGGCACCACGCGCCCGGGTCGCTCGGCGAGCTCGGCGGCGGCCGCCTCGAGGTTCTCCAGCTTGCGCGAGGCGATCACCACGTTGGCGCCGGCTTCGGCCAACCGAGCGGTGATCGCCTTGCCGATGCCTCGGCCGCCGCCGGTGACGATCGCTGTCTTGCCTTCGAGGGAGAGCGTGATGGCCATGCGGCGGAGTCTACCCTGCGATCAGAACCGGTACGTCGCCTCCCATCCGGCGTAGTCGGGCGAGACGCGCGGTCCCTGGCGCCAGCTGGCGTTGCGGCGCTGCAGGCCGAGCACGATCATGGCGGCGGCGGTGCCCATCAGCACCGGGCTGAGCACGCCGCCGGCGATTGCGACGCGGTTGGAGGTCCGGCCGGCACGTTCGGCCTCTCGAGCGTCGGCGAGGTAGAGCGCCCGCTGCGTGTCGTCGCTGGTGTTGGAGGCGTTGATGACCGAGACCGTGTAGATGTTCTCGGCGTTGCGGCCGAGCGCTGCGCCCAGGGGAATCATGGTGAGCCCGACCGAGAGACCGAGGACCCCCAGCCCGATGCCACCGACGAGCAGCCCGTTGCCGTTGCCGCGCTCCGGCGCCGGTGGCCGGGCGGGGGGAGGCGCAGCCGGGCGCTCGGCGGGGGCGGAGGAGGGCGGAGGCGGGGCCGGCTCGGTCTCGGCGAGCATCATGGCGAGCGTGGCGGCGCGCTGCTGGACGGGCACGCTCAGGGCACGATCCTGGCCGTAGGCCCTGACGTGCGCACGCAGGTAGCGGCGCAGGGCGACCTGGGCGGCGACCAGGTTCAGCGGCTCGCGCGAGCCGTCGGCGGTGACCTGGCGACGGTACGCTTCCATGCGCGCGTCGATGGCGTTGATGATCATCGCTTCGCGCCCCGAGTAGGTGTCGGCGGACTCGGGAGTCTCTTCGAGCAGGGACTCCCAGATCTCGGCTGCGCCGACGAAGTCGTCGGCCTCGAGGAGCTGCTGGGCCTCGCCGTAGCGGTCGGGTGCATCGGGGACGGGTGCCGCCTGCGCGGAGGACGAGCAGAGGGCACAGACGAGGGCGACCGCCAACGTCGTGCTTCGAGCCGGGATACGCATGCAGGCAGCCTGCTGCGGCCTGCGGCGACGGTCAAAAACCATCGCCACGCAGGGACAGGTCAGGCTGCCTACTCGGGCTACCGGGGCATCTCGTCGGCTTCGACCTCGACCCGGACCTCGCGTTCGTGTCTGCCAGGGCCGTCCCGCTCTTCGATGCTGACCTCGATGTGGGAGGGCGGGGGCAGCCCCCGGGCCGCGAAGTCGGCGAGGATGCGCGCCTTGGCCTCCTCCACGCCTCCACGGTCGACCTCCCACCCGAGGGCCCGATGCGACACCATCCCGCCGAGCGTGCCGCGCACGGTCTCATCGAGCGCGTCGACGTCGATGTCCATCGATTGCAGGGCTGAGAAGTGCTCGAGCAGCGACGCTTCGAGCGCGGCCTCGTCCACGTCACCGACAACGTCGAGCACGATGTCGAACTGCATCGTCTCCGGTTGGTCGTCATGCTGGGTGATCGACTTGGACGCAGAGATGCGCATCTCCTCGATGCCGTCGAACTGCCCGCGAATGTGCTCACTGAGCGCGCGAGGATCGAAGTCGGTGTCGTCGACGCTGAAGGCGAGTCGGTGTCCAAAGTCCATCGAGTACTCCGCTGGGACGGCGCATGCGCCCGCAAAGGCGAGGCCAGCGAGGCCTCCGACCAAGAATCGGCGACGCCAGGGTGAGGGCTGCTCGGGCGGCAGCGTGTCGACGAGGGCGCGCTCGAGCGCGTCGCGAACCTCGGGGTCCGCAGGCGGCGGCGCCGGGTAGAGGGCGGCGAGTCGTTCACGAAGGCGCATGGGCGACCTCTTCTTTGCTGGGGTTGTCGAGTTTGTCCTTGAGCGCTCGAATCGTCCGGGAGAACCGCTGCTTGGCGGCCGCTTCACTGATGTCGAGCACCACGGCGACCTCGGCGATGCTCAGCCCGTCGCCGTAGCGCAGCGCGAACATCTCGCGGGTTGTCGGTGGGTATTCGGCGAGGGCCTCTCGCACCTCGGCGAGTCGGGGGTCCTCCTCGCGTCCGTCGGGCGAGAAGCGGCCGTCGGCCAGCAGGTGCTCGGCGTCGGACAGCGGGGCCACGTCGGTTCGACGCGCTTTGCGGACGTGATCGATGAGCACGTTGCGCGCGATTGTCATCACCCACGCGCGTACGCCACCTCTCGCCGCGTCGTAGCGCGACAGCTGGCGCGTGAAACGATGCAGCGTGTCGGCGGTGAGGTCTTCGGCGTCGGCCTTCACGCGCACGCGCGCGGCGAGGTAGCCGTAGACCACAGGGTGCAGCGCCGAGAACAGCGAGGAGAACGCTCGGGCGTCTCCACGCTGCGCTCGCCGCACCCACCGGGCGAGCCGAAACCGTTCGAGGCGACCGCTCACGAGATCACTGCGCGGTGTGCTGCTCGTCGCGGACCTTGACCTCGACGCGCCTCTCGCCGTCTTCGTCGACCACGTCGACCTCGATGTCGCCCTGTACGCCATCGGCGCGGAGCTTCTCGATGACCTGCGCCTCGATCTCCTCGGGCGTGGCGTCTTCGTCGATGTCGATGTCGGACGCGGGGCCCTGGGGCGGGGCCGCGACGTCGTCGAACGACACCGAGACGTCGCCGGTGAGCCCGTCGAAGTCGGCGACTGCGGCCTGTAGTTCGTCGGTCGAGGGCATGTCGAACCCGCCGAGGGTCAGGCGAGCCACGGTGGGGCCGTCGTTGGTCTTCTCGATGGAGATCTCGACGGAGTGGATCTCGGCCAGGGCCTCGAGATGCTTCGCCAGCGCCTTGACCTCGTCGGGCTCGACCTCGCCCTCGAGCACCAGCGCGCGGCCTTCGGGCTGACCGGGGTCGGACGGCGCCTCGGCGGACCGCGCCTCGGTGGGCGCGGTGTCGTTGGAGGTGGCGCACCCTAGGGTGAGACCGGCGAGGAGGACACAGCTGAGGAGTCGTGGAGTCATGTCATCGGCCCTTACGAACGCGGTGCGCAAAGGGTGACATGCTCGCGGAACTACTTGCAGCGGCCCAGCTCGGGGAACTCGCAGACGCCCCCCGTGCAGGTGTTCTCGATGCTGCCGGTGCGGAAGAACGTGTCCATTTGCGCGCGGGCCTCGTCGAGCGAACGAATGTCGCCGTGGGGGTCGTCGCAGGCGCGCTGCGGGGTGTTCTCGACCGGGTCGGGGGGCAGCCCGAAGCCGTACTCGACGTAGGCCGAGCCCTGCACCGGGCCGGCCTCGGCGTCGAGACCCCAGACCTCGCGCACCCCGGTGTCGAGGTGGGGGATGCCCAGGCTGCGCGCCATGATGTGGGCGCCGTAGGTCGTGACCTGGTGGTCGCCGACGGCCGCGCGAATGAGCACGTCCTTGGGCTCGGTGCCGGGGAAGGTGTTGCCCAGCAGGTGCGGGGTGTATCCGGTGGGCTCGATGCGATCCCACAGCATCTGCGCGAGGTTGAGCATGAGCATGTGGTCGCGGGAGTCGGGGAAGCTGGCCCGCAGGATGTCGAAGAAGACGTCGAAGTCGACGCTGCGGCTGAGCAACACGTTGTAGGGCATGCCCGGCACGCCGAAGGTCCCGCGCTGGATGTCGGTGGACAGGGCCATGTAGGTGGGCCCGTAGATGCCCCCTTGGCTGATGCCGAGGTAGTAGCCCTCCGAGGGGTCGATGAGCGCGCCGTAGGTCGGGTCGTTGGCGAACGAGGTCAGCATCAGGCGCATCGCAACCAGCGAGTTGAGCATGCCTTGGTGCTGCCGATCGATGACCTGCTTGAAGTTGTGGAAGCTGCCGTTGCCGAGCATCGCCCCGATGAGCAGCTCGTCGTCGGACGCGAAGCCGATGAAGTCGACGCCGAACAGCGCGTAGCCGTAGTCGTCGATGAAGGGGCGGAAGTGGCCGCTCTCGATCTGTTCCTTGGCGCCCAGCAGGCCGTGGCCATACTGAAGGGGGCGGACCGGGGTGTCGGCCGCCGAGGCGGGGATGAGAATCTCGACCTCGAACATCGCCGTGCCGTTGGGCTCGGGCATGCCGTCGTCGCCGAACTGCAGCGTCGAGAGAGGCGCCGCCTGATCGAGATACATCGGCACCTCCATCTCGAGGAAGATGCGGTGAAGGATGCGGCCCTCGTTGTCCCAGTCGTCGTCGACGGAGGTGATGGTGTAGGAGGGACCGTCGGTGCCGATGAGGTCGAGGGCCTCGTCACGCATGTGCACCATCCAGTCGGTGTTGTTCTGGGACGAGCTGGTGGTGAAGTCCCACGCGAGCTGCACGGTGTCGCGATCGATACCGGCCTCGGTGGTGTGCATGAAGATGTCGCCGTACAGCGCGCGGCGGCCGTTGATCGCCTCGTCGTCGGACGGCGTGCGATCGCGAAGGGCCGCGAAGCCCTCGGTGGCGGGGATGGGCGCGCCGGCATCGTCGAGCAGGTCGCGAATCACCACGATGTAGCGCGTCGCGTCGTCGAGGCGAACCGCGGGGCGAATCATGAACATGCGAGCCGCGTCGTCGGTGCCCGTGGCGTCGAGGTCCACCCAGTGCGGGACCCGCTCGCCCGTGGCGGCGTTGAGCAGCACGGTGGGCGAATCGTCTTCGAGGGAGCGCGGCACCGTGATCGCGTTGGCGACGTTCGACGCCTCGAGCGAGGCGGGCGTGAGCGCGGGGAAGTGGGTGCTGATCGCGATGCCCGGAGAGAACCCGTCGAGTTCGTTCCAGGGCTCGGGCAGCGCCGCGTTGCCACCCGCGTCGGCGGGAATCAGCTCTTGGGCCATCTCCACCCGCCGACCGCTGGCCGTCGACTCGTCTTCGACGGTGAAGACGTTGCTGGGGAAGGGCGCCGTACAGTAGCTGGGCACCAGGGGGTCGCAGCCGAGCAGGGGCCACTCCTCGCGCGCCTCCTCGGGGCCCAGGCCTGTCGAGCTCTCGTCCACCGCACCGCTCGACGAGCCGGTGGAGGTGGTCGGACTGTCGGTGGTCGAGGAGGTGCTCGACGTCGCGGCCGTGGTGGACGTCTCGGTGTCGGAACCGCTCCCACCGCCACCGTCATCGCCGCACGCAGCGAGTGCGAGCACACCGCTCAAGAAGATCGCGCTCCTACATCCCAGTTCACGCAGCATTGGCGGACCTTACCCCATGCGCGAGGCGGAGTATCGGCGCGCGGCGTGCGATGGCCGTTTGGACGAAGTGTGTTTTCGCTGTACGGTTTCGAGGTGTGGTGTCGCGTTGGTGGTGTCGTCGTGGTCGGCCTGGTCGCGGGCTGCGTGCGGGTGAACCCCATGTTCGCCGCCGATGATGGGTCGGGCGCAACCGAGGGGGTGGTCTCGTCGACCCGGGGCGCAGACGACACGGGCAGGCCTGGCTCGGGCGGCTCCGCGACGACGTCGGACGAGACCGGGACGACGCAGGGGCGCGGCGAGTCCACCACCGGGGTCACGGCAGGGGACACGGGGCCGGTGAGCTCGACGAGCGGGACGACCGGTATCGCCACCGATATCTGCAGCACGTTCAAACAAGACTGCCCGGAGGAGGGCGAGAAGTGCATGCCCCACTCGGACGACCCGGCCGCGGCGTGGGATTCGCTGGGGTGTTTTCCCATCGTCCGAGATCCCGACACGCCGGGCGACGAGTGCTCGATCAGCGGCCCTCCCTACTCGGGCTTCGATACTTGTGATGGGACCTCGATGTGCTGGGGCCTCGATCCCGAGTCCAACACGGGGACGTGCGTGCCCTTCTGCGCGGGCTCGCCCGGCAATCCCCTGTGCGACGAACCGAACGCGTCGTGTCTCATCGCCAACGAAGGCGTCATCGCGGTCTGTCTCCCGAACTGCGATCCCTTGCTGCAGGACTGCGACGAAGGGCAAGCGTGCGTTCCGGCCAACGGCGGGTTCGTGTGCGCCCCGGATGCGTCCATGGGAGACACCGAGATCGGTGATCCTTGCGAGTTCATCAACGAGTGTGCTCCTGGCTACCTCTGCGTCTCGGGGGAGGCCGTCGGGTGCGATGGTCCCTCATGCTGCACACAGTTCTGCTACGAGCCGGAGCCGGCGGACTGCCCAAAACCGTACGTTTGCGTGCCCTACTTCGAGAACGGCGACGCGCCCGACGGCCTCGAGAACGTCGGCGTTTGCGTCGAATAGGCCGATCCTCTCTGCGAACCGGCCGGCCAACTCACAGGTCGTGGGGCCGCGTCGGGCACGGATGCCGGCCGACATCGCGCGAACGGGTGTTGCTCCAGGTCGACCGCGCGGCCCATCATGCGCCGGCTCGTGGCAGACCCCCAGACATCAACCCTCACCGCTCGTGGTCGGCGGACCCGGGCCAAGCTCCTCGGCGCGGCCGAGCGCGTCTTCGGTGAGCAGGGGTTCGAGCGCGCGTCGATCGTGGAGATCACCCGCGCCGCGGGCGTCGCTCAGGGCACGTTCTACGTGTACTTCGAGAGCAAGCAGTCGGTGTACACACAGCTCGTCGACACGCTCGGCACGACGCTTCGCCGCCGCCTGTCCGAGGCCGTCGAGGGGCTGCAGACCCGCATGGAGGTCGAAGAGGCCGGCCTCGAGGCGTTCCTCGCGTTCATTCGAGAGCACCGGCACCTCTACAAGATCGTGCGCCAAGCCGAGTTCGTCGACGAGTCGCTCTACCGCAGCTACTACGCCAAGCTCGCCGAAGGGTACGTTCGCGGGTTGCGAGCAGCGATGACCAGCGGCGAGTTTCGCTCCTTCGACCCCGAGGCGATCGCCTATGCGCTCATGGGCATCTTCGACTTCATCGGCATGCGTTGGGTCCTTTGGGAAGACACGCTGCCGCCGGCCGAGGTCCGCCGCGACGTGCTGGCCTTCCTCGGCCGAGGGCTGCTCGCCGAACGCTGACATGCGCCGCTATGCCGCGGCGGCGGCCGACCTGCGATACGAGAGGCCCACTGCGGAGCGGACGTAGGCGCGCTGCTCGAGCGCGCCCAGCATCGCGTGGGCGACGTCGGCCCGGCTGATCTTCCACGTCAGGCCGCTCACCTGCGCGCCGAAGTCGATGGCGTAGTCGCCCGTTGGAGGGCCTTCGGTGAGGTAGGGCGGTCGAACGAGCGTCCAATCCAGTCCGCTGCGCTCGATCGCGGCCTCTTGCGTCTCGTGGTCGGCGATGACGCGACGAAGGAACAGCGGAAACACGAGCGCGCGCGTGAAGAACGGCAGGTGTTCGCGGGTCTCGCCGGTGCCGTACACCGACACCGCGATGAGTCGGCGGACGCCAGTGACTCGCATCGCCTCGACGCACGCCTCGGCAGCCCGGGTGCGGACCTGATGCTTCGAGCGAGCGGGCGCGCCGATCGTGCTGAGGAGAGCCTCGGTGCCGGCAAGCGCGGTCGCGACGTCGCGCGGGTTCGTCGCGTCGCCCGGGACGAGAGTGAGGTTGGGGTGTAGGGCGTCGAGCGTGCTGTCCGGGCGGACGAGCGCGCGGACGCGGTGGCCGCGCTCCAGAGCGAGGTCGAGCACGGCGCGACCGATTCCGCGAGTGGCTCCGAGGAGGGCGAAAGAAGCGTTCCGTGTGGGCATGCTCTGCACGATGGCGCGCGCCCGCTCATGCATCCAATGAAGTACGCTCTCATCATCATGAGCAGCGTTCATGACGAGCTGGATCAGCTCCGCGGCATCGACCTGAACCTGCTCCTGGCCTTCGATGCCGTGGCGCGCGCCCGCAACGTGACGACGGCGGCGCGCACCGTGGGCGTCACCCAGTCGGCCATGAGCCACGCGCTCCGGCGACTTCGAGCGTTGTTCGACGACGCGCTGTTCGTCCGCAACGCGAAAGGGGTCTCTCTCACGCCGCGCGCCGAGGCGCTCGTCGTACCGGTTCGCGCGGGGCTGCTCGCCCTGTCGAGGGCCATGCACGAGCCTGCCGCGTTCGATCCCGCGACGTCGACGCGCACGTTCGTCGTCGCCTCGGTCGACATGTTCACGTGGGTGGGTGCGCCGCCCATCATGGGCCAGCTCGCCGCGGTCGCCCCGGGGGTGGGCCTCGTCATTCGCAACCTCGGGCCGGAGCTGGTCGCAGAGCTCGAAAGCGGGGAGGTCGAGCTCGGTGTCGTCCCCGTGCTCGAGGACCCCGAGCCATTCGACAGGGCTCTGCAGCTCACCGGAAGCCTCCGGCAGGCGGTCGTGCTTCGAGACGGGTATCGGTGCTTCGTTCGCGATGGACATCCCGCCCTCGAAGCTGCCACCCGCATCGGTCGGCGCATGTTCACGCAGCTGCATCACGTGCTGGTCTCACCCAGCGGCAAGGGCCCGGGAGTCGTCGACAGAGCGCTGGCCAAGGCGGGACTCGAGCGACACATCCGACTGCGCGTGCCGAGCTTTCCTGCGGCCCTTCGTGCCGTCGCGCACAGCGACCTCGTGCTGACCGGGCCGACGGCGCTCGAGGGGTTGGCGCCCGGTGTCCGCTCGCTTCCCGTGCCCGTCTCGCTCCCCAAGCACGCCATCACCTTGGTCTGGCATCCCCGCCTGCACGAGGACCCGGCGCATCGGTGGTTTCGCGGGCTGGTGCGTAAGGCGCTCCGAGACGGCTGATACCCTGCGCCGATGATGCGCCTGCGCCCGTGCCTGCTCGCTCTCACCCTCGCCGCGTGTGGAGGCGATGACGGTCCTGCCACAGAGACGAGCGGTGGCTCGACCGAGAGCGGGCTGTCGTCGTCGTCGTCCGTTGGGCCAGGGAGCACGTCGGTCGTGACGTCGTCGTCGTCGAGCACGGGAGGCGCCGACGAGAGTGAGAGCAGCGCGTCGAGCACTGGGGTGCCCAGCCGGTGTTGGGACGATCTCGAGGTCGGCGCGGTCGAGACGGTCTACGACGGGTTCGAAGGAGGGAGCGAGGGGATCGCGTTCTCGGCCGACGGCGCGCTGGTCGTCACGACCCTCGAGGGCGAGATGGGGACGCTCTGGCGACTCTCGGCCGACGGGGAGGCGTCACCCTTCGCGATGCTTCCCCACGCGCTGGGTCTGGCGCCCCGTTCGGATGGAGGGTTCGTGGTCGCGAGCATCGGCGAGCTCATGGCGCCCGATGGTGCGGTCTATGAGGTCGACGCCGCCGGCACGGCCTCGCTGCTGGCCGAGGGCATCGACAGCCCCAACTTCGTCGCGCTGACGCCGGGTGGGACCGCGCTCGTCTCCGACGACTTCGACACCAGGGTCTTTCACGTGGCGGGCGACGGCACGGTCACCACGGCGATCGAAGACGTCCCCTCGCCCAACGGCATCGCCTACTCGCCCTCGGGCGACGCGCTCTTCGTCGCGTCGACCTTCTCGTTGAACGGGGAACTCACCCGCTACGAGGTGGACGGCGAGGGCCTCCCCATCGAGGAGACGGCCGCCCAGATCATGCACACCGGCCCGGGCTCGGCCAACGACGGCGTCGCCGTCGACGTGTTGGGCAACGTGTACGTCCTGGCCAACCTGCCCGGGGAGATCTGGCGGGTCGACGGCGCGGCCACCGAGCTGACCGAGGGCGAGCTCGTCGTTCAAGGGCTCGAGTCGCCCGCGAGCATGGCGTTTGGCCGGGGAGACGACTTCGACCCATGCTCGGGCTACGTGACCGAGTTGTTCGGTACCCGGGTGGTGCGGGTCGTGCTAGGGGTTGAGGGAGCGCCTTTGTATGGCTGAACAGTTCACCCTCGGCCGCCGCAGCATCCTCACCATCGGCATCATCTGCGGCCTCTTCGCTGCAGCCTTTCAGGGCTGGTGGCTCTACCAATGGCTGGGCAACACGATCTGGTTCTACATCGTCGTGTTCCCGTCATGCCTCGTCGCGCTGCAGGTCGTCGCGGGCACGGTCGCGCTCACGCTGCACAAGCAGTACGGCGACCCCAACGAAGAGCTGCTGCCGGAGTTCAAGCCTCCGAATCCGTAGGCCACACAGCGCTGGCCCACGTCTTGGCGGCAGGGTCCGTGCTGGAGTATGGCCAGCGGACCGAGACTCCGGCCTTCGACGCCTGGTAGGCGATGCGCTCGTAGAGCGCGCGGTCATTCTCGGACAGGTCGACGGCGGGAGCCTGCAGCGCCCATTCGATGCGCGCGCGGCTCATCTCCCAGTCGCCCTCGAGCGCGAGCAGCAGCGCCTCGGCCAGTCGGGTGGCAAACGGGGCGTTGCCGCGGATCGAACGGTTGTGGGGTCCATCCCACTCGTTGCCTCGCTCGGGCAGCGCCGCCATGAGCCTCCGGGCGTCCGCTGCGTGGCCCGTGAGCGTGGCGATGCGGACCAAGGCGCTGCCCGCGGCGTACATCGAGGTGTCGTGCTGGAGTCGGCCCGAGAAGCTCTCGTACCACCACGAGACGTACGACCAGGCCTCCTGCGCCTCGAGCCGGGCGAGCGCCGCCTCGGCTTTGGCCACCGCGACGTAGACGACCATCGTGCCCTCGGGGATCGGCAGCAGTCGGCGGTAGCCGCTCGTTCGGGTGACGGGGCCTGGAGGTCCGGAGGCGCATTCTTCGAGCCACGCCCGCGGCGGGGCAGGGTCCAACGCGGCGAGGGCTTCGACGCGGTGGGCTCGGCGGAGCGCTTGCGTACGACGTGAGCCCCAAATGGCGGCGAAGGGCGTGCCGAAGTACACGCTCATGAAGAACCCGACGACTGCGCCGGCCACCCCCGAACCCATGGCGAGGCCCGAGATCGTCGCCAGGCCGATGATCGTCCCGTACGTGCCGGCGAACGCCTGGGGCGCGAACGAAGCCGGAGGCATCAAGTCGCCCGGCCGGGCCAGCGCGACCACCTCCTTGGGTGCAGCGACGGTGACCGCCTGCGTCATCACCGTGGGATCTTCGGGGCTCGCTTCACGGTAGCCGCCCGCGTCGAGCAGCTGCATGCGGGGGAAGAGCTGCCGCAGGACGCCGCGGTAGAACTCACCGCGCTCGCCGTCGAGGACCTCGTGCAGTCGATCGATGAGGTGGTGCAGTCGCTCCGCGGACACCGCGAGGCCGACGGCGTACAGCGTCGGGTACAGCCCCGAGAGGTTGGCACCGCGCGCGTTTCTCCACGCGGTCGCCAGCGCGCCGTCGTCGGTCTCGGCAGCACGCTCGAGGACGCGAAGGAGCGCGACGAGGGCTTGTCCTTCTTCGGTGATCTCACGCTCATCGAACGCGTCGCTGCCCGCGACGCCCGACTCGACGAAGCTGCCCGGCGACAACCACGCGAGGATCGAGCGCAGCACCTCGCCGCGCAGGCCGACCTCCCAGTTGCGTCGGCGCCGGAGCTTTCCGGCGTCCTGCTCGTGAATCGAGAGCGCGTCGACGGCCCCTCGAATGTCGCCCGTCTCGATGCGATGCTGCGCGACGAGGGCGGCGGCTTCGAGTCGAACCTCGGGCAGCGCGCCCGATTGGGCGACGGCCTCGAGCGCGGCCAGGCCTCGCTCGGTGTCCCGCACGTACAGGATCCGCGCCTGCGCGAGGGCTCCCTTGCCCCGGCTCGAGAGGCGATTGTTCGCGGCGAGCGAGGCGACGGGCACCGCAAAGAGGGCACCGAGGACTGCACCTGGACCGGTCCCGAGCAGCGCGAGCAAGAGGCCCGTGCCTAGGGATGCCGCCGCAGGTGCGCCGAGCAGGACCGTCGCCAGCTCTGGCCCGGCGTGTCCCTCGGGATAGAACTCGGGGGCGCGACGGAAGGCTTCCGGGTTCCGAAGGGCCAGCGCGGTCGTCGCTCGTGGGGCGTCTGCCACCGGCGGGATGATATCGGCGTGTCGCCGTCTGGCAATCGGCGCCGCAAAGAGAAAACGGAGCCCTGCGTGAGCAGGACTCCGTCTCGTAGGGGGCGAGCGCGCAGCGCTACGCGTTGCGGTTGTACGTTGCGTCGCCGAAGCCGAGCATGGGGTAGAAGATGAAGCCGAGCAGGGCCAGGCCGACGCCGAACCCGGCGCCTTTTCCGAACTTCTCCGCGATCGCGATGGGGATCAGGAAAATCATGACGAAGTTGACGAATGGTACGAAGCAGAGGATGAGCCACCAGGTTGGCTTGCCCGCGATCTGAATCATCACGTAAAACTGATAGATCGGGACAAGGCAGGCCCATCCAGGCTGCCCCGCCTTCTCGAACGTTTTCCAGACGCCAGCAATGGCGACGATCATGACCGCGAGGTAGACGACGAGGAAGGCGTACTCCATGACGGTTGTGAGCCTAACACCCGCCGGCTCTCAACGACCCAGGAAAATACCAACCGGCTGCTTGGCTGAGTGACCCTGTTCGTGGGGGACAGACCAGTGCAAAACCTTTGCGTACGGCGTTCCAGTTCCCTTCGCGCGGAAACGAGCCCGCCGACGCGCAGATCTCAGAGCAACGCCTTGGCCTCATCGCCCGCCCGGAAGCGAAGCGTCCGCGTGTCCTTGCCCTGCCGAACGAGGACGCGATTGATCTGCGCCGGTGCGAGCTCGAAGAAGACGGTGTTGCGCACCTTCACGGTGCTGGGGTCCTTGGGCAGGCGAAACTCGAAGTACAGCCGCGCCACGTCGTCCTCGATCTCGCTGCCGATCCACGTGGGTGTGAGCGGTCCGTCCTCGCCCATCACCTCGAAGCGCCCGAGGATGTAGGCCTCGGCGAGGGCGTCGACGTCGGAATCGGTGTCGACGTCGAGCGCCCGCTTGGCGTGGCGACGCAGGGCCTCTTGAAGATCCTCGGGCGTGACGCTCAGCGTCACCTCGAGCCGGCGACGCCGCACGTCGGCGACGGCAGAGGAGGTGTGATACGGGTGCGCAACGGCGACCGAGGGGACGCAGGCCAGCGCGAGCCCGGCTGCGAGCAGGTGGCGACGCTTCATCCCTGGTCCTCCTCGTCGGACTCGCCCGGCTCGCCCGGCCCGTCGCCCATGCCGGCCTTCTGCATGGGGTTCTTCTTCTTGCGCTCCTTGTAGAGCTGGAAGCGCGACTTTTGCACCTTGGGCGGCCAGTGGTTGTTCGAGAGATCGATGTCGGCGGTCTCGAGGTGAGGGTCGACGGTGATCGCGACGATCGGGTCGTCGACGACGAGGAGTTTGGTGACCCGCCGCGGGTTCTTCCGCCAGACCTCGGCCGGGATGCGGACCTCCTGGTGCCGGCCGCCCTCGAACGTGACGTCGAGGATGATGGGCATCACCAGACCTCCCACGTTCTCGAACTGCACCGTGTAGAACTTCTTCTTCGACGCGCGCAGGGCCTCCTCGTCGGCGGTGAGCTCCTCCTTGCCGCGCCGGTACCGATAGCGCTTGCGGTCGTGGTCGGTGACGTCGAGCTCGTCGTAGTCGTTGTAGAAGTCGAGGATGTCCTTGTCTTCGTCGGCCCAGGTGGGCAGCTTCGCGTCGCGCTGCTTCGAGAGGCTCTCGGGCTCGGCGTCGCGCTCGGCCTTGCGCTTGGGCTTTTCGACGTCTGGGTCGCCGCTGTCGAGCACGGCCTCGCCCACGCCGACGATCGCGATGTCGACGGGGTCGGTCGTGTAGAACCATCCTCGCCAGAACCAGTCGAGGTCGACGGCCGAGGCGTCCTCCATGGTGCGGAAGAAGTCCGCGGGCATCGGCCGGCGGAACTTCCAGCGCTGTGCGTACGCGCGAAACGCGTGGTCGAATGCCTCCCGGCCCATCACCGTCTCGCGCAGGATGTTCAGCGCGGTCGCGGTCTTGGCGTAGGCGTTGTTGCCGAACTGCAGCAGCGACTCGGAGTTGGTCATGATCGGGACCTGGTCGCGACTGCGCATGAAGTCGACGATCTTGCGCGGCTCACCGCGCCGCGATGGGTAGTCCTTCTCCCACTCCTGCTCGGTGCGGTACTGCAAGAACGTGTTGAGGCCCTCGTCCATCCACGTCCACTGACGCTCGTCGCTGTTGACGATCATCGGGAAGAAGTTGTGCCCCACCTCGTGAATGATCACAGAGATGAGGCCGTACTTCGTGCGCTTCGAGTAGGTCCCGTCCTTCTCGGGGCGGGGCCCGTTGAAGCAGATCATCGGGTACTCCATGCCGCCCACGGGTCCGTTGACCGAAATCGCGACGGGGTAGGGGTACTCGAACGCGTAGCGGCCGTAGACGTCGAGCGTGTGAATGATCGACTTGGTGGAGTACTTGCTCCAAAGCGGCTCACCCTCGTTGGGGTAGTAGGACATGGCCCAAACGGGCTCGCCGGCGACGTCGACCTGCTGCGCATCCCAGATGAACTTGCGCGAGCTCGCAAAGGCGAAGTCGCGGACGTTCTCGGCCTTGAAACGCCAGGTCTTGGTGCTGTTGGTCTTGCTCGCCTCGGCCTTCTTCGCTTCCTCGGGCGTGACGATGAACATCGGCGCCTTGGCGTCCTCGGCCTGTTCGAGCCGGTCACGCTGCGCCGAGGAGAGCACGTCCCTGGGGTTGGCCAGCTCGCCGGTGGCCGCGACGATGTGGTCGGCGGGGACGGTGATCTCGACGTCGTAGTCGCCGAACTCGAGCGAGAACTCGCCAGCGCCGAGGTACTGCTTGTTCTGCCACCCGTGGACGTCGTCGTAGGCGGCCAGGCGCGGGAACCACTGCGCGATCTCGTAGATGATCGTGCCGTCGTCGAAGCGCTCGAAGCCCGTGCGGCCTGGCACCTTGCTGCTGTCATTGATCGCGTACTGCCAGTCGACCTCGAACACGAACGCCTTGCCGGGTTTGAGCGGCTTGGGCAGGTCGATGCGCATCATCGTGCCGGTGACCGTGTGGTCGAGGGGGCGACCGCGACGGTCGGTGACCTTGCCGAGCGTGATGCTGCCATCGAACGACAGCCCCTCGAGCAGGCGTCGAAAGCTGCGGTACGAGACCCGGTCGAAAGCGGGGGCGCTCGCGGTCATCGCCCGGTCCGAGCCTGGGCTGTAGATGTTCGCGTCGAGTTGAAGCCACAGATAGGCCAGCGTATCGGGCGAGTTGTTCTCGTAACGGATGCGCTCGTGCCCGATGATGCGCTGGTGCTCGTCGTCGAGCGTGACCTCGATGTCGTAGTCGACGTCTTGCTGCCAGTATTCGTGGCCCGGGGCACCCGAACCCGCGCGTGTGCTGGTGGGCGTCGGCAGCAGCTCTTCGAGCTGGCGAAACGGGTCGGCGGTGACCGGGTAGGGGCCACCGCCTGCGTCGGCTCGAGCCGGCGCGACCATGCACAGCAGGGCGCCGAGGATTCCAACCTTGTTCCGAAGCATCGGCGGAGCATACGTGACCGCCGTGCGCATGGGGCCTGCAAGCATCGCTTCACGCCGCTGTGCGCGAGGAGGCGGCCGAGACCGCGGCCAGCACCGCCTGCTCCTTGTCGGCCGCGAGTCCCGCACGCGGACGCTCGCGCCGCTGCGACGGCAGGCTCTCCCACCACGCCAGGGTGTCTCGGACGGTCTCTTCGATGGGGCGGGTGGTCAATCCGGCCTCCTTGGCCTTGGCGATGTCGACCTGGCCCATGCCGCCAAACTCCTCGTCATCGGTCGGCACCCACACGGTCAGCTCCATCCACGGCGCGACGTCGTGCTCGGCCAACGAGGCCGTCGGGACCCAGTGCACGTTCGGGTCCACGCCGGTTGCGCTCTTGCAAGCGTCGAGTAGCGCGCCGATCGTCGTCCGCTCGGTCGGCCCGGTCACGTTGTAGATTCCCGCTCGGCCCTGCGCGAGCGCGCTCGTCATGAACGCCGCAAGATCTCGGACGTCGATGAACTGCACGGGGTCACCGGGATCGTTGGGCGCGACGATGTCGCCGCCTCTGGCCACGCGGGCGGGCCAGTACGTGAAGCGGTCGGTGGGGTCGCCGGGGCCGACGATGAGGCCTGGCCGAACGACGAGCGCGCGAGAGGGCATGGCCGCTTCGGCCGCACGCTCACAACCCGCCTTGAGCGCGCCGTAGTGCAGCGCAAGCTCCTCCGAGTAGGGGTCGGGCATCGGCAGCGTCGGCCAGGTCTCCGACGCGCCGGGCTCGTTCAGCTCGGCATAGGCGGAGATCGACGAGACGTACAGGTAGCGTTCCGCACCATCTGCGAGCAGCCCCGCGCTCGCTTCGACCTGCCGCGGAAAGTAGCCGCTGGTGTCGAGCACCCAGTCGAACCGGCGACCCTTCAGCGCAGCCAAGTCTCCGTTGCGATCGCCACGAAGCTTCTCGAGCTCGGGGAAGAGGTGAGGATTGGTCCTGCCGCGGTTGAACAGGGTGACCTCGGCGTTCATCGCGAGGCACTGCTCGACGAGCTTGGGCCCCAAGAAGCCCGTGCCGCCCAGGATGAGCACGCGCTTGGGCGGCGTGACCACGGGCGGGAGAGGTGTCGGTGCGTCGGCGGCAGGAGAGACGGTTGGCGTCCGAGAACGACAGCCGCTCAACGCTGCGCCGAGCAATCCCCAAGTGAATTGCCGTCGGCTGAGCATCGTTCGAAGTCCGGGCGTGGGACTCCGGACGACCGCTGGGAGTTTCACTGACGGCCGCGAAACTTGGCGCGACACGTGAGGGTCTCAGGCCGGCCCGTGTCGTCGAAGCTGCGTCGTTTGCTTGCCGTCCACCCCGGCGATACACGGGCGGTCGTCTGGTCGAGCACCCAGTTCGCGTTGTTGATGGCGTCGCTGTACACGGTGCGTCCGCTTCGCGACGAGCTCGGCATTCAGGCGGGCGCAGAGTCGATGCAGTGGCTGTTCTCGGGCACGTTCGTGGCGATGCTGCTGCTGGTGCCCCTGTACGGCTGGGTCATCTCTCGCTGGCCGCGACGTTGGGTCGTCCCGTGTGTGTTCGTCGCCCTCGGGGTCTCGCTTCTGCTGGCCCGCGGTGTCGCGGTCGGGCTCGAGGGCAGCGCGCGGGCTACCTTCGCCGCCGGGCTGTTCGTGTGGATCAGCGCCTTCAATCTCCTGGCCGTCTCGGTGTTCTGGTCGCTGGCGGTCGACGTGTTCTCGCCCCGCTCGAGCCGACGATCGTTCGGTCTCGTCTCCGCCGGGGGGACCGCGGGCGCGCTGGCAGGTCCGCTCATCGCCGCCGGGGTCGTCCGCTTTGGTGCACCCGACGACCTGATGGTGGTGAGCGCGTTCCTGCTGTTTGCCGTCGCGGTCGCCGGCTGGGGGCTGGAGCGCACCGATGACCCGCCCGAGAGCGCCGAGGGCCTCGGCGGCGGCGTCGTGCAGGGGTTTGGGCTGATGTTGGCCGAGCCCCGGCTCCGCATGCTGTGCGGCTACCTCTTGTGCATGACCTGGGTGTCGACGGTGCTGTACTTCGTGCAAGCGCGGGTCATCGCCGCTGCCGAGCTCGACTCGGCCGCGCGAACCACCACGTTCGCGATGCTGGACCTCGTCGTCAACGGCTCGGCCATCGTCGTTCAGCTGCTGCTGACCGGCCGCGTGCTCGAGCGGCTCGGTCTCGCCGCCGTCTTGTTGACGCTTCCGGTCGTCTCCGGCCTCGCGCTCATCGGCGTCTCGCTGGCGCCCAGCCTCTCGGTGGTCCTCGTCGCCCAGGCGCTGCGGCGCTCGACGAACTTCGCGCTCGCTCGGCCTGCGCGCGAGGTCCTCTTCACGAGCGTGGGTCGCCTCGCCCGCTTCAAGGGCAAGAACGTGGTCGACACGGTCGTCTACCGCGGCGGAGACATGCTGGCGGGGTGGGCGTTCTCGCTGCTGGAGCTGGCCGGCGTTGGCTTGGGCGCCATCGCGTGGCTGGCAACGCCGGCGGTCGGCGTCTGGGCGTGGCTGGGGCTGCGGCTCGGGCGTGGCATCGAATCGCCGCAGGCCGACGAAGTCGTGTAGCGTCCGCCCATGCTCCCCTGGGAGACGCTCGACACCGCAACCGCGCCCGACGGAGAAGCCCTCGACCTGCGTCGGCGTGGACACGAGTTCCTCATCCGCGCCGGCGGCTACGACTTGATGTCGAGCGAGGATGACGGCTCCTCCAAGGCGCTGTCTTCGCTGGGGCTCTCGGCCCTGGGCCGGCCGGCCAAGCACGTGCTCGTCGGCGGGCTCGGCATGGGGTTCACGCTGCGCGAGGCGCTCGACCTCGTCGGCCCCGAGGCGACCGTCGAGGTGGCCGAGCTCGTCGAGGCGGTCGTGCGCTGGAACGAAGGGCCGCTGGCCGATGTCGCGCGCAGGCCCCTCGAAGACGCGCGCACCCGGATCTTTCGTGGCGACGTCGGCGCGCGCATTCGCAACCCACCCCAGCTCTTCGACGCGATCCTGCTCGACGTCGATAACGGACCCGACGCCCTCGCGCACGACGGTAACGAGGCCATCTACTCCGCCAAAGGGCTCGACGCCGCCCGCCGGGCGTTGACGCCAGGGGGCGTGCTCGGCGTGTGGTCCTTCTCCGACGACCGCAAGTTCACGGCGCGCTGCAAGAAGGCTGGCTTCGACACGACGGTGGAGAAGGTGAAGGCGTCTCGAAAGGGGCGCGGGCGGTTCCACTACATCTGGGTCGCCACGCGGCGCAGATAGGTCCGCGCCGGCCCTACGCCTCGTAGAGCACGTCGAGATACGCCGCCAGGATGTCGCCGACGGCCGTCCGCACGGGCATCTTGTTGGCCAGCCCGTACACGGGCGCCATGCCGCCCTCACCCTTGGGCTCGCTGCGGGCGTGCTCGACCGCGGCGCGAAGATCGGAGAGGAAGCGCTCGGCGACGCCCGGCTGCGTGTGTCGAAGCGTGACGCACAGGTGCACGCTGGGAGGCTTGTGCAGGCCGTTGAGGTTCCAGTGCCGCTGTCCCATGAAATCGAGCACGCGATAGATGTCGATCTCGTCGGAGGCGAAGGCGATGACCCACAGCGGCTCGCCCAAGATCTTCAGGCCGCGGATGCGGCGGATGCCGTGCTTGATCGAGTCGGCGGTCTCGAGGATGCGGCGCGTCGCTTCGAGGTAGCCGTCCTCGCCCATGGCCACCATCGCGGCCCAGCACGCCGCACTGAGCGCGCCGGGGCGGCTTCCGGCGAACGTCGGCGAGGCGTAGAGCCCACCGGGCCAGTCGGTGGCGCGAAAGAACTGATGCCGACGCAGCGCCCGGTTGCGGTAGAGCACCACCGACGTGCCTTTGGCGGCGTAGCCGTACTTGTGCGTGTCGGCGGACATCGAGGTGACGCCGCGCAGACGGAAGTCGAACGGCGGGACGGGGTAGCCGAGCTTCTCGGCGAAGGGGAGCACGAAGCCCCCGAGGCAGGCGTCGGTGTGGAAGCCGACGCCGCGGGCGTAGGCGAGCTCGCTCAGCTCGGCGATCGGATCGATGCAGCCGTGAGGGAATGCGGGCGCCGACCCGACGACGGCGATGGTGTTGCGCCCCACGGCCTTGCGAGCCTCCGCGACCGAGGCGGTCGTGTCCTCGGTCATCGGGATCTTGATCGGCCGGATCTTGAAGGACTCGCACGCCTTGTCGAACGCGGCGTGTGCCGTCAGCGGCATCACGAGGTTGGGCGAGGTGACGCCCCGCTCGGCCTCCGCGAAGTCGCGGTAGGTCTTCATCGCGAGCATGATGCTCTCGGTGCCGCCCGAGGTGACCGTGCCGCACACTTCGTCGGTGGCGCGGGTGACCCGGTCACCGCCGAGCATGCGGGCGGTCATCGCGATGACCTCGCCTTCGTACTTTGCGATGCGAGGCCACAGGTCGGCGTGAAGCGGGTTGGTCTGGGAGTTGAGCGCGTAGACGGCGTCGAGGAACGCGACGTGTTCGGGGTCGCCGTGATAGACGGCGCCCGAGACGAAACCGTCTTGCCAGCGGTCCTCCTCGCGTGCCTTGAGCGCACGCATCTCCTCGAGCAGCTCCTCGCGGGCACGCCCCTTGCTGGGCAGCTTCACATGGCGCGGGACGTCGTCCTTGTAGGGGCGCATCGAGGCGCGCATGTCCTCGAGGACCTTCTCGTACTCGGCCTCGATCCGGTCGCGCAGCAGGGGGACCCTCTTGGCGTACTTGAAGAGGGTCTCCACGGCGCGCCCACCCATGCGGCGGACGGGGGAGGGGACGAATCGCGTGACCTTGTCGGGGAGTTCGAAGTCCATGGGCGCTCTCAGGGATGTTGATTGAGCCGGCGAAAGAAGCTCTTGGAACTCTTGTAGTGGTGCAAGAACGCCGCGAAGAGGTCGTCGTAGCGCTCGCGGTAGTGAGCACGAGGCTCGAAGGTGCGCTCGACCTCCACGCAGCCGGGCAGGTCGTCGGAGCGAAGGGCGCCGATGCCCAACGCGCCGACGAGCCCGGCGCCGAGCGCGTTGACGGTCAACGGGTCGCGCACCTGCTCGATGGGGCGTCCGAGCACGTCGGCATGAATCTGGCACCACAGCGCCGAGCGCCCGCCACCGCCGACGACACGGAGGCTGGGCAGCGGGCTGCCCATGAATCGCTCGACGGCGCGCAGCAGCCACCTCGTGTTGTACGCGACCCCCTCGAGCACGGCGCGAGCCAGGTGCGCGCGGGTCGTCGAGAGCGACAGGTTGAGGAACGAACCCCGGACGCGCTCGTCGGCGACCGGGCAGCGCTCGCCGATCAGCCACGGCGTGAACAGGACGCTGTCGCTCCCCGGGGGGGCCGTGTCGGCCAGGGCATCCAGGCGCACGAACACATCGTCGGGGGGCGCGTGCCGGCCGAGCGCGTCGTCGCCAAAGAGGACCCCATCGCGGAGCCAGTTGAGGCATCCGCCTGCGGTCTCCTGCGAGTTGCCGATGAAGTACTGCCCCGGCAGCGCCGAGGGCAGGCTCGCGATGTTGCGGAGCAGATCGGTCTTCTTGAACGGCACGTGCGCGCTGATCCACGAGGAGGTGCCCAGGTACAGGTGCGCCTTGGCGGGACCGATCGCTCCCGAGCCGACCGCCGCCGACTGCACGTCGGGCGTTCCGCACACCACCGGCAGGCCCTTGGGGATGCCCAGCGCCTCGGCGGCTTCGGCCCTCAGCGGGTCGAGAATGTCGGTCGCGGCGCGAAGCGGGGGGAGCTTCTTCGCGGGGAGTCCAGTCAGCGCCAAGAGCCCGTCGTCATACGCGATGGCGTCGATGTCACGGTTGTCGGTGACCCAGTGCATCGCGATCGAGTCGAACGAGGCGGCCATCGTCCCGGTCAGCCGAAGGTTCAAGTAGTCCTTCGGCTCGAGGAACATGTGCGTCGCCTCGTAGCGTTCGCGGTCGGCGCGGGCGAGCCAGAGGATGTGGCCGACGGGGTCCTTGCCGTTGAGGCTGGGCGCGCCACCGGTCTTGCGCACCCACGCGGCGACCTTTCGCGGCGCATACCCCTCGACCGACAGCCACCCCTTGCACAGGGCGCGGCTGTCGGGGGCACCCCGCGTGTCCATCCACAGGATCGCGTTGCCGATCGCCTCGCCCGCTTGGTCCACGCAGACCGTCCCGGCCCACTGCGCCGTCACACAGACCGCCGCGATGGCGCCGGGGTCGAAGCTGGGGTGGTCGCGCAGCTTGGCGGTGGCCGCGATGATCGCCCGCCACCAGTCTTCGGGGTCCTGCTCTGCACCGCCCCCGGGGTGGAGGATGAGCGTGGTGGGCTCGCTCGCGGTCGCAACCACCAACCCCGTCACCGAGACGAGCGCAACCTTGGGACCCGACGTCCCCAAGTCGATCGCCAAAATCGTCCCGTCGCCCAACGCGGCGAGTCTACTACCCCCGCGTGCGCCTCGTTGGCCTCGGTCACTCAGCCGGCGATGACGGTGATGTCGCCCAAGCCCGCGTCGATGTCGACGCTGAGCTGATCCTCGCTCGAGGTTGCCAGCGCGTTGACGTAGGCGTCCCCGCGTCGCTCGAGGCCACGCACCGCCAGATCTCCGACGCCGCTGTCGATGGTGACCCGGAGGCCGACCTTGCGCGGGAGGTACACCGTGACGTCGCCCGTGCCGACGTCGATGTCGAGCGTGCTCTCGCCGGTCCAGTGGCTGCGCTTGGCGTCGACGAGGATGTCGCCCGTCCCGGCGTCGACGTCGATGCCCGCCTGCGCGATGCTCGCGTCTCCGAAGTCCAGCGAGAGGTCGCCGGTGCCCAGGTCGGTGTCGAAGCCGCGAAGCTGCACGCCCGAGAGGTCGAGGTCGACGTCGCCTTGGGCTACGGAGGCGACGAGCCGTAGCGGGAGCTCGGTCGACACGCACACACCCAGGTCGCTGCCGTGGCGCAGCGGTTTCCGACCATGCATCGCCACGCGCACCAGGGCCTCACCGCCGGGGCCCATCTCGAACGCGGTGCTCGGCTCCATGCGACGGGCGTCGTAGCGGGCGCGCGCCTGCACCAGGCTGCAGCTGCCGGACTCGACCGTGACGTCGCCGTCGGACTCGAGCCGCACCTCGACCGAGCGCGCGTCGTCGCGCGGGAACACATAGCTGGCGTCGACCGGCTCTCGCCCGAGGTTGGTACCGACGTGAATGCAGCCGGGGGCGGACGATGCGGCGATGACAAGGAGCAGTCTCTTCACGACGCACTCCATTATCGCCACGGGGCCGCCTTGGGTTGGTTCCAGGACGAAAAAGGTCGGGGGGCGCACACGGATTGGATTCGAGGCGGCCAAGGTCTCGATGATGCGCTATTGCAACTCCATGGGTCGTCCCGTCGCAGCCGTCGCCGTCGTGTGCGCCCTGGTCGCCGGTTGTGCGACCGCTCGGCCGGAAATGGAGACCACGGCGCTCGAGCTGGCGATCTCCGAGGAGGATGACCTCGGCGACCCGCGGGCGCAGGCCTCCTCCGACGACGCCACGCGAGCCGCACGAGACGCGGAGGCGCAGGCGATGCTCGACGACCCGAGCGCCGAGCGCATCGACTTCGACGGCGCCGAGGCAAACGACGAGCCCGTCGACATGGTCACCATTCCGCCCGACCGCACGCCGTCCAAGTCCTTGATGCAGGACATCGTCATGGGTCCCAGCTCCTGACGCTGCGTGGGGCCGGGCGGGCCAACCCCGGACCGAGCCCGACCTGATAGCCTGCGGCCTCGATGAAGAACTTCCGAGGCCGAGTCGCCGTCATCACTGGAGCCGCGAGCGGGATCGGTCGCGCGCTCTCCGTTGCGCTGGCCGACGAGGGCTGCGACCTCGCGCTCGTCGACGTCAACGAGGCTGAGCTCACCCAGACGGCCGCGCTCGCGCTCCGTCGCGGCGTTCGGGTCAGCACGCACCCGACCGACGTGTCGTCACGCGAGGCCATGCAGGCGCTCCCCGACGCCGTACAGCGCGAGCACGGGCGTGCCGACATCGTCGTGAACAACGCGGGCGTGACGGTCGCGGCCAACCTCGAGGACCAAGACCTCGACGACTTCGAGTGGCTGGTCGGCATCAACGTCTGGGGCGTCGTCTACGGCTGCAAGTTCTTCCTCCCGATGCTGCGCCAAAGCGACGACGCGTACATCGTCAACCTCTCGAGCATGTTTGGCTTGGTCGGCGTGCCGGGGCAGTCGTCGTACTGCTTGAGCAAGTTTGCAGTGCGGGGCTTCTCCGAGGCGATCGCCGCCGAGCTCGCCGACACCAACGTCCGCGTGATGAGCGTGCACCCCGGTGGCATCTCCACCAACATCGTCCGCGACGCCCGATGGGGCGACGACCGCGAGGGCCACAGTCGGGCGATGAGGTTCTTCGAGACGCAGGCCATGCCGCCCGAGGCCGCCGCGCAGCGCATCATCGACGGGATGAGGCGCGGCGCGTCACGCAAGCTGATCACCAAAGAGGCCTACCTGACCGACGCGGTCAAACGGTTGATTCCCGTGTTGCCCGCGTCGTGGTTGGCGCGGGCGCGCAAGGCCTTCGATGCCAAGCGCTGAAACGATGATATCCTCCGGTCCCCGATGCCGAACGTTCGTGACTGTGCGCTGATCGGCGCGTCGGCAGACCTCGTGGGGTTGGCCTACTCCGTCGGTCGCGACGGCCTGGTCGTGGGCCGCAGTTTCGAGGCGGTGCTCAGGCTCGAGAGCGACGGCATCTCCCGCTTTCACGCGCGGCTCGAGCACAGCAAGCAGGGCATGCTCGTGCTCTCCGACCTCGGCTCGTCCAACGGCACCTACGTCAACGGGCGGCGGGTGCAGAGCCCCGAGGCGCTCGAAGATGGTGATCGGGTCAGGTTTGGCCCGCACGCGTCGTTCGTCGTTCGGTACGGGGTCGACGGCGGGCCCGAGACTCTGGAGATCGTGCAGCCGTTTCATGCCGAGAGGACCGTCGAGCTCCTCGCCAAACGCAACCAAGCCCGGATGCTGCTGGCGACGAGGGAGTTCGCAGAGGCCACGCTCTTGTTGGAGGAGGTGCTCGCCGCGCTCGATGCTCCAGGCCACGCGTCGCTCGCCGCGCAAGAGGACGTCGCCGAGCTGCTCACCGAGCTTGCGCGGTGCCACATCGGCCAAGAGCGGCACACCGACGCCGTCCCGCTTTGCAACCGCGCCATCGCGCTGCTGATGGGTTCGAGCTCGGGGGGCAAGGCGCTGGTCCGCGCCAAGTTCGTGCTCGGACGAGCGCTGCTGCCGACCCAGCCCGAAGACGCGCGCCGCATCGTCGCCGGGGCGGCGGAGTCGCTGCCGTCGGGGTCCGCGCTGCGGCAAGAACTCGAGGCGTGGCTCGCGGTCGCGGATCCCGCCACCGACCCCAGTCCAGCCATACCGTAGCGCGTTCGCGGCGCGCGCTGGTTCATCGCACATCGTGCGCACGCCGTGATCCGATCGGGCCAACGCGCCGTAACCATTGAGCGGGGCAGCCTCGGCGGGTGGGACAGCGAAACACCTGCCCAGGCGACGCCGTTCGTGGGTTTGCGGCGGGCCTCGTCTTGGCTGCTATGCTCGAAGCTCCTTACGCTTACTTCTTGGATTCGATCATGAGGCAGTTTGCCAAAATCCGCCGAGCCGGCGCCGCCACGCTTCTGTGCGGCGCGATGAGCCTGGCCGGAGGCTGCAGCGACACCACGAGCGCCGAGGGCTACGGCAGCGCTGGCGCCGACGCCGACGAGGCGCGCGACACCGACGAGGGCTCGACCGGCGGCGCGGACGATGGGTTTCCGGGCCAATCCAGCGCCGAGGGCGGCGAGAGCACCGGCTTCTCCGACGAGCCCGGGCCTCAGACCGGAGGCGAGGTCGGCAGCACCGGCGAGGAGACCGGCGGCTCGCTCCCGCCCGCCGACTTTGGCCCCTACGCCGAGTGCCCCGAGCCGCTCCCTGCCGAGTGGATCTTCTGCGAGGACTTCGAGGAGGCCTACAATCCGGCCGCGGTCTTCTTCGACTACGCCGACAGCGACGGAAACTTCGTTCCGACGTTCGACGGCGGCGCCTCGGGTATCGGCGCCATGCAGGCGCACTACCGCGAAGGGGTCGAAGGCGCCGGCTTCATGAGCGTCTCCTTCGGCGCCAACCCGATCAACATCAACGGGCGTCCGGGGCACGCGAGCAAAGAGACGTTCGACGAGATCTACTGGCGCTTCCGCGTGAAGATGCAGGACGGCTGGCCCGACGCAGGGCCGCACAACCTCACCCGGATCAGCGCATTCGCCCAGTCCAACTGGGGGCAGGCGATGGTCGCGTCGGTGTCGTCCAAAGGCGACGACGTGACGCTGCAGGCGTCGGCAGCGAGCTGCGTGCAGCAAGGCGAGGTCGAGTGCGCAGGCATCGACGACGCGTCGTCACTCGAGCCGCTCGGCACGCTCGTGGGCGACACGCCGGTCTTCTCCGCGGAGCGAGGCGGGCAGTGGCAGTGCATCGAGGCGCATGTACGGCTCAACACCCCCGGCGAGGTCGACGGCGCGTTCGAGATGTGGGTGGACGGCAAGCTCGAGGGGTCCAGCGAAGGCGTCGACTGGCGCGGTAGCTGGTCCGAGTTTGGGCTCAACCTGCTCTCGATCGAGAACCTGTGGGTCGGCGGAGCGCCGGCCGACCTCGACCGGTGGTTCGACGACCTGGTGATCAGCACGCAGCCCATCGGCTGCGACTAGCCGGGAACGTTCACTTGCCCTTGCACTTGGGTTCGTTGTCGGCGCAACGAAATCTGACGTGAATGTGCTCATCGTGTCCGTCCGAGTGGCGGACGAGCGGCGCGGACTTGGGGCGCCACTGGGGAAAGATGAGATAGTCCTCGAGCGTCTCTCGAGTCTCCCCCATCGACCGCGCCGCCTCGTAGACGCGGCGGTGCAGGTTGGCCTCGAGGAACACCACGGTCACCGCCTCAGTCTCGCCCAGCGCCTTGATCAGACCCCACGTCGCATACCAGTCGATCTCGTCGGGGTTGGGGCTCTTGGTTCGCGGGACGTGTGGCAGCAGCGGAAGGCGGATGTCGACGTCGCGTCCGGATTGATGCGACTTGTGCGGAGGGAGTCGCCGACCGTTGCGCTTGCTGATCGAGCCGACGACGATCTCGTGCTCGAAGCCCGTGTCGTGCCGAAAGTTCGCGAACGCCTCCATCAGGTTCTGGATGGTGCTGGTGCTCCCCCACAGCACGCGCGAGATGCCGCGGGTATACAGCGCAGACTCGGGCAGCTGCACGCCGCCGACGAGTCGCCCACGATGGGGGCGCCCCACCGACAGCCCGCCCTCGGGTACGTCGAACGACTCGGGGAGAGGTGGCCCGCCGCCGGGGCGGTAGCTCCACACCATCGCCGGGTCGACCCACGCGGTCACCGGCGTCCCGGGCTGGAGCGCGCGGCGCTGCCAGTTCCACGCCCGTAGATCGGGGATTTCTACCCGGAGGGCGGCCGCCACGTCGCCCCATGTTTCCTCCTCTTCGGGGACGTATGCGACGTGGATCCGCGGCGGCGGGAGCCGCTTCGTTCGTACCTTGAGGCTTCTGCGCCGCTTGGGGGGGTAGGGGTTTTGCGGGTCGAGCTTGTTCCACTCGACGAGTTTTTCGCGGCGGACGCCGTAGCGGGCCGCGATCTGGCTGACGCGCTCGCGGTGCCGGATGCGGTGGCGAATCCACTTCGAGCGCTCGAACTCCTCGAGAGCGGGCGCCAGCGCTGCGGCCTCGTCCCAGGTCCTCACCTGCGGGAGGTCATCGCGCGGCTCGCTGCCCACCGACAGCAAGATGAGCAGCGAGGACCCGACCAGCGACACCGGACCTTTTTACCAAACTCTCGGGGTAGGCTCGTACGTGGTGGATCGCATCTGGCTCCAGGCCTGCTTCGATTTCGCACGCGCTCGGGGCATCGAGGCGAGCTACGTAGACGCTCTGCATGCCTTTGCCTACCCAAACCCACGCGGCGGACCTCCTCCACCCCCCGAGCCGCGTTGGGCCTCCGACTTCGAGCAGCTCGAAGCGGCGTTGTGCGGCGAGCCGCTGGCCGCTGCGGGCCTTCGCGACGCGCTCATCGGTGACCTGTCCCAGGAGGTCGACCCCGCGCAGGCGCAGATCTTCGCGCGTCGCATCGCCGCGGTCGAGGAGCAGTTGATCGCCCTTGGCGATGCCACGGGGCGACTGCTTCGAGTGGGGCTGCGCCAGCGCCTCGCGGGCATTCGAGCCGCGCCGCGACCGCGAGCGCTGCGCGTCCGAGCGCTGGCCGACTTCTACTACTCGTTCGCCGGCCGCTGGCTGCATGCCCGGACGGGTACCTCGAGCGCCCCCACGCTGGCCGAGGCGGTGGCCTCCGTCTCGTGGACCGAGCCGTTCGCGGGCGTCGAGTCGGCCGTGCTGGACGGGGTGACGCGCGGCGGCCCGGTGCACGCGAACCTGCTTCGCCTCGCGCCGGGCTCGGTCCGGGCGCGCGTCGTCGATTGTCGTGAGGCGGTGGCCCGCGGCGTCCCCTTCGCCAAGTCCGTGACCCAGCGAGGCGCAATCGCGGCGATCTCCGGCGGCTTCTTCCTCTACAGCGAGCCCGACATCGCGCCGCCCTCGCGCCGCTTCGACCCCGTGGGGTTGCTCGTGTGTGACAACGAGGTCGTCTCGCCGCCGACGTTCTCGCGGGGAGCCTTGCTCTTCGACGACGATGGCCGGTGGCGGATCGGGAGGGCGGGCCCCGAGTGTGTGGTGTCCCAGGGGACTACGTCCGAACCGATGGGTGCGGCCATCACCCGCGCCGCAGCCGAGGTCGGCCCCGATGTGCCGTCGGTGGCCATCGCCGCAGGCACAGTGGTCGCGACTGGACATGCGCTGCCCGTCCCGCTCAACGGCTTCGTGCTCCCCTCCGCGGGTGCGTGGGTGCTCGGGCAGCCCGTCTCGTTCTCTCGCCCGACGTTCGCGGGGCGCCCCGTTCGCGACGGCGTCGCCGGAGGTCCGCTGCTGCTCTCGGGCGGCGCGGTGGCGATCGATCTGCGAGCCGAGGGTTTTTGGGGCTCGGCTCCGCCGGTGACCTTCTCGCAGGACGAGACCGGCGACCGGAACACGCTCCCGCGCCTCGCCGCGGGCATCGACGAAGCCGGTCGGCTCTTGCTTCTGGCGGTCGACGGCCGCAACTTCGAACGCGCGCTGGGCATGACGCTGCGCGAGGTCGCCGAGGTGCTGCAGGGGTTGGGATGCACCGTGGCCACCAACCTCGACGGCGGGTCCTCGAAGCGCATGGTGCTCGGCGGGCGCACCTTGGATCTCGCGTCGACCGAGGTGGAGCAAGGCACGGCGAAGCCTGGTGCGAGAGCGTCGGTCCGGCCGGTGCACACCGCGGTGGTGTTCCTGCCTGCGTGATATCGTTCCGCCATGTCTTATCCTCTGCGTGGAGGCATCATCGCCGTCGTCCTTCCTGCGGCACTCCTGGTCGCCTGCGGTGACGACACCACCGTGACGCCATCGGAGACCGAAGGGTCCACCGGCACCCCGGAGCCCAGCTCGAGCACGACGGGGCCCGACCTGACGACGGGCATCACCATCGGCGGAACCGGGACCACGGACGCGGACGAATCCAGCACGGCCGCGGACGTGAGCACGACCGCGGCCGAGGAGAGCAGCTCCAGCAGCGGAATCCCCAACGAGGACCCGCTCGCAGTGGCGGACTTCTACCTCACCGACACGGCCGTCGGCGGCCTCGTCGTCGAGGCGACCGAGGGCCTGCTCGCCAACGACTCCGATCCCGAGCGGGAGGCCCTCGTGGTCTCGGCCTTCGATGAGACGTCCGAAGCGGGTGGCATCGTGGAGATCGAGCCCGACGGGAGCTTCGTGTACACGCCGCCCGACCCCTTCTGGGGCGAAGATGCCTTCACCTATACCGCCCAGGACCCGCTCGGGGGCACGGCGATCGGGCGTGTGCGGGTCGCGGTCGCACCCACCACCGAATCGCTCGACGACGTCGCCGACGCCGCAGCAGGCGTCCGCGTCACGGGTCCCTCCGACGACGACCGCTTGGGTACGAGCGTCGCCGGTGGGGCCGACGTCAACGGCGACGGCTTCTCCGACACCGTGTTCGGTGCCGAGGATGCCCTCTCGGACGGACGAGGTGCGGCGTACGTCGTCTTCGGTGGTCCCGATGCGGGACAGACCGACGCGGCCGACGTGGCCGCCGGCATGGGAGGGTTCGCGATCCTCGGGCCGACCGCTGCGTCGTCCACGGGCTTCGCGGTCGCAATGCTCGGCGACGTCAACGGCGATGGCCTCGGCGACATCGGCGTGGGCGTCACCGACGGCAGCGGTCCGGGGGGGGCGTACGTGGTGTTTGGATCCGACGCGCCGGCCACGGTCGACCTCGATGCGCTCGGGTCGGGTGGGTTCGCCATCACCGGTGGAGCGAGCTTCGGGCAGAGCGTCGGTGCGGCCGGCGACGTCAACGACGATGGCCTGCAAGACGTCATCGTCGGGGACCCGGGCGCGAACGCAGGAGCCGGCGCGGCGGTGGTCATCTTCGGGAAGTCGGACACGACCGCGGTCGACGGCGATGCGCCGGGGGCTGGCGGGTTCCGCATCGAGGGCACCGTCGCGTCCCTCGGCGCGTCGGTGGCCGGAGCGGGCGATGTCAACGTCGACGGCTTCGACGACCTCATCATCGGCGCCCACGCGGCCTCGGCGATCGGACGCGTGTTCGTCATCTACGGCAAGGCGGACACCGATGCCCTCTCCGAGGACGACCTGTTGATGGACGACAGCGACGGCATCATCGTCTCGGGTGCCGCCGCGTTCGACTTGTTCGGCCAGGCGGTCTCGGGCGCGGGTGACATCAACGGTGACGGGCGGGCCGACGTCATCTTCGGCGGACCGGGCCTCGACGTGGGCGACGAGAACGGCGCGGGTCAGGTCTTCGTGCTCTACGGCGCGACCGACCTCACCAGCACGACCATCGCGGACATCGCCGCCGGCACCGGAGGCTTCATGCTCGGCGGCGCCAGCCAGTTCGACTTCGCCGGCTGGTCCGTCGGTGCGGCCGGTGATCTCGATCGCGACGGCTACGACGACGTCGTCATCGGCGCCCAGGGCGTTGACGAGGCCGGCAGCAACGCCGGTCGCATCTACGTGCTCTACGGCTCGGAATCGCTCGGCTCGGGCTTGCTCAGCGACCTCAGCCCCGGGGACGGCGGCTTCACGCTCGACGGCGAGGCGTCGCAGCAGTTCGCCGGCTGGGCGGTCCACGGATCCGCCGACGCCAACGGCGACGGATTCGACGACCTGTCACTCGGCGTCCCCGAGGCCGAGGGCGACGCAGGGCTGGGCTTCGTCGCCTTCGGTGGCAACTACAGCGGCACGGATCGGATCGGCTTCTCGGCCGATGCGGACGTCATCGTCGGGACCGAGGCCGATGAGACCCTCGTGGGCGGACGAGGCGACGACGAACTCGTCTCCGGCGGCGGGTCCGACATCCTCAGCGGTGGCGCCGGAAACGACGTCATCGCCATCGTCGACGGCGGTTTCCGTCGGATCGACGGCGGCTCCGGTGTCGACACCCTCCGTCTGGACGGGGCGGGCTTCTCCCTGGACCTGGGCAACTTCTTCGACGTCGTCATCACCGACATCGAAGAGGTCGACCTCACCGGAGATGGCGATAACGCGCTGTTCCTGTCCACGCACCACCTCCTGGCACTGTCGGCCACGAGCAACACGCTGCGGGTGCGCGGCGACGCGGGCGACCAGCTGGTCGCTGATCTCTCCGGCGCTGGGTTCGTCGACGAGGGATCCGACGGCATGGTGACGACCTACTCCAATGGGGTCGCGTCCATCGTGGTCGACGACGTGGTCGAGGCGTTCGTCTCGGTCGACTGAGCGCGGCGATTGACGCGGGGCGACTCCACTGCGTACCGTTTTCGCAGGTCATTCATGGACGTCGTCAGCATCGGGCCCGTGGAGGCCGAACCACAGCGCCTCAGTGAAGCGTTCAGCGCCGTGGGCGACCGGCTCGCCGGCGACAAGCTCGGCGTGCTCTTCGCTCCCCACGACGCAGACCTTCCGGTGCTGCTTCGCGCCGCGTCGGAAGGGCTGGGCGGGCGCATCGTCGGGGCCACGACCGGCGGTGCCGCGTTCACCGAGCGGGGCTTCACCCGCGACGGCGTCGTCGCTGCGGTGTTCGGTGGCCAGGACTTCGCCTACAGCGTCGCCACGGCGCACCGTGCATCCTCGAGCGACATGTCCGAGCTGGACGCGGCGTGCTCGAGCCTGATCGCCGCCTCGCGCAAACACGTCGCGCGCACGCCCGCTCTCATCGCGCTGGGCGACGGTCGCTCCGTCGACGGCGTCGCGCTCACCGAAGCCCTCAGCCGCAGGATGCCCCCGCACTGGCGCGTCTTCGGGGGCGCCGCGGGTGACTCGCTCGCCTTCCTCAATCGCTCGCGCGTGTTCGTCGACGACGGGCTCGATGACGCCGTCGTCCTGGTCGGGATGTTCTCCGGCTCGCGCTGCGGCGTCGCCGTGGGGCACGGGTGGTCGGCAGCACCCGGCGCGCGCGAGCTCACCGTCACCGAGACCCGCGGCCACACGCTCCGCACCCTCGACGGCGAGCCCGCGGCGACGGTCTACGGCGAAGAGCTGCACCGCCTCGGGTTGATCTCCGACGCGTCGCAGCTGGTGCCCGACGCACAGCGCTTCTCGTTTGGTGCGCGCACGCGTTTCGGTGAGCTCACCATTCGCGCGCCGCTCGAGTTCCACGACGACGGCGGCATCCGCCTGGCGGGCAGCGTGGTCGAGGGCACGGTCCTGCAGGTCGTGTGCACCACCCCCGACCGGCTCGCTGCGTCGGCAGCCGAGGTGGGCCGCCGGGCGCTCTGCGACTTCGCCGAAGACCAGGTGCCGCGCGGTGGACTCGTGTTCGACTGCGCCGCGCGCCTGGCCTACCTCGGGGACGACTACGCCGAGCAGACCCGCTGCTTCTTCGAGGGCCACGCGTTCCCCTTGGTCGGCACCACCTCCTACGGTGAGATCGCGAAGTTCGGCGGAAGCCTCGAGGGGTTTCACAACGCCACCGCAGTGATGGCCGTGTGGTGAGCGCGTGAAGGCGCTCCTCAAGGTCGGCTACGGCTGCAACGAGCACTGCACCTTCTGCCACACGCAGGACGTGCGCCACATCGATGGCAGCAACGAAGAGGTCGAGGCGAAGATCGACCGCGCCAAAGCGCTGGGGCACACGATGGTGGTGCTCTCCGGTGGCGAGTCGACGATTCGGCCCGAGTTCTTCTCGTGGGCGCGACGCATCGCGAGCCACGACCTCGACCTTGGGCTGGTCACCAACGGCCTCGTGCTGGCGTATCCAGACGTCGTCGAGCGGTTGATCGACCTCCGCCTCCGATACGTCTACATGTCTCTACACGGCGGAGAGGCGAGGGTTCACAACCGACTCGTCCGGCGCGACTCCTTCGACGCCGCGACCGAGGCGCTGCGCAATCTCTCGGGGCGGGGCCTCGAGCTCACGGCCAACTGCGTGGTGACGCGACAGAACGTCGAGCACCTCGATGCGCTGGTCGACCACGTCGCTCCGTTGAAGGACGTCCGGCTGAAGTTCTCGTGGGTCGAGCCCAAAGGCGGCGCGGCTCGACTCGACACGCTCGTCCCTCCGCTCGAGCGGGCCGCGGACGCGGTCATGGCAGCGCTTCGACGATGGGACGAGACGACGGGACGCTCGGGGTGGGCCGTGCACGGAGGCTTCCCCCTGTGCGCGTTGCCAGGGTTCGAGGCCCGCTACGACGACCTGCGCACGCACGGCTACTGGACGATGAGCGAGATCGGCGAGCCCGACCTCTTCCCCGTCGACGATCGCAACAAGAGCAAGCCACCGCCGTGTGAGGGCTGTGCCTTGCGCGGCGGGTGCCCGGGCTTGTTCAACCTCTACGCACAGCGGCATGGACACGAGATGCTCCGGCCCCGCCGCGACGGGGTCCAGAGCAACAGCGTGAACTTCGTCTACGAGCACATGCTGACCGCGTCGTACCGCGAGGCCGAGCCGTGTCCGGTCTGGTCGGCGAGCGCAAGGCCCTACGACCGCGCTCGGCACGTGTTCGTGCGGCACGGGCCAAAGGTCGGCCGTTACCGAGCGCTCTCCCGCGACTTCGACGACGACCAGCTCGAGCACATGAAGTTCGTCGCGGGACAGCTCTACCTCGACGCGTCACGAAAAGCCGCCCCCGACGACTTCGCACGCGACCTGGTCAAGCTCGAACGCAGCGCGCTGTGCCGCGACTGCCCCGCTCACGACACGTGCGCCGGCATGTTCGAGCCGCGCTTCGAGGATGTGTTCGGTCGCGACGACGAGCCCGTGCGCGCGCACCTGCGGAGCCTGCGGGGCGAGGTCCTCGATGTCGGCTGCGGAGAGATGCCCTACGCCGACGCGCTCGAGCCAGGCATCGACTCGGGCGCGGTTCGCTACCTGGGCATCGACCCCGACGCTTCGGCGCTGCGTCGCGTCGGCGATCGCTTGCCTCGCGCCGAGCTTCACGCGGGCGTCTTGGCCGATCTCGACGCGGGCCGCACGTTCGACCACGTGCTGGTCCTGCGCAGCTGGAACCACCTGCCCGACCCCGACGCGTTCGCCCAGAGGGTCCGCTCGTTGCTGCGGCCTGGTGGGAGCCTGCTCGTCGTCGACAACGTTGCCTTTGCGCTGGCCCGGACCCCGGCGCAGACGCGCCGCGCCCAATCCTCGACGGCGCGCTGGGAGCACTGCCGCAACGACGACGACGCGCGTGCGCACGCGGCGTTGGCCCGCAGTGGCCTGGAGCTCACCGAGCGCCGAGGGATTGAGCCCGAGCGGAGCAACCAGTGGATGCTCCTGTACACTCGGGCCCGATGAGTGCCTCCGGCTTTCCTGCCCACGCGGCGGAGATCGATGTCGAGGGCGGCCGCGTCGTGCTGGCCGTCGATGCCGCGCTGTATCCACGCGACGCGGTGTACGCCGCCGTCATGCCGCTGCTTCCGAAGGCGTTCGTCCACCTCGACCGGCACGAGGCCGACGTGCGCATCGTCGTGAAGCCGAGGGCGAAGACCGACGCTGCTGGGCTCCGGGCGGTGCTCGGCGGCCTGGCCAACGAGCTGCTCGTCGCCTCCTCCCGCGCCGAGATCGCCAAGCGGCGCGGTGGTCTGCTCGAGGCCGTCACGCGTCGCGCGATCTCGGGCGCCATGGGTCCCCCGACGCTCGACGACCTCGAGTCGTTCGATCTCGACGGCGACGCCTTCGAGGACCCTCTGGGCATCGCCGAGTCGTGGGACGACTCCAAGGGGGGAGGGGAGGCATGAAGGCCCTTCGCTTCCACAAGACGCTGTACTCCGGTGAGGCGGTCGACGCCGCCATGCGCCAGTTGGACCGCTTTGCGTCCTTCGAGACCGATGACGACGAGGCGTATTGGATCGTCCGCGTGCAGGCCAAGTCCGCCAAGCATCAGGCCGCGCTGGAGCACGAGCTCGGCAACTTCGCGCTTGGTCTCACGATCGAACGCGGCGGACCCGTCGCCGAATCGGCGGGCGACTGATATCCTCTGGCGGGGCTGCCAATGGCGAACGACGAGACGAACGACGACGACGCGCTGCCCACCTTCCGGGCGGCGGCGTCCTCGGTGCTCGGTGCCGACGCCCGAACGATCTCCGCGCGGGCTCGGTCCGCCGCCGACGATCCCCCCTCAGCCTCCGATCATCTCGACGGATGCACCGAAGCGGCCGGCGGAGCCCCGAGTCACTGCTCGCACGGCTCGCACGGCAGCCACGGCTCGCATGGCAGCCACGGCTCGCACGGCAGTCACGGGTCGCACGGCAGCTGGTAGTGCGGGCGCCGGTTGGGAGTTGCGCACTGTGCGCGGAGCACGGTGGGGTGTGTGCCTCGCGCAGCGAGATTTGCGCACCCCTCGGTTCCTGCCGACGAGCCTGCTGTGGCACACCCAGACCCTGATATCATTCGGGCGGGAGGCAGACGTGGACGATCGAAGCCAAGACGAGCACGACGACGAAATCGAGCTGCCGACTTTTCAGGGGAGCCCGTCGATGGTGCTCGGTGAGGACGCGCGCGAGATTTCTGCGCGAGCCCGAGCACAGGCCGACGAGCCGCCGGCGGGAGGTCCCGACACCATCGATGGTGGCGGAACGATGGCCAACCCGACCCACTGCAGTCACGGCAGCCACGGCAGCCACGGCAGCCACGGAAGTCACGGAAGTCACGGGAGCCATGGCAGCCATGGCAGCCATGGCAGTCACGGGAGCTGGTAATCGCGTGAGCGGAGCCGACGCAATCCGGAGGTGGGTGTTCGAGCCCAACGCTGCATGAGCGACGAATCGCCCAGCGCAGAGGAGCCTCCCAAGCCCAAGGAGGACACCGGAACGGCGCCGTCCGAGACGGAAGCCATCCGGCGTCGCCTCACGATGTTCGTGCAGCCGCGCACGAAGATGGAGACGAACAACGATCGTCGAACGATCTTGTACGTCGGCTCCAATCCGCGAGAGTGCACGAACCTCCAAGAGCTGCTCGACGACGCGGTCGACCCCGGCTTCGCGGTCGAGCACGCGGCCGATGAGATGCTCGCCATCGAGATCCTCAATCGGCCCGACAAGACCTACAACGCCGTCGTCGTCGAGCTCGATCGCGACCGCAGGGTGTGGACGCGGCTGGTTCGAGACCGCCGCCTTCCCAGCATCCCGCTCATCGTCATCGACCATCGAGGACCTGCGCAGGAGCGGTGCATGCGACGCGCACAGCTGCTCAAAGAAGGCGCCGCGGGCTACGTGCGGCGCTCGGAACTCTCCGGCGCGATGCTCGAGGCGATGGTCTTCGCCGCGCTCGAGCGGGCGCAGATGCGACAGGCGCTCAGCGAGGTGCAAGAGCGCTTCGCCCTGGCCGTCCGCGGTGCCAATGACGGCGTCTGGGAGTGGATCCTCGAGACCGGCGAGATGCACTTCAGCCGACGCTGGCGCGAGCTGCTCGGCTACGGCGTCGACGACCTCTCCAACTCCGTCAACGAGTGGTTCGACCGCGTTCACCCCGAGGACGTCGCGGCCCTCAAAGAAGACATCGACGCTCACCTCAGCGGGGACAGCCCGTATCACGAGAGTGAGCACCGCATTCGAGCGAGTGACGGGACGTACCGCTGGGTCATCTCGCGCGCGGTGGCACAGCGGCAAAGCGGCCGGCCCGTTCGCATGGCGGGCTCGATCACCGACACCTCCGACTTCCGTCTTCGCGAGGAGAAGATCCGCGAGGAGTCGCGCCAGGACGCGCTCACCGGCCTGCCGCGACGCGAGCCGTTCATGGAGCAGCTCGCGCGTGCCGTCCGGCTCGCCGACACCGACGACACCTACTGCTTCACCGTGTTGATGGTCGACGTCGACCGGTTCCGGTGGCTGGCCGACTCGATCGGGCACCAAGCCGCCGACGGCATGCTCGCGATCCTCGCTCGCCGCCTCGTCGCCTGCGTGCGGCCGGGCGACACCGTGTCTCGCTTTGGCGGCGACAAGTTCGCCGTGCTGTTGGAGAACCTGCGCGACGTCGAGACGGCCACCGACATCGCCAACCGGATCCGCATGTCCGTGCACGAGCCCTTCGACGTGGAGGGCCAGACGGTCTACACCACCGTCTCGATCGGTCTGACCACGTCCGACCGTGGCTACGCCGACGTCGACGAGGTCATCAGTGACGTCGCCGCGGCGGCCAACAAGGCCAAAGAGCGAGGCCAAGACCGGCACGAGGTCTTCGACACGAAGATGCGCATCGACGCGCTCACGACCCTCCGCCTCGAGGTTGCGCTGCGTCAGGCGGTCGAGCGCGAGGAGTTCGAGCTGCACTATCAGCCCATCGTCGACATTCAGACCGGCGGCCTCATGGGGTTCGAAGCGCTCACGCGCTGGCGCCACCCTCGGCGGGGCATCGTGTCGCCCGGGGAGTTCATCCCGGTCGCCGAGCAGACCGGGCTGATCATTCCGATCGGGCGGTGGGCCATTCGCACGGCGCTCGAGCAGCTCGGCCGCTGGCAGAACACGCTGCCGAGCAGCAACGGCGGTCGCCCGCTGTCGATGAGCGTGAACCTCTCCGGCCGGCAGATCGCCGACCCTCGCCTGCTCGACGAGATCCGAACGGCGATGGCCGACAACGATATCGCGGCCAACACGTTCCGCCTCGAGCTCACCGAGTCGGTCCTGATGGACAACTCCGAGGCCGTCTCGCGCACGCTCGCGTCGTTGCGCTCGACCGGGGTGCGCATCTGGGTCGACGACTTCGGCACCGGCTACTCGTCGCTGAGCTACCTGCACCGCTTCAAGTTCGACGGCCTCAAGATCGACAAGAGCTTCGTCGACGCGCTCGATGGCTCGCCGCAAGGCTCGGCCATGATCCGCACCATCCTCAGCTTGGCGTCCAACCTCGGCGTCGACGTGATCGCCGAGGGCATCGAGTACACGGTGCAAGCCGACCAGCTGCTCGGGCTCGGCTGCTCGCTCGGTCAGGGCTATCTATTCAGCCGGCCGATCGCCGCAGCCAAGGTCGAGGGCTACGTCGACACGGGCGGGACCGCGGGCCCCAGCGCGGCCTCCTGAGGCTCTTCCTCCTGAGCCCGGTCGCCAGATACGCGGACGCCCAAGCCCATCGCCTCGTGCGGCGGCGGAGCTCGGGCGTCGCGACGCGCAGCCGCTACATCGTGAACGGGTAGGTCGCGCCCTGCTGACCGCTCTTGAACCGGCGGAACGAGGCGGACTTGACGGCGTCTTCGATGCACTTGCCCAGCGCAGTGCCGCCGTGCGGCGCGTCTGCCGAGGCGGAGAGCACCTTGCCGGTGTCTCCCTCGATGGAGAGCTTGACCCGCACCTTCGTGCCTGCCGCGGCGCCGTGCTTGGAGCCGCAGGCCTTCGCCTTGCCCTTGATCGGCTTGATGCCGGCCCGCACGTCGTTGGTCGAGAGCTTGTCGGGCAGCGTCTTGTCGAGGTCCTTCTTCTCGAGCTGCGCCTTGCGAGCCTCGGCACAGCCGGGCTTGTTCGGGTTGAGCAGGCAATCGCTGGAGAACTTGCCGTCGGTCTTGCCGCCCGATGCGGGCTTCGGCTCGGGCTCGGGCTCCGGTTCCGGCTCGGGCGCGGGCTCTGGCTCGGGTGCCGGCTCCGGCTCCGGCTCCGGCTCCGGCTCCGGCTTCGCCGTCTCTTCCTTCTTGCGGCGCTTGCGAGTGCTGGCGCTGGCGGAGACTTCTGGCTCGGGCTCTGCTTCTGGCTCTGGCTCGGGTTCTGGCTCCGGCTCGGGTTCTGGCTCTGGCTCGGGCTGTGGCTCTGGTGCCGGCTCGGCCATCGCGAGCTTGTCGGGCTCGGGCTGTGGCTCTGGTGCGGCCTTGGGCTTGGGCTCGGGCTGAACCGGCGCGGCCGCGACCGTCTTCTTGGTGTCGTCCTTCGAATCGCCGCCGGAGAAGGCCACGAAGTAGATCGCGACACCTGCAGCAGCGAGCGCGAGCAGCAGGAGCAGCATCTTGTTGCCGCCGCCCTCATCATCGTCCGCGCCCGCGGCGGGGGTCACGGTGACCGGCTCGGGTGCAGCGCGCTTGGCCTTCGCCGCGGTGTCGGCGATGAGCGCAGCGGCGGCCTTCTCGTCGTCGCTCTTCTGCTCCGGCTCGTCCGGCTCGGAATCGTCGCTCGCGGGCTCGTCGTCCGCGTCGGCGATGGGCGCCGCTGCCGGTCCGTCGTCGGGCTCGGGTTCGGGCGCGTCGGCCTCTTCCTCGGGCTCGCTCTCCTCCTCGTCCTCGTCATCTTCGCTCGACGGGGGCGTGTCCGCGCTTGCTTCCCGCGCGGCGTCCTCGTCGAGCACGACCGACGTTGCCGCCTCGCCCCCGAACCCGCCGACGCCGAGGTCCTCGTCGTCATCGGCGTCCGAATCGGAGCTCGAGTCGTCGTCGTCGTCGTCGTCGGAGCCAAAGGCTGCGGCGAGGTCTTCGATGTCCTGGAGCCCGGAGCTCTCAGCGTCGTCGTTGGATTTCTCGTCGACCATGGGTGTCGTCAGGGGTTCTTCGTGTCGCCTGAGTTACGCGTCGTGCGTAACAGAGTTCAACGGACGGCAGCCCGATCCGTTCCCCCCCTCCGCGGCGCAGTCTAGCCCAACGGTGCGGGCAGTCCGCAATTCGAGGCGCGGCCGCGGCGTTCGTCGCGCATAGGGCGCGTTATGTTCGAGGTGGCCGCGGATTCGTTCTGCGCGGCGTCCTGAGCGTCGCGCAGAGCGCGGGGCGCCTCCACGCGAGCTTGCTCTCGTTGCCCGAGGGCGGCCGCCGTGTCGGCGATCAACGCGAGCCGGGCGCTTGTGACGGGGTGCGCAACTCGACCGCGATCTTCGCTCGCAGTGTATCCACGCCCTCCGCTCTGATTTCGTTCGCAGCCGAGGACGCTGACCATCACGCGGTTGCCGAACTGCTGGTGCACGCGGCCAAGGAAGCGATCGAAGACGAGCACCTGTCGGAAGCGGCCGATGTTGGTCGGCGCGGCCTTGCGGATCCGGGCCTCCAACGCCTGCTTGAACGCCTCGGGATTGGCGTAGGGCTTCATGCGCGAGCCTCACGGAGCACGCGGTTGACCTCCGCGCGCGACAGAAGGCCCCTACGTGCGATCTGGGCGGCGGCCTGCTCGACGAGCTCGGGCGACACGCCCTCCCGTGCACTGTCGCCCAGGGTGCGCCGTGGCGAGGTCACAGGGATCGATCCGACCCACCCGACGTCGTCGTCCTCGAGATCTGCGTAGTGGAGCTCGACACCTTCGGGCACCCGCATGCGTCGCGACGACCACGCCGAGGGCAACGTCAGCTGATGCACTGCGGGCAGGGCATCGGATAGGTCATGGAGGGCAAGCGCAGTCTCGTGGCTGAACACGCCCTCGCGGTCGGACCACAGCCACACGACCACCAGGTCCTCATGCTCCGACGCGGGAAAGTGCGCGAGTCGGTAGATGCCGCGAGCAACCCGCGCGAGGCGACCGACCTTCACGTAGTACGCGAGGAGCTGATTGGAGAAGCCGGCATCGTGGGCCACGCTGGTGTCGACGTACCCGGCGCTGGCGGCAGCGCTCTCGTAGAGGGCGTCCCAGTCGGGTACGGCGTCCGATGGGCCTCGCCTCGGCATGCACGAAAGTATAAATGATTTTTATTTTTGTGCACAAGACTTCGTCCTCTCTACCCCGAACCCCCAACCCCCACGATCGCCCCAAGCGCCGCCCTCACCCTCCGGGCAACCTGCGAGTCCCGGGGAAACGTCCGCCGGTGCTGTACGCTAGCGCGTGGTGCCGAAGGAAGAACCGGGAGCGGGTGACGTGACCCCGCCGGGCCGCCACGTCGAGGTTCTCCGCATCTGTGTGCGCCCGTCGCCGGACACGAACGACCACGAAGTCTGCTTGGGCAGTGACCAGGGAGACTTGATCGGGCGTTTCGCCGATGGCCTCATCGGCATGGACCCAGACGACCTGCTGACCGAGTCTTCCTGTCGCGACAGACCCTCTACTCGATGCCTGGGGATGCGGGCCGCGGAGTTTCCATCCGCTGGGAGGACGGGCGGGGTGTTGAACGCACCGCAATCGTCGCCTCCCCGGACGCCGAGGCTCTCGTTCGGCAAATCCAGGGCCGGGTACAATCACGAGCCCTTCCTGCGGAGAGTCCTGCAGCCGTAGCAGAACGGTCCGACTCATGAAACTTCACAGCTCCCTCCTCCTCGCGGTCCTCGCCGCTTGCCGGACGTCCGCACCCAGCGTCGAACCTAACCCCGAGCCTGGGCCACCCGTCACCCGGGCTGACCCGCAGCCCACCGAGTCGCCGCAGCCCTCGGCGGCGGTGGACCCCGAGCACCCACAAACCCCGGTTCCCCCGTTCCCGTACCTCGTGGAGGAGGTCACCTACACCAACCCTACGAGCGGCCTCACGCTCGCGGGCACGCTGACCATCCCCGAGGCGGCGGGTCCGCATCCGGCGGTGCTGCTCATCTCGGGCTCGGGCGCTCAGGACCGCGACAGCACTCTCCTGGGGCACCGACCGTTCGCGGTCATCGCTGACGACCTGACGCGGCGGGACATCGCCGTGCTTCGCGTCGACGATCGAGGCGTCGGCGGAAGCGAACGAGGTCCCGCGGGCGTCACGAGTGAGGACTTTGCGACCGACGTCGAGGCGGGGGTCGCCTACCTCCGGACGCGCGCCGAAATAGACCCCGGTCGTGTCGCCCTCGTCGGCCACAGCGAAGGCGGGATGATCGCGCCAATGGTCGCGGCGAAGGACCCCAAGCTCGCAGGCATCGTGCTCCTTGCCGGACCTGGCGTTCCCGGAAAGCAGCTGTTGGTCTCGCAGGCACGCGCACTGCTTCAGGCGAAGGGCATGCCCGAGGGGATGGTCGAGGCGGCAGTCGAACAGCAGGAGCAGACGATGACCGCGGTCGACGAAGCGGAGACGGTCGAGCAAGCCCGAGAGGGCGTCCTCGACGTGGTCGGCGACAACGAGATGACGCGCAAGGCCGTCGAGGCGCAGATCATCCCCTGGACGCTGTACTTCGTAAAACACGATCCAGCACCGACCCTCGAGCGCGTGCAGTGCCCAGTGTTGGCCCTGGGCGGCACGCTGGACACACAAGTCGTCGCGTCCGAGAACCTCCCGGCCATCGAGTCGGCGCTGCGCAAGGGCGGCAACGAGGATGTGACGATCCAGACCCTCGAAGGCCTCAACCACCTCTTCCAACCCGCCCAGACCGGCGACCCGGACGAGTACCAGGGCTCGAAGGTGACCTTTGACGAGGCATCGCTCGAGCTCATTGGGGACTGGCTGTCCGCACGGCTGCTCGAGGGATGAGGAACGTGCCTATGCGCGAGCTTGCAGCGATTCTCCGGGGTGCGTGCTCTGCTGCTTCGCTGCCCTTCCTTCTTCTCGCAACGGCATGTCTCGTCTCCTGCGCCGAGGACGACCTATTCCCCGTCTTCGGCGAGCGAGTCTGGGGTGGGGAACACCTCGAGGTTTGGGCCACTGAGGATGCGCGCATCTGTGGCGGCTCCTACGAGGCGCTCGACCACCACGCCCAGCAGGTCAGTGAGTACGTCAGCCCGTTTGGTCTCCCGTCCAACAGCGAGCGCTACCGATACTATTGGCTCTCCACGGAGGAACACGAGGAATACGATCCCTGCCCGACCGTGGGTGGTGATTGTTTTCGAGGTGCCACAGCGGTCTACGCTTCGCGCTACAGCGCACACGAGCTCGTTCATGCCGAGTTTGCGCGAGGTCATAGCTCCTTCGTCGATGAAGGTCTCGCCGTGATGCTTGGGGACTTCGGCCTGGGTGAGATC
>JANSYI010000005.1 GCA_024742475.1 bacterium | reverse complement strand
GGATGACATTGCCGATGCCGGCTACGCCGCCTGCGTCAGCCACTTGATCGGCGACGACCCGACAACGAGCGTGGTCGAGTTCACCGATATCGATCCAACGACCCCAGGAGTTCAAAGCTGCGTTCAGTCGGACGCCGAAGACCTCTGCGACACGTACGTGCGCGCTGTGATCCTGGACGAGCTTGGAGAGGTCCTCGGCGGAGGTGACGAGGTCCCGACCTACTCGACGCCTGGGGAGAAATCCCTCGGAGCGGGCGATGTTTGCGACTTCGTGCCGGAACTCGGAGGTGCTGACACGGACACCGGCGGGATGACAACGGCTGGCGCAACGTCGGGAGCGACGTCCGGAGCAACCTCTGGCGTCGATTCGAGCGGCAGTGGAACCGGTGCGGGCGCCGTAGGCCCGTGGGGCCACCTCGCGTCTTTGGTGAGCTGCAACTCGAGCAACGTCTGCACCGTGGACAGAGAGCTCATCGGCAACGTCACGGCCAACTTCGGCACCTTCTACGCCGATGGGGTCTTGATGGAATTCGTGACCTCGCCCGCGAAGGGGGCCCAGATCACCGGGCTCGGCAGCGGTGAGGACTCGACCGATCTCGCCGATGCTTTCGGGATCGAGGATCACGACGTGATCACCAAGGTCGATGGCACGAAGCTGGACTCGGTCGAGGCCATGTCGCAGGTGTTGCAGCATCTCGCGACCGGACCAAGCCCCGTCGCGCTGTCGGTGGTGCGGCCCGTGAGGGGGGTGAAGACGACGCTCACGTTCGAGCTGCGGTTCACGAGCTGAGGTCGGGAAGCGAGGGGGCGTCCCGCTGTCCGGCGGGCGCCGACTCGCCGTCTTGGTCACGTCTCTGGGCCGAAACGTGACTGAACTGCTCAGTCCGGTGCGGGTCCTTCGTCCGTGACTCGAACTTAGAAGGGCTGCTGAGGATCAAGGGGGCGAATCTCGAAGTAGTGCTCTCCAGCGAGGGTCTTGCGGGTGAAGTCCCCAAGTCCGGTCTCCTGCGCAGATCCCAGATCTGAGGACAGCGTGTCGATGGGCCAAGGCTCAAGCAGTTCCTCTGGGAGTGGTGTACACGTGTCCTGGCAATGTAGGCGGTTGAGGAACGCGTTCAGGAGTACGTCGACGATGGGTCCAGTGTACGGCCGGCCCGGTTGCCGCCATTTCCGCTCGGCGTCGTTTGTCCTTTCAGTAGGGAGCGCGCGATGCGATCATGGAGTCGTCATGCCGCTGGCGATCGACTTCTCGGCGTGCTCTCGGGCCTCGGTGCCGGAGCTGTCGACGTCGAGCCTGCGGCCGAGCTTGACGCGGCCGCCTGAGGTGTACACGCGGGACGAGGTCCAGCGGATGCTCGACGGCCCGCTCGGACGGAACGAGCGACACCGCACCCGGAACCGGGCGCTGTCGGTGGTGATGCGACGGTCCGGGCTACGGGTGAGCGAAGCCCTCGGTCTGCGGATGGACGACCTCCGGCCCGGCAATGGCAGGGTCTGGGTGAGGAGAGGGAAGGGCGGTAAGCCTCGTCTCGCGGGGATGGGTCCGGAGTCGTTCGAGGCGTGGCGACCGTGGCTCGAGCTTCGCGGCGAACTCGGGCTGGATCCCGGGGGGCCGCTCTTATATGCGTTTAACGGGAATGCCCGCGGTTGCGGACGAAGCTGGGGCTTTCGAAGCGGGTGTGCCCCCACGCGCTGCGGCATACGCACGCGCACGAGTTGTTCCGCGAGGGCGATGCGACCAAACCTTATCCAGCTGCAACTCGGCCATGCACGGCTCGACTCAACCGACATGTTCCTGCGGAAGATCGGGCCCAACGAGGCCGTGGCGGTTGTGAGCAGGCGGGGATGGGAGGTAGCGCCATGACGTTCAAGGAGCGCTACCGAGACCTGCAGGAGATCATTCGAGAGATGCTCTTGCTTCGTTCTCACAACCGGCAGTTCCAAGCCGGGGACTCTCAGGAGACCATGCTGATGTTCGCTGAGGCCTGCGTTGTGCTGCTCGCCTTGGAGCGGTTTCTGCGGGTCATTCTGCAAGATGAGGCTACCGAGAGAGATACGCTCCCGAACCTCCTAGAGAAGGCAACGAGCAAACGTGTTGCCCTCCTGTCCCTTCCGCCGGGGGAGCGTGCCGAGCTGATTCGTCGGGTCAAGGACGTGCGAAATACAACCCTCCACGGAGGTTTCGAACAGGCAGCGCGAGACGCTGAGTGCGGAAGCGTTGCCGATTACTTCGCGACGCAGTTTGCACCCGAGGTCGAGGCGATCACGAATCTGTTGGAGGGGTTGATGGGCCAGATCGACCCCGAGACGGGACACCCTCGTCCGTAGAAGGTCGGCGTGGCGGTTGTTTGCGCGAGGGAGGTAGCGGGGAGCGAGGATGAAGATGAAGATTGTTGTCGATACGAATATCCTCTACCCAGATCCTTTGCTGAAGGGCAAAGCTCGTTCCATACTGGCAGCAGCATACTACCAAGCAGGAGCCACTGTTCATGTGCCGAGGGTTGTTGTCGATGAACTCGTGGAGCATTTCAGGCGCAAGTGTGAGGCCTCCCTCTCCGATGTCCTGCGGGGTTGCAGGGGATTGGATGGCCTTGAGGTGGATGGGGGGGGTGATCTTGATGCTGTGGGGGCGGCCTGCGATGCATCGATCGCACAGTATGAGCGTCGACTGCTCTCTCAGATCGCTGTGATGGGGGCGAAAGTTGAACCGTATCCGGTTGTTTCACATGAAGAACTGGCGAGGCGGGCAAGCCGAAAGGTAAGACCTTTCTCAGATGCCGGTCGTGGATACAACGACGCCCTGATCTGGTTCACCGTGCTGGAGCTGGTTGACCAAGACAGTGAAGAACCCATCGTCCTTCTGACGAAGAACACCAAGGACTTCGCGAAGAAGAATGGCACGCTGCACGCAGATCTAGTTGGGGACTTGAGAGACAGAGGGGATGCGGAGCGGGTCACGTTGTTTGAAGGACTGCAGCCGCTTTTCGAGAAGTTTGTAGAGCCAGCCGAGAGGGAACTCGCGGAGCTTCGCTCTCTGTTCAACGGGGAAGAAGGCGGTGTTGACGATGTGCAGGTCGAGGTCGGTGTGGAGGTCTACGGCTACCTGCAAGACCACCCCGAGGCACTGGACTTCGAGCATGCGAAGGGTGCGCCTGGAGACCTTGACGAAGTGGTCGTGCAAGATGTCGAGGTCGACAGCGTGGAGTCAACTTGGGCGGAGCGGGTGGACGGGCGAGCGGTCTTGTACGGTGATGCTAGGATCCTTGGCGCTGTTGAGCCGACGACCACGGAATATAGCTGGGACCATGGTCCGGTCGGAAGCTCCACCGACGTCTACCAGTTCTCTTGCGAGGTCGAGTTCTCTGTTGCAGTGCCAGACGCTACGCACGGAGCAAAGATCGAGATCGGAGAGGTTCAGGACCTCCAGGTGCACCGGTATGGCCTGTGAAAAAGGAAGGCGGTGTCAGAGGGGCGTTGCAACTGTTGCAACGTTGCAACACCGGTAGTCCGTCCGAGTTGCGGTTCACGAGCTGAGATTCGGAAGCGAGGCTGCGTCCCGCTGTCCGGCGGGCGCTGTCTTGGTCCGCGACGAGCAACCGCGATTCTTCGGGCTCCTCGAACGCGAGCGTGGAGGTCTCCCACAGGGGCCGCTACTCCACCGCCGGCGCCAGGGAGACCGCGCTGTAGGCGATCGCGGTGTCTCTGCCGGGGTTGCGGTACCCGTGCCGCTGGTCGCCGCGAAAGACCACGACGTCGCCCGGTTCGAGCGTCCATCGTTCACCGCCTGCGCTGAGCTCGAGCGTGCCCGACTCGCACGTCAGGTACTCGCGCGTCCCTGGTGTGTGCGGAACGCCTGCAAACGCGGCGCCGCCGGGGAACTCCATCCGCTCGAGGTCGAGGCCGGGGATGGGGTCGGGCAAGAGCTTGCGAATGAGGGCCTTGCCGCGCTTTTGGTGCGGAAGATCCTTGGCGTGGTAGAGGCGCGCGCTGGCCCGGGGCGCGCCCACCAACTCTTCGAGGGTCACCGACAGCGCGCCGGCGACCTTCATCAGCACCGAGAGCGTCGGGTTCGCGGCGCCCGACTCGAGGTTGGCCCAGGTGGGCCGCGGAAGATCGGCCGCTTTCGCCATCTGACTCTGCGTGAGCCCGCGCGTCTCTCGAAGTGCCTTCACGTTCGCGGCAAGGTTCGATGCGGCGTCCATGCCGACAGGTTATCTGCGCGTGGACCGAAGGGCACCTGGATGCTCGCCGGGCTCGCGACTCAACCACTCGGCGAGCCTCCAGAACACGAGGAGCCCCAAGAGATCCGCCAGGAGATCGAACGGATCGGCCGTTCGGTGAGGCGAGGCGGCTTGCATGAGCTCCTCCCCCAGCGCGGCGGTCCACGGGAGCGCGACGGCGAGGGGGATTCGACGCCACCGCCGCCCGCGAAACCAGAAGTGAGCCCCGAAGGCGAGCGCACCGAACAGCAGGAAGTGCAGCACCTTGTCGCTGCCCGGCAATGACAGCCACGGCCGCGAAGCCAATGCTCCGGTGTACGCGAGCATGGTGATCGCGGCAACGAACCCGAGCTGCGGCCACAGCAACCATCGCCAGCGCCAGCGGTCGCTGCTCGGCGTGTGGCACAGGCCTGCCGCCGCCCAGCCGAGGCCCAGGCCGATCGCTGCGCCCGCCCACACGTCGACGGCATGATGATGTCCGAGCGCGACGCGGCTGTAGCCGACGAGAAGGGCCAGCGGGAGCACGCGCAGGGCGATCCCCCGGTGGCGGGCGGCGGCCACGGCGAGCGCGATGCTCACCAGCATGGCGTGCCCGCTGGGGAACGAGCCCAGCGCCGGCGCGGGGAGCAGCGCGCTGGTGTGCGCGGGCCGTGGCACATCGGTGAGCGCCTGCAGCCCGAGCGTCAGCCCGAGGCCGAGCACCATGGTCCCCAGGCACGCCCGACCGAGCTTCGGGTCTGCGCGCCCGAGCCAGATCGGCAGGCCGATGGCGATGACTCCGAAGCCGAGCGTCGTCGCCGCGATCATCGTCCAGGTGAACGGTCCCCCATGCATCAGGAGGACGGACGTTCGACCGACTCCGTTTGTGCCATTGCAGCCCACCAGCGGTCGAGACGAGTCCGCGAGCGGCCCGACCGCCGGAGGCGACGGCGCGACTCGTTGGCCTGATACCCTCCGGCCCGATGAGCGAGCCGCGAAACGTTTTGGGAGGACCGCTTCACCCTTGCAGCAGCGACCCGATGACCGGGTTCTTTCGCGATGGCTCGTGCAAGACCTGCGAGGAAGACCGCGGCCTGCACACCGTCTGCGCGCGCGTGACCGAGGAGTTCCTCGCGTTCTCGCGCGCCAACGGCAACGATCTCTCCACGCCGCACCCCGAGTTCGGGTTCCCCGGGCTGAAGCCCGGCGATCGCTGGTGCTTGTGTGCCGGTCGTTGGAAGCAGGCGCTCGACGCCGGCATGGCGCCTCCGGTGATCCTCGAGTCGACGCACGAGGCGACGCTCGAGGTCGTCGACCTCGCGGAGCTGCGCGAGCACGCCATCCCGGCCTTGCGCGTCGTGAAGGCCTGAGTCGAGGGGCCCCGCAGCCGCCTCGCCGGGCGCTATTCTAGCGGGCGTGAGTCGACGAGCGCTCGTCCTCGTGTCTGCCCTCTCCTTCGGATGCGGCTCGGAGGGGTCCGAGGCCGAGTCCGGCTCGGGTGGTCCCTCCGATCCTCCGCCTCCCTTGATGGCGTCGTGCGAAGCGCCCGAGCCACCGTCTCTCGTGGAGCCCGTCCTGGTCGGGACCGCGGACGACCTGCGGGCGGCCGTGGCCGAGGGCGGCGAGATCCGGCTGACCGCGGACATCACGGCCGACGCACCGTTCGTGAACACGCAGCCGGTGGTCATCGATGGCGACGGGCATACGATCAGCGGCGGCGGAGCGACCCACCTCTTCGTGTCTGCCGAAGCCGATCTCACGATCATGAACGCCACCCTTCGGGACGCGGTCAACCGCGTGCCCGACAGCGAGCACTTCAGCCTCCGCAGCGGCGCGGCCGTCATGATGGACGGCTCGGGGCAGGGAAGGCTGTCGATCTTCGACGTTCGCTTCGAGAACAACACCATCGGTGACACCGGCCCGGGTGATCTCCGTGGCGGGGCGCTCTACGCCTTTGCCGTACCCGACGTCGTCATCGTGGGCTCCGAGTTCATCGGCAACCGCGGCAGCAACGGCGGAGCGATCGGCGGGCTGGGGAGCAGCTTCACCATCGTCAACACCGCCTTCACCGACAACGCGACGACCGGGCAGGGTGGCCCCGGGGACCTCGAAGGGCGCGGAGGCGCGATCTCCCTCGATGCCCTCTCTCAGAACGGGCAGACCGCCTACTTCGAGGTCTGTGGCTCGTACTTCGAGAACAACCGCAGCAAGCATGCCGGAGGCGCCATCGCGCTGGTCACCCACCAGTGGCAAGCGGCCACCGTCGTGGTGGATCAGAGCACCTTTCTTCGCAACAGCACCGACGACGCCTCTGGCGGAAGCGGCGGCGCCATCTATTTGCTCGACGACGAGAACTATCCCCGAGAGCGCGGCGCAAACCAGTCGCTCATCGCCAACAGCTACTTCGAAGGCAACAACACCCTCGGCGGAGGCGGGGGGCTGTGGTTCCTGACCGAGTCGGGCAGCCTCGACCTTCACAACACCACGTTCTTCGACAACCGCACCACGGCCGCCATGGGGATGGGTGGCGCGGTTGCGTTGGTCGGAGGGCCCACACGGGTCACGCACTGCACGTTCGCTGGCAACCACGCACAGTTCCACGGAGGCGGGATTCAGGCGGGGGGCGATGCGGCGGTGACGGTGACCAACTCGCTGTTCTCCGACAACACGTCCGACCGAGACGGGGGATGGGCCTGGTTTCACGCCAACCGCGAGCTGCAGGACGGCGGCGGCAACATGCAATGGCTCGACCCGAGCTTGGAGATCGACAGCAACTCGAATCTCCCGGTCGTCGCGGGAGCAACGCTCGCCAACCCGCTCCTGGCCGATCCGGCCGACAACGGGGGGGCCACGCACACGATGGCGCTCGGGGCACAGAGCCCGGCGATCGATGCGGGCGTGCAGACCGACCTCGACGCCGACCAGCGTGGGGAGGGTCGTCGTGGGGCGCCCGACATCGGCGCCTTCGAAGTGCAGTAGCGAGGCTGGTGCGTGGGTCAGGGAGCGCCGCGAAGCTCGACGTCGCTCGTCGATGCGCCCCCGCGCTCCAGCAGCGACCGATACCAGCGCGCGACCTCGTCGGCGTAGCCGGGCAGCGAGCGCGTGCCCCATACGAGGGACAACGTCGAGGTGGTCTCCGCGCTGGTCTTCGTTCGCTGCGAGTCCTTCACCCCGTTCGCACACGGTCCCTGAGCGTCGTGCAGGCACAACAGGCCCCCGACCTTGATCTCCTGTCCCGAAGCGTTGAACACGTAGACGCTGCCGGCGGAGGCGAGATCCACGTGAAGCGGGTGCTCCACGCGCGCGAGATCCACCACGCTGATGGGGAGCCCGCTGTGCAACGACACGACGTTGCAGGCGTCGACGCTGAGGTTGATCGGGCGGAGCAGCTCCTGCGTGACCGCCTTGATCAAGTACTCGCTTGCAGGCTTGCCGCGTCCGGTTGGCTTGTATCCGCCGTGTCGAAGGAGGTTGCGCACCTCGGCCTTGATCGTCTCGGAGCGGCGCACGGGTGTCTCGGCGTCGAGCGTCATCATCGCTTGGAGCGCCGGGTCGGTGTGCTCGCGCAGCGGCGTGGCAAAGGTGGTCTCGAAGGCGACCAGGTCCAGTGATGGGTGTTCGGCGACGTGGAGGGTGACCACGGCCGAGAGCTTAGCCGCCCAGCTTCTCCCGCGCGCGTTCGAGTCGCCACTTCGCTCTCGTGTCGCCCAGCTTCTTGGCGGCGGCGTAGGCTTTCTCGGCCTCGGCGTACTTGCGCGTCCGGTAATACGCATCGCCGAGCCTCAGCTGGTGCGTCGCGTTGCGCGGAGAGAGCTGCGCCGCTCGTTTCCCGTGACGCACGGCTCGCGCGTAGTCTCCCGCGTCGAAGGCCAGGTCTCGCAGGCCAGCGTGTGCCGACGGGTTGCGGGCATCCTTGGCGAGGGCCCGCTCGTAGATCAGCTTGGCGCGCGTGGTGTTGCCGGACTTCGAGGCGGTCCTCGCCTCACGCACCAGCGTCTTGGCCGCTGCGGGGTCGCGACGAGGCGCTTCGGCTCCCGCCGTGGCAGGCGAGGCTTCAGGAGCTGGGTCCACCGAGACCTCCGGCGCGTGGGCGGGAGCGGCCTGCGTCGGTGGCTGTTCGGCGGGCGCGGGCTTGGACCGCCGTCGCCGCTTGGCTTTCGAGATGCGCTGGGCGGCGGGCTGTTCGTCGACCTGCGCGAGCTCGATCAACGGCTCGACCCGCACCAGCTCTTCGAGCGCAAACCGTCCCGCTGCCGCTCGCTCGGCGAAGGCATCCATCGAGCCCTTGCTGACGCCGCTGCGTTCGAGGGCCCGTCTCGAGTCGGGCTCGAACAGGAGCGCCTGCTCGTAGTAGGCGATGGCGAACCGGGTCCCGCCCTCGGCGTCCCAGTACTCGTCGCCGAGCTCGTTGAGCGTGTCGGCGAAGTCGGTGCGGAGAACGGAGGCCAGCGGCTTGCCGTACTCATCCATAGTCTCGAGTGCGAGCACGGCCTGATACGCGGTCTTCGACGAGACATCGTTGGGAGAGGGGTACACCCACGCTGCGCGAGAGCCAGCGGTGCGAGCCTCTCGCGCAAGTGCTTGCGCTGCGAGTTCTGCGGGGGACATCGCCTGCACCGCGTCGGGGTCGGGCCGCGTGAGAGCGAAGACGGCTGCACCGCCCAGGAGCACCGCAAGCCCTATCGCCGCCCAGCTCTTGAGCGGGCTGGACGAGCTCGGAGTCGGGGAGGGGTCGGGCATGCGCGAGAGCAGCAGCGCGCGCTGCTCGGGCGTGATGGCGTCGGGCAGAGGAAGGTGATCCCAGGCGGTGGTCAGTCCCGCCGAGATCTGGGCTTCACACAGCGCGGCCTCGAGCGCTGCCATCGATTCGAACCGCGTATCGGGTTCGCGCGCGATGGCCTTCATGATCACGGGGTCGAACGAGCGGGGCACGCCCGGGACGACCTCGCTCGGTGGCTTCGGTCGCTCGCTGAGGTGGGCGCGTAGGATCTCGTCGACGCCCGCGCCCGCGAACGCGGGGACGCCTGTGAGGAACTCGTAGAGCACGCACCCAAGGGCGTATATGTCCGCCTTGGGTCCTTGCCCGCTGCCGAGGATCACCTCGGGCGCCGTGTAGAGCGGGGTGCCCCCCGACTGCGCCGTCGTGGCGTGTGTCGTCATGCGGGCGATGCCGAAGTCGAGGACGCGAATCGAGTCTTCATGGCCGTCGGCGCTGACGAAGATGTTCTCCGGCTTGAGGTCGCGATGGACGAGTCCTGCGTCGTGCACGGTCTGCAGGGCTTTGCAGATCTGCCTGCCGATGCCGACCACGCGCGACGGGGGCATGATGGCCTCGGCTCGGCGGGAGAGATCATTGCCGTCGAGCAGCTCCATGACGAGCGCGCTTCGCCCGTCGGGGAGCTCGAAGTAGTCGTAGATGTCGACCAGGAACGGCGAGTCGATGCCCGACGTCGCGCGCGCCTCGAATCGAAAGGAGTTGATGACCTCGCGATTGGTCGCGTACTCCGGCCGGAGGATCTTCACCGCGACTGGACGCCGTACGTCCACGTGCTCGGCCTCGTAGATGACGCCCATGCCACCCTCGCCGATCCAGCGCTTGAGCTCGTAGCGGCTGCCGGGGATCAGTTCGTTCCGGGCCAGGCGGCTGCGGGAGCGTCCCTCGATGGAGGCGCCGCCGCCCTGGACGGGTCGGGTCTCCGACGCAATACGAGATCCCATGGACCCCGTCGGTCGTGCTCCAGCCGGTCCCGTTTCGCTCGCATCGCAGTCGGGCAGGCTCGAATAGTCGGGGGTGATGTCGATGATGGTCTCGCAGATTCTCCTCGCAGGCGCGCTGTTGGCGGGCGCGCCGGAGGTGCTCGTGCGTACGAGTGGTGATGGAGCACGGGCCGAAACCGTCTCTACGCTCTCGGAGAGCGCGATTCGGGGTCTGTCCTCCGCAGATGTCGACGCAGCGCTCGGCGAGCCCTGGGAGGGGAGCTGTGCCGACGATGCCTGCGTGCGCGAGGCCATGGCTTCGACATCGGCCGCAGTGGTCGTGGTCTTGAGTATCGAGCAGCAGGACAACGTTTTTCGGTTCGATCTCGACGCGAGGAATGCCCGAACGGGACAGCGTCTCCTCTCGGCGGAAGACTCGTGTGAGATCTGCGGGCTCGAGGAGGTCGCGGAGCTGGTCGAGCTTCGGGCTGCAGCCCTTGCGTCACGCCTCGACCCTCCAGACGAGGGCGTCGTGCGCGTCGTGTCCGACCCTGCGGGTGCCGTGGTGTACGTCGATGACCGCAGTGTGGGGATGACACCTATGGACGTGCCGCTCGGCCCGGGCGCCTACGCCATTCGGGTGGAGAAGCCGGGGTTCATCGAAGAGGGTCGTTCCATCGAGGTCGAAGCCGGCGTCGATGCGGACGTCCGCTTCCGCTTGATGCCCACCGCGACCAGCTTGGACGCGGAGGCGGCCTCTCTCGAACGGTCCGCCCGCCGATGGTTCGTCGCGGGAGGCGTGAGCCTTGGGCTCGGGGTGGCAGGCGTTGCAGCTGGCACCCCGCTGATCGTCATGGACGCTCGGCCCTACGAGGGGAACTGTCGCGCCGACGCGGACGGCAACTGCGCGAAGCTCCTCGACACGATGGGGGCGGGCGCGTCGATGGCGACGGCCGGCGTGATCGGCCTCGGTGCCGGGACTGCGATGCTGCTCATCGGCAGGAAACGGCGGGCGGCACGTGCCGAGCTCGCGCCTGCACCCGGCGGCATGGCGGTTCGATTCTGATGCGAGCGCTGCTCCTCGGGCTCTGCATTGCGCCGCTGGGGTGCTTGCAGCCGAACCCCGACTATCTCGGGTTGACGGCCACCGGAGAGATCACCGGGTCGAGCACGACGGCGAGGCCGGAGAGCAGCGGGCCCAGCAGCGGGCCGACGAACGCAGACGGATCCGGCGGGTCTGGATCTGGAACTGGGGAACCCCCGTCGCCGGAGCTGTCGTGCGGCGAGGCGCTGTGCTTTGCGGCCGTGCGTTGCTTCGAAACCTCCGGTTCGCCGTTTCGTGTCGGTGTCGCGGAGATCGACGGTGACGGCCATGACGACGTCGTCACGCTCAACGACGATGGCTCGGGCATCGAGGTTTGGCTCGCGGGTGCGGATGGGTCGATCGCTTCGGTGGCCAACTACGGTTCGGACGTGAAGCCGCTCGCGCTCGCGGCGATCGACGCCGACCAAGACGGCCTGGACGAGATCGCGGTCGGCGGAGGTGCACCCGCGGGGGTCGTGCTCTTCGACCCCATCGAAGAGTGGCGGCGCTCGCTGGACGTGGAGGGGGACGTTGCGTCGCTCGGTGTCGCGGACGCTGACGGCGACGGTGTCGATGACCTGGCCTTCGTGACCCTGGGTGAGACGTTCCTGTCGTGGGCTCGGGGCGGGGAGGACGGGTCGTTCGAGCTGGGAGACCCCACGAAGATCGACGGCTCCCCCGTGGTCATGATCCTCGCGCGACTCGGTGATGATGCCGTGCCCGATGCCGTCGTCGGCGTGGAGCAGAGCGGCCTTGTGACCGTGTTCGCGGGCAACGACGCGCCCGGGTTCGAGGCTGGCGTCGCGTCGCAGGTCGGAAGGCGTCCCTACGGTTTCGCGACGGCCGACCTGAATCATGATGGGGAGCCCGAGGTCGTTCTCACCAGCTCTACGCCAGGTTCGATCGACGTGCTCGTGCGCGACGGCGAGCTCAGCTACGCGAGCAAGGCTTCGATCTCGCTCTCCGAGACGGCAGGGCAGCTCGCCCTGGCCGACTTCGATCGAGACGGGCAGCCCGAGATCGTGGTGGCGATGCGCACCGTGCCGCAGCTTCGGGTCTACGCGGTCGATGCCGAGCTCGAGTATGCAGACCCGGTCGAGCTCTCGCTGCCCGGCAATGGCGACGCGCTCGCGGTCGGCGACTTCGACGCGGATGGCCAGCCCGACGTGGTCGCCACCGTGCGCGACGAGTCGCAGGTCTGCGTCGTGCTGAACGACATGTGAGCCGAGCACCTCCGGCTGCTATGGTCCCCGCCGTGACGACGGTCGAAGACGCCGACTCCAAGACGTTCGACGCGGTGCTCATGCTCTACATCGCGTGCGCCAAGCTGCCCGACGGGCGCCTCGACGAGAAAGAGGCCGCGCGCATCCTCGAGCTGACGCGCAGCCACACCAAGGGGCTCGCCGAGGGCTACGCCGAACAGGCGGTCGAAGATGTCGCGCGGACGTTGGGGCAGACCGCGGGCGCCCCGGCTCAGCTCGCGCTCGTGGTCGAGGCGGCCGAGCGGGTGCGTCGAAACCTCGACGACGACGCGAAGGCCGACCTGGTGGGCGAGCTGCGGAGCATCGCTCGCGCCGACGGGGAGCGTAACGCCGCCGAGACGGACTTCGTCGAGGCGGTGGCGAAGACGCTGGGCGTCGACTGAGGCTGCTAGCCCGAGCAGACCAAGTCGTCTTCGTACCCCTCGTCGTCGGTGCACGTCTCGCCCGGGTACTCGCACGTGCCTTCGTCGTCGAGCGGCCAGGGCGCAAGGGGGCCGTCGCCGCATCGGCATGCGCACTCGTTGGCCAGGTCGTGGTCGCCCGGGTACGCCAGGTCATGCTGCGCGAGGGGGTCGTCCGGGCTCGCTCCGCAGCCGCACTCCTGGATGCCACAGCCCGAAAGCAGCGCCGAGATGGCGGCGATGGCTGCGATGCTGCGCACGGTGGAGAAAATAGCAGGTGGCGTCGGAGATGCTCAGCGTGCGCCCTCGAGCACGGACCAGGCCGCTGCAAAGTCGGGCGTACCGGTCTCTTGCTGCGCCTCCGCCTCGAGTACGATCGCTCCTCGGTCGGTGAGCTTGTACGCGCGCAGCACATGGACGGGCCCACCCGAGCCGCCGTCGAGCTCGTCGATCGTATAGACGCCCTCGACGTCGCCCAGCGCGCGCTTCCGCGGCGCGTCGAGCGACGGTGGCTGTTCGGCCAGCCGGACGACGATGCGCATCGGGGATCTGAGGTCACCGCGCTGCAACAACGTGAGCTGCGGTTCGTCTTCGACGAGCTCGAAGCCGTCTGGGACCGGGGCGCGTAGAGTGGACGACGTCGTCATGACAGGTGAAGCCTCTCCGATTCGAGGTGCCCCGGGGTTGGCCGTGCATGCCCATACGAGGGCGACCATCGCGAGGGGGAGCTGCGTTCGGCGATTGAACATCGAAGCGTCACTGTCGTCCGATAGAATACATCCGCGCACGAGATGCGCACAGGCCTGACGACGATGACTGCTACATCCGACTTGATCCGCGAGCGACTGTCCTTTGGCCTGAGCAACCTTCGGATTGGCTCGGACGATCAGCAGGCGGTCGTCACAGCCCTCCAGGCCGATCGTGACGTGAACGCAACCGTGCGGGACCTCGGCGACGAGGGGTTGATGATGGTGTTCTCTCGGATGGGCAACGCCCGCCACCTCTGCGATGCCACGCAGGCCATCGCGGGGCGCAGCACCGGAGGCAACCGCACGCGAGCTCGCGGGGTGCTGCAACGTGCGCTGCGCGTGCCTGGCCACCCCGGCTCCCTTCACCGCACGTCCACCTGGTATCACGCCACCGCGCTGGCCTACTTCGACGCTTGCGGAGGCCTGGGTGATGCGGCTCGCAGGCACCGTTTCGACGGCACGGCTGGCTGCCCGGCGCCCTCACGCAGCTACGCAGGCCGCACCTCGACGTCGCCGTTCTCGGGCGTGGGTGCTACCGGAGTCAACGCCACCACGCAGTCCGTTCCGCTGACCGATCAGGCGTCGATGGTGCTCGGCGACGAGTCCGTTCGCTCCCGCTACGAGAACCCGCTGGGGGGGCTGGGCACCTATCTCGCCGCTTTGAGCCCCCGCCATCGACTCGGCCAGGCGCAGCAGCTCGTATGTCAGCCGGTCAGCACGATCATGGGCTATGTCTACCGCAACGGCCCTCCGTCGCGATCGCTCGTGATGGCGGCGGCGGGTCGGCTCTACCGACTCGAGCCCGCGCTCATCGCCGCAATCGCGCTCGCCGAGCAGCGCGATCAGACGGCCAACGAAGACGCGGCCGAATACGGGGCCGCGGCGAGCATCCTCGAGCGGAACACGTCGATCGGCCTCACGCAGGTGGTGGTCTCCACCGCGCGTCGCAACGACCTCTTCCGCGACCTCGGTACGACCGCCTCCAGCCTGGACCACAAGTTCATCGCGTCGCTGCTCGCCTCCGACGACTTCAGCATCTTCGCGTCGGCAAAGTACATCCGCCAGGTCGCCGACCAGGCGGCCCGACTTCCGCGTGGCAGCCAGTCGAGGATCACGAGCCACTTCTCGGGCATGGACATGGCGGCCTACGCACGACACTCCCGCGACTGGCCCTTCGACAACATCCGGGCAATCGGCATGGAGTACACGTCGCGCCCTTGGGACAACACCCTCATCGGGCACGCGTGGGGCGACTTCGTGAGTGAGGGGTACCGGACCCTGAGTCGAGGCGTGTCCTTCCCGTAGCGGCGCGTGATGGGCGCGTTCTGAGGCGACCGGCTTCGACGAGCGGCGACAACAGTAGCCAGCCGAAACTGCTCTTGCCGCCAATGCGGGGGCGGAACTGCCCGACTTCGCGGTACCCGAGCGTGGTCCGCAGTTTGCTTCGGAGCGCGGCAGTCATGCGCAAGTTGACCCTGATCGCATCGTTGCTCCTTCCACTCGTGGCCTGCGATACGGCCCCCGTCGGCGATGAAGACACGGCGGTCCAGCCCGAGCGTGGACCCCTCGGCAAGGCCGACGCAATCGGCAGCTGCGCGGACTCCGAAGGCGGCGACTACTGCGGCGGCCCCACCGGCGAGGGCAACTGCTGGTGCGACGACCTGTGCGAATCGTACGGGGACTGCTGCGGCGACAAAGAGGCGGTGTGCGACGGGGAGCCCGAGCCCGAGCCCATCGAGTACTGCCTGCAGGACGACCAGTGTGACAGCGGCTTCTGCGACCACTCGGTGTGCCTGTCCAACTGCCCCGAGGGCATGTTCTGCCCGGCTGTCTGCTGGGGACAGTGCGGCGAAGGCGAGCCCGAGCCCGAGGGCTGCCTCGCGTCCTCCGACTGCGGCGAGGGTGAGTACTGCGCGTTCGAGTCCGAGTGCGGCGAAGGTCCGGTCGGGGAGTGCACGGCCACCCCGCAGGTCTGCGCGCAGATCTACGCGCCGGTTTGCGGCTGCGATGGCGTGACCTACGGCAACGCGTGCGCGGCCGCAGCCGCGGGCGTGAGCGTTCAGAGCGAAGGCGAGTGCCCCGGAGAAGGTGGCAGCTGCCTCGGCTCGTGCGGCGGCCAAGGCGACGGCTGCTGGTGCGACGACCTGTGCGAGACCTACGGCGACTGCTGTGGCGACTACGAGGAGACCTGCATCGAGGCCGACTGCGACGCGCTCGTGGCCGCGTTCCAGGCCGAGACGGACGCCATCCGCTCCTGCGAGTCCGACGCGGAGTGTGGCCAGGTCCTCACGGGCACCAGCTGCGGCTGCACCCGCAACTGGGTCGCCCGCACCGACGCGGACATCGACCTGTGGGACACCTTGCGCGACGACGCGCTCGATGCCGGGTGCCAGCTTCCCGGCACCATCTCGACGTGCGACTGCCCGGCTGCCGACGGCTTCGTCTGCAATGAGGGCACCTGCGGCTGGGATTATCTTTAGTCGGTAGGTTCTCTCGCTGCGGGCGGGTAGGCCGGCTGCAGCTTGGGGATTGAAGGTTGGGCTTTGGCCCTGGATCGCGGACCCTCTCGGGGGTCCGCTTTTGTTTTGGTGTGTGGGGGTTGGGTGATGTCGTGGGTGCGGGAGGCAGAGCCGGACTCCCTTGCCCGGGCGGCCAGACGGTCGGTGCAGGAGTATGGCCCGGCTCGTTGCGAAGGCCGCAGCGCTTGGGTCTCGGTTAGAGAGAACCGGGACCCTCTGCGGCTCGCGTAGGTCCGCCCCGCGGAAAACGCCACGCGACTCCGTTATCGATAGGACGAGAGGCAGATCGGCGGTCACCACAGGACATGGCCCTCCGATCACCCACGACTTGACGTGCTAGTCGCCGCCGGCTATTGGACCAAACACTGCTATGGACGGCGATTTAGAAACTCGGCTCTCGGCTCTCGGCTCTCGGCTCTCGGCTCTCGGCTCTCGGCTCTCGGCTCTCGGCTTAATTGGTATCGGGCTGACGTCCTGCGATTCAGGAGCGCGCGAACCGCGGGAGGTCTCGGGCTCAAGCCTTCGGTTCGCCGACGCGTCGAATAAGATCCCAACGGGGAACTCAGGTCGCGACTATCGGATCGAGTGCGAGGAGGCGGGAGTCCCCGTTCCGCGGAGGCTGCTGGATGAGAGCGACGGGTGGGTGAACCGCGGTGAGATCACCACGGAGTTCCTCTCACCCCAGCGCGAAGCCGAACTATGGACGTGGGAGACTGCGGAAGGAATCTGCATGGCACTCCCTCGGTGGTTCGAGGACGACGATGAGGCCCAGCTCTTTGGCCTCATCTGTTTCGGATACGAGACCGGTAACACTTGTTTCTGGGACAACGAGGCTGAGGATTATCTTGGCCGATACCAAACGCACTCGATCGACGCGCTGATCGGTGGCGCTGAATTGGCCGACAATGGCCAGGGCGTCTGTACCAACTGCCACGCAGGCGAGAACCCCTTCATCATCGACCCGTACGAGGCGGGGGTGTTCGGTTGGCTGTGGTCCGACGGTCAAACCGAGTGGGAGGCGATTGTCGCCGAGGAGTGGCCTACGCCAATCGTTCACGAAGATTGGATCGGAAATCCGGGGCCGATCTCGAGTCTTGGCCCCGTGGCCGCGGGACAAGGTAAATGCACCGAGTGTCATAGCGCGGCAATGGGGATGCGGTTTCCGCTGATCCTCGAGGAGCACACCAAGACGCCGGGCTACTGTACCAGCGTCCTTGGCATGACCATCGAGAAATCGGCGAGCGCTCCACCCGCATCGATGCCGCCCTGGTTCGCGAGTACGCAGACGATGAACGTTCAGGCCGAGCGGCTCTGGGACTACTGTGAAAAAGGGCCGCCATCTGACTACGGTGAGGAGGTGGACTTCGACCCGCCAAGGCCCTCGGTGCTCAGCCCGGTCAACCTCGGACCCTACTACGCTTGCGCAGATACGGTAGCGGTCCGGAACGCGAAGCTTGGCGCGACGGTGGAGCTTTCAACGGACACCCAGGGTCCCTTTGTCAAGCTCGCGACGGGACCGACAGTCGTCTTCGAGCTCGACGAGCCGCTGGTCAAGAACGAGAATGTGTACGCGACGCAAAGCCTCGACGGAATCACCTCGCCTTCGAGATTCGAGCGGACCCAGGTCTGGGAAGGGGATGTCCCAACTCCGAAGTTCCTCTACACGCCTCTGTACGCGTGCGCGGGGTCTGTCATGGTGGAGAACGTCCCGGGGGCTGACGTGGTCATCCAGCACCGCAGGCAAGGCAACTTGGTGCAGATGGCCGAGACGTCCTCGTTCGCGGCTCACTCGGTCATCGACCTCTCTCTCGAGGATTTTCAGGTCGGTGACGAAGTCTTCGCGAAGCAGCGCCTGTGTGAGCCGAGCCCGAAGTCGCCCGCGAAGAGCGTCGAGCAGTTCACCGATGAGATGCCCACACCAACCGTCGGCACGGTCTTCGAGGGGCAACCCGCGTTGGCACTCGCACAGCTCGTTCAAGGGGGGAGTTTGGAGGTCGGCCACGACACCCAAGGAAGCCTCGTGGCGGTCGACTCGAATCCTGGTACGAACCGTCGCCTCGGCCTGCTGATCATCCCAGGAATCGCCAATGAGCCCCTCGAGCAGGGGGACGAACTCACGATTACCCATAGATTGTGCCCCGATGATCTGCGGCAGGTCGTCACGGAGGTGGTCGCGTGTGATCCCGCGGGCATGACTCCGAACGTGCTTCCCGCCTTCGAGGGCAGTAGCTTCATCGTCGTCGAGGACGGGATCCCGGGCGCGACGATCGACGTCTACGCACAGGGAAGCCACATCGCGAGTGGGAGCGGATCGGAGATCAACCTCACCAGGAACCTGGTGAAGGACGAGACGATTCAAGTTACGCAGTCGCTCTTGGGATGCTCTCCCTCGACGGCGTTCGAGCTGACGGTTCTGTGAGAGGAAAAACGATGAAGAAGATCTGCAACGTATGTTTGTTGGGGCTTGGGCTCTGTTCTCTCGGTGCTTGCAAGCCCTCGGATGGGTCAACCTACGACAACCTCAGGACGTGCACGCCAGACGACGGCTCGCTGGACCAGGAAGAACTGACGACGTTCGATGGGTGCCAGCGGCTTGACGGAAGCGTCGTTCTTAGCAATGGGTTTCCTGCTCGGGAGAACCTGGCCTCGATCATCGTGATTACGGGGAACCTCGTCGGTGGGGGCTACGTTGGTGACTCGATGTCCCTCGAGGGGCTCGAGTCGTTGGAAGTGATCGAAGGTAATTTCCACTTCCTCGAAGACAATTTGGTCGACTATGGGGGCGTCCCAAAGCTGCGGAGCGTCGGTAGCTTTGGCTCTCATGGTGTGCCTGAACTCGTCGACTTTCGCGGGCTCGAGAGCCTCACCGAGGTCGAGGGAAACTTCTCGGTCACGGGAAATCCGAAGCTGCAAAGCCTTGCGGGGCTCGAGGGGCTCGAGCGCGTTCATGGCGACGTTCGCATCCGCGACAATCCGTTGCTACCCGAGGAGGAGGTCGAGGCGTTCCTCGCGCGAGTGACCGTCGACGGGGAGGTCAAGGGGCTGTAGGCCTTCGTAGGCGCCTGAACTGAGGCTTCTAGGGTTCAGGTGCTCCACACGAGGGTATGTTGGGGCCCTCCGTGCCTCCGAGTACGAAGTCGGGCAACTCGCGGCCGTCAACTGGAGATGTCGACCGATGAAACCGTCCCGCTCGTTGCTCACGCTTGGTCTCATTCTCTTCGGCTGTGGGGCCCAAGTCTCCACGACGAGCAGCGGGGAGGGGGAAGGCGCCGAAACTGGGACCGACGCCGGACCGATGGACGGCGGTGAAGATGCCGATGCCGACCCGGACGTCCCCAGTCCGTGCTCCGATGAAGAACTCTTCTGCGATGGAGAGTGCATCGATCCCTCCGCCAATAACGACCACTGCGGCCGATGCGGCAACCAGTGCGACAACCTCTCCACCATCGGGCCCTGTGACAACGGTTCCTGCCCACCGAACTACGAGTGTGGTGGCGACCGGACCGACTACCGAGACTGCAACGAAGTCTGCGAGGCTCTCGGTTCATCCTGCTCTGACGGTGTCGGATGCTCCGGTTCTCATTCCTACTTCTATGGGATCCAGGGTCTCGAATTTTGTCAAGAAGGACTAGGTGGATCCAATTCTGAGCACGGTGACTGTTCAACCCCGATCGACTGGGAACGCAAAGGCGGCCTGCTCCTTGACGATCCCGTCGCCGTCGCCTGCTGCTGCCTTCAGGAGTGAAGACGATGAAAGCAAGACTTGGATGCTTCCTGATTCTCTCCGTGCTTCTCGGTGGCTGCGACGACAGCGCCGCGTCCAGCGACAGCAACGCAAGCGGCACAGGTACGGACACTAGTCCGACCGCCTCGAGCACCACCACAACGACGGCTGGAGCCGACGATTCGAGCGGTCAGGTCGACTCCACCTCCATCCCGACGAACCAGTGCGAGGACGACTACCACGGCAACAACTCCGCCTTCGACCTCCTCGACCTTAGTATCGACACCACCAGCACCGTCCAAAACATTCTTGGCGATGGCGTCGTATCGAGTCCTGTCGAACAAGGTGCCGATGAACTTGTCGTCTGCGGCGGTGAGGCTGACTACTTCAGCTTCGACCTCGCATGCGACAGCTACGTCTCGATCGAGATTCGAAAGCTCGAAGGGTCGCAGGACCCTCCCGAGTTGTACGTCTACGAGATCTCGAACTTCGACCCGAGCAACCCCCAGCCTATCGACTCCAGCACAGGCGGCTTCTTCGGATTCTTCCTACGACCTGTTCAACAGAAGCTCTCCGCCGGCGAGCACGCCATCCGAGTTCGCCCCTTCGTAAGCGGAAAACGAGCCTACTCACTGGCCGTCACCGTCCTCCCCACGCAGGACAACTGCGCGTGAGCCCGTGTCTCATGTGGGAGTCGCATGAAATACTCTCACGTGAGGCTCAAGGAACGGGCCCGAGGGATTTGGTGCGATTCAATGAGAAGGCGAATTCAAGCATGCTGGCTCCTCCTTTTGCTCGGCTGCGGACCGAAGGTCGAGGATTCAGCGCCGGACTACAGCGACGCCGAGGTCGTGCGAGACGCGTGTGAATCGGTGTGCATGACGGGCTTTGCCTGCTGCGATCTGTCCGGCCGCCCTGAATGCTTCCCGATGCACGGCGTCACCGAAGAGGAGTGCGTTGAAGACTGCGTGGGTTCGGAGTCCGAGTGGGGCTTCAGTGCAGAGTGCCGCGACGCGTACTACGCGAACGTCGACTGTGCCTCGACGCTGACGTGCGAGGAGTACGTGGAGTACTACAAGGGGACACCGGGCCACGTCTGTGAAGCAGAACGAGAGGCGCGGCGCGAGATGGTGGAGAAGGGCTGCTTCGGCAGCTAGATCCCGAGGCGGTCGGTTCAGTGAGCTTTCGAACTCAAGCGTGGTGTCTCCTGCTACTCGGGTGCGGTCCGACGGTCGAGGAAGAACCGCCGGACTACAGCGACGCCGAGGTCGTGCGAGACGCGTGTGAAGCGATGTGCATGACGGGGTTTGCCTGCTGCGACCCATCCGGTCGCCCGGAGTGCACTCCGATGTACGGCGTCACAGAAGAAGACTGCGTTGAGCGATGCGTGGGTTCGGAGGCCGAGTGGGGGTACAACGCCGAGTGCCGCGACGCGTACTACGCGAACGTCGACTGCGCCTCGACGCTGACGTGCGAGGAGTACGTGGACTACTACAAGGGAATGCCGGGCCACGTCTGTGAAGCGGAGCTCGAGGCGCGGTTTGAGATGGTGAACAAGGGCTGCTTCGGCAGCTAGACTCCGAGGACTCACCCGTCCGAGGTCGGGCCTTCCTCGCCGCCTCCTCACGCAGTGAGTACCTCGGCGTTCTCGCGGGCGATGTCGAGGAGCTTTTGCTTGGTGGCGCCGCGGGCTCCGGAGGCGAGGAGGAGGGCGGCGCCGTGGCGGAGGCGGGCGTGGAGGTGGGGTTCGGGGATGCGTCCGACGGCCCATCCGGTGAAGGCTGCGATTGCGAGGTCGTAGAGCTGAGAGGCGGCGAGGGTGAGGTCGAAGTCGGGTTGGAACGTCTTGCGGCGGCCGGCGCTGAGCACGTGCACGAGCTGGGCGATCTGGAGCTGGCCGACGGCGTCTCTGACGGGGCGGAGCTCGGGCACGGCGTCGAGGTGGGGGAGCAGGGCGCGAAAGTAGGCCGCGCGGCCGAGGATCTCGACGCGGACCACTTCGTACAGGGCGAAGGCCCGGTCGATGGGGTCGCCCTCGGCGGTGGCGTCGAACCTCTCGCTCACCCAGCGGAAGGTCTCGATCGCGTCTTCGGCGATGATCGTCGCCTTGGAGCCGATCAGGTTGTAGAGTGTCGGCACCGAGAGCCCGCAGGCGCTCGCCAGCTTGCGGACGGTGAGCCCCTCGTAGCCGAGCTCGATGAGCAGCCGCCGGGACTCGTCGCGAATCCGCTGCCGCCGCTCCTCCTTCTGCTGCGCCATCAGGCCCATCGGTCGCCAGCTTACAACGCCGCTCTCCGCCCTCGGCGGTGGTCCGCCAGGGGCCCGAACGCACGCTTGGGCGCCGCTCCCAGGCCGCGCGCGAGGGTGTGAACGTAGACCGACTCCTGCGCCCACCGCAGCGGTGGGGCCAGCATGCGGGGCGAGGCGCGGGCGAGGCGGCTCGCCGAGCGACTGGTTGCAATGATCGCGTCCACGCCGCGGCGCCACGGCCCCGGGTCGCCGAGCGCCCACGCGTCGGCAAGCGCGTCCCCGATCAGCAGCCGCGTCACGGCTGCCAGAACACCCCGGGGCAAGAAGAACGGCGGCGCGTGGGCCATCGCGTCCAGCGCTGCGTGCACCAACGGCTTCGCCGCGGGGTTCGACGGATCGTAGCGCAGATCTGCCAGCCGCCGATGCAGCGCCGCGCTCTCCTGCGGGGTCTCGGGCAGCAGCTGCGCATCCACGCCGTGCCACGTGTGCACCAGCCGCGCGAAGTGGTGGAGCGCGTCGATGTCCTCACCAGGCAGATCCACGCCGAGCCGGGTCAGCCCGCGGCGACCCACGTGGCACACTTGCACCGCCGTGTGGGCCATGTCGAGCTGGTGCACGAACGCGCCGCCATCGGGGCTCTCGTACCCGACGCGCACCAGGTGACGCCGCACCATCGCGTGCAGCAGCCGCACCGCGAGGATCGAGCGATGCCCGGCCTGCCCGGGGCGAAGCGCGCCCTGCTGGCGGCCGTTGTGAAACACCTGCCCCGTCTCGTACAGCCGCTTGCGCGTGTCTTGCCGAAGCCTGCCCGTGGCCACGAGCGGAGCCGCGAGGCTGTGCGACGCGTAGCCCTCGAGCAGGGCGCCGAAGTTCAGCGCCAGCAGGTGCGCGAACCCGTGCGTGCGCGACACCTCGGCCCCGCGCTCGACGAGGTCGAAGTCGACCCACGCCGGGGTGCTGAACGCCGCCTCGACGAAGCGCCGCGCCGCAACACTGCCCGCGCGCGCCTCGTCTTCGACCGCGTCCAGCAGCTGGTAGGGGCGTAGCCTGGGTAGACCCTGCACAGCAGCCTCGGCCAGGGGGTCCGTACGCCGCGTGAACGCCAGGAGCGCTCCGTCGCCCGAGATCATGTGGGATCTTTGTCGCCTGCAATAGATTTAATCAAGTTAAAAACGGCGGCGGTCGGCTTGCCGGCGGGCCGGGGCTGTCTAGTTGCTCCAAACACACGCTGGTGTCACGATTTGGCCGCCTGCAGGCCGCCGCGGCCTCGGCACTGGACGCACAGCTGATGAGCACGCACAACGATTCCTTCGGAGCCCGATCCACCCTCGCAGTCGGCGACGAGTCCTACGAGATCTTTCGCCTCGACGCCCTGTCCAAGGCCGGCATCGGCCACGTCGACGCGCTCCCGTTCTCGCTCCGCGTCCTGCTCGAGAACCTGCTGCGCCACGAAGACGGCAACGTCGTCAGCAAGTCCGACATCGAAGCGGTCGCCAGCTGGGACCCGGGCGCCAAGCCCTCGGTCGAGATCGCGTATCACCCGGCCCGCGTCATCCTGCAGGACTTCACGGGCGTGCCCGCCGTCGTCGACCTTGCGGCCATGCGCGACGCGATGGTGGCGCTGGGAGGCACTCCCGAGCAGATCAACCCCGAGCAGCCCGTCGATCTGGTCATCGACCACTCGGTGCAGGTCGATCACTACGCGTCCGACAACGCCTTCAGCCTCAACGTCAAGCTCGAGTACCTGCGCAACCGCGAGCGCTACCTGTTCCTGCGCTGGGGTACTGAGTCGTTCCAGAACTTCCGGGCGGTGCCTCCGGGCACGGGCATCGTTCACCAGGTCAACCTCGAGTACCTGGCCCGAACGATCTGGACCAAGGAGAAGGACGGCGTCAAGCAGGCCTACCCCGACACCCTCGTGGGCACCGATTCGCACACGACGATGATCAACGGGCTGTCGGTGCTCGGCTGGGGCGTGGGCGGCATCGAAGCCGAGGCGGCCATGCTCGGGCAGGCGATCTCCATGCTGGTGCCGCAGGTCGTGGGCTTCAAGCTCAGCGGCAAGCTGCCCGAGGGCGCCAACGCGACCGACATGGTGCTCACGGTCACGCAGATGCTCCGCGCGCACGGAGTGGTCGGCAAGTTCGTGGAGTTCTACGGCCCCGGCTTGGACAACCTCACGCTGCCCGATCGCGCCACGATCGCCAACATGGCGCCCGAGTACGGGGCGACCTGCGGGTTCTTCCCCATCGACGACGAGACGCTGGCCTACCTGCGGTTCACGAACCGCTCCGAAGACGACGTGCGCCTGGTCGAGGCCTACGCGAAGGAGCAGGGCTTCTTCCGCACCAGCGACACGCCCGACCCGAAGTTCACCAGCACGCTCGAGCTCGACCTGAGCACGGTGGTGCCGAGCATCGCCGGGCCCAAGCGCCCGCAAGACCGCATCGAGCTCACGAACTCACAGGCCGCGTGGCGCAAGCTCGTGGAGGACGAGGTCGAAGGCGACGACCGCTGCAAGCAGGTCAGCGTCACGCACAAGGGCGAGACGTTCAACATGAGCCACGGCTCGGTGGTGATCGCGGCGATCACGAGCTGCACCAACACGAGCAACCCCAGCGTGCTGGTGGCGGCGGGCCTTGTCGCGCGCAAGGCGAAGGCGTTGGGGCTGCGCACGCAGCCGTGGGTCAAGACCAGCCTGGCGCCGGGCTCTCGGGTGGTGACCGACTACCTGGAGAAGGCCAAGCTGATGGACGACCTTGAGGCGCTCGGCTTCCACACGGTGGGCTACGGCTGCACGACGTGCATCGGCAACAGCGGGCCGCTCGACCCGCCCATCGTCAAAGGCATCAACGACGGCGACCTGATCGCGACGTCGGTGCTCTCGGGCAACCGCAACTTCGAGGGCCGCATCGGTCCGAACATTCGCGCCAACTACCTGGCTTCGCCGCCGCTGGTGGTGGCCTACGCGATCAAGGGGCACCTCGACTGGGACCCGTACAGCGAGCCGATCGGCCAGGACAAAGACGGCAACGACGTGTTCATGAAGGACATCTGGCCCACCCCGCAAGAGGTGCAGAGCCTGGTGCGCGAGGTCCTGGGCAAGGACCAGTTCGCCGAGCAGTACGCGTCGGTGTTCGAGGGCGACGAAAACTGGCGCAAGCTCGACACGCCCGAGGGCCAGAGCTACGCGTGGGACGACGACAGCACCTACATCCGCAACCCTCCCTACTTCGAGGGCATGAGCAAAGACGTGCCGGCGACGGAGGACATCAAGGGGGCGCGGTGTTTGCTGAAGCTCGGCGACACGGTGACCACCGATCACATCTCGCCGGCGGGCAACATCCCCAAGGATGGCCCTGCGGGCAAGTACCTGATGGCCAACGGGGTCGAGCCGAAGGACTTCAACAGCTTCGGGTCACGGCGCGGCAACCACGAGGTGATGATCCGCGGCACGTTCGCGAACATTCGCCTGCGGAATGAGTTGGCGCCAGGGACCGAGGGCGGGTGGACGCGGCATCAGCCGAGCGACGAGGAGATGTCGGTGTTCGACGCGGCCGAGCGGTATCGGGCCGAGCGCGTGCCGTTGGTGGTCCTCGGCGGCGTGGAGTACGGGACCGGGTCTTCGCGGGATTGGGCTGCGAAGGGCACGATCCTGCTGGGGGTCAAGGCGGTGATCACCAAGAGCTTCGAGCGGATTCACCGCAGCAACCTCGTGGGCATGGGCGTGCTTCCGCTGAACTTCAAGAAGGGCGAGGGCGTGGAAGAACTCGGGTTGACCGGGAAGGAGACCTTCGACATCACGGGGATCGCCGGGGAGCTGAAGCCTGGGCAGATGGTGAAGGTGGTGGCGACGGCGGAGAGCGGGGAGAAGACGGAGTTCGAGTGCGTGGCTCGGTTGGATACTCCGAACGAGGTGGAGTACTACCGGCATGGGGGGATTTTGCAGTACGTGCTGCGGAGCAAGGTGAGGGGGTAGGCGGCCTCGGGCCGTCAATCCAGCAGTTCGCCCGCCAGGTCGCCCAAGATCCCCACGACCTCGAATGGAAACAAGACGACGTCGACGGCCCGGTCGACCGGGCTGGTGACCGCGTCGACCGCATCCAGCACCCGCTCGCCGGTCGTTCGAGCATAGGGCCGGTGTGGCTGCGTCGGGGCGGACGACGGCTGGCTGGTCGTGGCCTCCTCGGTTGGTCGGGTACGCACGTCGAGTGCGTCGAGAGACGCCGGCACGGGCTCACCCATCAGCGGGCGCCACTGCGCGAACTAGCTTCGGAGGTCGCCCGCATCGAACGAGCCCGTCGTCGGCGCCGCGGACTTCCCTCCTCCGATGCCGGCGCCTCTCAGAGTGCCAATATCGCCTTGCGAGCCTTTGCCACCTGGCCCCCGCGGCTCTGCGCCTGAAGCCACGCCCGGGCCTCCTAGTCTTGGAGGGTCGTCTCCGTGGAAACGAGCACCTCGTGAAGCAGGGAAAGCAGGGCGCCGATGTCTTCGGCGGGCTTCGTCGGGGGGGCCGCGCAGGCCGGAGGCGAGCGTTCGTGCGACGTGAGCAGCGTGAGCGTACGACGTGTCGGCGATGGCGGATGGTGGTGAGTCATTGGCGAGGCGCATTTCTTTGAGCCTGGCCCGCGGGGAGCAGGCAGGCCAGCGCGCGTCAGAGGGCAAGGCTGTCGATGCGGTCGTGGACGATGCCGTCGATGGCGATGTCGAGGGCGAGCTCGATGGTGCGGGTGCCTCGTGAGGCGATGGCGGGGAGCACGAGCCACTGGCCAGTGACACCGAGCTAGACCCACGACCCGCGGGCGGCTCCGAGGTGGACCGCGGTGGACCGGGTGTCGTCGAAGGACACTTTCCCGAGATGACGGGCGCCCGAGGCAAAGTAGGCATCGAGCGCTCGGGTGGTGGTCGTGGCGGTTCAGCGCGCCACCAACTCGTCGGCGGCGATGTCGAGAGCGAGCTCGGTGGCGTCGAGTAGATCGCGTGCTTCGGTCTTGGCCTCCGAGCGAAGCCGACTATTGCTAGAGCACGGTGTCGAAGGAGTCCGCTCAGACTAAGAGGTGCGACCCGCTTCTTCTCCTCTCCTTGCTAGTAGTACTGTCTCAAGTGGGGGAGATCTGCACTCCCGAGAATTCTCCGTGGGGTTGTCGGACTTAGCCCTCAACGTGCTACATCCCGACCCTTGAGCCCGCTCTGAGATCCGAACCTTCTGGGATTATTTGGCTTTTTCACGCTTCCAGCCTTCGGTTCGGTGCAACTAAAAACAGTTAGAAGTGGCGAACTCCCGCCCGAAATCCCCTCCGGCGAGACGCGAATTAAGGGAATTTTTGTTGTATGCCTGTAGATGCGCCACCGAAGAGCAACTCTCAGTTCGCCGTTCGGACTATCGGTCCCGCAGGAGCAGAATCTAACAGGCTAGGAACACAGCAAGCCCAAATTCGTAGGACCCCCCACCGAGGCCGGAAGCGTTCGGTGGAGAGCCTACTCGAACAGATCAGCCTCGCGAAAGAGCGCTGCGTTGCCCGCTTGTAGCAGACGAACAATGCACGTGTATACGCTTGGGGTCAAGGCTGACGCTCGTCTTCTTGAGGAGGTGTCCTTGTGCGGACCTATCCATGCAAAAAGCGTCGCTGCCACTGCGGCAAACCCGTTGTCATTCGTGATGTCGGGGGGAGATCGGTGGCTTTTCATCTTCGGGAGTACCTCATGGCGCTTCTGAAGGCCCGGGCATAACCCGGTCTTACTCGTGACGTCGGTTCTCGGAGCGTGCCTGCCCGGAGGCGCGCTCCGAGATCGGCGCCGAATTGCTCTCGATATGAGGCTGTCCATCTAGTATGGGGACGCAGCCGCCGATCTGGCCGGCCAGACCTTCTCTCCTTCCTCGGCTGACATCACCGCTCTCAGGCTGGCCGCATCCTTGGCGCCAGGATAGCCTCTCCACCCCCATGCCCAGAGCAGACGCGAACCTTCTCGCCCTCACCACCGTCCGCAACATCCTCGCAAGCGCGCGCCCGGGCACGGTCAAGGTCGGTGAGCACGAGGTCGCCTACGAGGTCTCCCGTACACCCCAAGAGTGGCCGCGCGACGAGCTCGCCGGGCTTACACCCGAAGAGGGCGGGCCGTGGCCCGATACGTGCGAGGTGCGCTGCACATGGCCAGGGGGCTCTGCGGGCTTCACGGTTCGGGCGTGGTTCTTCCAGTACAAGGCGGGCAAGTACAAGGAGGCCATCGGGCTGCAGGTCTGGCTCAAGGGGACGACGCGTGAGCTCTTGTGGGCGAATGTGCGGGCGCAGATCGGGGACGCGGCGGATGGGGAGGAGGTCAAGATCTATGGCTCGGCCAGGATGGCGAAGCGGGGGAAGTGGGTGAAGACCACCGAGGGGTACGGCGAGCTTCTCAAGCAGGTCCTCTCCGACAGCGGCATGCCGCTGGTCTCCTCGTCGCGCGTCGAGCTCTGCCGCATCATTCCCCCGACATGTGAGCCCGTTCCCAGCGCGGACAAGGCGTTCGAGCGGGTCGTGCGGCTCACTCTGCACAAGCTCGACTTCTTCGATCCTCAGCGAACCCGCGAGCGCGGCACGCCGCTGTTCGAGCTGCCCGAGATCTCCGAAGTACAGGGCGAGTCGGAGGGGTCCGACGGTGATGACGACGCAGGCGAGCGTGCCTCCGCCGACCGCCACTACTGGGGGCTTGGCTTCGGGGACCAGGAAAGCTTGAAGGACTTCGTCGCCAACGACCGGTGGACGATCGGGTGGGGCCCCGACGCCAAGAAACCCGCCGGCAAGCGAGCCTGGGATCGATTCTGCAGGATCCAGCCCGGAGACTGGGTTGCGATCAAGGGCTACGGTGGCACCCACGATCTCGTCGTGCACTACCTCGGCGAGGTGACCTCCGTGGACCAAGACGAGCGAACGCTCGCCTTGCAGCGGCTCGACATCCCGCTGTATCGCGGCAAGGCTCCATCAGGGAGCGGCGCCGGTTCGTGGCACGACACCGTCGTCCCCGTGAAGCGGCCCGATGTGATCGCCGACCTGTTTGGCGAGGAACTCGAGGTCGCCGCGAGCGAGTCCGATGCCGAGGAGCGCGGTCCGAGGAACGTCATCCTCTACGGGCCCCCCGGAACCGGCAAGACCTTCAAGATCTCCACCGAGTTCCAGAAGAAGTTCACGCGTCGGCTCGATGAAGGCAGACCCAAGCTCAACGAGGATGAGTTCATCGCCGGGCGGACCTGGTTCGAGGTTCTCATGCTCGCGCTCGACGAGCTCGACACCGCCACCGTCGATGAGCTTCGGCACCATCGCTTCCCCAAGGCCAAACACGCCGCCGGCACTGGCAAGACCCCGCTCTCCAACAGGATCTGGGGCACCATGCAGAGCCACACCGTCAAGGAGAGCACCACCGTCAACTACGCCCAGCGCAGCGGAGAGCTCGTCTTCGACAAGAGCGAGGACAGCATCTGGCGGTTCGAACCCAAGCGCCCAGAGTCGCTGCGAGAGCTTCGCGCCGAGCTCGATGCCGTCCGAGCGGCGAACGCCAAGCGCACCTATTCCCGCGACTTCACCTTCGTCACGTTTCACCAGTCCTACGCCTACGAGGATTTTCTCGAGGGCCTCCGGCCTGTGCTCGGCGACGAGTCCGAAGGCGGCGTCGCGTACGCGCTCGAGGACGGTGTCTTCAAGACGGCCGTGCGCAACGCGATCCGGCTCGCCGGGTGGGAGGGCAGCATCGACGAGCTGTGCGCGGCCACGCAGGGCGAACGCGCCAAGCTCTTCGCGGGCGCGCCGCCCTACGCCCTGTTCATCGACGAGATCAACCGCGGCAACGTCGCGAGCATTCTCGGCGAGCTGATCACCCTACTCGAGGAGGACAAGCGGCTTGGCGAGACGCACGAGGTCATCGTCACCCTCCCGTACTCCAAGAGTCGGTTCGGCGTCCCGCCCAACCTGCATCTCGTCGGAACCATGAACACCGCCGACCGCAGCGTCGAAGCCCTCGATAGCGCGCTTCGGCGCCGCTTCACCTTCGTCGAGTGCGCTCCCGATCCCAACGTCGTCGACTTCGAGCTCCCCGGCGGCATTCACATCGGGCAGATGCTTCGGACCATCAACAGGCGCATCGCCAAGCTCCTCGACCGTGACCACATGATCGGCCACGCCTACTTCACCGGCCTGCGCGAGGATGGAGATCTCGACGACCTCAAGGCCGTCTTCGCCAACAAGGTCATCCCCTTGCTGCGCGAGTACTTCTTCGGCGACTGGGGGCAGATCGGCCTCGTGCTCGGGTCCGAGTTCGTCAAGCGCATCGACGCCGAGGTTGCATTCGCCAAGTTCGACCACGAAGCGTTCGAGGAACTCACCGACCGCCCCATCTACGAGCTGACCCCGGCCAGCAACTGGACCAACCGATCGTTCCGGCGGATCTACGGCGATGAAGCAGAAGACGATTAGGGTCTTCGAGCACGGTGTGCTGCGGTGCGGACGAGAGCTGAACGACCGGCAGTTTCACGCGCTGCTCGCCTTCAACGACGCCGAAGGCGGCGACTACTTTCGCGCCGGACACCGCAAGATTCGCTTTCGCCACTACGTCGGCTTCCTTCAGGTCGGGGGTCTTGCCATCGAGGTCCTCCCCAAGGCCGACAAGGACGCCGGCGGCGAGGCGCCGTGGCGTGACGCGTTGATCGACATGCTTCGGATCGTCGGCAGCCTTCGCCTCAACCGGTCCACCGAGGCTCAGCTGCGCACGCGCGACGCGTCGCTACTCGAACTCTACGTTCTGCACTTCGTTGGCCTGACGGACCGAATCCTGCGTGAGGGCCTCGCCAAGGGTTACCGCCGCGTTCAGCGGAACCGGCCCGTCTTCCGAGGGCGCCTGCTGCTCGACCAGCAGCTCCGCAAGAACGCCGCGCGCCCCCACTTCTCCTTCACCGAGCAAGCCGTCTTCGATCAGAACACGCTGCCCAACTCGACCCTGCGCGCCGCTCTCGAGGTCGTTCGGCACATCCCGCTGTCGTCCACGACGCGCGCCGAGGTGGACCGGGTACTCCTCGCCTTTCCCGATCACGTGCAGCCCTGCGTCGACCTCCCTGCGCTCGCCAGGCTTCGCCTCGGCCGCAACACCGTCCGCTACGCCGAGGCGCTCACCCTTGCCGCGCTGATCCTTCGCCACCATCGTCCCGACCTCGCGCACGGACGGACAGAGGTGTTCTCATTGATGCTCGACATGAACGCGCTCTGGGAGCGCTACGTCCTCGCGCTCCTGCGGCGGATCGCACCTGAGCACGTCACCGTGCGCGGCCAAGACTCCCGCCCCTTCTGGAAGGCCGTCGGTTCTTCGGCTCGCAGCATTCGTCCCGACGCCGTGCTCTACGACGGCCAAACCCCCAGGCTCGTCGTCGACACCAAGTGGAAGCGTCCGCCCAACGACCGGCCCGCGAGCGGAGACCTCCAGCAGATGTTCGCCTACAACGAACTCTTCGGCTGCCCGGATTCGACGCTGCTCTACCCCGGCGACCCCACGCGAGGCCATCGCGGCGGCTTCATCGAGAAGGAGCACGGCTGTCGCGTGGCGTTCGTCGACCTGGTCGCGGGCGGCGCGTATTCTCGATCGGCCGCGGAGACGCAGCTGCGCCAGCTGCTCGACCTCTGAGCCCGGCATGGGGGGATTCTGCAGTATGTGCTGCGGAGCAAGGTGGGGGAGTAGCGCGGCCTTCGGGCGGCACAGTCCTGGCGCCGACTCCTCTAACCTCAACACGTCGAGGGCATCGAAGAAGGCCGCGCCAAAGGCATCGCGAACTCCATTCTCATGGTCCTGGCGGCTCGCAAGCTCCACGTGAGCGACGACGTGCGACGCCGCATCGAGGACTGCAGCAGCGCTGAGACCCTCGATCACTGGCTCGTCCGCGCGGCGACGGCAGCCTCAGCCGACGACATCTTCGAAGACTGATCGAGTCCGCGGCTGCCCGGATTCGACGCTGCTCTACCATGTGCGGCGGAGCGAGGTGGGCGGGTAGAACCCGTCGGGAATGCGGGCGAGCGCGGCCCGCATGCCGTCGTTGAAGTCGACGTTGGTGGTGCCCAGCCGCAGCGCGTCTGCGTCGAGTGCCGCCTGCGACACGTCAGCCCGCACGTACATCCCTCAGCAGCTGGGAACCCCTCCACCCGCGGAACTCGACAGGCGCAGGCGGTCGGCAGCGCGCACGGAGGGTCGCGCGTAGCGGTAGGTGTGCGTGACGGCGAGCGGCATTCAGCACAGCTCCACCCCGGAATCGCCGGCGACCGTCACGCGGCGAGCAACCGTCGCACCGCATCTTCACGGGACGGCGGATCGTCGCTTGGCTCCGTGCCGGGACCCTCGACGAGCGCGTTGGCGGCGGTCCACGCCCGTCGGCAAAACGCCTCGAAGGACGGGCGCTCCTCGGTGGGGATGACGTGAAGGACGAGGGCCTCGAGGCTGGTGAGTTCGTAGAATCCTCCGTTCTCGAATGTGCCCTCGATGGTGTCGTCGTAGATGCCGATGAGCAGGTTCTCGACGATGAGCAAGGCGCACTCGATCGCGTGGTCGGGCGGATCACTCTCCTCGTCGAACTCAGAGGTCTCACGGTCCCAGCCGCTGGTGATGACCTCCGCGACTTCGGGGCGCTCGTGCCAGCCCACCGTGCGTACGAGCCACTCGACGACCAGCAGTCCGTAGGCGAGCCGCGCGTCTAGGGGCGACCCCTCGAACTCGCCGACGACCGGCCGATGCTCGCCCGCGAGACCATCGAGAAATGCCTCGGTATCGTAGTCGTCCCACTCGAACGTCAGGGACGAGAGCTCGAGCGATGGGCTGGGAAACGAAGGCTCCAGCATCGTGCCGAAGATTAGCAGCCAGCGGTCGGCTGCAAACTCCGCGACGGCGACATCAGGTATCTTGGTCCCGCGCTGAATGCGGCTCGCCGTTGCGCGTCGCGATTGGTCTCCGTGGCAGCGAGGGGCACTCGACGTGACGCAACGATAACGTAGCTTCCGATCTTCGCCGTCGACACTGGGTGCCACATGAGCGACAGTCCGAGCATGAAGGGTTCGAAGGAATCGCTCTGCTCTCCGCTCGCGCGCGTGCTGCTCTTTGGGGCTTCCGCCCTAGGTCTTGGCGCCTGCGGGACCTCGGGCTCGGGCTCGGGCTCGGCATCGTCGACGGGGTCCGCGGTGGAGTCGTCGTCGGGTCGAGCCGACGCAACATCGGGGGGGTGTACCGATGGCGAGTTGGACTGCCCCTGCTACGGCAACTCGACTTGCAACGCGGGGCTGGTCTGCATGAGCGACCGCTGCGTTCCCATCGACGGGGCATCGACCAGCGACGGGGACAGCGGAAGTGGCAACGAGACCGTCGGTGACACCGGCACGGATGATACGGACGGGGAGGGCAAAGGTGAGGCCGTCGTGTTGGGCGAGCGCAAGGCCTTCCCGACCGCCCACGGCTACGCCCGCTACACGGTCGGAGGGCGTGGGGGCACCATCATTCCCGTCACCAATACCGACGCCAGCGGGCCGGGCTCGTTCCGCGAGGCCCTCACCGCGGATGGACCGCGGATCATCGTGTTCGAGGTCGGCGGCACCATCGACTTCGGCTCCACGATCTACATTTCCGACGACAACTACACCGTCCTCGGACAGACCGCGCCCGGAGACGGGATCGCCGTCTACAGTGACGAGGGCGGCGTGGAGAGCCGAGCGGGAGAGGGGATCTGGCGCCACGTCCGATTCCGCGGCAGCAACGTCGTGTCGAACCTCCGCGTCATCGCACGCAACCGTGGCTCCGCGCTGACCAACGTCATCGTCGACCATTGCTCGTTCACCTGGCCGAGCTCCGTCCCCGACGTCAATGAGATGAACATCTCGTTCTCCGGAGACGAAGCGGCTAGCGGAGACCCAAACGAGATCGCCCACGACTTCACGGTCCAAGCCTCGCTCCTCGGAGAATCGACCCGCGGCTCGCTCCTCTACCGAGGAGCCCACAGCGTCACCTTCTACCGAAACCTGTGGGTGTCCAACAACGAGCGGAACCCGATCGCGAACTACCCTGACGATATCCCCCACGACGTGCAGCAGTACGAGAGCATCAACAACATCATTCACCACACCCGCGGGACGATCGGACTCGCGCTTGGTGGAAAGGTGCGCGTGAGCGGCAATGTCTGGACCCTCAGCAGCGAGCAGGATCCACCCTACGCCAGTGGTTTCGTGCGAGGTGAGACGCTCGGTCAGGGCACGCCCAGCGAGACCTACGTGCACGTCTCGGACAACATCTTGCCCAAGGGCGCGGTCGAGACCGCCAACGTCGACGAGTATCTGCATGACACGCCCTACCTGGAGACCGACCTCCGCGGCGACCTCGTGGCCGAGGCGGCGAGCCTCGACTCCATCTTGCCCCACGTCGGCGCCTCTCCCCGTGACTCGGTCGATGAGAGACTCGTGCAGCACTATCTCGACGGGGATGGGACGCCGGGAGTCTTCGATGGCACGCCCCCGGAGCTGAGCAGCGGCCCGGTCCCTGCCGACGACAACGACAACCACATCGCGGACGCTTTCGAGGACACCCACGGCATCGTCGATGCAACGGAGCAGCCCGAGTTCTTCACCATCGACGGGCTGACCTTCGACAACCGCGAGTACACCGGCGGGACGTACACGAGGGCCGGATACGAGGGCGGTGAGCCGACTGGAGAGCGCCTCTACACTTGGCGCGAGATCTACTGGCATGCCCTCGCGGGCGACTTCGAAGGCCACAACTGGGAGTGACCAGTCGGCGGCGGCCGGTTCACCACGGGGGCAAGCACGTCAGTCGGCCGAGCAGTGGTACTCGCCGTTGCAGACGGCTCCGTCGTTCGGCCACGTCATGCCGCTGTCGTCGACGAACGGCGCGTTGGTGGGGTCGAACGCCCATCTGCAGAGGTCGCACGTGTCGGGGAGCGCGTCGTAGTCTTGGTCCCATTGCGGTAGCAGGCACATGTGCTCCCAGAGCGCTTCGTCGGAGTCGACGTCGTCCAAGGTGAGCGGTTGACCCTCGCCGTCGCAGCCGGGCGGGAGCTCCAAGACGCCAACCCCGAGCGGGGGTAGATCGGTCACATCGAGAGGGTTGCCGTCGGGATCGAACAGCGGCTCGCCGCGATAGGCCGTCGTGCAGCACCACCCACCCGCAGCCGCGTCAAAGAAGCCGAACGGGCGCGGGTTGGCTCGCTCGGCGCAGGCCGCTTCTTCGCATGCATCTCCGACCGAGTCGGAGTCGGCGTCGGTTTGGTCCGGGTTCGGCGTGAACGGGCAGTTGTCGCAGCGATCGCCCAGACCGTCCTGGTCGGAGTCGAGATGCGCGCCGCTAGGGTTCGCGACGGGCAGGCGCACGCACGCGTCCTCGGCGTTGCGCAGCCCGTCTTGGTCGAAGTCGTCGTTGGGACCCATGCCGACCGGCCCCGCCGCGCCATCGAGCATCGTGCCTTCGCAGGCGTCGCCGATGAAGTCGCCGTTGGTGTCGGCCTGGCACTGTGGATCCTCGATGTCGAGCACGATGCCGAGCTCGTGTTCCAGGTCCTCTCCGTAGCCGAGGCAGTTCGGGGTTTGCACGCAGTTGTCGCACGCGTCGCCGATGCCGTCCCCGTCGGCGTCACCCTGGTCGGGGAGCGAGCGGTGCGCAAACGCGGCCGAGAGGCTGCCCACGCCGGTCGCCGCGTAGACCGAGGCCGGCCGCGGGCAGAGATCGCAGTCGTTGCCCACGCCGTCGCGGTCGCTGTCGGCGGTGTTCTGCGGCGACTGAATGGTGGGGCACAGGTCGGCGACGTCACCGATGCTGTCGAAGTCCATGTCCCCTTGGTCGGGGTTGGTGTGGTCGGGCGCGTTGTCACACTGGAGCGGGAACGCGTCGAGGTCCTGGTCGGCGTTGCAGTTGTACTCGTCCGGACACTCCAGCGGCGGCTTCGGATCGGGCCAGCCGTCGGTGGAGTCGCCCCCCGACGACGAGCCGTCCCCGGGCGCGCCGGTGGTGCTCGTTGCATCCGTGGCGTCGGGACCCGTGCTCGACGAAGAGGTCGGGTCGGACCCCGGGCCCGTGGAGCTGCCGCTTCCTTCGCCCGGACCCATGCCAGAGCCACCGCCGTTGTCAGGGCACCCCGCGAGCAACAGCCCGCTCAACATCAGTCTCGTCTTCATTGTACGACCCTCCTTGGAACTGCGGACTCGAAGACCGTGTCGTCCCCGCGTTGTCCGCTGCTGTTGGCACCCCAGCACCACGCGCTTCCGTCGGCTCTCGATGCACAGACCGTGCGCCCCGATGCGCTGGCTCCAATCCACGCGTCATCATCGTTGTCATCGGCACCCACTTGCACGGGCTCCCAAGAGACGCTGTCCAGCGCGATGATGCCGTCTCCGAGTCTCCCGTCTTCGCGTGAGCCCCAGCAGTGCAGGGTGCCGTCGGTCTTCGTCCCGCACGACACCTGATGGCCCAGCGCGAGCGCGTCCCAGTCGGTGTCGACGCCAACCTGCGTCGGAGTCGAGACCTGCTCGAGCCCGTCGGGGTCGTAGCCGAGCTCGCCCGACGTGTTGCGCCCCCAACACCACAGCGCTCCAGCGTCGTCCAGCGCGCAGGTGTGCCCGCCGCCCGCGGCGACGTGCGACCACGTCCCGACGACCTCGAAGGGGTCGGCCACACCGTAGGCGCCCACGCCCATGTCCGAGGTCTCTTCGCCGTTGCCGACTTGGCCGCTGGTGTTGTCCCCCCAACACCACAGTGACTCGCCTCGCAGCCCGCAGTCGTGGCGGCCACCGCTGACGACCACGCTCCAGTCGGTCTCGACGCCAACCTGCACGGGAGTCTCTTCGAAGACACCGGCGCCCTGGGTTCCCAGCCCGAGCTCGCCGTAGAAACCCGAACCCCAACACCACAAGGTGCCGTCGGTCTGAACGCCACACGAGTGGCCGCTACCCGCCGCGATCGACGTCCACGACGTGCTCGCAACGACTTCGGTCGGCACGTTTGCGTCGCCCACACCGGTGCCGCCGAGGTCGTCGCGACCCCAGCAGTACAGCGCCCCGCCTTGGGTGATGCCGCACGTGTGCACGGTGCCGACGGCAACCGCTGACCACGCGTGACCGCCAGCGACGGGCACCGGGGTCGTGACGTGACATGACAGCGGATTCGCCGGCGAGCAATCTTCGGTCGTGTCGGCGTTGCCCAGTCGGCCCCCACCTCGGGAACCCCAACACCAAAGCGAGTCGTCGTTGCGGATGCCACAGCTGTGGCCCGCACCTGCGCTGACCGCCACCCAGTCGTCGAGTGAGGCCTCGACCGCCGACGTGCCGACCGGGGCCGGATCGAGGCGGGGCGAGTTGTCGGACCCCGAGGTGTGATCGCCGACTTCGCCGAGCTCGTTGTTCCCCCAGCAGGTGGCTCGTCCCGACTCGTCGGTGACGCAGATCGCCGCCACCCCCACGCGCACGTCGACCGCTTCGAGGCCCGGATGCGGCTGCACGGGCTCGAACGAGCGTTCGGTCCGCAAAGGCAGGCCGAGCATGCCGTCGCGGTTTCGGCCCCAGCACCACACGCTTGCGTCCTCCAAGACCGCGCAGGACGTGTCTGCGCCGACGGACACGCGGAGCGCCTCCCCACGAAGCGAGACCGCGACCGGTTCTTCACTCTCGGTCTCTGCCGCTGGACCGAGCGCGCCGCCGGATGTCTGCCCCCAGCACCAGACCTCGCCCTCGGTGTCGATCGCACACGTGTGCCGGGCCGCGGTGCCTCTGGGAAGCGCCCGCCACGTAGCGGGGCCGGCCACCATCACGGGCTGGCTGGAGACCCCCACCTCGGTGCCGTCGCCCAAGGCGCTGCCGTGGCCCCAGCACCACACCGTTTCGTCCCGACGCCTCGCGCAGGAGTGCTCGTCGCCCGCGAAGACTTCCAGCCAGTCGTCGGCTGGGCCCACCTGCACGGGGGACAGCCGGGTGTAGAGACCGCCCAGAGCGCCATCGCCGATCTGCCCGAACTCGTTGCTGCCCCAACACCATAGGGTGCCGTCTGCTCGGACCGCGCAGCTGTGTCCGTCGCCCGCGGAGACCTGTGCCCATCCGCCGAGCGGTTCGAGCTCGACGCGGTCGAGTCGGCAGCTCGAAGAGAAGGGGACCTCGTCAGCGTTGCCATCGCCGACGCGTCCTTCGCGGCCGTCGCCCCAGCACCACAGGGCTCCGTCGAAATCGACGCCGCAACCATGGGCCCACCCCAGGCTGACCGAAGACCAGGTGTCGCGCTCGTCGATGACCGCGGGCCCGCGAGCGTGGCCCGAGCCGTCTCCAAAGAACCCGCACCGTCCGCTGCCCCAGCACTGCATCGTGCCCTCGGCGCTGACCTGACAGGCCCCGCCGAAGCCGAGTGAAACCGAGGGCCCTTCGAGCGGAACCGGATCGAGCGGCTCCTCTCCCCCCGTGGTGGGATCTTCGGAGTCGCCGCTTTCGCTCGAGCTCGATGCGTCGACGCCCTCGGTCTGTGACGTGGGGTCCTCGGTCGTGGCGTCGTCCGGCGTCGTCGACCCCGTCCCGCCGTCGGTGCCCGAGGCGCCCGCGATGTCGTCACCGCATCCCGCGACGAGTATCGCAGCTGCGGCGACGGTTCGACCCCAGCACCTCATGCTGATCTTTTCGCGTTCGTCCACGGTGTCGTCCTGCCCCGGGTAGTGCCCACCCATGACCGCACGATCACACCGCTCGTTCGAAAGTGCATGTGCGCAGGGACGGGTCGCACTTCAGGTCAGGGACCCCCTGGCCTCTCTAGTCGGTGTCACACACCTCGAGTCCGACGCCGCATGCGTCGAGCCCGTCGTCGACGAAGTCGGCCCAGCACTCGAACACCTCGACGTTGGCACTGTTGGGGTCGGCGCAGCTGTCGAAGAACGCGGCGAGGTGGTCTTCGCTGCAGTCGACGCCAGCCGCGTTGACGCACGCGCAGAAGAACACAGCGCCCTCGAGGCACTGCTCGTTGACGTCGCTGCCCTCGCAGATCGATGCGGGAGCACAAGCACCGTAGTCGGCCTCTCCTTCGAGCGCGCCGCAGCACCCCGACGCGCAGTCGTCGTTGGTTTGGCACACGTCGGTGCAAGTGCCCGACTCGCCGTTGCCAACGCAAAGGGACGTGCCGACATCCATCGAACCATCGAAACAGGGGCAGTCGCCGTGTACCTCGCACGACGTTTCGGGCGCGCTACACATGGGCGCCCCCGACTCCGAGCTCGACTCGTCGCCGTGGTCGTCGTCATCGTCGCCGTTGCTCTCGTTCTCGTCCGCGTCGTCGTCGTCGAGGTCCGCGCCGCTGGTCGCCGAGGCGTCGTCATCGTCGTCGTCATCGTCGCCCGGCACGAGCAGCCCATCACAGCCATACAGAGGCAGCGTGCTGAGCACGATGGGCAGCACGCGAGTCGACAGGTTCGTCCAGATCTTCATGACTGCAGCTCCCACTCGAACTCGTAGGACTCCCAGTCCCCGCGCGCTTCGCATTCCAGCTCGTCCCCGTCGAGCTCGCACTCGGCCTTGAAGCTGAGGTCATTGCATCCACCGATGCAGTCGAACTCGAGCTCGTAGTCGCCGCCGCCCTCCGGGTCGGCCACCACGTCGAAGTCCGCGAAGTACCCCGCGTCTCCCACGAAGAAGTAGATCGTCGCTTCACCCTCCAGGTCGTCGCCGATCTCCAGCTCGTTGTACTCCGCCCCCACTCGCTCCTTGCTCTCCCAGCTCCCGATGATCGGGTCGGGCGGATCGGAGGTGTCGCAGGCGGCAGTTGCCACGGAAAGGAGCGCGCTCCAGGTCAGCGCGACCCATGGTGTTCTTGCGTTGTTCAGCATCACGGTTTCGTCGAGGGCTACTCGCTCCCAACACCCACGTGTTGCTGCTGGCGACTTCGATCCCGAGTTTCTGGATTTTTCTCTGGCCGCCTCTGGAACGGTGGACCTCGGCTCCCGACCGCGCGCGGCCGCTCATGCTCCGAGGTAGCGCTCGGAGAACGCACGAATCCAAGCCGCATCCGAGGTGGCCGCAATCGCCTCCACAACGGACTCGAGCGTCCATGCGGCGAAGCTCGTCGAGTCGGTGAGCGTCGAAGCGTAGTCCGCGACGGCCGAAGCGCACCGCACATTGCCACTTGGGTAGAGGAAGGCGAACCGTCCTCGTTCGAAGTCTCCGGCGGCGACGAGGCTCCCAGCCAGGAGGTGGTCGCGCCAGATCTGTTGCAGGGGCTTTGCTTTCAGGCGCGGCATTGCAGCCACGTCGAAGCACCCCATCAGCGCCGCGAGCTCGTCGTAGCGCCGCTTGTGGGACGACGGCTGGTCGCCCAGGCTCTCGTGGTACTTCACCTCGATGCCAACGAAGGCGTTCGCGCCGTCTGTGGCCGTGTATTCGACGAACACGTCGAACGCGGATCGGTCGCCCGTATAGGCGGCGTCGCCACGTCCGGGCGAGTGCTCGAAGCCAATGGCGGTGACACGCTCGAGGCCTGGCTCGAGCGCTTGCAGAGCTCTCGTCGCGAGGTCGAGGTCGCGCTGCAGCTCGCCGAAGAGGTTGAAGCACATCGGCTGGCTCGAGAGGAGGTCGTTGAAGATACGTGGGCGGGCAAAGAGCTTGCCGGCCGATGCGGTGGCGTCGAGCACCTCGGCGCGCACGACCTCGCGAATCCCGTCGGTGAGGTAGTTCGCGAGGCTCTCCTCGGCGAAGGGCATCGCAAGGCGCGAGCCGAGCGGTCGACCACGGTGGTCCCCTATGGGTAGGTCGTTGCGTTCGCGCCAGAGGGCCTGCAGCAACCTGGCTTCGCGCTGGAAGGGGTTGTCGGAGGGGATCCAGACCTGGTGCTGTTCGAGCGTCGGCTTGTCGGGGTTGCGTTGGTTCATTCCTGATCCTGATGAGCAGCGCCTAGAATCGGGGAAGTGACAGGAGGTCGTCCGCTTCGAGACTGAGAAGCGTGCTCGCGGCCATCGTTGTGGGTTCGCGACCGACCGCAACGATGCGAACACGGTTGCCCATGCCGATGTACTCGACCATCTGCGCGACGGTCGAGGCACCACGGTGTCCCGAAGTGGTCTCGACCCAGCCCAGCAGCGTGACGTGTTCGGCCGGTGGGCCTGGCTCGGTGCGGATATGTGTGATGTAGACCATCGGGGCTCCTTCCTCGGCGTCGTCGCCGTGCAACGGGACCACTCTGAAATCGGAAGAAGCTGAACCCGGGCTTCGCATTTCGGTAGGGTCGACCCATGACGATCGCGGAGCTGGCGGCCGAGGTGGATGCGAAGGGGCCCGTGGAGGTGACGCCCCGCAGGCTGGTGCAGATGGTGGGTGCCAAGCGGCGCGGCAGCAAGATCGTCGACAGGGTGCGTTCGCGACTGGCACGCCACAGCCTCACGACCGATCACGACTTGCTCGACGTGGGGGCGGACGAGCCGATCCGGGTGCTGAAGTCCGAGGGGGCGATGACGTCCGCGCCCAGCTACCTCGAGCCGCTCAACGCAGCCGTGGCGCAACTCGAGCGGACGCCGGACAGCCCCAAGACGCTCCCGGTTCGCGAAATGCTGAGCTGGTTCGGAGCCCAGAAGCGCGGGGCGACGATTGCAGACCGGGTCGAGGCGACGCTGGCCGGCTTCGACCTCCGCACGGAGCCCGACTTCAACAGCGTCCACATCGACTCCGAGGTGCAACTCGTGCCGCTCGGCAGCGCAGACGAGATCGTAGGCGATGACGGCCCGAACGGAGACCCGCCTGCCGACGACGCCACCGATGCTGGCTCCGGGGTATCGACCTCGGCGCATGAGGCCACGTTCGACGTCGGCACGCTCGATGAGGCGGACCGCGAGATCTTCTCGGTGAAGCCGCAGTCTTCGCTGCGAGAGGCGATGAGCATCATGCTCGCCGAGCGGCTCTCCCACCTCCCCGTCATGCCCAACGAGCACCGAGTGCTCCGGGTCTTGCGGTGGAAGGATCTGGGCAAACACCTGATTCTGCAGGGCAAGATCTCGCTGGATGATCCGGTCGAGACGGTCGCGTCCGAGGCAATCACGGTACGATTCGACGAGCCGTTTCTCGACGTGATCCCGAAGATCATCGAGCACAGCTGCGTCATGGTCCGGGGTCCGCAGGGGAAGTACACGGGCATCATCACCAAGAAGGACCTGGGTCGTCAGCTCCTGGATCGCGCGAAACCCTTCGTGACCTTGGGGGAGATCGAACGAGGACTTCGGGTGCTACTCGACCGCGGCGAGTTCACGAGGTCAGAGCTCAAGGCGTGGGCGGTTGACCCGAAGTCGGACCGTGAGGTCGATGGCACGAGCGACTTGACCTTGGGCGAGTACCAGCGCCTGCTCGAGAAGCCCGAGGCCTGGAAGCGGCTGGACCTGGCGATCGAAAAGTCGACGTTCGTCCGGGCGCTGGGCAAGGTGCGCGGCGTACGGAACAGCGTGATGCACTTCGAGCCGACGGGGCAGAGCGACGTGGACCACCGGAGTCTTTGGAAGTTTCTTCAGTTGATCTACGACCTGCGCAAGAGCGCCGAGTGCTGAACTCGTTGCAGAGCGTCTCGGCTGGATGCGAGCATGGGTTGGGTGAGTCCGGGAGATGATGACGACGCGATCGAGAAGCTCGTGCTCGGCAGCTTCCCGTACCCTGTCGCCATAAACCTCGCGCATGCCCGGGCGGCTCGGCAGAAGGGGGACTCATTTCGAGAGTTCCTCCACCTTCTGGTAACGACGGAGGCGCTTCTTCAGCTGGTCGGGAGCGCACTTCTGCTGGACCTGGTGAGCTGCGAGTCCGCAGAAACACGTCGCACGCGCCTTTCGGCGGTGGTCTCGGACCTCGAGGGGCTGAACAAGCCGACCATCGGCACGTGGACCTACGTGGTTGCTCGCGCCACCGAGGAGCTCTCGGGTGGCGATGGGTTCTTTCGGCAATACAGCGAAGGGTGGGGCAAGGTCTGCAAGCGACTTTGCAAGCTCCGCGAGATCCGAAACGTCAGTGAACACCCGAAGGTGCGCCCGTCCGAGCTCGAGGCCGGGAAGCATCTCGGCAGCGTCCGGAAGCACCTGCGTCATGTGCTGGAGGGCGTGGCGTTTCTCGCCGACTATCACCTGCTCGCGGTTGGGCCCACGCGCCCGGGTATCGGTTCGCAGTCCATCCTCGCCACGAGCCTTCGCGGCGCTTCTCTACCCTACGAAGGCCGGTGGCTGCCGATCAATACGCGGTTGCACGAGGAGGACCTCGTCCTAATCAGCCCCAAGCTGGAGGAGTATCTCAGCTTGCGCCCCTTCTATCTGGCTCGGAGGGGGCAGGACGACGCGGATCGGATCTGGGCCTTTTGCGGCGTGGCGGCCCTAGACAACCCGATACCACAATACTCCGTCGTCGATCGATTCAGCGACCGAAAGCAGTTCTTGCTGCGGCCGGACCGAGACGCCGCGCCGTCGAAGTTTCTCCAGCAGGTCGCGGGGACACCCTCGCATCTCGTCCGAGGCGCGCTCGATCTCGAGGACGCGGCGAGGAGCCAGCTCATGTGGGACGCCGGGCCACCGGAGCACGTTGGCGCCTCCGTGGGCGCCGATCAGCTGCGACCGCTTCTTGGCGGGAGGAGCCTGAGCTTCGAAGGCGTACGAACCCAGGAGCGCGCGAAGGGGGTCGTGCTGCGCGGAGACTTGGACGGAGTCGATGCTGGCTCGAGACTCGTCGTCAAGGTTTGCCGCGCTGATGCGGGGCCAGTTGGCAGGGAACGCTTCGAGCGCGAGTACGACCTGCTCTCCAGAACTTCGCACCCCCACGTCACCCGCGCCCACGCTCTGGTGCGCCAAGGAGACGAACTCTACCTCGTCCTCCCGTACGTCGAGGGCGTCTCGCTCGCGGGAGTCCTTCAAGCCGCCCAGGCCGATCGCGATGCGGGACCCTACTCCGAGGCCACGGCGTGTCGTTTGGCTCGTCAGCTGGTCGAGGCAACCGCGGCGATCCATCGCGTCGGTGAGCACGGAGACCTCAAGCCGGCCAACGTGATCGTGAACAATGCGGAGGATCCCACGCATTTGACCGTGATCGATCTCGGAGCTGGACAGTCCGACGAGTTGGCGACGACGTCGACAGCGACGGCGTTCGGTACCCGTGGATATGTCGCGCCCGAACGCTTCGTCGGCTGGGATGATCTGCCACTCGACGGCCGACGTGCTGATCTCTACGCGATGGTGGTCACGATCTACGAGATCTTCGAAGGGGTGATGCCGTGGATCGATGCGGAGCGGGAGGGGATTTCCGTCGACGTGCTGGACGCGCCGCGGCGCTGGAGGGTGCTGCTGCGGTGGTGTGGACGACTCGACCCATCGGAACGACCCGCATCGGCCGTGGTCTGCCTTCGCTTCTTGGATGGGGAGGTTGATGCGCCGGATGAGATCTCCGGACGAGTCGAGCATCGGTCGACGGTGCACCGGGTGGTCGCCGAAACCTCCTTGTGGTCAGCGTCTTTTCTCTGCTTGACCGGAATGGTGGTCGCAGCGGGAGAGAAGCGGCCTGAGTACTTGTTGCTTCCCGCCACAGCTGTGTTGGTCGCGTTCTTCAGCATCGTTCGAGGTTTTCGGCGCGAACGGTTCAAACGAAACGCGAGCTCGGAACAGCAACAGCCTGTTTCTCCGAAAATAGGGGGGGCGCCCCGAGGCGCGGTCGTCGTTGTATTGGGGGTCCTCCGCCAGCTCGTCGGTCCGACGGTGAGCGGGTTTCTTGCGTTTGGCCTGATCTTGTTCGCCTCCCAAAACACCAACCAGTCGTTGGGACTATCTGGAGCGACGGCCACAGCAGTACATCTCGGGACCGCGATGGCGCTCGTGGCTCTCTGGGCGGTGCTCAAGCTCCGTGAACGCCGATGGGACTGAGCTAGAGCCTGACGCAGCCGCCAGCTTCGTCAACGCATCGACACCTCTAGGGGGCCACCACTCGCGGTCGCGGTGGAGGATGGCGTCTGAGCGGTTCGACGCCGTGTATCTGGAGAATGTAGGGGAGCATCGATCGCGTGGTGGGCCGCGTCGGGGAGGGCCTCAACCCGCTGCTTGTCCGCTCAGCCCCAGCGGGCCATCTCGAACTTCCGCATGTCCGTCTCGGTCAGGAGCCTGTGCTTCTCGACGGCTTGCAGCTTCCGCAGCGTGTACTCCGTGTTGGTGTCGTCCAGCACCTGCGGCACGTCCTGATAGAACCAGGCCAGGTCGGCACCGAGCTTCTCCTCTGCGAGCTGGATGCGGCGCTCTAGCGTCGCTCGGAAGCTGCGGGGGGCATCTTCCTCGGTCGCCGGCCGAAAGACGTGGCCTTCAGGGCCGTATTCCAGCTGGACCTCGGAGGACAGAATCTCGGCGACGCGCTTGGCGTCGAACGCCTCGCCGTGGAGGAACTCCTTGAGGGCCGCGCGTACGTCCTTCGCGAGGCGCTCCATCTGGGGGTCGGCGGGGACTTGTGGCGCGCCATCCTCGATGACGGGCGCGAGATCGCTGTCCGAGAGAAGGTCGGACGTCTTGTGAAGGTCGTTCTCGGGAATTCCTCCGCTGCTAAGGTTGGGGCGGTAGCCGTTGAACACCTCGAATTTCTCGGTCAAGCGGATCGGATCGATCACGTGGCAGTCTTGCGTGCCGTTTGCGGCGGGGCCACGGAGGCCCCGCCCGATCATCTGCCAGAAGAGGTTCTTGCTGAACGTGAGCCGGGCAAGCAGGATAGTGCGGATCTTCGGGTCGTCGAAGCCGGTGGTAAGCATACCGACGTTGACCATGATGCACGGATTGTTGCCCCGGTTCTTGAAGGTCTCGATCTGGGTCTGGGTCTCGAGTTCGTGAGGCTTGGCGCTCTGATCGTCTTCTTCGAAGTCAACCACCTCGAGGTCTTCGAGGTGGGAGTGGACCAGGGAGACAGCGCCTTTGGGGATCTTCTTGTGCCGGCGCAGATATGCGACGAGTTGTTGGGCCGCGTTGATCGTCGCGGAGAACACGATCGTCTTTCCCAGCGTCTCGAAGTCTCTTGCAATCTGATCGGCCAAGAATTTCAGGATCCGCGGGTCGCTCATGACGTCACGGTTGAACCGCTTGGAGAACTCATTCACCCACTGACGCTCGCTCAGGCCGGACCGGGAGGGTGGACGCGGCATCTCGTCTTGTAGGACATCCTCGAGAAGCTGATCGGGGATGTCGAATCTTCCGGACTCTTGGATGCCCAGGTTCATCGGGCACAGCATCCTTCGGCTGGTCAGGTCGGCCATGGATGCGCTGGCGTGCACGAGCAGCCCCCATTCCTTTTCGGTCTTGGTCTGTGGCTGGATCGGGAAGACGATGTCCTGAAGCAGCTTGTGTGACCTAACCGCCGTCGGGAGTGGCGTGGCGCTGAGGCCGAAGGCGCGGAAGCGCTGGCTTGCGCGCTTGTGCTTTGAGAGCAGTTTGTCGTGGAACTCTCGCCACGCTTTCTGAAGCCCGGCCGCCCCCATCTCGTGGCACTCGTCGTAGATCACGACGACGGGACGAGCGACTTTCGAGGACTTCGATGTCAGGAGGTCCCGGAGCGGCTCCTCCTTCCGGCGAGAGGTTGCGCTGCGCTCCAGGAGCTTGGTTAGGGTATCTCGGGTCGCGAACAGGGCATTGGCGTCGTGGAACAGATCGGGATAGCGCTCGGGATCGCTGGCCTCGAGCCAGGCCACGTAGAGCGCGCGGTTGAACCTTGGCAGCATTTCGGCGAGCCGGATCATGCTCTGGCGCACGAGGTTCTTCCCGTGGCTGGCCCAGATGAAGAGGGTGCGTTCGTCCTGCTCCCAGAGGCGAGCCATGAGCTCCAGGGCTGTGCGCGTCTTGCCTGCGCCGGTGGGCAGGTGGATGATCCCGGAGGCGAAGCCGTTCTTCTCGACCCGTGCGAGGGCTTCGGCCTGATGGTTCATCAGCGGCTGGATGTCGTCCTTTTCGAGCTGTGGGAACGGGAAGTTGAAGGCGCGGATTTCTTTGTCCGACCACCCGCGAAGCGCGTCGAGAATATTCTCGGAGGTTTCCTCCGGGGTCTCCCCCTCGAGGGGGCAGGAAGCCTCGTAGTCGTTCTCCTCCTGCTCCTCCTCATCCTCGAACTCGGGCAAAAGGTGTTCGAATAGAGTCGAGAGGCGGGTCGAGCCGTGGGCGTCGGCCAGCGTTCGCTTCACCCATCGAGGGGTGCGTCCGACGAGATCGCCGATCGCCGACATCTTGTCGTCGTCGTAGTCACGGATGTCGACGACGCGCATGCTGAGGAGTTCGCTGAGTTCTTCCGTCATGGTCCTTTGTGGCGAGGGGATGGTCGCTGGTGGATGGTTGGGCTCGGGCAGGGCGAACCAGGTTTCGAGGCTGAGAAGCTCGACGGTGGCCGGGATAACGGACGGTGTCTCGGATCGAGACGGTGTCAGATTCGCGAGCCGTCGCCCGAGCCGGACGAGCGTCGCCGTCCGACCGGGGCGCGGCTTGTCTAGAAGCGGGGGAGTTCGAGGAGGTTGTTCGTCTCGCGGCCGTCGGCGACGGTGCGGATGTGGGGCGGGTCGGCGTCCACGACCTGCACCTCGACGTTGCGGAAGCCGTCGGCGACGCTCACGGGGCTGCCGCCGCGGATGTACTGGACCATCTCGGCTCGGGTGGCCGTGCCTGCGCGACCCTGGGAGGGCTGGATCCACTTGACGTGGGTGATGTGCTGCGAATCGGAGCCGCCGCTGAGGCGGATCTCTGTAATGTAGACCATCGGCGTTGGTGCGTCCCTTCGTCGGCGTGAGTGCCGTTCGAAGGGACCACTCGGCAGGGCGGGAAAGCTGAACCCTCGAGCGCTGCGAAAGCGTGACGCAAGGGGGATGCCACCGCTAGGATGCGGTGGCCGATGGCCGAAGGACTCGCCGACCTCCAGACACAAACAGTCCATCCCTTCTCCGCTCAGCTTCGCGCTTTCCAACAGCGGCTACTGCAGGTGGACGCCCGAAATCCGTCGGTGTTTACGGGGAGGATCGTCAAGAAGCGCAACTTCGATCTGTGCGACCTCGACCCGAAGAAGGCAGAGAAGGCGTTCGCCCACGTCATTGCAGGCGGCGGACGTCAGCGGCTGCTCGGCGACTCCAGCGGCGACAAGGAGTCGATGGCCAGGCGAGAACATCTCCGCCAGGTGGCCAAGACGGCTGCGGACAGGGAGGAAGAGACAGGACTGGAGGATCTTCGTGTCGCGACGGCCTGGGTCGAAGGTCGCGTCGACGAGCGCACCTACGTTCGGGCGCCTTTGCTGTTGCGAACGGCGACGCTCCAGAGGGTTCGTGGCGCCAAGTCCGGGTGGACGCTCGAGGTTCCCAAGGAGGGGGAGCTGCAGGTCAATCAGGCGCTGCTGGGTGCGTTGGCGAAAGGGCTGCGCTGGCACTTTCCCGAGGACGCGCAAGCCGCTCTTCTGACCAAGGTCGAGGAACTCGCACAGCAGAAGGAGAAGAGTGCCGGAGCGCTGCTGAAGCTCGTCACCGAGGCTCTCGAAGCAGCCGAACTCCCGCTGGTCGAGTATGACGATGGGCCTCGAGTGCTGAATAAGGTGACGAAGGCCGAGGCGATGGCAGAAGACGGCGGAGGCCCCGAACTTCGCGTTCGCGGTTTCGCCGTCGTAGGGGTGTTCCCCCAGAGCAGCACCGCGCTCTACAGTGACTACGAAGACCTCGCGACTCGGGCCGATGGGGGAGAAGTCGACCAAGGGATCGTCGACAACTTGCTCGAGACCCCGGGGGATCCGGACCCGACGCCGATGAGCGACGGCGAGGGAACGCAGCGGGCGGTGGATCTCGACCAGGTCCCCGCCTCCAGCGTTCACGTCGCGCTGCCGTGTGACCCGAGCCAGTACGCGATCCTGTGCGAGGCCCAGTGGGCCGAGTGCACGGTGGTTCGCGGTCCTCCGGGCACGGGCAAGTCGCAAGTCATCGCAAACCTCGTGGTCGATGCGCTCAGCCGCGGAGAGCGGGTCTTGGTCGTCTGTCAAAAGCGCGCTGCCCTCGACGTGGTGCAGGCCCGGCTCCGAGCCACTGGGCTCACTCCCTGGACCTACGTCGTGCATGACGCGACGGCGGACCGGGGCGCGGTCTATAGCCAACTCCGCCAAGGTATCGAGCTCTCTCGAAAGCCCGCGGGGCCCGACGCAAGGGCGTCGCTTGCCCAGACATCGGCAGCGATCGACCGCACGATGGCCGAGCTGCGAGCGATCGTCGATCCGCTCGCAACATCGAGCCACGGTCGGCCTCTCTCCCACTGGTATCGGCAGGCTCCGAGGGCCCAGGCCTTGCCGGCAGACCTTCCAGCCGAACTCGTCGCGCTAGGGTGGGACGAAGTCCAGCGCCTCCTCGACGAGGTCGCGCCTCTTCGGCCGTCTGCCCTTGCGTTCTCAGGAGAGCGCGCTGCGACGCGAATGCGCCGGAGCTGGGCCGGTTTCGGCCCGCGGGAGCAGGGAGCAATCCTCGAGGCGGTTGATCGCATCGCTTCCCTCGCGGCCACGCAATCGAACAGCCTGGTCCTCGTACCGCGAGAGCAGATCGAAGGGCTACGTGCAGTGCTTCTGAGCTACCGGGAGCTAGTCGGTCGATGGTGGAAGTTTCTGTTGCCGCGGTGGTGGCGGACGAAGAAAGCGGTCGCGGAAGGGGCAGGAGCACTCGGTAATCGGCCGCCGGAACAATGGGACGCGCCGCTCGATGTCGCGACCTCGCTACGCGAGAGCCTCGATGGACTTCGGAACTTCTTCGCACCCGCCTGGGTCGACGAGATCGAGGCGGCTCTTCGAAGCGGGGCTGGGCAGCAACTCGAGCGCGTCCGGGACGTGGTGGGTCGCGACTTCGAGCGAGTCGTGCAACTCGATGCGCGGCTCGCAAAGCTGCAGCCGTGGGCACATCATCTACTTGCTCGAGAGGACCCGCGCCTGCTCGCGGCCGGTGGGGTCGACCCGACGGCGTCGTCGCCCGACGAGTGGGCGGTCGCGGTACGCCGCAACGTGATCCTCCACTGGATCGAGCAGGTCGAGCGTCAGCACCCCGCACTGCGCGGAGAGCCCTTCGTCGAATACCGGCGACTGCGAGATCAACTCGTGGGCCTGCTGCAACAACAGGCCGAACTCACCAAGCAGGCCGTGGTCCAGGCGGTGCATGAGCACAGCCGCCGCCGCGAGCATCCGCCCGAGATGCAGGGCAGTCGAGCAAAGCCGGAGACCATCTGGAACAAGCTGGAGCACGAACTGGGCAAGCAGCGACGACGGTGGCCGTTGCGGAAGACGTTGCGTGAGTTCGAGTGGCCGCTTCGACACTTGGCGCGAGCGTGGCTTCTCTCGCCCGAGGTCGCGGCCGAAGTGCTGCCGCTCGAGCGGGGTTGTTTCGACTTGGCGATCTTCGACGAGGCGTCACAGCTTCCACTGGAGCGTGCCCTTCCCGTGCTCTATCGCTCCAAGCGCATCGTCATCGCGGGGGATGAGCAGCAGATGCCACCGAGTCGCTTCTTCGAACGAGGCCTCGAAGACGAAGATGTCGACGAAGATGGAGAGACCATCGAAGATGCCCGCGCCGCGCTGAGCCTGTTGGAGCAGGCCAAGAAGATCTACGGGTTCCGCTACCTCGGCTGGCACTATCGAAGCGAGTTTGGCGAGCTCATCGAGTTCAGCAACCAGGCGTTCTACGACGGCGGACTACACATCACCCCGCCGCCGCGGCGGTCCGGCGCGAGCGCGCCGATCTCGTTCCACGCCGTGGATGGGATCTGGGAGAAGCAGACGAACTTCGCGGAAGCCAACAAGTGCGTGGAGCTGATCGAGTCGATTGCGCGAGCAAACGAGGCGAAGCCGAAGTCGATCGGCGTCGTGACGGTCAACATGAAGCAGCAGCAGGCCATCGACGCGGCGATCCGCCGTGAAGAGGAAGCGAGACCCGAGTTCGCGGAACTGCTGCACGCTCTGCGTCACCCCGCGTCGGGCTCTCGAGATGACGCGCTCATCATCAAGAACATCGAGAACATCCAGGGCGACGAGCGCGACGTGATCATCTTCTCCACCGGGTACGCTCGCCCCGCGCGCGACAGGACCATGCGGAGGAACTTCGGCGCCATCGGCCAGGCCGGGGGCGAGAACAGACTCAACGTCGCGTTCACTCGTGCGCGCAGTCAGATGCACGTGTTGTGTTCGTTCGATCCCGCAGAGGTGTCGGTCGAAGGTGCGAAGAACCGCGGACCCAAGGTCCTGCTGACCTATCTGCAGTACGCACGCGCGGTGAGTGAGGGCCGCGAAGAGGTCGCCGACTCGCTCGTAGCCGACTTGAGCCAGGCCACCGAGCGGAATACGCCGGGGCAGGGGAAGGCGCTGCAGTTCGACAGTGACTTCGAGGAACAGGTGTACGATGCGTTGCACCGGCGAGGCTTGGAGCTGGACACGCAGGTCGGCTCGGGGGGCTACCGGATCGACCTCGCAGTCGTGGACCCCCGGGATCCGACCCGCTATTGCCTGGCGATCGAATGCGACGGCGCGGCGTACCACAGCGGTCGGAGCGTGCGGGAGCGGGATGTGGCGCGGCAGCAGTTGCTGGAGGGTCGCGGCTGGACCTTCGAACGCATCTGGAGCCGCGACTGGTGGCGGAACCCGCAGGCAGAGGTCGAGCGGATCGTGGGGCGGGTCGCGGTGCTGAGCGAGGGCTAGGAGCCATGAGCACGCTCAATCGGAAGTCGTCTTCGCGGTCGGTGTTTCGGCCGTCGATCGAACCCAGCAAGGAAGCCGCGCAAGTTGCAGCCGAGCAGGCAGGTGGTCATGCTTGATCCCATGGCAGGGCGAGACATGCAGCGGGTCATCGTGGATCCGTCAGTTCAGAAGGCGGAGGCCGCCTTCCAACGCATGTTGGCGCGGCTGAAGAACGCCTCGCGCGAAGAGCTGATCGCGTGGGGGATCGAGCGGGGCTTGATGAACGAGGACGGCTCTCCGAAGCTGCCCGAAGAGCCGCCGTACTCCGCAATGCCATAGGGTTTGCAGGCACACCCGACTCGCAGAGCAGCACCCTCCTCATCGCGATCCGGCTCGAGCCCCGAGGGGGCGAGGGAGTCGCCGGGCTAGGCCACGGAACGAACGAGCTTGGCGAGCGTATCGACTCGGTGGCCTCGCTCGGCGCGCGACGGAGGGCTGCTGGTCGTTCGCTCGGGGATCTCGTCGTAGGTGCGACCGTCGAGGTCGCGCCCGGCGATCTTCTTTCGCAGACCGCCCCACTGCTTGAAGAAGAACTTCACGCCAGCGGCCTCGCATTGGTCGCGGATCGAAACGACCCATTCTTTCTTCATCGGGCGTGCACCGGGCCCACTCTCGCCACCCGCGATGACCCAGTCGATCCCGGTGAGATCGATCTCCCCGAGGTCCTCGAGCAGGGGCTCGACGGAGAGGAAGCGGACGGCGGCGCGAGAGCGGCGGAGTTCTTCGATGCGCGGGAGCCCGTGCTTGCGGTTCTCGACGGAGACGCCGAGCCAGATGTGCGGCTGGTGAACGAGCGACTTCGAAAAGGCGTTCGAGAGCTGGCGCAGCCGCGAGGCTCGTTTGGTGAGCACCTGGTAGATGTGCCAGTTGGCAGCGTTCATCGCCTCGAAGACCAGGCGCACGTAGTCGTCGGGGACGCCCTCGTGAAAGAGGTCGCTCATCGAGTTGACGAAGATGAGGCGGGAACGAGCCCAGCGGAGCGGGTCGGCGAGCTTTTCGGGGACGAGGCGAAGGTCGAAGCCTTGCTCGTAGGGGTGGCCGGGGGTGCCACGCCAGCGCTCGGAGAAGGTCTCGGCGTAGCAGTGCTTGCAGCCGGCAGAGATCTTTGTGCACCCGCGGACGGGGTTCCAGGTGGCGTCGGTCCACTCGATGGTGCTTCCGTCGCTCATGAGGGGTAGCAGATCATGGCGCGGATCATGGGTCAAGGTTCGGAACTCACGGGGCCGAGGATGAGCCGTTCGTCATCCCTCACGGTTCTGGCGCCTGCTCGCGGCCGTGCGACAGCGAGGCGTTCATCCTTCACCGCGGCGAAGGCGAGTTTGCCAAGTTGCGTACGCGTCACGTGATGGGTTTCGAGAACTCTGGGCCACAACTGGTCGAATCGAGCGCCACCTGTCCGTCGTACCTCTTCAGTCAGCGCCTCCAGCGCTTTGGGCCCGTCACGCGCGTTGCGTTCCGCGTAGGACCAATCTTCCTCCGGACCGAGGTTCATCGGTAGGCCGAGTTGGCTGGTGCGCTTCTCGTCCCTCCTCATCTTCGCAGACGCTCGCACCGTGCCCGCTTCCTTCCCGCACACCGTCTTCTCGATTCGCCGCAGGAGATCAAGGCCCTCTCGCCGATTGACGCCGAGCACGAGGTGGAACCAGGTTCGCTCGCTCGTCTTGTGGGGGATTGCGACGTCCGCCGAGAAGGAGAGGCCGCATCGTGTCTTCAGGTTGTCTCGGTAGAGGGCCAAGATCGCATCCTGGTCGAGTTCGGGAGGGAGAGCGCCACCGAAGAAGTCTTGGAAGTGCTCTCGCAGACACTCCAGCTTCTTGAACCGGGCGATGTCGTTGTACATCAGGTTGATCAGCACGTCGCGTTGGCGGACTGTCGTCAGCTTGGCAACGTAGTCCATTGCCGCCCCCTTGAACCCCGTTGGGTCGACGAAGATGAACGCCGGATCGTTGCCGAGCCGGTCTCGAATCTCGTCCACGTGGTGGCCGAACTCTCCGTGGAGCGCTTCCGTCCGAACGCTTCCACTCTGTGCTGCGAGAAAGTCGCGGAGCTCGGCGAACGCCTTCGGATTCTTCTCGACGAAGAGGGCGCGGGTCTCGATGCGGCTGCCACCCTTCCGCCAAACGTCGGCAGCAGCTTCGAGCGCACCAAGCCCGATGCGAATCGAGGTGTCCTCGAGATTATCGGCTTGGCTCGTCCATGGGCCTGAGAAGCAGTCGACGTGCCAGAGGGTGATCGTGTTGCCTCCGCGGGACGCTGAACCGACCTTAATGCCCCATTCGATGAGGTACTTGCGAAGGACGCTGTGTTTCAGGAAGCTCTGTTCTCGGCCCTCGTACTCGGGTGGCATGTCGACCACGGGCGACCTCCTGCTGGTGTCGATCGTCGCCTGACGGACGGTCGAAGCGACTTGAGGTTTGGGGTAGCTCATGGTTCGGGCTTCAGCCAGTTGCGTGACGGTGCGGGGACAGGTTGTGGACGAGAAGCTTCCGGGCCGGTGTCCAGATTTCGGACACCGTCTCAGAACGCGACGGTTGGAGAGTGGGAGTCGTCGCCCGGCCCGGACGAGCATCGTCTGTCCGGGCCGGGCGCGGCTCGGCTAGAAGTGGGGGAGTGAGAGCAGGTTGTTGGTCTCGCGACCGTCGGCGACGGTCTTGAGGTGCGGAGGGTTGGCGTTGACGACGACGACCTTTGCGTCGCTCGCGTTGCCACGACCGCGGATGTAGACGTCGTTTCCGCGGCTGATGTAGTCGACCATCTGCTGGCGCGTGTACTCGCCAGCTTTGCCGTAGGAGGGCTGCTCCCACTTGACGTGGGAGATGTGCTCAACTCCCGTGCCGCCGCTGAGGCGGATGTGTGTGATGTAGACCATCGCGAGATGGGGTTCCTTTCGTCGGCGTGATTGCCGTTCGAGGGGACCACCCGGGGGCTGCCCAAAGCTGAAACCGCGGCGATCGATTTTTTTCTCTCGGGCTCGCCTGAACACCCGCGCGGAGCACAACGATGGGCGAGTTGAAGTATCCTCGCGGGCGATGACGCGGCTCGCGGAGACGAACGTCAAGACAGCACGGGACGAAGAACTGGCGGAGGTGGTCGCCGACGTGGTGGGCCTCTCGGTGAAGAAGGTCCAGGCGCGGATCGAGGAGGCGCATGGGCGCACGCGGCTGGATACGTTGTTCGCGGAGGAGTGGCCGACGAAGGCCGGGGACTTCGAGGGGAAGTCGGCGGCGTGGGCTCGGGACCATGGGCTCGACGAGGAGCTGTCGGCGATCACGGGGCTGACGGCGCGCACGATTCGAGGACGACTGAAGAAGGCCGACGGGCGGACGCACGTGCAGAACGTGTTCCCGAACGATTGGCCGCAGGAGGATGTCGAAGAGGAGGCGTCGGGGCAGCTGGGGCTGAAGATGGACGCGAAGCCTGAGCCGCAGAAGAAGCCGGCGCCTGCGAAGGGGAAGAAGAAGGCGGGGAAGAAGAAGGCGGCGGAGAAGGAGCGGTCGGGTTCGCTGGGGTTTGAGGACAAGCTGTGGGCGTCGGCGGACCTGCTGCGCAACAACATGGACCCCGCCGAGTACAAGCACGTGGTGCTGGGGCTCCTGTTCCTCAAGTACATCGCGGACGCGTTCGAGGAGCGGCGCGAGGAGCTGCGGGCGTCGGTAGACGACCCGGACTCGGACAACTACATGGATCCGTCGGAGCCCGAGGAGAAGCGGGCGGACTGGCTGGAGTCGCTGCTGGAGGACCGAGACGAGTACACGGCGGAGAACGTGTTCTGGGTGCCCGAGGAGGCCCGATGGACGCACTTCCAGGCGAACGCGAAGCAGCCGACCATCGGGAAGATCCTCGACGACGCGATGGACGCGATCGAGAAGGAGAACCCGACGCTCAAGGGGGTGCTGCCCAAGATCTACGCGATGCCCAACCTGGACAAGTACGCGCTGGGCAAGCTCATCGACCTGGTCAGCGGCATCGGCCTGGGCAGCAAGGCGCACCGGGCCAAGGACACCCTGGGCCGGGTGTACGAGTACTTCCTCTCGAAGTTCGCCTCGGCCGAGGGCAAGGGCGGCGGAGAGTTCTACACGCCGCAGTCAGTGGTGGCGCTGCTGGTAGAGATGCTCGAGCCGTACAAGGGGCGGGTCTACGACCCGTGCTGTGGGTCAGGCGGGATGTTCGTGCAGTCGCTGAAGTTCATCGAGGCGCACGACGGGAAGCGCAATCAGATCACGGTGTATGGGCAGGAGTCGAACCGGACGACCTGGCGCATGTCGAAGATGAACCTGGCGATCCGGGGGATCGAGGCGAATCTGGGGCCCAAGCATGCGGACTCGTTTCATGAGGATTTGCATCCGGATCTGCGGGCGGATTTCATTTTGAGCAACCCGCCGTTCAATATTTCGGAGTGGGGCGGGGATCGGCGCGAGGGGGATGTTCGGTGGAAGTATGGACGGCCGCCGACCGGCAACGCGAACTATGCATGGATGCAGCATTATCTGCATCACCTCGCGCCCGGCGGGACCGCGGGGTTCGTCATGGCGAATGGATCGATGAGCTCGATGAGTTCTGGGGAGGGCGAGATTCGCAAGCGGATCGTGGAGGCGGATCTGGTGGACTGTGTGGTCGCGCTGCCGGGGCAGCTGTTCTATGCGACGCAGATTCCGGTGTGCTTGTGGTTCTTGACCAACGGCAAGAGCGGCGGGGTCGCGGCGGATGGGACCGAGCGTCGGGACCGGCGCGGGGAGACGTTGTTCATCGATGCGCGGAAGCTTGGGCGCATGGAAACTCGGGTACACCGGGTTTTGGATTCGGAGGACGTCGCGAAGGTCGCGGACGCGTATCACACGTGGCGGAGTGGCGGCGGTGCGTATGAGGATGTAGCGGGGTTCTGCAAGTCGGCGGTGCTGGAGGAGATCGGCGGGCATGATTATGTGCTCACGCCTGGACGGTACGTAGGGGCGGAGGACGTTGACGAGGACGACGAGCCCTTCGAGACCAAGATAACTCGCCTGAGCAACCAGCTTTGGAAGCAAATGGAGGAAGCCGCAACGCTCGATAGCCGCATTCGGGCTCAACTAGGGAGACTCGGACACCATGGTTGATATCCCTGATGACTGGGAGAGAGTCCGAACCGAGACGCTGGCGGCCGATGAGCCGCACGCGATGGCGACGGGGCCGTTCGGCTCGTCGATTGGCTCGGCAACCTTCATCCCCGAGCCGGGCGTCCCTGTCGTTCGAGGTAGCAACCTCAGCGAAGACGTGGGTCAACGATTGAGCCACGATAAGTTGGTGTTCATCCCCGGCCCCCTCGCGGACAAGTTCCGGCGCTCTGAGGCGAGGGATGGGGACCTGATATTCACGTGCTGGGGAACCATCGGGCAGGTGGGCCTCGTCGACAAACGCGCGCGATATCCCCGCTACATCGTCTCCAACAAGCAGATGAAACTATCGGTCAATACGGGACGCGTCGATAGTTTGTTTCTCTACTACTGCTTCTCGAGCCCCGAGGTCTCAGGGTCGATTCGCAGCCAGAAGATTGGAAGTTCCGTTCCAGGGTTCAACCTTGGGCAACTCAAAGCCATCGAGCTTAACCTCCCCCCCATCGACGAGCAGCGCCGGATCGCCGCCGTCCTTGGGGCGCTTGATGACAAGATTGAGTTGAATCGGAAGATGAACCGGACGTTGGAGGAGATGGCGCAGGCGATCTTCAAGTCGTGGTTCATCGACTTCGATGGGGTGGATGCGTCGGAGATGGTGGACAGTGAGCTGGGGCCGATTCCGAAGGGGTGGAAGATCGCGGAGCTCGAGAAGGCCAGTTCCTATCTGCGCCGGGGTATCTCCCCGAAATACACGGAAGAAGGCGGAGTCGCCGTCATCAACCAGAAGTGCATCCGAGAGTGCCGCGTGAGCCTGGAGAAGGCGAGGCGACACGATCCGGCCAAGCGCAAGATCGATGGCCGAGAGCTTCAAGTCGGAGACGTTCTCGTGAACTCGACCGGAGTCGGCACGCTTGGCCGCGTCGCTCAGCTCGATAGCCTTGACGAACCCCTTATCTGCGATTCACACGTGACGGTCGTGAGAGCCGCACCGGAGGTCGACGCGCTCTTCCTCGGTGCTCAGCTCATGCACCTCCAACCGGTGATCGAAGGTATGGGCCACGGAAGTACGGGCCAAACCGAACTGAGTCGCAAGAACCTTGGGACTCTTCGGGTTCGATTGCCGGGGCGAGAGCTGCAGGACAGCTTCGCCGACACCGTTCGGCCGCTGCGGGCGAAGATGAGTGCAAACGAGCAGCAATCCGAGACGCTCGCCCAACTCCGAGACACCCTCCTCCCGAAACTCATCTCCGGCGAAATCCGAGTACCCGCCGCCGAGAAAACCATCGAGGCGACCCTATGACCCTCCCCGAGTCCGTCGTCGAAGAAGCCGCGATCGCCTACCTACGAGACCTCGGCTACGCCTACGCCCACGGCCCGGACCTCTCCCCCGGCGGTACCTCCCCGGAGCGCTCTTCCTACGCCGACGTCATCCTCGAACCCCGCCTCCGCACGGCACTCGCCAAGATCAACCCCCACCTCCCCGCCGACGTCCTCGACACCGTCGCCAAACGCATCCTCCGCCCCGACAGCCCGTCCCTGCTCGAGAACAACGCCACTTTCCAAACCCACCTCACCCGCGGCATCACCGTCCAGGTCCGCAAGGACGCCGCCACGCGAGGCGACCAGGCCTGGCTCGTCGACTTCGACAACCCGGACAACAATGACTGGCTCGTCGTCGGCCAGCTGACCATCAAGACTGGCCAGCAACCACGCCGCCCCGACCTCATCGTCTTCCTCAACGGCATGCCGATCGCCGTCGTCGAGCTGAAGAACCCCCAGGACGTCCAGGCCACCCTCAAGACCGCCTACAACCAGCTCCAAACCTACAAGAACGACATCCCCGCGCTCTTCAACACCAACGAGCTCCTGGTCATCTCCGACGGAACCGCCGCCGCGGTCGGCAGCCTCACCGCCGGCTACGAACGCTTCAGCCCCTGGCGCACCGTCGACGGCGACGACCTCGCCCCGCCCCACACCCCGCAGATGGACACCCTCCTGCGCGGCATGTTCGACAAGGCGCGGCTGCTCGACTACATCCGCAACTTCGTCCTGTGGGAGGACCACGACGGCCTGATCAAGAAGATCGCCGGCTACCACCAGTTCCACGCCGTCAACCGGGCCGTGGCCCACACCCTTCGCGCCTCCGCACCCAAGTCGCAGAAGCCCACCAAGAGCGGCGAGCCCCGCCAGGGTGATCGCCGGATCGGCGTTGTCTGGCACACCCAGGGCGCGGGCAAGTCGATCGCGATGGCGATCTACGCCGCCAAGCTGATCCGCGAGCCCGGGATGGAGAACCCCACCATCGTCGTGCTCACCGATCGCAACGACCTCGACGGCCAACTCTTCGACCAGTTCGCCGCCGCCAAGGGTCTGCTCCCCGCCCCCGTCCAGGCCGAGACCCGCGAGAACCTCCGCGAGCTGCTCTCGGTCGCCAGCGGTGGCGTCGTCTTCACCACCATCCAGAAGTTCGGCACCAAGAAGGGCGAGGCCTATCCCCAGCTCTCCGATCGCCGCAACATCGTCGTCGTCGCCGACGAGGCCCACCGCAGCCAGTACGAGTTCGTCGAGGGCTTCGCCCGCAACCTCCGCGACGCCTTGCCCAACGCCAGCTTCATCGGCTTCACCGGCACACCCATCGAGTCCGACGACCGCAGCACCGAGGCCGTCTTCGGCCACTACATCCACACCTATCCCGTCACCCAGGCCGTCGAGGACGGCGCCATCCTCTCCCTGCTCTACGAGGCCCGGATGGCCCGCATCGACCTCCCCGATGCCAACAAGCCCGTCGTCGACGAGGACTTCGCCGAGGTCACCGAGGGCGAGGAGGAGGCCGCCAAGGGCAAGCTCAAGAGCCGCTGGGCCCGTCTCGAAGCCATGGTCGGCACCGATCAGCGCCTGGGCCTCATCGCCGAGGACCTCCTCCGGCACTTCGACCGCCGCTGCGAGCTCGTCCCCGGCAAGGCCATGGTCGTCTGCATGTCGCGCCGGATCGCCGTCGCCCTCTACCAGAAGATCGTCGAGCTCCGCCCCGAGTGGGACGCCGAGGGCGACGACGCCGGCGGCCTCAAGGTCGTCATGACCGGCTCCGCCAAGGACCCCCCCGAGTTCCAGAAGCACCTGCGCCCCAAGCCCGCGCTCAAGGAGATCGAGAACCGCTTCAAGGACCCCGACGACCCCCTGCGCATGGTCATCGTCCGCGACATGTGGCTCACCGGCTTCAACGCCCCGTGCGCCCACACCCTCTATGTCGACAAGCCCATGAAGGGCCATGGCTTCATGCAGGCCATCGCCCGCGTCAACCGCGTGTTCAAGGGCAAACCCAACGGCCTCGTCGTCGACTACCTCGGCCTCGCCGAGCCCCTGCGCGAAGCCGTCGACAAGTACAGCGGTGAAGGCGAAGACCGCCCCGTCGCTCCGCCCGTCGAGGAGACCCTGCCCGTCCTCGAGGAGAAGTTCCAGATCGTCAAGGACATGTTCCACGGTCACGACTACTCGGGCTACTTCGGCACCGATCCCACCGCGCGCCTTGCCGCCCTCGCCAAGGCCGCCGACTTCATCTGCGGTCGCGACACCGCCCCGCTGACCAAGGAGGAGCTGGGCCGGCTCGTCACCATCTTCGGTGGCTGGGAGCACCCCAAGGCAACGGGCTATGTCGCCAGTCTCGACGAGCCCGCCGCGCGAACGCGCAACCGCATCCTCCGGCTCATGTCCTTTCTCGCCGCCGACCTCGGCACCGGCGACGAGGCCCTGTACGACAAGGTCGTTGACGCCCTGCGCACCCTGCTCGGCAAGCCCGCACCTACCGGCACCAAGCTGACAGCCCAAAACGACATCATCGCCCTGCAGCTCGAACCGTTCATTCGAAAGCTGTTCACCAAGGTCGCCCCGCAGCAAGCCGCCGCCCTCGGCTCGGGCAAGGTCGGCCTGGGCACCCTCATCGTCAAGCTCCAGAAGGTCGACGCCAGCCCCTACAAGCTCAAGCTCGCCGAGAAGGCCTTCATCGCCCGCGACGGCGGCGAGCAGTGGTCGAGCCTCGACCACGCCGTCCGCGACGCCGTCGAGGCCCGTCTCGACGCTGCCCACCGCTCCAAGACGCCGCCTCCGGGCCTGTGGCGCAGCGTCATGCACGTCATGCTCGAGTTCCTCCGTCACAACGACGACAAGCTCGGACCCCTCCCCGAGGTCCCCGTCGGCTCCCGTGAGGGCCGCCAGCGCTACCTCGATGCCATGAAGCGCCTCAATGTCGCCGTCGGCATCGCCATGCACCACGAGGAGGCCCGCTGGATGCGCGACGAGGTCGCCTTCTTCCAGGGCGTTCAGAACAACCTGCTCAAGTACACCGTCGGCGGCAGCGGCAAGACCGAGGAGGAGCTCGACGCCGCCGTCGGCCAGATCGTCTCCAAGGCCGTCACCTCCGACGAGGTCGTCGACATCTTCGACGCCGCCGGCATCCCCAAGCCCGACATCTCCATCCTCAGCGACGAGTTCCTCGAGAACGTCAAGAAGAGCCCGCTGAAGAACCTTCAGATCGAGATGCTCCGCAAGCTCCTCGCCGACGAGATCAAGACCGTCGGCAACCGCAACGTCGTCCAGGGCCGGAAGTTCTCCGAGATGCTCGACCGGACGCTCAAGAGCTACCAGAACCGCACCCTCGACGCCGCCGACGTCATCCTCCAACTCATCGAGACCGGCCGCGAGATGCAGGCCCTACCCAACCAGGGCGCGGAGATGGGGCTCACCGAGGACGAGATGGCGTTCTACGACGCGCTCGTCGACCACGGCGGCGTGAAGGAGGTCATGAAGGACGACGTGCTCGGCAAGATCGCCCAAGATCTGGTGGCCGCGATCCGGAGGTCCGTGACCATCGATTGGACGCAGAAGGAGGCCGTACGGGCCGACATGCGGCGGAAGGTGAAGAAGCTGCTGCGCAAGCACGGGTACCCGCCCGACAAGGCCGAGGCGGCTTTGGTGACGGTGATCGAGCAGGCCGAGCATGTGTGCAAGGACTGGGCGCACGCGGGGTGAGGCCCCTCCGCAAGGCTCCCCCGTGGCAACACTACACCCCGTGTGGAGCTGGCGTCGAACCTTCCGCCCCGAGCTGAAGCTTGCAATGCTTCTCGAGGACTCCGCGGGCCGAGAGCACCGCCTCGCACAACCGTCGCTCCCGATCCTGGGCTGACGCGCCACTCCAGGCACCAACCTCGATGAGTACGCGGGCCCGGGTGTTTCGATAAATGCCCCCGTCCTGCGTGATAGCCAGAGCCCACTGGCGATTACCCGCCCTACCGGTTGCAAAAGAGAGGTCGCTGGGAATGCCTGGTCCGGCGATGGAGACCTCCACCGTTTCAGCAGCGAACGCCTGCCGAGGATTGGATGCCCACCCCTGCCACTTCTCGGGAGTCTCCAGCGCTGCGACCATGGCTTGCCGAACGTCATCGGATGCCGGAACCGCATAGGTATGCGAGTTCCCAGCGTAGGGTTGCGCTTCGAGCCGCCACCCGTACTCCTCGGCCGCCACCAGTTCTGCACCCCACAGATCTTGTAGGGCCGAGCGTGGAAACTTGTTCCCCTCCCGCGGGAAGAGCCCAGCCCAATCCGAGGGTATGTCCACCGGGGTCATGTGAGGCAGCGTAGACCACCATTGTATGAAGTCCACTGCAACGTCCCGGTCCAAACCGGGCGCGAGTTCTTCGACCGCCTTCTTTGCCGGTCCAAAGAAGTCGCGCCAGAAAAGGTGGCCGCTGGTGCCGCACCAGACCAGCCCTACCCCTTCAGTTGTTTGGTGCTTTGCCGAAGGTTCCTGATGCTTGCCCAGACCGAGGGGCCGAGCCGCTATCAGGAGAACCGACACGCGCCGCTGTTGGGTGCTTCGTCGATGCGCCGCGTCAAGGTATTTGTCGATCTGGTCGTACTCGCGATTCTTTCCGTATCGGCCGAGCCCAGCGCCGATCTTGTGTTCGAACCAGATCTCGGACTGCTTGGCCTTGTTCGAGAACAGCATATCGACGAACAGGTCACCTCGCCCGAACTCGTTTCCGACCGCGCGCCGGGCCTCTCCCTCGACGTCCCAGTCGGACGGGTCTCCGAGTTCAAGTCCCGACGACGTTTCGACCCATTCGAGGAACTTGGCCCGAACCGATTCGTTCCTGCGCAGGAGCGCGACGAGGAACGCAGTGAACAACCCCTCCTCGTTGAGCGTCATTCGCAGGTCGTCGAGCAAAGTCCTTGGTGATTCGCTAGACTGGCTATTCATGGGAACGGTTCCGGTTGGTGTCCTAGTCGCGCCCGAGGCGAGGGCTACTTGGCGCCGTGCGGGACTCGGTCTTCATAGAAGTCGTTGAGCGCTAGAAACTCCCAGCTGGATTCGGCAACATCTAGATCTGGGCATCCAAGCATGGCTGAGTGCTGCCGTACTAGGTGACAGAGCTTGCTATCGTAGCGGTCAGACATCAAGCAGAGCGCATGGATTCGGTCTTTGCCCGCCGGCTCAGCCATGAGCTTCTCGGAGAGCCCGGTTGGGCTCAAGACCGAGTCGTCTCGGGCCAACTCGGCCTCGAACCGCTTGTTCAGCTCTCGCAGTAGGGAGCCGTTCTCTTCGGCCCATCGACAGACGCGGTAGAGCCGACGAAGAAGGTCTTCCTCCGCCTGGTGTTCTGCCCGGTCGCCCTGCCTGTCGTCGGCCGCACATTCCCTGTATGGGGCCAGAATGTGCACGCAAACTCGACCCTCAAGAGGATAGGGGTGGCGCTTTCCAACCACCAGCTCGTCATCTACCTTGACCTGGATCATTTGTGTGGACCGGGGCCAAAAGCATATACCGCGGCACGCGACATCTCGCAGATGCCTCTCTAGCATCCGCCTTGATCGAAGACTGCTTACACTGTACGCCTGGAGGAAGCCGCCGTCAACGCCCCCTGTCCCCCGACACGCTCGAGCCTCGCCCCGCGCTCTTTCACCCACTACGTTTCCTCGATGCCGTCTCAGTTGCACGAGGAACTCGTCTCCCTGGTCCGCGAAAACGAAGCCCTCGCCCGCATCCTCGTCGAATCGGCCACCGGGCGCGCACTCTCCGACGACCTCCAGCTGCGTCTACACGAGCAGGTCTACAGTCAGCTGGAGGCTCTCGACTGCCGGGCCGACCTCGTGTTCGAGTTCGTGCGCGACGGCTCGCCAGAACCCGCCGAGCTGATGGCCTTCGATGTTCAGCTCGCCCCGGACCCCGAGAAGCGGTTCATCTGGCCGGTGTTGCAGTGTGTCTTGCGGTCCGAACGCCAGTGCCCCACCTGGCTCGTCGTGCTCGCTCCAGAGCGAGACGTCGCGGCGTGGTGCGCTGAGCGGATCGACGTGGATGCGCTTGGACGGTCGTTCGTGCAACCCATCGTCATCGGCCCCGATCGCATCGCCGCCATCGTCGACTCGAGCGCAGCCCAACGGGTGCCCGGCCTCTCTGTGCTCTCCGAGATCACGCACGGGAAGGCGAGGCCGTAGCGCGTCTATTCCGCATGCTCGTCCCGCGGCGCCTACTCGCCCAAGGGTTCGCGCTCATCGAGATGCGCCACCCCGAGGTGGTCGAACGCGCCCGCCTCGGTCGTCCCGCCGAGCATGAGCTGCGTGGGAGTTTCCTCGTCGGGGTCGAGTTGGAACACCACGGTGACCTGGATGGAGTCCGGGAGGGCCGTGGGGCTCTCTTGCAGCACGGACGCGAGGGGGTCACTGGTGAGAACCGAGAACGAGTTTGCGGTCCAGCTCGAGCCAGCGACGGCGTGAAAGGCCACGGCTTCTGCGCTTCCGAGGACGCTCCCGTCTTCGAGTCGCAGCTCGAGGTCCGCGTAGAACACGATGTCTTGCATGTCGCAGTCGGAGCCGAGACCCGGCCTGCTCTCGAACTCGATGAGGTCCGCTTCGGGGAGGAGACTCGCCTCGAGCACGATGGGGGAGAACAACTCCGGGGCGATGTCGTCGGGAGGATCGTCCCAATGCTGGACCGGGTAGATCATCCCTCGGTGGACGCCTTCGATACCGCTGCGCATCTCGGCAAGCGACCATTCACTGCCATTCGGAGGGTCGGGGAGCATGTCCAGGGAAAGCGACACCGGCGGCTGCTCATCGCAGCCAGCAGTCGAGTCGGCCGCGACGGAACACGCGGAGAGCGGCGATGCGGACGCGAGCGCCAAGGGCAGGGACCATAGGAGCGACAAGCGAGTTGGCATCTCAGTCACAGTCTGATTGCGAGAAGTGGCTGCTCGGGTAGCTGTTCACGATTGAACAAATACCGTTGTAGCTGCCAGACCTGAGCTTCTTGGCAACGCCGCAGTCGCGGACGCCGTCGCAGTGGCCGTGGTTGATCAGATAGGCCACGCGGTCGTTGTTCTTCAGGTAGTAGAGCAGGGCCCCACTCTGGCCCGGTTGGGTGTCGAGCCAGTGGATCGCATAGTTCAGGTGCACGTCGCGTGTCTCGCCCTTGATACGGTACATGTATCCGCCACATGTTCCATCTCCGTCGAAACTGTTTGCGCAGTTCCCGCCAGGATACCCGAACATGTACCACCCCTTTCGGTAGTCCAACCAGCTCGTGCTCTGGTGACCAGCACGAATCCAGCCTGGCGACCATGCAAGATCTTGAAGGATGAGCGCTCCGTAGTCGTAGCGCGGGTGGCCATCGTATCCAGTATTCCAGAAATACCACACGACCCTCCGGGCGCCGAACGGGAACTTGCTGGATGAGTTGTAGTTGGGGCCAGGCCCGACGTCGTTGTTTCCTCCGCTCCATGACCTCCCGCGCTTCCCGGGGGCGGCGGCTGCGACCACGACGTTGTTGTTGTTCGAGATGACGTGCGCTGCGGTCATCACGGCGCGGGGACCGATCATCCCGCCAGACCCGCGCCCGAGCCACGGAATCGGCCCCGACCAGACGCTTCCGCTGTTGGCCGCGGGCGTCAGAATCGCCACGCCGACGGCTCGCTCGGGGTAGCTGGTACTCGTGATCGGCGTGCGCTGGTCCGAGCCATGGATCCCCCCGGCGGCCGGGTCGCTCGGGCTCCACAGCGCACTGCGGTGTACCTCCATCCCCGGCGGTGTCCACCCCTCGTCCCCGGGCCCGCTCATGCCCTCCTCGGGCATGTTGGCGATGTGGCGGAGGCGGGCCTCGAAGGCGTCGAGACGCTCGACGAAGACCCGACCGTCGGCGCTGACCAAGATGCCGCGGGCCGCATCGGTCTCTTCGAGGCCGGGGGGCAACTCGACACCCTGCAGAGCGTCGCCAAGCTGGATGCCAGCTGCAGCGAGGACCTCGCCGACAGTGCCTTCCGGCTCTTCGTCGTGAACCCACAGGGGCTCGCCCTCGAGGCGTGCGTAGCCGACGAACTCGTACTGGTCGACCGGTGGTGTCTCCCGAGCGATCTCTCGCAGGGCGTCCTCTCCCTCGAGTGCTGGGAGCTGGTCCACGTGCTCGATCTCGTCGAGACTGGTGGGGTACGGACGTTCGCCGTTGCGGCCCGGATCGAGAGGGTCGTCTGCGCCATCGTAGCAGCCGGCCGCGGTGCAGAGCGTTGATACGAGGGCGAGTCGGAGGACGCGATTCACACGCGGACAGTAGCGGCGGGCGGTCGCAGGACGAACTCCAAACTCCGCCGACGGGCACCTGTCCGTGGAGACGAAACTGCTGGATTTCGTGGGGTCCGTTCGTGGACCAGCCAGGCGGCCGGACGTTTGACGTCATCGTCCACCCGCGCGATCCTCCAACCGCGCCCCCGCGTGAAGCCCCCGAGCGAAATCGCCGCCCTGCTCCGCGAGCTCCCAGACACCGAGCCTCGCAAGCCCCTCGAAGACGAGCTGGCCCGATCGCTGCGTTCGTGGCTGGAGCGTGAGCTGAAGAAGCGGTGTTCCAAGGCGGGCGTCACCGCAGACCTCGAGGACGCGACCCACGAGCTGTTCCTCAAGCTCTTCGAGAACATCCGGACCGGCACCCCGCCACCGCAGCACGGGCGCGAAGACGCCTACGTCACCCGCACGGCTCACAACAAGGCCAACGACATCCTCAAGGGCAAGGGGCGCTTCGGCTTCCGCAAGCACCTCGACGCCCCCGACAGCATCCCGCGCGCCAGCTCCGGCCAAACCCATGAGGACGAGTTCGAGTCGGCCGAGCTCGTCGCGATCCTTCGCGAGGCCATCGGAGACCTCCACCCCACCTACCGCGACGTCCTGCAGGCACACTACTTCGAGGACACACCGCTCGTGGACATCGCTCGTCAGTGGCACGAGTCCGGCCGCGCCGACACCTACGAGAAGGCCAAGCAGAACGTGCAGAAGGCCGCCTCCAACGGCCGCAAGCGCCTCCGCGTTCTGATCGCCGAGAAGCTCGATGGAGGCCCGCATGGATGACATCCAGCTCGTCCTCGTCGACCTCGACAACGTCCGCCGGAGGGACCGAGGTCCGCTCGAACACCTGGCGCTCCCTGAACGCATCGCCGAGGTCGATGGGCCACCGTGCGTCGTGGTGTTCGCGATGAACCTCGACACGGCTGACCACCACGTCTCGGCGGCGACCTTGCGTACCCTTGCGGAGCGCATTGCGACGAGCGTGGGCGATGCTCCCCTTCGCGGCTTCGAGGTCGCGTTGACATTGGTGGTCAAGGAGTCTGCCGACGCAGCCCTCGAGCGTCTCTTGGGCTCGGCGCCGATTCCCGCGCACGAAGGCAGACTGGTCACGGTCCATCTCCTGACCGAGGACCAAGGGCTTCGGGAGTCCATCGGCGGCAAGTTGCGTGCGTACGGAGACGAGAAGGCCGGGGGCCGGTCGACGTGGCACCGAAAGGGAAAGAAGACGCCGGCGCCTCGTCGTTTCGTTCCGGGCGAGCTCGACGGCTTCAAGGATGAACCGGCCGAACACCCGCACCTTGCCCTCACCAGCAACGAGCGGGTCGCCGCGCACGCCGGGCGTCTCGTCGACATCGCTCTCGGCACTCCTCTGCACGAGATCGCCGGGCTCGTTGCGCGTCGTCCTGGCCTCCTGACGCAGCTGGGCATCACGACCGAGAGCGTGCGGGGAATTGGGCGCATGCACGCGGTCGTTTCCGGGCAGCATCCGCGACTGGGGCCACTCGATCCGGGCGACGGTGTGGAGTTGTGTGGGGACAGCGTACCGCCGGGACGCTACGCCAATCCCAGCCCGTCCCCATTGGGCGCGGGCGCGGTTCGCTTCGAGTCGCCTCCGGGTACCCTCGCCACCACCCTTCCAACCGGGGTCGTTCTCGCGGCAGGGGGCTCGTTCCGTGGTGACTTCGGTGTCATCGACGATTGGGGGGTCTTCGACGGTCTCGACGAGAGCACCCTGAGCCGAACGGATGTCGTGAAGGTTCGCTTCGCCGCTGACCGGGATTCCCTCGTTGCCGAGGCTCGCCGCGATTTCGGGCGATCCCTCGGCGGATGGTGGTGGACGTGTACAGGGCCCAACTCCACACCGACGACCGACGCGAAGCCGCGGCTCGAGCAAAGTGGCATCAGCTGCAAGGGCCGTTTCACGGTCCCAGCGCGGTGTGCGCTCGGTGTCGGGCGAGAGCTCATTCTGCGGGCCCCGTATGCAGGCTCCGCGACTGCACGCGTCAGTCGTACGACCGAAGCCCTCGTACCGGGCAGCGTGAACGGCACGCCCGTGGCCTGCCTCCTGCCCGTCGGAACGCCACCGGGAGAGGTCCGCGTCACGCCGATCCAGGCCACCAAGGACAAGTACCTTCTTCGGCTATTCCCCGAGTATCGTCAACATTTCCATCACTTGCGGAAGCTTCCGCTCATGGTTCGGGCGCGATGAAAATTTCTTGGTCGCTTGGGTTCAGCTTTCGCTCCGTTGCGAGTGAACCCGCTGAGGCATCTGCAACCGCGAGGGAGGGCCTGAAATGACCGACAATATGGAACTGCGCCGCGACGGCCCCGTTGTCCTCGCCGTGCTCGAATCGTGGCTCGACGGTGAGCTTTCTGCAGCCGACGCCGCCATGATTCGAGAATGGGTCCTCGATGGTGGTCCCTGGCGTGACGCCTACCGACGTCGGCTGCTCGACCTTGTAGACGAAGCGGTTGTGCTCCGCCTCGATCCTCGGTTCACCCTGTCGGTGGCAGTGGATCCGAGTGAGCTGGAGCATGCGCGGGTCATCGACCTGCTGCCGCTGCCGCACCTCGGGCCCGACGCACACCGGGAAGGTCGCCTGACCGCCCATGGCACCTCCTGGACGATTGTCGACAGCGACGAGGCTCATCCTACGCTCGACGTTCCCTATGGCACCAACCGCTTGCTCTGGAACGACCCGGTCCTCGGCGCCTTCGAGACGCCGCTGCGCGAGTACATCCCCGAGCCGCTCCGTGCTGCGCACGACGCCTTCGTCTCGGTCTCCCGGCTTGCCGACGGCCTTGCGCACCCACGGGCGCGCGCCGTCGCCCTCTCCGTCGCGCGGGAGCTCGAGTCTGGCTCGTTTCACGAGGGTCTGGTCGCGGCGCGCGATGCCTTCGTCAACGCCAAGCTCGACGACGACGACGAGCAGGCCTGGGTGGTCACCGCGCTGGAGACCCAGCTCGCCCTCGACCGACTGGCGCATCGCCTGTGCGATGAGGAACTCGACGCCCAGCTGGTCGCCGTGGATCGGGCCCTCGCGCCGCTGGGTCAGGCGCTCATGCTGCTCGACAGCGGCCATTACGCCATGCTCGTCGATGGACAGGCCGTCGACGAGACCGCGTGGTGGGGATTTCGGGCCCGGCTCGATGCTCGTGTCCCCAATGCGGTGCTCGAGTCCGGGCTCGACGACGTCAGGGAGGAGAAGCAGGTCGAGTATGCGGATGTCGTCCAGCTGAGCGACCACCGAACGACCGCTGAGGAGGACGCCGCGCAGCCACCTCGTCTCCGCGCCGTTGCGGCCGCCAGCGAGCCCGGCACGGTGTCCATCCTCGTGGCCATCGACGCACCCGGCCGGCCCGAGCACGGCCGAGGTCGAGTGCTCCGGGCCACGATCAAGCGTGGTGGGACGGGCGACCCGTTCGCGCAGTGTCCGGAGTTTGGCGCGCTCGCCAAGAAGGCGATCCGCGACGCTTTCCAGGCCACCGGGTCACTGTGTCGTGACGGCATGGCTCCGTATCCACTCGAAGAGCACATCGTGCTCCTCGACGAGCCCGGCCCCATCGACACGGTCGACGGCTCCTCGCTGGGGCTGGCGTTCGCGCTGGCGTTCGCGTCCCTGTGGACCGACACTGTGATTCGGGAAAGTCTCTGTGCGACCGGTCGTTTGCACTCGCGTGGCGGAGCTTGGACCGTCAAGCCCGTCGATCACGTGCCCGCCAAGGTGGCAGCCGCCCGTGTTGTCCTGGGTGCGGACGCAACCGTTCTCGTGTCGGCTGATCAGGCCGTAGGCGAACCGTCGCTCGAGACCGTGTCTTCGGTCTCGGGCGCCCTCAACGCTGCGGGGCTCGACGTCTCCAAGGTCGAGGGCGCGTGGCCCGACAACGCCTCGAGGGCCGAGGCTCTCGAGACGCTCGTCGCGGCAACCCAGAGCCAGAACGTCGCTTGCTACGGAGCCTTCGGCAACCCATGGGTGGTCGTTGCCCGACGGATGCAGTCGCTGGTCGAGGCGCTCGAGGGCAAGAAGTATGAAGGCCTCGTTCGAGACGCTCAGCCGCTGATCGTGCTCGCCTACGTGCACGCCGGAGAGCTGTACGCCGCCAAGGCAGCGCTTGTGGCCATCGATCTCGACGGCAAGCCGGACGAGGTCCAGCTCGCGGCCCGCACCGCGAAGCTGGGCGTTGCGATCGATCACGAGGACAGGAAGACCTGCACCTCCGAGACTCGCGCGATCGAAGAACTCCTCGCCTCCGCCCCCGAGGATGCACACGCCGAGCTCATCGGCCAGGCCCTCGGAACGGTAGGGCGCGCCCGCCTGCACGCGCGCGAGTTCGAAACCGCCGAGGCCTTGCTGACTCGAGCCGTCGCCCACCACGACCAGCATCACCGCGAAGAGTCCGGCCGGTCCCGCGTCTACCTGTCCCAGGCCCAACGCAACCTTGGTCGTACTGACGACGCGCTGGTCACCCTCGAGCACGCCCAGCGCGACCTCGAGTCGCACACGCGTCCCGACAGTCGCCCATACTACAGATCCTGCTGGATGTACCTCCAGTACGAGCGCGCTCGCGTCTTCGTGGCCCAGGGCGACGGTGACGCTGCGCTCTCCTGCGCCCGCGAAGCGCTCGGCCTGAGCCGACACCTTGGCTTCTGGCCCCAGCTGGGCATCCTGCGAACCACCGCGTGGGCCTACCGCCTGCTTGGCGAGCACGATCGCGCCGATGCGTGCGTCGGGCAGATGCTGGCCCTCGAGGTTCCGCCAGCCCAGCAAGGCCTGCGCGACCGGCTGATCGAAGAAGCCGAGGGCTTCCCGTACGCCGGCGGTGAGGTCTACTGACCCGGTTCGAACAAAGTCGCGTCGCGACGTTCAGCTTCCGTCCGCTGCCGAGTGGACCTGTTGAACCGACGACGCAACATGAACCACCGAGTCTATAGCTCGCTCGAGCACGACCCCAACCGCTTCGGCCCCATCCTGGCCGGAGATGAGGACGCTTCTCTCGACGCGCTCCTCGGCCTGCTGGCGGAGCAGCCCTGCTCCGGCAGCGAGGCCGAAGAGATCGAGGCGTTCTTGATGCAACGCCAATCCCACGTGCTCGGCCGCGCCGACCGAGCCTTTCACGAGTAGCGCCGACCATGGACGTTCCATCCACCCACCCGCCGACGCTTCAGCGCTCGGCCATCACCATCGACGCGCTGCTCGTCGAGCAGAGCGTCCGCGTGACGCTCGACGACGCTCGAAGCGAGGCGACGACGCTCTTTGCCGAGCTGCCCGAGCCGCAGCAGCGCCGCCTGGCCGAGGAGGCCTGGCAGATCGGGCTGCGCGCCCTGGGCAACGCCCAAGCGCAGGCCCGCGAGAGCAAGCTCGAGGACATCGGCAAGACGCTCCTGAGCGATGTCGATGCGGCGATGAAGCGCCACGTCGCCGACCAACTCGACGCGGTCGAGACCGCGATGAAGGCCTACTTCGATCCGCAGGACGGCAAAGTGGCCCGCAACATGGCCGCATTCTTGGCCGACGACGGCACCCTCAACCGGGTGCTCGAAGAGCAGCTCACCGGCGAACACAGCCAGCTCGCCCGTACCCTCGCGGCTCAGGTTGGAGAGCACAGCGAGTTGTTCAAGCGGCTCGATCCCGACCACAAGGGCAGCGTGGTCCAGATGTTCGAAGAGCGCCTCGCCGCGGTGCTGCAGCAGAGCCAGCGCGACATGGCGCAGGCGCTCGATCCGGCTGCGCCCGACGGGGCGCTCGCTCGGGTGCTCACCAGCCTCCGCAAGGAGATGGAAGAGGCGCAGCGTCGCGGCGCCGGCCAGCTCGAGAAGGCCGTCTCGGCGCTCGACGCCAACGACGAGAACTCCGCCATTGCGCGGCTGGTCAAGGCGACCGAGGCCACGCAGCAAGAGCTGTTGCGGGCGATCAACCCGCACAATGAAGGTTCACCGATGGCCGCGGTCCGCAAGGTCATCGCCGATCTCCTCCACGCTCAGGGCCAGTCCCATCGTGAGCTGTTGGAGCAACAAGGGAAGCGCCAGCAGGAGCTGGATCAGTACATCCGAGACGTGGTCGCACGCTCGGAGTCACGGAAGGAATCCGACGCTTCGAGCCCTCGGGGAGGGACCACCTTCGAAGAGCAGGTGGTGGACTTCATCACCGCGGCCTGCGGAACCGAGTACATCGTCGAGCCCACGGGCAGCACCACGGGCAAGCTCGGGCGCTGCAAGGTCGGCGACGCCCTCGTCCGCTTCCCCGCCCAGAGCATCTTCAATGGGTGCAACGTCGTGGTCGAAGCCAAGCGCGACGCCTCGTACAACGCAGCCAAGATGCTGGCCGAGATGGAGCGGGCCCGCGAGAACCGCGGGGCCGATGTCGGGCTCTTCGTCATCGCCCGGGCGTCCGCGTGGTCCGGCGCCCCACAGTTCGCTCGGTTCGGCAGCACGATCTTCGTGCAGTGGGACCCCGAAGACCCGAGCAGCGACGCCATGCTCCAGGCCGCGCTGTTCTCGGCCACCTTCATGGCGACCCGAACGTCGGCCATCGCCGACAAGGGCGACATCGAAGCGCTCCAAGACGTGGACCGTCGCATCCACGCCGAGCTGGGGCGCATCGCCAAGATGCGCAAGGAGGTCGACAAGATCGCCAAGGCCGCTGACGTGCTGCACGAACAGCTGCGCATCGGCGACAAGAAGCTGCACACGCTGCTGGAGAAGGCCAAGGCCACCATGGCCGCGCTCGACGTGGAGCTGCTCGATCGCGAGCTCGAAGTAGAGAACCCGATCGCGGCGCCCGAAACGTCGTTCGCGGAGCCAGTCGCCGAATAGCGGCACCTCCTCAGGCGCAGCAGCCTTCGTCGATGCATCGGCACTGCGCGCACTCTCTCGCCGAGCTGACGCCGCAGTGCTCGAGCATGCGCTCGCGCAATGCCTTGCGGGCGCGGTGCAGGCGGACGGCGCCGTTGTTGGGGGAGATGCCCAGGGTGCGGGACGCTTCGGCGACGCTCAGGTCGCCGAGGTCGACGAGGGTGAGCATGGAGGCGTAGGGGTCGCTGAGGCGCTCGACTTGCGCGAGGCTGCAGCGGCAGACGGGCTCGGCGAGCATTGCGGGGAGCTCGCTGGCGTGGTCGTTGGCGGCTTCGGCACGAGCGCGGTCGACGAGCCGCTCGCGGTGGCCCGCCTTGCGCACGGCGTCGGCGATGGCGTTGCGGTGGATGGTGAACAGCCACGCGAGCACGCGCAGCGGGTCGCGTAGGCTGGCGTGCTTCTCGAGCGCGCGCATCGCCGCGACCTGCAGGACGTCGTCGACCTCGGACGCGGGAACGCGCGCGCGCACGAACGCCTCGAGTCGATCTCGATGCTCTCGCAAGGCGTCGGAGACGACGCGGCGCGTCGCGGCGTTCATCGAGATGATGCTACCTGGCCTTCGGGCAGCCGCACGTCGCGGGACAAGCGCAGTTTGGGCCGCAGGTGCAGGTTTCGCCGCAGCAGCAGCCGCCAGACGTCGGCGACGCCTTCTCGCACTTGCAGGAGGGGGGACAGTTTTCGCAGGAGCAGGTCTTGGATTCGGTCATCGAATGGCCTTTGCCCCGAAGACGGACGCAGGAGGCCAACTCTTACACGGACCCCAAAGAAACCCCTGCGGTGCGGCTCAGCACACCTCGTCGCAGGGGCGTTCGCAGGGCCGCGGGGCGCGCTGGGCTCGGAGATTGAGCACGTGGCCAAACACGAGCGTGAGCCCTGCGAGCACGCCGATGCCGGTGCCGACGAGGTGCCATGGGGCACCACCGTCGTCGTGGCCCGCTTCGACGTGGCCTTCGTGGCCGTGCTCGGCCGCGTGGGCCTCCCCGTGATGATCGCCATGACCGGCGGCGGTCTCGACGAGGCGAGAAGCGAGCAGCCCCACGATGCCGAGCGCGAGAAGGCCCGCCACGCGACGGTCTTTGCGCGCCCGCCATGCCAGCACCAGCGCGACGGTCGCGAAGAGCATCGCCAGGCTGCTCAGCACCCATTCCGCCTCGTGCCCCAGCAGGAACCCCAGGCCCAAGACCCCGAAGGCCGCGGGGAGGAACGCACTGATGGCGCAGTGCGCTGCGCACAGGGTGCCGGCGATGGCTCCGGCTCGATCGGTTCGGTCTGCGTTGCTCACGATGCTGCGGTGTTTGTCCGACCGCGTCGGCCACCGTGGTGGTCAGCGCTCAGACCCCGGGGAGGGTAGGCCCTGATCCGCTCGAAGTCGACACGCGCTGAAGCTCGAGCAGGACATCGCCGTCCAACAGATTCGCGGCCACCGATGCGCCGACCTCGAACCGCTTCCGTTGCCCGAAGCCGACGCCCGAGGAAACCCCGGCGCAGCCTCCACCGCGCCGTCACCCCGACGGCATTCGCGACCCCTTCGCGGTCCGCTGACGTGTGTGCTGCGCTCAATGCCGACGGCCTCAGGCATGGCGATGCCGACAGTGCTCGCGGTCTGGCACTCGAACCGCTATGAAGACGGCATGCCCGAGGACGATTCGACGATCGAGAACCGCGTGTACTTGTTCAAGGACCTCGCCGCGGCGTTTCTTCGCTCGAGCGCGGGCACGTTGGCGTCTGCGGACGATGAAGAGCGTGGCCGCGCCATCGAGGCGCTCGCCGAGCTCGCTCGAATCTCGTGCGTCGTTGCCGACACGGAAGACGACTCGCCCGACCGCGTCTACGAGCTCGTGCTCGCCTCCGACGCCGACGCGTAGCGGTTCGTGCCTGGTCGTGAACGCGCGTGCAGTATAGTGCTGCGCCTGTGGTTCAGGTCGACTTCTCTGCGAAGCGTATCGAAGCCGGCGTTCGCGACTTGATCGCCAGCGCCTCGGTCTTGCGGCCCCGCGGGCGCGGGTCGAGTCTGCGGGTGCAGCTCGGGTCGGACGTGCACGCCCGCTATCGGACGCGGCGCGAGGCGGAGCTGGGCGAGGTCTTCACGGCCGAGCGAGCGGTCGCGCTCACGCTGGAGGTCGATGGGTTCGAGGCCCGCATCACAGGGCGCATGGATGGCCTCATCGAGACCGACCAGGTCGTCACCATCGAAGAGGTCAAGTCGGTCATGCAGCACGCCGATGTGGAGGTACCCGTGGCGGCGCGGCTGCAGGTGTCCACGTATGCGCTGGCGCTGCTCGGCGAGGGCGAGACCCGGAGAATCGCGCTGGACGTCGTGCGTGTCTCGCTCGCCGACGGCGAAGCCGTGCACACCGGGGTGCCGTTCGACGCCGAGCAGACGCGGGCACAGCTGGTGGAGCTGCTTCGTAGGGCGATCGCCACGGCCCGCACCGCCGAGCGCAGGGCGGCGGCACGGGCACGTTGGGCCGAGGGCTTGGTGTTTCCCCACGGCGAGATGCGGGAGGGGCAGGCCATGCTGGTCGATGCGATCGACGATGCGTTTGCGGAGCGGCGACCTCTGCTCGTGCAGGCGCCCACCGGCACCGGCAAGACGGCGGCTGCACTCTTTGGCGGCATCCGTCATGCGGCGCGGCAGGGGCACCGAGTGTTCTACGCCACGCCCAAGACCACCCAGCACGCTCACGTTGCCGAGACGTTCGAAGCCCTTCGCAACGCCAGCCCCGTCGACGCCGATTCCGACGTTCGCCCGCCGCTGGCGGTCAGCCTGCACGCGCGCTCTCGGTTGTGCACCCTGGGCTCGGGTCGATGTGATCGGCGCACCTGTCCGCGGCTGACCAACTACGTCGAGCGAGCGCCCCCGGTGCTCGAGACGCTCGCGCGCTCGCACGCCTACGTCGGCACCGAGGCGCTGCTCGAGGCTGCCCAGCGCCATACGCTGTGCGCGTACGAGCTCGCATCCGACTTGGCCCATCAGGCGGACCTGGTCGTCGGTGACTTCAACTACGTGTTCGATCCGTCGATCGCCCTACTGAGCAGGGACGGCCCTCCCACGGTCGTCGTCGTCGACGAGGCCCACAACTTGTTCGATCGGGCACGCGACTACTCCAGCGCCCGGGTCACCATCCGGCAGATCGAAACGGCAGAGCGCATGGTGTCGTCGGCCGATCCCATGGCGATGGTGATCGCGCAGTGGCTCGCCGATCTTCGCAACGAGGTCGGCGCGGTCGCGTCCAAGCCTCCGCCCGAAGGAAGCGGCCAGCTCGAGCACCAAGGCATCTTCGAGCTCGAACACTTCCCGGTCAGCTTCGATGCGCTGGCTCGGCGCGCCCGACTGCTGCTTCTACAGCGCCTCTCCCGAGCGCCGCAGGCGTGGGACGCCGACTCTGACGACCCCGACCCGGTCACCGAGCTGTTCCGCACCGTCATTCGCTGCTCCGAAGCCTGCGAGACGTTCTCCGACGACTTGGTGGCGTACGCCATCGGTCCCAAGGTTCGCGGTGGCGCCGGCGTGGGCGTGGTGTGCATCGACCCGGCGCGCGCCCTCACCCGCCGCCATCGAGAGGCTGAAGCGGTGGTGTGCATGAGCGCGACGCTGGCTCCGCTCGACTACTGGGGAGACGTGCTGGGCCTCGACGCACTCGATGCGGTCAAGCTGCGCGTGCCCTCGCCGTTCTCGGCGGACCAACGCCGCGTCGTGATCGTGCCGTCCGTCTCCACGACCTATCGCGACCGGGGCGCGAGCCTGCCTCAGATCGCCAGCACCATCGCCGAAGTCATGGCGCTGAAGCCCGGCCCGTACATGGCGTTCTTTCCCTCCTTCGCCTACCTCGCCGCGGTCCGAGAGCAGCTGCCCCGCTTGGGCCAGGTGCTCGCTCAGGCGCCGCGTTCGTCCCTCGCAGACCGGCGGGCTCTGCTCGACCGCTTCGTCCAAGGTCAGGGCCCGCGGCTGCTGCTCGCGGTCAGTGGGGGTGTGTTCGGCGAAGGCATTGACCTCCCCGGCGATGCGCTGCTCGGCGCGTTCGTGGTGGGGCCGTGCCTGCCGCCCATCGGGTTCCAGCGCGCCGCGATGGCGCGACACTTCGAGGCGACCCGGCAGGCGGGTTACGCGTACGCGATGATCTATCCCGGGCTGCAGCGCGTCGTGCAGGCGGCGGGCCGTGTCATTCGTCGCGAAGACGACCGCGGCATCGTCGTGCTTCTTGGTCGCCGCTTCGTGCGACCGGAGATCGTCGAGAGCCTGCCCGAGGACTGGTACCAGTACGATCCCATCGAGCTCGTGCCCGAGGACCCGGTCGGGGCCCTCGCCGAGTTCTGGGCGTCTTGGTGACGGCGGTCCTCGGAGGCCGCGGGCGGATCCGCGTGCCGCGTGGACGCCCGGCTGCTAGGGCTCGAGCATGCGCCGACTCCTGTTCTCGCTCGTCGTTCTCGCCGGTTGCGGAGGGGGCCCGGCCGCGTCGGTCGAAGCGGAGGAGGTCACGCCTGAGTCCGCCGCCGCGCCGGCCAAGGCCGACCCACCGGGCACGTACATGGGTCGCGAGCTTGCCGACACGATGAGCCACCTGGGAGCCGACTGGCTGACCCGAGCAGAGCGAGACGCTGAGGAAGACACCACCCTCATGCACGCGCAGCTGGGGCTGCAGCCCGGAGACGTCGTCTGCGACATTGGGGCCGGCAACGGCTATCACACGCTGCGGATGGCCAAGGCCGTGGGCGACGCGGGCAAGGCGATCGGCGTCGACCTGCAGCCGCAGATGCTTGCGCTGCTCCGGGAGCGCGCCGCAACGGAAGGCATCGGCAACGTCGAGACGATTCTGGCGACCGCCGACGACCCCAAGCTTCCGCCCGAGACGTGCGACCTCATCCTGCTGGTCGACGTCTATCACGAGCTGTCCGACCCGGCCGCGGTCCTCGGCCACCTCTCGAGGGCGCTCGACAGTGGTGGCCGAATCGCTCTGCTCGAATATCGCGCCGAGGATCCCGACGTGCCGATCAAGCGCCTCCACAAGATGTCGAAGGCGCAGATCTTGGCCGAGTTCGGCGCGAACTCGCTGCGACTCGAGTCGGAGTTCGACGGCCTGCCGTGGCAACACATGATGTTCTTCGTGCCCGGGTAGAGCTGTCGTGGTGGAGGGTCCGGGAGTTGGCATCAGGCGCCCGAGGCCGACCGGCTCGCCGCGACGACGGCGGTGATGTCGGCGGCAGCCCGGTTCACCGAGTCCCGGAGCGCGGCCTTGGCGAGGTCGCCCGAGTCCTCGGAGCCGTAGAAGATCCCCTGGAGCTGGTCGTCGGTGTAGGCGTAGGTCTGCGACCAGATGGGCGCTTCGCTCGTGTCGCGATACAGCTCGACCGCGACGCGGAATCGAACCTCGTGTTTCGCAAACGGGATGCCGAGTACTTGAAAGAAGGCGGCGACCGGGCGGACGTTCGATGAGACGGTCGACTGGATGAGTTGACCACGCACCACGAACTCCGTGGCTCCGGCAGCGCCAAGCGAGATCTGGGCGCCCGGTGGCAACGCTCGTGCGAGCAGAGCGGGATACTCCTCGTCGAGATCCCCCACGCGATGCACACGGCGATCGCTGAACGCGTAGGCGTGCTCGGGGTGCTCGTTCCGCGAACGATAGCCATTGCCCTTCCACGTCTCGTTCGGTCGCAGATCCTCAAACGGGTCGATGGTGACCGTGGCGCCCTGCCAGCCTCGTGGGGCATCGACGGTCTCGATACCGTCGATATCCCTCACTCGCTCCAGAGATTGAGTGCTGGAGCAACCCTGGCCCAAGGCGAATGCCAATATCGTCCACTTCCCCATCTTCGACATCCCTGGACATTAGCGGCACAATGGTGAATGTTCGGGTGATGGTCACCACATTGTGATCAGCGCCATGTGGTGTTTTTGCCACACTTCTGGCCATGCCTGCGCGACCCGTTACTGCTCGAAGGGGGTGTAAGCGGACATTCAAAAACCGCAGACGCGGCGGTTGGGCCTGGTGTATCGGGGCTTGCCGGTGTCTGATGAGATGGGAGGGAGTCGGACATGAGGCACAATCCACTCGATCAGGTCTTCGGCGGCGCGGTGATGCACAACGCCCGTCTGACGTCGCAGTCGCGTGAGGGCTTGGCACAGGCGCTGCGCGCGTATCACAACTACAGGGGGTCGCCCCGGCTGCGGAACCGGCTGCTGATGTTCGTCGACTTCTCGCAGCCGAACACCGCGCGGCGGGGGCGTCTGCTCGATGTCGATCGCCAGCGCGACGTCATCGAACCCTTCCTCGTCGCCCACGGTGCCCGAATCCCCGCGGGCGCGTCGGAGGAGGAGAGGCGTCGGCTCGCCTACGGTCTCGTCGGCAACCGGGTCAACCCCGTCACCCCCACCGAGTTCAGCAATGTGCCCGGATCCAACCTCAGCTCGCTCGGGTTCGCGGTCACTGGCAACATCGACCCGAGCCCCAACTGGCGGTGGCGCATCTGGCTCGATGGCAAGTCCGGCTCCGCGTTCAACAGCAACCTACGCAGGCGCCTCGCATATATCCACCCCTACCCTGGGGTGCTCCGCGACAGTCGCGGTCGCGCCGTGGCCATCGCCACCAGCGAGGGCTGCCCCGCGGTCGAGGACGCGGTGTTCGAGCAGCTCCGCCGCCACATCCCAAACGGTACCGCCGTCTACATCTGGGCTCCGACGAGCATCATGGCCCAGGAGCCGATCGCCGCCGGCCGCAGCGCGTGACAGGCCCGGGCGGGTCGCTGCCCGCCCGGGGTCGCTTCATCTCATCGGCACCGACACGGGGTGTCGACGTGGCACGCTTTGCTCTCGCAACGTGCCGCTTCTGCGAGTTCCTCTCCGAACGCGCGCATCCACAGCGCCCGTGTCACCGCGAACGCCGCGTCCAGCTCGGCACGGTCTTCCCCGTCCCACGCTGGGCAGTGGTGCATGAAACCTCCGAACAGCCGGTCGCAGTCGGCTGCGTACGCGCGTGTGTCCAAGATGTGCCCGTGCCACATCTCGTCGATGTCTCGCGTTGGGACCAGGGAACAGGTCGGATACAGGCTCCTGAGCTGGAGGAAACGTCGATATGCGAGCTCGGCTTGCCGAGCTCTGGTCATGTTCCACTCGGGCTGCCCGGCGAGTTTGTTGACGATTCGTTCCAGCTCCAACGCGAGAATGTCAGGGGAGAGGTTCCCGCCGCTCGGCTTCGACACCTCTACGGGCAGGAGCGAGGTTTGAACTGGAGAGGGGGTGACGATGCTCATTTGCATGATGGTGGTCCTTTCGGAGGCCGGGTTGGCGGCCTCACTCACCTCGTCCCGCGACGCACCCCGATCGGCTCACCACTTGGGCGACGATCTACGCGGATTCGTATGCGGCACGAAGCTTCGAAAGGACGGCGTCACCGATATCTGCTCCGTCGGCGGTCAGTGCCCGTGCGAGCCGTCGACGGCCGTCGGAGACGCGACGCGTCGCAGTGGCTCGCGAGACGCCGAGAACCTCTGCTGTCTCCTCGAGTGTTCGTCCCTCCAGCAGATGCTGCTCGATCGCGATCTGCTCGTCCAAGGAAAGCGACTGGAGCGCGGCGATCATTTGGTTGTGCCGGTCCATGCGTACGCTCATGCTGGTCACCGCGGCGACGGACATCTGCGTGCTGTCGAACTGGGTCACGTTCTTCTGAGCTGAAAAGTACTTCAACACTCGCATCCGAGCGATTCCCATGAGGTAGCCGCGCGGATTCGTAGTGATTTCGGCCGGGTCCTTCATCAGGAACGTCTTCACCGCCTCTTGCGCCTGATCGTAGCAATCCGGTGCACCGATCTTCGTCCGAAGCATGCGGAGGACGTGCGGGTAGAGGTCATTGACGAGGGCCTTCGTTGCTTCTGGGTCGTGTCGCGGATGCATGTCATCTCCTCCGGAAGGCTGCTGCCGGATCGCCATCGTGGGTCAAACCGAAGGCGGGACCCCAGCCTGTGAGTGCGAAGTCGGGGCGGAGTCGAGCGCCGCCGAGCTCGTCGGTCCCGTCCAGGACGAGCTTCGTCCAAGCGCCATGCCCGTCGACATCTCCCGTGCCCGAGATGTCGCCCGAGAACGTCAGCTGGCAGTCTGATGCCCCGATGTGGAAGTCCTTCGCGGGGCCACCGGCCACGTGCAGCGTCCAGTCGCCTTCGAGCCACCTCGCCGCCTTTGCGCAGCGGCGGCGGGACGAGGAGCGCATCCGGGTGCCGATGACCGAGCCGAGACGGTCGATGACGTGTCGACTGCGAGCTGGGGCGCTGGCCACGTTGGTCGGGGCGCCGCATGGCATTGCGGGACCGCCTTTTCCACATCGGTCGACACATGATTGAGTCGATGCTTCATCTGCGCAGCCAGGAATGCACTCGAACGCGCATTGGACCTCGACCTCCGAGACGGACACGGATGGTATGCGATGTCGCGCTCCCTCGAGGAACCCGGCGATGTCATGCGCAACGGTCCCGGCGGGTCTGTGCCAGTAGGTACCGGACATCGAATCGGGTCCGTCGAGTTGAAACGCGAACATGTATTCTCGGGGCGGGTGTGCTCGAGACCGAAGCCGGAGCTTCGTCCAGAGCAGAACGCGTCCGTCGACGACGCGCGCGTCGACCCGCCCGCTCGCAGCGCTGATCTCCCCCGGTGCGTTGAGACGACGGGAGCTGCCCATCTTGCGCACGGTCACGTCGAACCTGCACTTCGAGTCGTGCTCGAGGTCAAGCTCGTACAGCCCGTTGATGTCTCGGAACTGCATGTTGTTGGCCCAGCTGACTGCGGTGGTAAAATGCCAGCTCCCGGAGACGGCGCCGCATGGGTCGGCGAGCGGCTGTGCTTGCGGTCTCGGGTCGATCGACGTCGGCTCCGGGGGGGGCGACGTGGCAGCGTTGGCACGCTCGGCGGTCGGGGAGCGCATTGGTGCGCGGTCGACCGGTTCTGACACCGAACTCGAGTTCGGTGGCGTCGAAGGGGCGACGGAAGCAGCGACTGTTGGATCGCCAAGACTCGGCACGCCGCCTTGGGTGACCGTCCACGCGACGCCTAGGCCCAGGGCCGAGATGCCAGCGGTACCCAGGCCGATCCCGACTCGCCGCAGCGACTGGCCGCGACGAATCGCGTCCACCAGGGCGCGCATGTCCCGGTGTCGGCGACTCGGATGAAATTCGAGTGCGCGCTCGAGCGCACTGCGTACGTGTCTAGGCAGCTCGTTTGCCCCCGAGAACCCCGGCTGTTCGGGGGGCTTGTAGACCTCGCAACTGGAGTCGTACGGGGTAACACCGACGAGCAGCTCCCACGCCGACATCGCGAAGGAGTATTGGTCCGCTTCGGCGAACGCTCGCCCTTCCCGGGCCTCTGGTGCCATGTACTCCGGGGTGCCAACGGCTCCGGCCATCGAAGTCGCCCATGGTCCGGCATCGACACCGGGCGCGAAGCTCTCCGGAGCTGCGGCGTAGAGGCCACGGGCAAGCCCAAAGTCGACGACTTTGATCGCGCCCGAGGTCTCCACCATGATGTTGTCTGGCTTGACGTCCCGGTGCACCAGGCCGGCACGGTGCGCTGCGGCCAGTCCTTCCGCTGCCGCCAAGAGGGCGCGGATGAGGTGCGAGCGGCGACGCTTCTTCTCTTGAGCCCACGCCCTGAGACTCGCCCCCTCGACGTACTCGATGGACATGAAGCGGACCGTGATCTCCTCACGCTCGAGCGTGAGCGGGGCGTGTCCCACATCGTAGATCCGCACCACGTTGGGATGCTCGAGCCGTCCGAGTGCCTGGGCTTCTCGCACGAGCTCTCGATCGAGTCTCTCGTCGCTCGTCGGGGGGTAGATCTTCAGCGCGACGATTCTCCCAATCGATGTGTCCATGGCGCGAACGACGAGGCCCCTCGCACCTCGTCCACGGATCTCCTCGATACGGTATCGCCGGTTCAGCATCGGCAATGGGGAGAGGCCGATGTTCGCGAGGGTGAGCTGAGAGGCGACCTTCCTCTCGAGCTCCGCGATGTTCGCGAGCCCCATCCGCAAGCAGAAGGCTACCCCATGCATCGCTGTCCGAGGCGTCTCGTTCTGAGACTACCGCCGCGTGTTGACCGACCCGCGGGCCCACATCGATGCGCGGTCGATCTGCTCGACGAAGCGCTTCGCTTCCGCCAGCTTCGCGTCGCTTCCCGCGAGCCGCTCTGTGACAGTGTGTGACCCCGCCGAAACTGACACCACGACGGAGCGGGTGAGCGAGTAGAACGCGAACAGCAGAAGCGAGGCGAGTCCCATCCAGATTCGTGTCGACAGGTCGAGGTCCGTTGAAATGAACGATCCGACCGCGGCCTTTGAAAACAGAAGTGAACCGGCTATCGCCAGCGGAACTACGCTCGCTCGCCGGACAGACGTCCCATGGACTTGGTCCACGTGCAGGGTCCAGACTTGATGGGTGTCCCCGCTCCCTTTGGTCTGCACCAGACGGTCGTAGCGGAGTTCGAGAGTGCCAAGGCGCAAGGGGTTTTTGGTGCTGTGCATGTCAGTCGCTCCGCGGCCGCGTTCCGGCCTCACCTACCCCGTCCGGCGACCAGACCTCGGAGGCTCGAGTCGAAGCGATTTATTTGGTCCTGTGTCCGGGCGCAGTCCCTCGGCCGCCGGGCCGTCTTGCCGCCGGTCTCGACGGTCCCGCGCTCGACCCGTAGTCTGATCGCCGTGCATTCGCCCTGCTAGAGCCTCGCCCTCGTGCTCGCGCTGCCGGGCTGTGGGCCCATGGTCGCGGACGAGACCCGCTGCCCAGGGACGAACGCGCGTAGAGCTCTCGCGGCCTCAGCCTCCGAAGCACCGCTCGAGGAGCTCTTCGAGCGTCTTGGGTCGACCGGCCTCGGGCATGCGATGAAGCAGCTCGGGCAGGGCGCAATACCGCTGTCGGAGGAGGGCAACCTCGAGGGCGCGCCGCAGCGGGGCGTCGAGCTGGCGGCCGTACGCGTCCACGAACGCGCTGGGGTCTTCGCGGGTGGGTGCGCACATCAGCGCGAGGGTGGCGGCGAGCTCGTACTCGGCCGGGGCGATCAGGGCGTCGGCAAAGTCGATGAGCCCGCTGAGGCGGCCGCCGTCGACGAAGAGGTGCTCGGGGTGGACGTCGGCGTGTACGAAGACGTCGGCGCTGCCGTCCAGGTTGCCGTCCGAGGCTTCGAGGAGGGTCGCGATGTCGTCGATCCAGCGCTCGTCGAGCCCCTCGCGCCGATGTTTCTCGCAGACCTCGGCGATCGGTCGCTGCAGCAGGGGCCGGGCCGAGGGGACGTGGCGTAGCCCGGCGGTCGGGACCCGGTGAAGCGCTGCACACAGGTGCGCGGTCTCTTGGCAGGCGTGGGCATGCGCGGCGGGGTCGAGATCGTGCCAGCCGTCGAGGAGGGGGCGGCCAGGCAGTCTTCTCAGGACGAGATACGCCCAACCTTCGAGCGTTCCCGACGCAATCGGCTCCGGTATTGCCACGGGCAGCCGACGTGCGCATGCGTGAAGTGCTTCGCCTTCGATCGCCGCGTCCTCACTCCACATGGGCGCGTAGATCTTGATGACGGCATTGGGGCCTCCAAAGATCACGTTGCTTCCGCCGAGGCGGATGAGCGGGCCGTCGACATCGTGCCGCGTAGCGATTTCGGAGATGGCAGGTCGCCAGGGGGCGTCTCGGCCGAAGAGCTCCGCGTACGCCTTCGCGTGGGTCAGCGTGGGCAACAACATGGAGGGGTGCACAGTACGACGCCGCAGACGATGGGGCCGTCGCGCGTCGGGTCAGTCGCGGAAGGCGGTCGCGATGGCGGCCAGCAGCGCGTCGGGGTGGAACGGCTTGGTCAGCAGCGGCGCGGTGGGCCAGTTGTGGTCGAGCACGGTTTGCCGTTCTCCGGCGTAGCCGGTAATGAACACGACCCGAGCGCTGGGGTTGTCGCTCGAGAACGAACGAGCGAGCTCGTCGCCGTTCCCGTCCGTGATGAGCACGTCGGTGACCAGTACGTCGAAGTGGCCGGCGCGGGAGTGCTCGCGGGCAGCCTCCACGGTGGCGGCGGCCGTTACGGTGTGCCCCTCCACGGCGAGTGCGTAGGCGAGCGATTGACGAAGAGCGTCGTTGTCGTCGGCGAGCAGCACGCGTAGCGGCCGCAGCTCGAGCACTTCGTCGGCGACCAGGGGCACGTCGGTGCGCGGCGCCACCACGGGGAAGCCCAACAAGAGGCGGGTTCCTCGGCCCAGCTGTGACTCCAACGTGATCTCTCCGCCGGCCTTGTGCACGAGGTCGCGGACGGTCGCGAGGCCCAGTCCTGTGCCACGGCCCTTCTCCTTGGTCGTGAAGAACGGCTCGAACATCTTGGCCTGCACGTCGAGCGGGATGCCAGGTCCTTGATCGGCGACTTCGAGGCGCAGGGTGGACGGGTCGTCGCGACGGGTCGAGATCATCACGATGCCCGAGCCGCCCATCGCGTCACGCCCGTTGAGGCAGAGGTTCACGATGACTTGGCCCAGCTCATGCCGCGGCAGGGCAACGCAGGCGTCGGCGGCAGCGAGGTTCAAGTCGACGGTGATGCCCTCACCCAGGATCTGCCCCAGGAGTGGTTGCACGGCGCGCAGCTCGACATCGAGCGTGCAGGCGCCAGCGGAGGAGTTGGACTGCGCCAGGGATAGCAGCTGCGTGGTGATCGAGCGGGCATGGTCGACGGCTTCGTGAATGGTCGACAGAAAGTCGCGGCCCTCGTCGGTCAGGGGTTCGTACTCCAGCATCGACGCCGATGCGAGGACGGCCGCCAGCACGTTGTTGAAGTCGTGGGCGACGCGGCCGGAGAGCCTCCCGATCGCCTCGAGCTTCTGACTGCCGCGGATGTGCTGCTCGAACCGAGACTCCGCCGTCACGTCCCGAGTGGTTCCGATGGCGCCGAGATGCTGACCTTTGTCGTCGACGTACGCCGTGACCCGGGCGTGAACGACCCGCTCGTTCCCCTCGGGGAGCAGCACCCGGTACCGAACGTCGATGGTGCCGCGCTCGTGTTCGAATCGAGCGATCTCGTCTCGCAGCCGCGCCGCGTCCTCGGGATGGACCGATCGCGCCCAGCCGAAACCCTTGAACTCCTCCCAAGAGAGGTCGAACTGCCGCAACAACTCGGCGTTGGCGTAGACGCAGCCCGTCTCCACGTGGTCGACGTACAGGCCGAACGCAGCGTCGGCGCACAGCGGGTCGAGTGCACCGGCCGGGATGCCGACGGCCGCGAGGGCGTCGAGAAATCCGGGCGCATCCATTGGAGAGACTATCGCATGCTCAGACTCACCAGCCTCGGAGCCTGGGGTTCAAACAATGTTCTCAGCCTCGGGCGGACGGTCACTGCGGACGCGGTCCGGTCATCAGTGGCACGGCGCGGCAGTTGGCTCCGCCTTGTGCGCCCAGGCTGTCGCGGCTGGCCTCAGCGGCCACGTGGTACATGCGGGGCACGGGCAGACCTGCGCGGCGTAGCGCCTGCTCGAACGCAGCTTTGTAGGCAGCAGGACCGTCCTGGGTGATCCAATACGCGCCCCGATTCGCTGTGCCCGAGCCTCCCTCGCCGTTGAAGAAGTTGGTGAGCCAACGGTCGTTGGGGAGGGCGGGGAACTTTCCGGGCACGCGGATCACACGCAGCCCGGCCGCACGGATCTGGCGCTCCGTCACGCGCTCGGTGGCGGCGATCTGGAGGAGGCGTGGGCGTTGCCGGGCGAGCTGAGCCAACGCGTCACTCATGCCTCGCTGCATGAAGGTGCGACGCATGACGTCCTCGACCATCGCCATGTCGTTGAGCAGCACGACTCCGCTCGTCCACGGAGTCATCGACAGGTCGATGTGAAAGCCTGCGGCCTGTTCCACGATCACGACTGCGCGAGGGTCGACGCCGATGTCCTTGGCGATGGCGACCCGGACCATCTCGTCGGTGAGCCGGGTCGCGGTGATGCCAAGGCTTTCGAACGCAGACTGCAGCGTCGCCTTGGACAGGGCGAACGAGTCTTCGCCGACGAGTGCGTACAGGCCTCGAGGGCCGCGGCCGAGCAAGACGTTGCCGCGTTCGAGGTAGCACAGGTCGATGCGAATGCGGCGTCGCGTGGCCAGGCCGAACATGAGCCGCATGTCGCCTTCGTCGCGCTCCCACACGCCGCCCTGTCGGCTTCCGAACGCGAGTTCGACCCCCTGCTTGCGTGCCCGGGCGGAGCGGGAGGCACGGTGTTCGTCGATCGTTCGACGTACGAACTGCGAAGTGGACCCTCCGGACCTCGTGGGCCGCGGCGCGGGCACGGTCACCTGGCCGTCGTGGGCGACCTGCCCGCGGTCTTCCATCCACCCCGAGGTGCTGTCGACGGGCACTCGCACCGACTGGACGTTCTGGCGAGTGGGGCGTTGCGGACCATCGGGGTAGAAGTCCGCCTCCACCACGGAGAAGCCCTCCGTCGCCCCGATCCTGGCGAACGCCTCCACGTACTCGGAGTCGACGTCCGCATCGCGAGGCCCGATCGTCGAGCCCGTATACGCCATCAGGTAGGCCCGAGGCTGTCGGGTGAGGTCCTCGGTGACCGGGGCGGCCGTCTGCGTCATGTCGCCGAACCGCCCCTGTGACAGCGCGCGCAGGTCGTGCTCCCGCTGTCGAAGCAGGGCGGCTCGAATCGCGTCGACCTGATGCTGCGGCAGCGTCACGCCGTGGGGTACGAGGCGGCTTCCGAGGCGGATCGGACGGGCGCCGGGGTTTTCACGACCCGTGCTGCTCGAGCCAGCCCGTGATCTGCACGCGGAGGCGCTCGGCCACCGCGCCCTCGGCCGGAAGCACGTCCAGAGCCTCTGTTGCGCGGCTTGGGTCGTCCTCTGCCTGAGCCAACTCGAACTTGGCGAACGCGCGGTCGAGCGGGTCGGCGTCCGTCTCTTCGAGCAGCTGGGCTGCGCGCCGGAGCGTCTGCGCAGCGGATGGGTCCGAGAGCTGTCGGTCGATCGACGCGCGGCGAGCGAGACAGCGCGCGGACGCAGATTCGGGGAGCTGCTGCTGCTCCGTATGCCGCAGGGCGTCGACATATCCAGCCCGGGCTTCGGCGAGCGTGGCGAACTCGAGCTGAGCGTCGGGCAGCTGCGCGACCCAGGGCACGACGTCGGCCCCATCGGACGACTCGATGCGCGTCATCAGTTCTTCGAGCTCCGCGCGCGCGGATGACAGGCAGGGGTGGTCGTTTCCTGCGTTGCATGCCGTCTTGCTGGCCTCGACCCAGCGTTCGACGTATGTGTCCAACGCCGCGAGCGGACGCTTGCTGCGAAGCTCCCGCCAGCGCGCCCGCGTTCCCTCGGGGTCGAGCAGACACCTCGGGTTCGGGCCACGAACTCAGGCCGTAGAAGCGACGCCCACTGCCAGCGCGGACGCACCAAGGAGCCATACGGGACCGCGTCGTCGTCGATGCACCGCGCGGATGAGCGCGTGCATGTCGGGCCAGCGCGTGGCGGGATCGGAGCGCATGCCTCGGGCCCACACGGGGCCTGGGTCAAGGCTCACGGCGCAAAGCAGGCACTCGACTCGCCGGGTGTTTCGGCTACCCTTGCAGGATGGACTTGCAAGGAATCTGCTCCGCAGCAGCGCTGGCGCTCGCTGTGTCGGCCGCAGGATGCGTCACGGGTGAGACGTGGACCTCCGAACCGTTGGATGAAGTGCTCGGCGCCTGCGCTGTGTCCGGGGAACAAGCCCCCGGCGCGAGCCCGTCGGTCACCGACCCGCTCGAGATCCGAGTTGCTCTCGGCCCGGACTGCTACTCATCCTCGTGTTCGCGCCTCGACGAAGAGTCTTGCGAGGCGCGCGTCGAAGGCAATCGCATCATCGTCGAAGCCAGCGCGGTCGTCGGCGTCAAGACGCAGGGTGCCGACGACCCACCCGGCACGGTCTCGTGCACCGACGACTGCTCCACGTTCACCATTCCATGCGTGATCGACTCGCTTCCGGCGGGAACGTACGAAGTCGTGGAAGCGGGCGCGGCGGATGATGCAGATCCACTGCACACATTCGAGTGGCCATGGTCGCCCGACGACGCGCCGGCATGTGAGTACTACTGAGGCGCGGCATGGTCTTCTATGCTCGCGCACCCGCCCTCGAGCCCGAGGTCGTCGGGCGCGGCGGCCTTGCGATGGTATAGCGTAGCCATGACTCCGGGCCGCGCCGCAGCCTTGTTCGCATCGCGAGACGATGTGGCCTTGGGCGCCCGCGTGCTCGAGGTCGTCGCCAAGGCACAGGCGGCTCACCCGGCGACGGAGGCCGGTTCGGCGGGGTTCATCGAGCGCCTGGGTTCACTCTGTGAGGGGGACCCGGCTCGTCTCTCGCGGCTGGCCTGCGACGACCTATGGCTGGCACACGCTGCAGCCTCGGGGTGTCCACGCGCGGTGGCAGCGTTCGAGCAGGAGGTATTTCGGCCGCGCGTCGAAGCCATCGCGCGCCGCTACCCAGATGACCCGACCGTCGAAGACGAAGCACAGGATCTGCGCTTGCGATTGGTCGCCGACGCGGAGCCGCGACTGTTGGCCTACCGAGGCCAAGGGACGTTGGCCGGTTGGGTGTCGGTGTCGCTTGCCCGCGCGGTGGTCAAGGCCCGCCGCCGGCGCGACCGCGACGATGGTCGCCAGCCCTGACACCCTCGGCGATCAGCAACGCGGCCTCGACGGGCGGGGACCCCACTGCCCTGCGCGAGCTCATCGAAGGCTGCCGCGCGATGGACTAGCGTCGGCAGAACTCCGAGCCCGCCCGAGAGCGTCCCATCGCCTTGGCAATGCCGCGCGCTGCGAACTACGCTCGAGAGCGTGCGCTTCGGTCTCGCGATTGCCGTCCTCCTCGCGGCAGGGTGTGGGCCCGAAGCGGAGAGCCCCAATCGTACCTGCGGTGGCGTCGAGCCAGTTCTGCTGCTCGGAGACGCCGAGGTCGCCCTCACGAGCTACGCGGGCGATCGCGTGCTCGTCGTGGCGAGTCGCGAGTTCCCGTTCGACATCTCGACGGCAGAATACTTCGCGGTTGGGACGTGTGGAGAGGACCCGGTCGCGCTAGGGCCCATCGACCTCGACTCTCCTTTGGACCACAGCACTGCCGGGCCACACGTTCTCCGGACCGATCTCGAGGGTGACCTCTCGTGGGTCGATTCGCTCGGTCAGCGCGGCGAGCATCCGCTGTTTCCCTCGGTCGCGAGCTGCGTGATTTCGGTCGCAGACGGCCTCGTCGCGCAGTCCGCAGATGGCAGGCTGCTCTTTCATCCCGACCCGAGCCGTCCTGATCTCTCCCCCCGAGTCGTTGGCGAGGGGCTGCTCCAGCCCGACTCTCTCCGGCCTCCGTCGTTCGGCAGGCGCTGCAGCGAGTTCGACACCGAAAGGCCTGTCGCGGATGGAGCGGGCGTCCTCTTCGCCGAAGAAGCTGGCCCGCTCGTCCGGGTCGCGCTGCCCAGTGGCGAGCGCGAGGTCCTGGTGCCGGGACCCGTTGGCGAGTTCGCAACGCTGGACGATCCCCGCTACCTCCTGTGGCGGGGAGGGTCCGAACATGGCGAGCCCGACGACTGCTGCCGGGTTCACGTGTTGGACCGACTGACGGGGCGCAGCGACGTCGTCGGCGGCGGAGTCCTCGTTTCAGACGTCGACTGGGAGGGGCTTTGGATCGAGAACCGGAGTCCGCACGAGAGCGTCGGCATTCGGGTCACGCTCCGCCATGTCGTCACCGGTCATAGCTTCTCGCTCGACGGTTCCTGGGATCTTCAGGCCGAGCTCTCTTCGTCGGAGTTGCTGCTCTTCAGCGCGTCGGAGGGCATGCAAGTCCTGGACACCACCAGCGGCGATCTGGAACCGCTCGACTTCCCGGAGCTGTCCTGGCCGCATCGCAGCTACGACGATGGGATCGTCGGGCTTGCGAAGGCAGACTCCGACGATGCGCGTGGTGACCTACTCGTGCTTCGATACGGCTCACGGAACCCGCAGGTCCAGGCGAGGGGGGTTCCTGAGGAGTGGGTCCGCACGCGCTCGGGGAACGTCGTGTTCATCGACCGAGACGACGCGCAGGATGTGGGTTCACTCGTCCTGGTTGAAGTCGACGGGCGTAGAACGGAGCTCGCGTCCGGCGTCAGCGGGTTCGAAGTGCCCGACCACGGTACGGCGCTCGAACGCAACGAGGTGCTGTACACGGTCTCCGATGGCGTCGAGCGTGGACTCTGGCGTTTCGTGCTCCCCTGAGCGTCACCATCGCGGAGTGGAGTCCGTTTGCGCCGCGTTCTCGGGTCGGGCCGACCGTGTCCACGAGGTTCACGGCAACCGCTCGAGCCCCGCGAGTCGCGGAAGTTCGAGCGTGCTGAGCGACCGGGCTGAGCGACCTACGCGCCGTCCTCGGTGCAGCGCTTCGAACTCTTCGCCGAGTTCATGAACGCGCCCCATGTGGTCGACGAACTCCTCGTCGCTCATCTCGTGCATCGCGTCGAGCCCGGTCGGCCGGCCCTCGGCTGCGAGGCGGCCGTCGATCCACACGCGAAAGCGCTCGAGTTCCTCCATCGTCTTCGACTCGCCGGCGGGTGCGCCTTCGGCGACGAGCTCGTCGACCCTGGCCTGAAACGCGGCGTACTCCGATTGGCTGATCCGCTGGCCGTTGACGATGCCCATCTCGCGCTGCGCCTGGCAGTAGGGGCAATCGTCATCCTCGTCGTGGTCGTCGAACGACCCGGTGAGGAACACGACGCCAGGCTCGAGGGGAGCGGCCGGGCGGGAGGACTTCGGCCGGCGACGTCGCTTGGCTTCGCGTCGGCGGCGCTTGGCGGAACGGTGCTTGGGAGGACGTTTCTTTGCCACGACCTCGCTGTCGACCACCGCGAGCGATCGTTGCACGCGAAGAGCTGGCTCGAGTCCCGAAGGCGGACACCACTACGCGCAGAGCCTCCCGCGTTGGACTTGGCAGCCAACTTGCTTCAACGGAACCCATGGCCAGTCGAGTGTCAGCACGCCGACGCCGGGGCGAATCTCGGCGAGACGAAACCCCGCCCCCCGCCGATCTGCTGGCGCACCGATGCCGGATGCTGGTGCGACGCGGAGAGCACCGCAAGGCCGCACAAGCGCTTCAGCAGCTCGCCAGCCGCGACGGCTCTGGAGCCGCCTGGGTGCGCCTGGGCGTCGAGCTCGTCCGCGCCCGCAAGCTGGGCGCGGGTATCGACGCCCTCAAGCAGGGTCGGTTCCTCCACCGGCGGGCCGGTTACCGTCGGCGGGCTGACGTCGTCGCGGGCCTGATCGAGCAGGTCCGCCAAGGCCAGGGTCTGCGCGCCGCGTAGCAAGTACGACGCACGTTGAGCCCGCGCAGAGCGCGGAGTGGCGAGTTGCAGCAGGCTGCTTCGCCATGGGCTGTCACTCCGCAGCGAGGGGGACCGGGCTGCTGCCGATCGCGTCGCGGTAGCCTTCGACGAAACCGTCACGGTAGACGTCGACGAGCAGTCGACCGAGTGCGATGCCTCGCTCGAATGCCTCCCAGACCGCGGCCGTGGAGCACCGATCTCGAAGGCAGCACCCCAACGCGGTGTCGACATCGACCAGCGTGGTGTCGGGCTCAGCGTCGTCGAGCGCAAGGCGGGTGCCGATCAGACGGCGGCAGTCGTCCTCGGCGACGCCGTCGAGATGGGCCAGCGCGATGCGCGTCTCGAGTTGGCGGGTCGACGCAGGGGACGCTCCCAGGTTCATGCGTTCTCCTATAGTGAAAATGAAAACCACTTTCAAGTGTTTTATGGCTTCCGGGCCCGAACGCAGAGGAAACACGGCTCGACGTCGAGGCTCGCGTACAGCTCGGGGTTTGCGGCGCGAAGCGCTTCGCTCGGCCGGGGTTCGAGCACGCGCTCGAGGATGAAGCCCGCCGCGGCCAAGGGGTTCAGCATCATCTCCAGCGGCCGCCTGAACGAGCCGACCTTCGGGGCGGGCTTGCCGAAGCCTCCCCAGTGCGACTCGAACGACTCGAGGTCGAAGTAGCGCGAGCGCGGATCGTGTTTGTCCTGCACCAGCCGAAAGTCGCTCATCGGGTGGCCGTGCGAATATACGAGGCATCCTCCTGGCCGCAGCACCCGAGCGAACTCCGCGAAGGTTGGTCCCCAGTCTTCCACGTAGTCGAGCGCGAGCGGGCACGCGACCACGTCGAAGGACCCATTGTCCGCAAAGGTCAGGGGCTCGGCGAGGTCCCCAACGACGAACGTGGCGCGATCGCCCACGCGCCGCCGGGCGATCTCCACCATCGCAGGCGTGACATCGACCCCGACTACGTTCGCGCCGCGGCGTAGAAACTCCTCGGCGTAGATCCCCGGCCCGCACCCGGCGTCGAGCACCCTCGCCCCGGCGAGGTCGGGAAGCAGCGAGAGCGTGGCTGGCCGCTCGTAGAGCGCGTTGTGGGGCTTGACCTTCGCGTGCTTGGCGTAGCGATCGGCGAACTGCTCGTAGTTTCGCTCGCCCAGAGGTTTCTCCGGCATCGAGCCAGTTTATCGTCACGACTCGCCCAGCGGCGTCTCGATCTCAGTCGTCGGAGCGTCGCGCGTCGACCCACGCGCGCCCGCGGGTCGTGATGAGCAAGACCTCGGGCGCATTCTCTGCCTCGAGCGCGGTGACGACCTCCTCGGCCTTGTCGAGCGCCCCCGCTCGGTCGATGCCGACGGCCCACTGCGCGCGGGCCCGTGCGAGCTCGATGAGCGGGACGCTGTCATCGCAGCAGCCGCTGTCGCGCAGGTGGGCGAGCAGCGTGTCGAGCATCTCATAGGCCTCTAGTGCGCGACCGAGCGCGAGCAGGCTGTTCGCGTGCATCTCCCGCGTTTGAAGCTGCGACTCCTCCGACATCTTCTCGAGCGGGAGGTCTCCGTCGATCCACGGCTGCGTCATTGCCAGTGCTTGGGCCGGCTCATCGAGCAAGAGCAGGGCCATTGCGTAGGGGATTTCGGTCGTGAGCGTGGCCTCGACGTCCGGCCCCTCGATACGCAGCTGGTGCTCGTATGCGCGTTGGAGAAGAGGTCGAGCCTCCGCAGCACGGCCTTGAACCAGGAGAACCCCGCCTTCGAGACGGTCGGGGAAGGCGAGGTAGGGGCTGTCTTCTCCTACACGGTCGCGATAGATGCTCCGGGCTTCGCGGGTGCTTTCGACCGCGCGATCGAAGTCGCGGAGCTTGAACTCGATGTTGGCTCGGTTGGTGAGCGTGTGCGCGATGCGAAGATGGTTGCCGGGAAGGAGGCGCCGGCGAAGCGCGAGCACCTGCGTGTTGAGGTCGAGGGCTTCTTCGTCTCTCCCCTCGAGCGTCATCACCAACGAGAGGTTGTCCAGAGCAGATGCGGTGTCGAGGTTCGCTGGATTCGTGCCGTCGATGACCAGGCGAAGCTGCTCCTTTGCCTCTTCGAACCGTGACCGGCCCAGCAACGCCGCGGCCAGGTTGCTCCTTGCGGTCAGCGTAATGGGGTGGTTCTCACCGTAGCTGTCGATTCGCGCTGCGAGGACGGACCGTGACGTCTCGAGAGATTCTTCGGTTCGCCCGAGCTTGTCGTAGATTCCCGCGAGCAACTCCCGTGCACGGGTCGCGCGCGCAGAGACCTCGCCGAACTCGGCCTCGAAGACGGCCAGCGCGCCTTCGCAGAGCTCGAGCGCCTTCCCGTGGTGACCCACCGTGAACTCGAGCTCCCCGAGCAGGAACTCCAGGTCGGCCTGGTGCGTCGGGGTGGGGTGGGCGTCGACGAGCAGCTGGGCGTGTCGAGCCCAGAGTCGGCCGGTCTCGGCGTCTGCGAGCCGCTGTCCGTGGGCCTCGACCAGGTTGAAAGAGGCCCGCCGGGCGAGGTCGCGGTAGGAGAGTGACATCGCCAAGAAGTAGGCGTTCTCGTGCAGCGTGGCGCTCTCTTCGTACCGAGTCTGCAGCGAGCGAGTCTTGCCGAGCTGATGCCACGCGCGAGCGAGGATCCGGTCATCGCCCCGTTCGGTGGCCTGGGCGATGAGCTCCTCTTGCAGCGCCGCTGCCTCGTCGAGCCGGCCCGCGAGTCGAAGCGCTGACGAGTAGAAGAGGTCGTCACGCAGGCGAAGCTGGGCCTCGCGCTCATCAGGGTTCTCAGGGGGCAGCGGCGCCTCGAGGAGCCAGGCTTCGTCGGTGCAGTCGTCGACGTCCAAGGCGGCGAGTGCGGTCGCACGCGACACCACGCTCCCGTTCGCGTCGGAGAGCACTCGCAGCACAGCCTGCATGTCGCGCAGACGCGCGTCGAGGCACGTGTCGGTCGCGATACGGAGCTTCGGCGTGGTCGACGGCGCGGCCAGGCAGGTCTCGAGGCGAGTGCTCCGCCATCGCTGCGCGGAGAGGTCGAGCTCCTGCTGGGTTCGGGTCCAGACGTCCTCGGCGTAGCTGAGGTTCACCGCCGCGAAGGCGTCACCGATACGTTGGCGCTTTGCGGCCGTCCACAGCGCGTCGACGGCGTGAGACCTCTGCTCGCAGGCTTGCTCGCGTCGCTCGTCTCTGATGACGTTCGCGCCGTAGAGGCCACCGACGACCAGGAGCACGCCGGCCACTGCCCCGAGCGTCCAACGCCGCCGAGAGGGGTCGTCTCGAAGGGCCTCCAGCAGCGCGTCCATCGACTGCCAGCGATCGCCCGGACGGCCGGCGAGGCCCCGCAAGACGACGTCTCGCAGCCACCTCGGTACAGCGCTACGCGATGGCGGTGGCCGAAAGTCTCCTCGCAGTGCCGCACCGAGGAGCTCGGGGAGCGTCGTGCCTACGAACGGGCGCTGACCGTAGAGCCCCTCGTAAAGCGTCACGCAGAAGCTGAACAGGTCCGAAGATGCCGTGGGAGCTCCGGCGTGCTGCTCGGGTGCCATGTACGCCGGCGTGCCCATCACCGCACCTGTCTTGGTGAGGTCGTCGGGAAGATCGCCCAAAGAGGTGCCGCTCGGCAGGGACGTCTCGTCGTCGGTATCGCTCGAAGTGCCGGGCGCGGTGGCCAAGCCGAAGTCCATCACGACGACGCGCCCGGTCTCCGCCTCGAGCATGACGTTGTCGGGCTTGAAGTCGCGGTGCGTCATTCGCTTTGCGTGCGCGGCCGCCAAGCCGCGGCCCGCGGCGCTGAGCACCTCGACCACCTCCTTCCACGGATGGGGTCCTCGCGCGAGCCAAGGCTTGAGCGTCTCACCGTCGATGAACTCCATCGCGATGAACACCCGCCCCTCGTGCTCCCCGACATCGTGCACGGTGACGACGTTGGGGTGGCTCAGCCGGGCGAGGGCCTGGGCCTCTCGGAGCAGCCGTGCCCGACCCCGAGACCGCTTCGTCTCGCTGCCGCGCGGCAAGAGCAGCTTGAGCGCGACGCGGCGGTCGAGTTCGGGGTCGTACGCGGAGTAGACGACGCCCATGCCGCCACGGCCGAGCATCTCGAACACGACGTAGCGACCGACGGCGTCTCCGCGCTCGAGCTTCCGTGTCTCGGCGTCACTCGAGCGCCCCGTCGTCAATGAGCCGTGCTGGCTCCCGAGCTCCGTCTCCTCCACGCAGCCGATAGACTACCGCACTCCCGGGTTCATTCTCCGCCGCGGATCACTCGCTGCTACAGACGACGGCGGGCGGCTTCTCGCCCTCCTCTGCGCAGTCGAGGCAGAGCCCCTGTGGCCCTGGAGCACAGTCGGGGTCGTTGGTGGGGACGGGGGTGCACGTCGACACCGAGACCATCTCGTTGCCTTGATAGTTGTCGTAGAACCACCGGTGCTCGGTGTACGCGAACCCGACGATCGAGCCCCACGCGGCCCACACCTCGGAGTCGATGCCTTGGAGTTGGACGAAGCCCTTGTACGCCTGCTGCTCCTCGCTGGCGGCGAGGATGCAGTTGCGCAGCTCCCCGTAGTCGTCCTTCGCGTCACCGAGGGCAACCGACCCGCAATCGACGACCTGATCGGGCGGAACCTTTGCGCCTTCGACCATCTCGCACACCAGCGGCTCGAGCGCGCAGTCCCCGGGGATGCTGGAGGTGTCGGTTCCAGTTCCACCTCCGACGTCGAGCGGGAGGTCGTCGAACCCGGAGCTGCCCGAAGTGCCCATGCTGGTCACCGCGGTCGTGCTGGTCGGTGGCCCGCTCGAGATGGAATCGCTGGCCGAACCGGTCGTTCCGGATTGGGAGTCGTCCGTCGTCGCGTCGCTGCTCGTCATGGAATCGGACGCACCGCCCGATGCCTCCGCCTCTCCGACCGGCTCCGGGGAGGGGTCGCAGCCGAGCACGAGCATACAAGTCAAGGGGATCAAGCGTCGAATGAGCATCTACGGGTTGGTGTTCGGTGGGCTTTCAAGGTATCGAAAAAAACGCAGGAGCCGTCGAAAGAGGCTCTGCGTCACCTCTCATGACCGCTTGGCTCGTCGCTTTGCTCTCGGTCGCTCCCGCGCAGCCCACGTGGAGCGCTCCGGCGGGGTGCCCAAGCCAACGCGAGGTCGAACAGGAGGTGGAGGCGTTGTTGCTCGAGCCCTCGAAGCGACCGCTCGAGTACGCCGGCAAGATCGACGTCGTGCCGGCGGGGTATCGGTTGCAGCTGGACGTCGGCGCGACCTCGCGGGTCATCGAGGCTGTGGATTGCCGGCGTCTGGGCACCGCAGCCGCGCTGATCATCGCGGTCGAACACGACCCGATCGCGGTCGCCGTCGCGGTGGAGCCCGTCGTGCAAGAGCCCGAGCCCGAGCGGCCTTGGCCCGAGCCGCCGCCCGAGCCGAAACCGCCGCCAGCCGCCGTCGCGCCACGACCCGATCCTGCGCCGGAGCCACCTCCGACCCGTCGTCCGTTTCACGGGACGGTCCGTGCAGGAGTGGGGGTGGAGCTCGGCAATGTCCCCAGGCCCGGCGCCTTGTTCCTACTCGCCGGGGGAGTGGGGGGCCCTCGTTGGAGGGTCGAGTTGGGTGGCACCGCATCGCTCCCGCGGGATGTTCCAGTGGAGGATCGGCGGTCGTTCGGCGCGAGGGCGACGTTGCTCGCGGGCCACGCACGGGGGTGCTGGCTCCCTGGAGGCGAGCGGGTGCAGGTTCCCCTGTGCGGCGGCCTCGAAGCGGGTGGACTGTGGGCCCGAGGGTACGGTCCGGGGGTCAGCCCGAGCGCTCGCACCCAGCTCTGGATGGCCGCGTTGGCGTCTGCAGGGCTGAACTACTGGGTCTCTTCGCGATTCGGCATCATGGCCGATGCCGAGCTCGACGTGGCGCTTCGGCAGCCCGCGGTCACCTTGATCGGGGTCAGCGACGTGTTTCGGGCAGGCGCGGTAGGTGCGCGGCTCGTTGTCGGGCCCGTTCTTCGTTTTCCTTGATAGCTCCGCGCAACGCGGGACACTCACCTTCGAACCCCGATGCCGGCCGCATCCATCGCCTCGACCTCGGACGCGTTTCGAGGGCTGTACGAGCAGCACTACGCCTACGTTTGGAGCGTACTGCGGCGTTTGGGTGTGCCCGAGCGCGATGTGGAGGACCTGCTGCAGGACGTCTTCGTCATCGTCCATCGGCGCCTTGGCGACTTCGAGGGCCGATCGTCTCGAAGCACCTGGCTGTACGCGATCGCGGTGCGGGTCTACTGGAACTACGCGCGACGGCAGCTGCGTCGCATCCCGCTCGCGACCGAGTCGGCCAACGCGATGCCGATCCTCGACACGTCCGTTGGCCCCGAGCGCTTCGCGGAGCAGAAGGAGGCCAGCGCGTTACTCGAGCAGCTGCTCGGTAGCCTCGACCACGACAAACGCACCGCGTACGTGTTGGCAGAGCTCGAGGGGCTCTCGGCGCCGGAGATTGCGGCGGTCACGGGGGCCAATACGCGTACGGTCTACTCGCGCATTCGGGCCGCCAAACAGCTCGTCGAGGCGAGCGCAAAGCGGGTCGTCGCGCGAGATCGCAACGATCTCGACGTTCGAAGGCTCGCGCGGCGCAGCACGGCAAGGCCGCCCGTGGGACTCCGGCGGCGCGCGTGGGCTGCGTTGCTCGTGCGCGTTCCCGCGCTAACGGCCAGCTCGAGCACGATCGGAGCCGCGCTCACCCTGAAGCTTGCGGTGGCTGCGGTTGGGTTGGCCGCCGCCGCAGTGCTCGTCGGCGCCCAGCGGCCGCGTCCCCAGCCCGTGGTTGCCTCGGTCGGGGTCGTGCCCGCAGCGTCGGCCCTCCCCGCGGCGCGTCCGGTGATCTCGCGCGCGCCGACTGCATCGGAGGATGCGTCGGTGCAGGTCGCGGCGGCGGCCGTCGTCGAGGTCGAGCCCCCACCGCGCGCGGTGGCGATGGCCAAGCCCAAGACCCCGCGCGCTCGCCCCGAGCCCGATGCAGGGCTCGCGTTGCTGCAGAGCGCACGCAAGGCGATCAAGGCGTCCGAGGCTTCGCGAGCGCTGAAGCTCCTCGACCAGCACCGCCGCACCCACCCCCACAGCCCGCTCGCACGCGAGCGACAGCGCACCCGGATCTTGGCGTTGTGCACTCTGGGTCGGCTCGACGAGGCGAAGGCCTTTGCCGTGGCGAACGCGTTGCCCCCGGGCTGCTGAATTTGCGCAGGCGGCCGCGTTGTACGATGGAGGCTCGGGAGCATCCTCTGACCATGGAACTGTCGGGACCTCGGACGAAGCTGCTCACGACCTATCGGTTGCTGAAGAAGCCCGGCGAGTACTTTCCCAAGTGGAAGGCCCAGTACGGCGACCCGTTCCTGGTCAATGCCGTCAACGGTCGCATCGTCCTCACCGGACGGCCCGACCTGATCAAGCAGATCTTCGCCGCGGACCCCTCGCACTACGACCCGTTTGGCGTCGACGCGATCGCGCCACTTCTGGGCTCGGAGTCGCTCCTGCTGATGAAGGGCGACGCGCACCGAGCCGAGCGCAAGCTGCTGATGCCGCCGTTTCACGGCAAGCGCATGCGGGCCTACGCGGGCATCATGCGAGATGCTGCCCGTAGCCACATCGCGGCCGCGTGTGGGGGACCCGTCGCGTTCTGCGACGTCACCCAAGCGCTCACGCTCGAGGTGATCCTGCGCGCGGTGTTTGGTGTCGTCGACTCGCCGACGCTGGCGTACTTTCGCAAGACGGTCGTCTCGGTTCTCGACGCCGTGCATCCCTCGTTCATGTTCGCTCCGTTTCTGCAGCGCGACTTTGGCGGCTTTGGCCCCTATGCGAAGTTCCGGCGTGCGTTCGAGACGCTCGAGGCCACCATGGACGACCATCTCGAGCGCGTGCGCGCGAAGGATGAGCCGGGGGAGGACATCCTCAGCATGATGCTTGCGGCCCGCTACGACGACGGCTCGGCGATGTCCGACGCGCACATCAAGGACGAGCTTCGAACGATCGTCACCGCCGGTCATGAGACCACAGCGCTCGCGCTCGCGTGGGCGACGGACCTGGTGCATCGCCACCCGCGGGTCGCTGCGACAATCCGTGCCGACGTCGACGCTCTCGGCTCCGACGCGTCCGCGGAGGACATCGCGAAGCTCCGCTCGGTCGACGACGCAATCAAGGAGACGCTGCGACTGCGCCCGATCTTGACCGAGGCGCTGCGAACCCTGCGCAAGCCGTTGACGCTGGGGGGCCTGGAGATCCCCGCGGGGCACACCGTCGCGGCGGTCATCACTCTCGTACACGGCGACCCGGACAACTACCCCGATCCAGAGGCGTTCCGCCCCGAGCGCTTCTCCGAGCGGTCGTACAAGCCCAACGAGTACTTGCCCTACGGGGGCGGGCACCGGCGCTGCATCGGGGCAGCCTTCGCCGACTTCGAGCTGCGCATCGCCTTGGCCACGCTCGTCGCCGAGTTCGACGTAGAGCTGCTCGACGACTCGCCGCCGAAGCCCGTCCGCCGCAACATCACGATGGCGCCCGACACCGGGGTCCGCGTCCGTTTGCGACCGCGGGCTCGCTGAGACCAGGCTCGGTCGGAACCGCTTCTTGGTCGACGCGGCGCGTGGCCGTATCCTCTGCGAATGGTCGACCTGCGTCCCTCGCTCCTCCTGTCTCTCGCGCTCGCGCTCGCGTGCGGTTCGAGCGACCCCGACACCGCCGGCGAGACGGACGCAGACACCGACCCACAGACGTCGATGTCGGGTACGTCCGAGGCGCCCACGACCGGGCCTGGCGGTGGCTCGACGTCGACCACGGCGGACGGGACGACGACCGACGACACGGCGGAGACGACCGACGCGGAGGAGGGGAGCAGCAGCAGCTCGGGTGGAGCGGACGACAGCTCCGGGAGCGCTGCGTCGTGCCAGGTCTGGGCGATCACCTACGACCTCACCGGGAGCACGTTCGAGATCAGCGGCACGCCGGTCATGGCCGGAGACCAGCTCAACACGGTGATGGAACCCTACGACCAAGACGACCACGTGGGGCCCGGTCAGTTCGTCCTGCACTTCGAGGACGTCGACGGAGCGCCGGGCGGCTTGGCCAGCATGGTCTCCTACGCCATGGAGATCTTCTTCGTGGTCGACGGGCTGACCACGGTGACGACCGACATCTCGGGCAGCGCCGGGCCGGAGGAGTGCGGCGTGACGCAGGGCCTCGTGCAGGACGGCACGGTCGCGTGGGCGCCCCCGCAGATCGTCGACTACACCAGCGAAGGCACGGTGCTCTGCGAGGGGGCGCTGTGCTCGGCGGGCGGGCTGCCCGACGGTGAGCCCGTCGACATGGGCGGCACCACAGATCAGCCCGTCAACGCCTTCGTGTTCAACGACGACTTCAGCGCGTTCACGATGGACGAGGTCATCATCAACATGGACGCGACCTCGACCCAGGCGTGGACGTACAGCGGCACGGAGGTCGCTCGCGAGCTGGTCGATGCGCCCGCGTGCGCGTGCCAGTAAGCGCGCGCGTCAGTCGAACAGCGCCTTGTACTGCCCGTAGCCCTCCGCTTCGAGCTGGTCGACGGGGATGAACCTCAGCGACGCCGAGTTGATGCAGTAGCGCAGGCCGGTCGAGTCGCGAGGGCCGTCGGGGAAGACGTGCCCGAGGTGGCTGTCGGCGTGTTTGGAGCGCACTTCGGTGCGGACCATGCCGTGCGTCGTGTCGCGGATCTCGGTGACTCCGTCCATGCCGTCGATGGGCTTGGTGAAGCTGGGCCACCCCGAGCCCGAGTCGAACTTGTCCTTGGACGAGAAAAGCGGCTCCCCGCTGACGACGTCGACGTAGATGCCCGGCTCCTTGTGATTCCAGAACTCGTTGCGGAACGGAGGCTCGGTGCCACACGCCTGCGTCACGCGGCGCTGCTCGTCGGTGAGTTGGGCGATGGCTTCGGCGGATTTCTCGTAGGTCTTGGTCATGACGTGGGCCTTTCTTCAGGCGGTCTTGGTGAGGAGTGGGAGCTCGCGCTCGAGCCAGGCGAGGTCGCCGTGGCCGCCGACGTAGGCGTTGGCCTTGGCCGCTGCCGTTGAGGCCAGCATGGTCGCCTCGTCGGGGTAGTGTTCGAGCAGCGCGTCGAAGAGGGCAGAGCGCTGACGGAGGCGCCACTTTTGGTGGTACGCCTCGGCCGAGTGGAAGGGCTTGCCGAGCAGGATCTCGGTGACGACCCGCTGCCCGATCTTTGCCTCGAGCTCGGTCGCGGATCGGCGCGCTGCCGCGAGCTGGGTGTCGTCGTTGCAGAACAGCGCCGCCCGATACTGCGAGCCCTTGGCGTAGGTCGGGTCGTGCCCTTGCCAGTACAACGCGAGGAGCTCCTCGAACGTTACGCGCGTGGGGTCGAAGTGCAGCTGGACGGCTTCGGCGTGGTCGCCGATGTTGCGATAGGTGGGCGAGGGCGTGGTGCCGCCGCAGTAGCCCACCTCCGTGCGCACGATGCCGTCGAGACCCCCGAACCGGGAGTCGGGTCCCCAGAATCAACCGAGGGCGAATGTGAACCGAGGCAGGGCCGAGGGGTTGGGGTGGTCGATGGGCAATGTCATCGGCCCACCGATTCTGGGGCTGAACGGGCAATGCGCAACCCCCTCGGCAGCCGAGGCAGACTGCCCCGAGTCTCAGTCGGCGTCACAGGAGAATCCGCTGACACACTGGTCATCGTTCGCGCACTCGCAGATGCCCTCGGCGTTGCACTCCTCGAGCAGGCAGGGCGTCCCGATGTCACATCTCTCGCGGCAGTAGCCCTGCCCGTCGGTCGTCTCGCCGCCGCAGGCGAAGCCCGAGCCCAGGGGCGCGCAAGGAGCGTCGGAGTCGCAGAGGATGACGCACTGCGGTACGCCGTCGACGTCGTTGCACGTAGAGCCCGGCGTGATGGCTTCGCACTGAGCGTCGGTCTCGCACGGCGCCGGGACGCACAGGCCATTCACGCAGCCGAAGTTGCCAGGAAACCCCGGGGAGGGGCAGTTTTCGAGGTCGGCGGGGCAGCAGTCGGCCGCGAAGTCGCACTCTTTCCGGCAGGTGTGAACCTCGGGCGCGTAGACCGAGTCGGGCTCGCCCGATGACGATGACGATGACGACGCGGCACCGCTCGAAGACGGGTCGATCACCGTGCCCGTCGAGGACGCATCGCTCGCGTGCCCGGAGTCGTCGGGGTCACACGCGACGCAAAGCAAGACCAAGAACCCCGCAGCCCTTCGCATGCCTGCGAGTCTACGGTCCGCGCCGCACCATCGGCCAGGGGTCTGCCGACCTCATCACCGAGGCACGCACTGCGTCATCACCGTGCGGAACACGAAGTCCGTGCCGGCGCCGTAGCTCGCCCGCCCGCCTTCGTACACGTCGGGCGCGACGTCGACCCAGCCGACGGTGACCGCGGGAACCGAGAAGCGGATGGTGTACGTCGTGCCTGCGCTGAGCGGGATGGGATCTTCGAGCGCGAACTCTTGCATCTGGTTGTGTACGTCTTCGAAGGTGACGTCGATGCTTCCAAGCTCGGTGCCGCCGGTGCCCTCGCCCTCGTAGATGCGGATCGTGCCCGCAGAGGGGCCCGCGATCGGCGAGCCGACGCCCAGGTCGACCCGCGCGAGCGCACCGGCGATGCCCGTGGTGAAGGACTGCCACTGATCCTGGCCTCCCGATCCCGCGTCGCTGAACAGGTTGGACTGATCGGTGACGCCGCCCCCCGCGGGCGTGCAGCTGCACGTCCCGTCGTTGATCTCGGCGAGGGGGTCGTAGTTCGATGCAGAAGGGATGGTGCACCCCCAGCACGGCCCGCCGGGGCCGTTGCACACGCCGCATTCGTCGATCGCTGCGTCTCCGTTCGGGACGCCCGCGCAGTCGAGTTCGATCTCCCCGGTGGAGGTCGACCCGTCGCCTCCCGAGGATGTGTCGCCGCTCTCCGAGCCGGGCGCGATGCCGGTCGTGCTCGTGGCGCCGGCGCCGTCGTCATCGTCGTCGGGCTCGCCCGTCGAGCTGCTCCCCTCCGACGTCCCGCCCGCGGACCCCGCCGATGTCGGCGTGCCCGTGAACGACGACTCGATGTTGTCGCCCGTCGTGGTGCCCGGAGTTTCGGGCTCGGACGCGAGTTCCTCCGGTTCTGCAAAGCAGCCCCCCAGCAGCCCTGCCACGACGATCGGCCATCCAAATCGATGCATGCCAAGGGGCAGTCCGCGCCGCCGGGTTTTGTCCGGATCTTTTTTCAGGCCTTTGCGAGGTGCTTGGCCAGGTGTCGCCGGACCGCCTGCATATGGGCGTCGAGGCCCGATATCGTGGATTCGACGAGGGCGGGCGATTCTCCGAGCCGCGCCACGATCTTGGCCAGTCGGGTGCGAGCGCGGGCCACACGATCCGCCATGGTCGCACGCGGAACTTCGTAGACGGCGGCGAGCTCGCGGACCGTCATGTCGTCGTAGTACTTCAGCTCGAGGACGATCTGGTCGTCGAGGGCGAGCTGCCGCATGCCTTGCACGAAGAGGACCTCTTCGCGCCGGGCTGCCAGCTGGGAGGTGATCGAAGCGACCGCGTCGGGAACGTCGAGCGCGTCCTCAGCGGGGTCGAACGTCTCGAGAGAACCCCGGCGCTTCCGGTGGTGATGTACGAGCGTCCAGCGTGCGATGCCGAACAGGTACGTGCGGACGGTGGCGTCGCCACGAAAGGCCGTTTGCCGCTTGCACAAGGTCTCGAACACAGCCTGGGTGAGATCTTGCGCCGCGTCGGGTCCCACCTTGGAATAGAAAAAGAGGTACACCGATCGGTAGTGGCGGCGCACGAGCTCAGCACTCGCTCGAGAGTCGCCGGATCGCCACGCCGTAAGCAGCGTGGAATCGTCGGTCTCGGCGAAGTCGGGCATCGTGCAAGAGGATGATAGACCAGCGCGACGATAATCCCACCAGGCGGCGTCCGGGCCCTCCCACCGACGCCATCATGGGGATGGCGGACGCGCTGATCCGAAAGCTCGACGACGCGGGCGTCTCCGTGGCCTCGACGCGAGGCGGCGGCGAACACGAGCTGCTGCGGGTTCCCGAGCGCCTCGGTCGGCTCGAGGTCGGCGGCAAGCTCGGCGCGGGGGCGATGGGGGTCGTGTATGCGGCGCGTGACCCGATGCTCGGTCGCGACGTGGCGATCAAGGTGCTCTCGCGTCACACATCGTCGGAGATCTCGGTCGCGCGGGCGCGTCGAGAGGCTCAGGCGATGGCGCAGCTCTCCCACCCCAACGTGGTGAAGGTGTTCGCCATCGGCGATCACGACGGCGCGCTCTACATCGCGATGGAGCGGATCTACGGGCGCACGCTGGCACAGTGGCAGAGCGAGCAGCCTCCGGAAGCCATCCTCGGTGCGTACCGACAGGCCGGGCAGGGCTTGGCTGCGCTTCACGCCCACGGCTTGCTGCATCGAGACTTCAAGCCCGCCAACGCCATGATGGGCGATGACGGGCGGGTGCGGGTGCTCGACTTGGGGTTGGTCCGCGAGGTCGGGACAGCGTCCGCGTCTTCGGAGGAACTCAGCGATGGCAGCGGAGGGCCCCGGCTCTCACACGGGTCGACCACTGTGAGCGACGCGATCATGGGCACGCCTGCGTACATGTCCCCCGAGCAGTTCCTCGGCGGCAACGTCGGCCCCGCAGCGGACCAGTTCAGCTTCTGCGTGTCGCTCTACGAGGGGCTCTACGGCCACCGGCCGTTCAAGGCAAAGACGATGACCCAGCTCGTCGAGGCGATCGCGAGCCGGCGTGTGGAGCCGCCACCTCCGGACGCGGGCGTGCCGCGGCACGTCTACCGAGCCCTGCGGCGGGGACTCAGCAGCGAGCCGGGGCGACGGCATGCATCGATGGAGTCGCTGCTCGATGCCCTCGATACGCGCCGACGCTACCGTTTGTGGGCTGGGGGCCTGGCTGTCGCTGGGGTGTTGGCGGCGGCTCCCCTGAAGTCGAGCGTCCGTCCCACACCCTGTCCCGTCTCCGAGCGATGGTCGTCGATCTGGACCGTAGAGCGCGACGGCGCCACGGGTTCAGGGGAGCCGTTGGCCGTGCTCAGGGACGAGGTGCTGGCGGTCGAGCTGAAGGTCGCCGAGGTCTGCGAACGCGGGCCGACGCCATCGGATGTCGAGTGCTTCGACGCGTTGTTCGGCCGCTACGAGTCGATGATCGAAATCGTCGAGGCGCCGCCCCAAGGTGTGAGCCTCGAGGCGTTGACGAACGCGTTCATTCCGCCATCAATCTGCGACGAGGCCCCGAACTTCTTGGGTCGTGAGGCCGAGTACGTGCAGCTCGAGGCAGACGGCAGCCGGGTCGATGCTCTGGCGCTCGCGGGCGAGTACGAGGCGGCGCTCGAGCTAGGCGACGACCTCGTCCGTCGCGCGCAGGCGTTCGGCCAGCCGACCGTGCTCTACGACGCCTTCTACCAGCGCGGCAAGGTCTACGCGCGTACGCACATGCTGCCGGAGGCGGAAGCAGACTTCGAGGCGGCCTACGAAGCCACGCTCATCGCACGGGCTCACCAAGCGACGGTGAACACGGCATCGTCACTGGTCTGGGTCACGCAAAACAAGGGAGACCTCGACGCTGCGGAGCATTGGCTCAACGTCTCGGCCAGCGCCTACGAGGCGCTCAACGGAGCTCCGCCTTCGAGCCCGCGTCATCTGACGCGCGAGGGCGAGCTCCGTCTGATGCAGGGTCGCTTCGACGAAGCCCAAGGGCTCCTCGAGCGCGCGGCCCAGGGGTGGCGCGCGCTCGACGACGCACGCGAGGTCGCGACCGTATTGGGCGTGTTGACCGAGGTGTACGTGCGCAACGCAAACACCGATGCTGCGCTGGCCGCTGCCAAGCAGGCGATCTCCGTCATGACCGAGGCGCACGGCGACGAGGAACCGCAGCTTGGCACCCACTACCTCAACTTGGGCTCCGTGCTGCAGGTGCGCGGCGACGACGAAGCCTCACTCGAAGCCTATGCACAGGCGGTCTCGCGCCGCGCCAAAGCGTATGGCTCCGACCACCTCTCGACCGGAATCGCCGAATGTTCCAAGGCGTCGGCGCTGCTCGAGCTCGGCCGCGGACCGGAGGCGAAGGGCCTCGTCGAGTCGGCCCTTCCGAAGCTCCCCGAGGGGACGCGGGAGGCCGCATCGTGCCTGCTCACGCTCGCCAAGACGCAGACGGTGCCTACCGCCGTCACCACTGCGAACCGAGCTGTGGTGATCTTGGAAGGCGAGCTCGGCCATCGACACCCCGATGTGGTGCAGGCCCGCGCGGATCTCTCGGAGATCAAGCGCGCGGCTGAGAACGGAACCTGAATGCGACACTGCGAGACTGCCCCAGTGCGATGATTTTACATCCTTTTCCGCGTTCGCGAACGCGAGTCGTCGCGTTCCGAACCCGGTCGCACACTCGGGACATGACGACGCTCTTCGAGGCTCGCACGGCCTACTTCGAAGCCAACGGGTTCGGTGAGGACGGCGGATACTCCAAGCCCACGGTCACGGTGACCGTGCTCGGCATCCCGCTCTCGTTTCCGAACACTGAGGGCCGAAAGAAGGCCGTCGTGTTTCACGACATGCACCACGTGCTGACGGGCTACCAGACGTCGAACCTCGGCGAGGCGGAGATCGGAGCGTGGGAGCTGGGCTCCGGCTGTCGCGCGTACCCGGCCGCGTGGGTGCTCAATACGCTCGCGCTGACGATGGGCATCGTCCAGCGGCCGAGTCGTGTGTTTCGGGCGTTCGTTCGTGGACGACACAGCCGCAACCTCTACGGGCGAGACGCCGATGCGCTGCTCGATCGTGATGTGGGCGCGCTGAAGACAGAGCTGGGTCTCGACGTCGAGCCTCCGCGGCCCACGACTGGCGATGTCCTCGCGTTCGTCGCCCACCTCGTCGTGTCGTTGCTCGCGTATGCGGCACCGCTGGCCCTCATCGCGTGGCTGGTGTTCTGAGGAGCGCGTGCAGCGTGACCTCGGCGTCTTCGCGAAATGCGGGCAGATCGAACGGGTCTTCGACGCGTACTCGCGCCACGAAGGCCGACCGCAGGCCCCAGAACGCGATGTGGGATCTTCGCTCGACGACCGCGATCGGGCCCAGCTCGGGGTGGGTCTCGACGAGCCGCTCCGCGAATCGGCGGACCATGCCGTCGAACAACGTGCGCACGGTCTCCAGTCGGCCGGCGGCGTCGAGCACGTCGACGAGGTGCCGCAAGAGGCGTGGATCGGTGAGTCGGTCGTCGCCGACCAGCGCGTCGATGAACGAACGCAGGCTCTCCTCGATCGTGCCGCCATCGAGGCGTTGCAACGCAGCCTCGAATGCCTCGGAATCGCGCGCCAGGGCGCGATCGATCACCGCGCCGAGCAGCACGTCGCGGCCAGGGAAGTAGCGGTAGAGCGAACCCACGCTGACGCCGGCCACCTTGGCGATCCGCCCCACCTTTGCGCGCGACCACCCAACCTCTCGCACCACCCGAGCGGCGGCTTCGACGACGGCATCGGCCAGGAAGCGGGAGCGCTCCTGCTTGGGCTGACGCGGGGTGCGTGGCCGCCGTGGCACGGGACGAAGTGTACGAGACTAGGAGCCGGTCGCACGCTCGACGACGGCGTAGACCTGCGGACCCATGACGTGGCCGCGGTGGTCGGTCGCGTAGAAGGTTCCGACGTGGGTGATCTGCCCGGGTGTGAGTGCACCGGAGAATTGGAGGTGCTGCGGCCGGTTGTGCGTGTCTTCGACGAGGAAATGTGCGTCGAGGCGGAGCTCCACGGTGTCGTCGAGGATGCGCGGTCGCGCTTCCATCGAGAACAAGACCCCGTCGCTCTTGCTGCCGATCTCGATCTCCATCTCGGCGTGGTTGCGACCGAGCAGGACGGGCGAGAGCAACAGGTCGCACCCTGCTCGAGCACAAGCGTCCGTGCGCTGGATCGGCTCGGGCAGGGTCTCATCGAGGCTGTCGGCGGCCCCTACGACGAACAGCCTCAGCTTCACGAACTCGGTGTCGGGGGGGATCGCGACGATGGGTTTGGAGGGCGTTGGATCGCTGACCACGATCGTGGGTTCGGGCTCGCACTGCGGGGCCTCGACGACGGGGGATGGGTTGCCCGCGCACGCGAGCGCGAGGGAGGAGGGGAGAAGGAACACGCACGTTCGCAGAAGGGACATGCGCGGCGATGGTGCAACGCGAGTGCCAACGTGTTCTCGCAGGGCTTTCGGTGCACGAAGGGTGGCGCGCGGCCATGCGGTCACCCTCACAGCGAGGTGGAAGACAAACTGGCACGCGCGAGAAGCCCTCGCTCATCGGACGGCGAGCTCGTCATCCACCGCGAGGTCGGCCACGATCGTACTCAGCTGGATGTGGGCCGCGAGCCGCTCGTTCTTCAGGCCGCTGACCACCAGCAGGGCGGCATCGAGCTCGTCGCTGACCTCGCGCATCCGCTTGGCCAGGTGCGACGACAGCGACTGCGCCTTCTTGGACTTGCGCAGAAGCACGAGTTGGTCGCGAAGCTCCTGCGTGCGGATGCGTAGCGCCCCAACCTGCTCTTGGGCTGCGTGCAGCTTCTCGTGCAGGGCCTGCGCGCGCTCGTGGGCATCGACGAGCGCTCGCAGCTGTGGCGCGACGGACGGCGGTGCGTCGCCCGAAGCGAGGTAGCGCTTGACCATGACCAGGTCCTTCGTCGCTCGCAGGTTCAGCGTGGACTGTAGGGGCATCGTGTCGCGCAGCGTCAGCGTGGCGTGTTCGTTGCCCTCCACGTCGACCGGCACGAGCACGTCGTCTCCGTAGCGCTGTGCGTTCTTGGGGAGGTCGTGCTCCTTCCATCCCGAGGGGACGCGGTGCCGGATGTACACCGTGGCTCGCTGCGCACCGCGGTTGTGCAAGCGGAACGTCGTGGAACGGACCCGCTGTGTATCCGTCGTGGCGACGCCTCGCTGCACGTCGATCAGTCGCTGAATGTCGTCTTGAGTCTCCTCCTGGGTGCGTACGCGAAGCGTGCGGTCGAGCGCGTAGGGCACGAGCGCGTTGGCGCGTGGAGGAATGGGCTCGGCGATCCCCTCCCCGAGGAACTGGTCCTTTGCGTAGACCGTGAAGGGGCCCGGGTCGAGCGTGTGGTCGGTCGGGTTGGTGATGCGCACCGCGTTGAAGGCAAACCTTGTCGAGCCTCTCTCGCTCGCCGGGTCGTAGACGTACACCCTGTGGGCGGAGGTCTCGGCCTCGAGCAACGTGACCATCGCCGAATGCCCGACCTCGAGAGACAAGGGCTGCTTTGCGAGGAAGAGCGCGCTTCCCCTCGGAGCCTCGTCGTCTCCATCGCCGACCGCCTGTGTCATCTGGAGCACTTCGTCCACGGCCGTCACGCGCAGGACGTCGCTGGAGTCTTCCACCGTCCCGCGGCCTTCGGCGACCTCGATCCGCGCGCTGTCGATCCCATTGGCGACCAACGTCTCGCGCAGCGTGTTCGCGCGCCGCAGAGCGCTGGATGTGTCCGCCTCGCCATCCATGCGATAGCCTTCGATCCGGATGCGGTCTGCGTTCCCCTGGAGCTGATTGACGAGCCGCATGACCGGAGGCTCCGGTGGTGGCTCGTCGGGCTCGTCTGCGCCTGCAAGCTCGCTCTTGCTCTCGGCCGAGCTCGCGCCCGCAAGGGCGACGCCCGATTCCTCCATGGTCACCGTTGCGCTGGCTTCCACGACCGCCGTGTAGTCGCGGCCCGTAGAGCTCCCCGTCGGTATGTTGCGAAAATCGTCCATGGAGACGGCGAAGCCCTCGAGGTCGTCCAGGCCCACGTTCGCGATGACGCGTTTGTGGGCACCGTCCACGGCGTAGGCGCTGCCGCCGGTGGGAGGCGCCTGAGCGATCAGCGTCCCGTCGTCGACCGTCTCTCGTTCGACCATTCGGACGCTGTGCAGGTCGTAGCGGAACGACAGCGCCGACGTGGTGCCGACCCCAACCCGAACCCCCTCCCACTCCTCGTTCGAGACGTTATCGACCACCGCGAGCGACTGCAGCTGCGCTTTTCCGTCGTCCCCGAGCATCAGGCGGTAGCTCGGTTTCCACGCGGGGCTCTCGGTGACGTAGGTGATCAGCACGTCCCGCTTTCCCGGGGGGAGCACGATCTTCATCGAGACCGAGCGGGCCGAGGAGCGATCGGGTGTCTGGTACGAGACCGACAGCGGGCTGCCATCGGACAGGTCGACGACCGTCAGCGACTTGAGGAAGTCGTCGACCCGTCCCCGCGGAACGTCGAGCGAGAAGGAGCCATCCACCGTCGCGCGGCGCTCGAAGTATGCGACCCCGTTGCGGTAGACCACGACGCGCCCGAGCGGAGCGTCGATTTTGGGAGCTTTGTGAGCACACGCAGGCGCCGCCCATAGAGCAGCGGCCAGCAGCAGGAGAGATGCGGTCTTGGTCGGCATGCGCGGGGTGAAACGTTCGCGTGCCGGAGGGCTGACAGGTGTTGGGACGCCTTCTCGGAATAAGTCGCCGATCGTTCCGGGTATGATGGCCGCCCATGACCGTCGCCGAGCTGATGCAAGCCCTCGTCAACGCGGGGTTCACCGCGGGACTCGGGGTCGTTGCGTTGCCGCTGCTCCTCGGGGCCGCCGCCTACTTCGTGAAGACCTCCGGCAACCGAGTGCTCAGCCAGCGCCTCGCCAACGTCAACATCGGCCTGGGGTTCTTCGCGCTCTTGGTGCTCGTCTTCTGGACGATCTACGCCGCGACCGTGCCCGGGATGATCGGCGACACCAACGTGCTGGTGTTCTTGGCGCCGCTCTACCTTGTGGGGCTGGCGTTCGTCATCGAGCACTTCTTGCACCCCGACCAACAAGAAGACGTCCGCAAGCGGGTCCGCTCCGTCCTCTTGTTCATCGCGATTCTCGGGGTGCTCTACTTCGTCCTCAGCCGGCTCTCCATGCACATGGTGATCTGGACCAACGTGATGGGGTTCGTCTTCTTCATCCTCGCCCTCATCGGGATTCTCTACGTCCTCATCCGGAAGGTCGTCTGAATGCGGTCCCTACTCCTCGTCGCGGCGCTCGCCGTGTCTGCGTGCCGACCTCTGACGGCCAGTGGCAAAGCCGAAGCCGCGGCCAACGAGGCGTGCGGTACGGACCAGAAGGCAAAGTCTCGGAGCGCCGAGTGCCAAGCGTGCTGCGAGAAGCACGGCGTCAGCGAGTCTCAGTTCGACGGGATGAACCGCTCGTGCATCTGCGGGTGACGTTCACGAGGGCAGCGGCGCGCGGCGGTAGATCGCGACGTTGCCCGGGCTCTCGCCGCTCGGTAGTCGAACGATCTGGGTGATGCGCATCGCTTGCCCGGTGGCGTCGAGCTGGCGCTGCGCCACCATCAGCTCGCGACCATCCAGGTAGGCGTAGGAGTTGAGCTCGCGCGCGGAGACGGCCTCGATCGCGAGAGCGTCGGCGAGGTCGCCCGCGTTGAACGGCATCTTCGTGCCGTCGGGAAACCCCGAGAACGAGACCGAGCCCTCCTTGCCCTCCGCGTCGGTCCACGTCGCCGTGAACTCGAGCGTGCCATCGGGCATCTCCTCGATGCGGTAGGTCCCAGCCTTGGGGGGATCGCCTTGCTCGTACTGGCAGCTCTCGGGGATCAGCTGCCAAAGACCGAGAAAGTCCTCGTAGACGCGCGCCACCCACGGAGCCTACACGCGGAGTTGCACCACAGGCTGCTCTAGCGCAAGTTTTCTGCACTGCGTGACGTGGCACGAATCGTCATGCTACGCACCGCGCATGCGTTGGACTGCACTTGCGATGGTTGCGTTCTTGGCTGCGTGCGATGGCGGCAGCGATGGTGGTGATACGGACTCGGGCACCGGCACCGGCGCCGCGGCGAGCTCGAGCGGCGACGCGCAGACGACGGGCCCCGATGGCAGCAGCGCGGGCGGCTCGAACACCACCGCGACGACGATGCCCCCGGGTACCAACCCCGCGACCTCGAGTGGTGGGGACGACGCGTCGAGCAGCTCGGGCGACGACACGTCCGCGGGCGTCGCGACCGAAGGTACCGAGGGCTCGAGCTCCGACTCGAGCGGTGACGAGGGGGGCGGCAGCATCGACGTCACGCTCACGGGCTGCGACATCGACTTCGGCGGGACCGTCGTGGTCAGCTACAACGGGTCGCTCGGCGTCGCGTCCGTCTACGACAGCGGCGCGACCCTGACGGGCAGCTTTCAGTTCGACCTCGAGGGCCCGGCCACCTTCCAGCTCAGCACGCAGCACCGCGTCGACACGATGACGATCGTCAACATGGTGGACACCGCCCAAGGCACCTGGACGAACCTCGACTCCGACGCGCTGTCCCCCGGGGGCGTCGACAGCATCGGCGGCACGTTGGACGTCCAGGTGTGGGAGCCGTCCGAGGGGCGGGCGGAGATCGTGTTCGAGGGCGTCTCGCTCATGAACGTCAGCACCGGCGACGTGTGTACGATCGACGGCACCGTCACCGCCGAAGAGCTCTATCCGTAGGCGGCGCGCGACCAGGCGCTGTATCGTGCAGCTGCCATGAGTCCAGACGAGATGGAAGCACTGCTGCGCTCGATGCTCGACGACCACCGGCTGTCGAGGGCGGAGCGCAGGGCCCTACGCGACTTGGTAGACGAGCAGGGCCTGGACGACCAGCGTCTCGGGGTCTTTCGGGCCAAGGCGTTCGACCTGGCCAGAGAGCAGCTCGGCGATGACCAGGCGTTCGTCGTCGACTGGCTCGAGAACGCGATCAAGGCGCTGCTCCCTCGCGCGCAAGCCGAGCCCGAGCCGCGCTTCGAGGCGCGATTCTCCCCGGGCCTGCAGTGCTTGCGCGCCATCGTGGGAGAGTTCGAGCGGGCGAGGACGTCTGCGGATGTCTGCGTCTTCACGATCACCGACGACCGCATCGTCGACGCCATGTTCGCCGCGCATGAGCGGGGTGTCGCTGTTCGCGTGGTCACAGACGACGACAAGTCGGCCGACCTGGGCTCGGATGTCGATCGCCTGCGACGCAAGGGCGTCGATGTCCGCATGGACTCCACACCCGACCACATGCACCACAAGTTCGCCGTGTTCGATGACGCGCGGGTCCTGACGGGCAGCTACAACTGGACCCGCAGCGCGGCAACGCGCAACCACGAGAACATCGTCATCAGCGACGATGACGAGCTGGTCCTCGCGTTCGGCAAGACCTTCGAACGACTTTGGACGCAGTTCGGGTGAGCGCGAAGTCGGGCGCTTCGTGGCCTGCGTCGGGACGCCTCAGCGCTTGAAGGCGACGGTCGAACGGCCGATACTCCTAAGGTGAGATCGAGCTGGATCGGTGCGGCGGTGGTGTCGCTGGCGGCCTGTACGATCCCAGATCCGAGCTACATCGGTGGCGCTGGAGGTTCCGAGTCCTCCTCGGGTGCGACGCCGAATCTGACCAGCGCCGCCTCCACCTCGGGCGGATCGAGCGGTGACACGCTCGCCACCGGTGGGCTCTCCGGCGGAAGCGAGGCATCCACCGATGCCGATGCCGATGCCGATGCCGATGCCGATGCAGATGCCGGGACCACGGCGACGACGAGCGGTGGGACGAGCAGTACGCCGGGTTGCACCTCCCACGAGCAGTGCGCGGGAACCCCCGCGACGCCAGCATGCGACCTCGAATCGGGGACCTGCGTCCCGTGCGAAGACAACAGCTCCTGCGAGGGGGACGAGCCGCTGTGTAGCGTCGAGCTCGGGGAGTGCGTGGAGTGTCTTGCGACGGCAGACTGCTCGGGGCCCAGCATCTGCGTGGACAACGTCTGCACGCCGTACCAGCAGGCGTGTGCGAACGACGAAGAGTGCACCGACCTCGATGCTGAATGCTGCACGGCGTCTCAGTGCAGCGAACGCTGTGCCGTCTCTTGCGACGACTCTCGCGAGTGCCCCGCCGGGACCGAATGTGCACACGGCTACTGCTTGGTGCAGTGCTCGATCGATCGTGAGTGCGCCGACTTCACAGGATTCACGTGTCAACACACCGTTGACGGTGTTGATACGCTCTGTGAGAACGACTGACGGGTCCGGCTCACGAGGCCGACTGCGAGGCCACGTACGCGTACGCGTCGCCAACCGCCATGGGGCGCGCGAAGTGGTATCCCTGCCCCCACACGCATCCCAGCTCGATGAGCTCTTGGGCTTGAGCGGGCGTTTCGATGCCCTCGGCGACGACGGGCGCTCCGACCACGTTCGCGATGCCCAGGACCGCGCGGGCCATGGCCGATCCCGCTGGGGTGCCGTCGAGCGGATCGACGAACGCCTTGTCGAGCTTGAGCCCGTCGACTGGAAACTGGCCGAGCTGAGAGAGCGAGGAGTAGCCGGTGCCGAAGTCATCCACCCAGACGTCGACACCCAGGGCTTTGCAGCCGTTGAGGACTTCGAGGATCTCGGCGGGAGCCTCGATGGTGGCGGTCTCGGTGAACTCGAGCTTGAGTGCCCCAGGCTGCAGGCCTGTGGACTCCAGCGCAGCGCGGACGTGGTCGATGAGCTCGGGGCGCTGTAGCTGCTTGGCCGAGACGTTGACGCTGACGACCAGTGGGTGCGTCAGCTCGAACTCGCGGTTCCATGCGGCGGCCTGTGCCGCTGCTTCGTGAAGGATCCAGGCGCCGAGGTCGATGATGAGCCCGGTTCGCTCGAGGATCGGGATGAACTCGGCGGGCGAGACGAACCCGCGGGTCGGGCTGGTCCATCGCGCGAGCGCCTCGAAGCCGATCGGTCGACCCGACTCCAGCTTGACCACCGGCTGGTAGCGCAGAGAGAAGTCTTGTTGCTGAACCGCGCGGCGCAGCTCGCCCTCGAGCCGCAGCTCGTCGGCCTCCTCGACCCGCATCGACGTGTCGAACTTGGCAGCGTGCCGGCCCGCGCGTGCGCGACGCACTGCGGTGATGCCGTCTCGAATGACAGCCTCCGGTGAGTCGTACGCTCGCGTGCTCTCGGTGAGCCCCACGGCGACCTGCGTGTAGACAGGATCACCCGCCACCGTGAATGGCTCGTCGAAGCAGGCCCGCACCGCGGCGGGAAGATCGGGACGGCTCGGTCCAACGGCCAGGACGGCGAAGCGACCATCGCCCAAGTACGCGACCATGTCGGTCGCGTCGACGCTGCCGGCGAGGCGCGTGATGATGGCGTGCAGAAGGGCGGCGGTGCCCTCCGTAAGGAGGCTGTCGCAGAGGACTCGAAAACGGCCGATGGCCGCGAGGATGAGCGTGAACGGCTTCGTCCCAGGAGGGGCCGCGATGGCGCTGCGCAGGCTCGCGAACAGGGCCTCACGCGACACGTTGAGCTGCGAGAGCGTGCGATGGCCGAACATCGTGATCGAGGCCGGGCTGGAGTCTGGGAGTCGGCCTGTGTCGGGGGCTCGGGTCGCGACGGTGCCCTGGGCGGCATCCAAGGCGCACTCGAGCAGCCCGCGGGTGGCTTCGTTGCCGAAGATGAGCGTTCGGGCTCCCTGGGCGCGTATTCGGCTCCGAATGGACGCACGTTCCTCGACGCTCGGGGCCTGCGGCATGGCAACGATGATCGCCGTGCCGCTGGAGATCGCCGCGTCCTCGAGCGCGGCGGTGCCCACCGCGTCGGTGCTCACCAGCAAGACGTCACAGCGTGAGTGGCGTAGTCGACGGCGAACCCCCATCAGCGTCGTCTCTGCGGCTATCCGTGCGGTCGGGCTCGCGTCCCGGATGCACTCTGTCACGCGGTCGAGGTTCGGATCCGCGGGCAGCAGCGAGACGACATCAGGGCCTGGCTTGGTCACGAGACTTCATCGTCGCGCCTCGTCACTTCGCTGTCGACCCAGATCCGGCCGGTTCGGCCCGCGAGGCTCGGAAGTCGAACGGGTACTTGATCGCGAGCTCCTCGCCCTCTGGCGGCGCAGGGAACTCGATGGTGCTCAAAATACCAGCGAGGCAGCCGTTGAGCTCCGCGTCGTCGAGCGACTCCGAGGTGAAGGTGAGCTCTTTCGCGGCGCCTTGCGCGTCGATGACGAAGGTCGCGACGACGACCCCCTCGAGCCCTGGCTCCTTCGCCACTCGAGCGTCGTAGCAGGCCCGGAGGTCGACGAGTCGAGAGCGAATCGCCTCGTCGATCGACGCGTGATCCAGTGGGGCAGACCGGGCTTCGTCGTCGGCCTGGGCAGGGTTCTCAGCGGTCGCTGGTTGGGCGGGCGCGGGTTCGGGGGGGCGCGCACTCCCGGACGGAGTGCATGCCGCCACGAGAGCGATGGCACAGAGATTCGAGCGCATGAGCCATCTCAGAGTCTCCCACGCGTCTTGGCCACGCGTCTCTTGGCATCCTCACGTCCCCGGTTGGCGGCGACCTCGTAGTGTTTGAGGGCGTCCTCGTAGCGCTGAAGGCGGAACAGCGCGTCTCCGAGGTTGAGCCGGTAGTCCAGGTTGCCCGGGGAGAGCGCGACGGCTTTCTTCGCCTCCGCGGCGGCTTGGCGGAAGTTGGAGCGGCTGAAGTGAACCTGCGCCAGGCCGTCGTGCGCCGCGGAGAGGCGCGGATGGAGTCGGACCGCCTCCTTGAAGGCGTCTTGGGCCTCTCGTTTTCGACCTGCGCGCAGGTGGGCCTGGCCTCGCTCGACCAAGCGGTTGGCCTCTCGCTTGCCTGCGGGGGTTGGCCCCTTGGACTGCGGCACAGTGCGAGCGTCGGCCGGCTCGGGGCGATCGGGCGGGTCGTCTACGGTGAGCGTGGCTTCCTGCTCTCCTGCGTAGGGCGAGCGGAGGACGATCAGGCCGGCAAACTCCGCGACATACCGCGGCGGGTTCTCGAGGTCGGCGACCTGTTCCGCGTATGCCTCGGCAGCGCGAGCGCGCTCCTGCGGGTCTGACTCCATCAGAATTGCGAGCGGCTGGAGGTCAAGCAGGCGGTCGGTGCTGAAGCGGCCTTCGTCGATTTCCTCGCGAACCCGGCCGAGCTCGGACGCGTCGAGGCCGCTTCGCCGAAGCGCGATCGGATCGCCGGGCATGAAGATGGTGACCTCGGCGTAGAGTTCGGCGACCAAGGGCGAGTCCGGTTCGAGGCGGTAGTAGTGGTCGGCCACGCGGCGCAGCTCGCCGCCGAACTCGACGCGGAGCGCGGCGGCGGATTCCGTCGCCTCGGTCGTGCCGCGGGCCTCGAGCTTGAGGACCTCGGCGTATGCGGTCGTCGCTCGCGGTTGATCGGGCGGGGGATAGACCCAGCGTCCCTGCTTGGCCGCCGCGCGAGCACTCTCGGCGAGTCGCTGCGCGGCCTCGGCTGGCGTCTCGATCGAGGCCTTGGCGACGTCGGCCTCGCTGGAGGACTTGGTGGTGGCGGCCGCGGGCCCCGAGTCGGAGCGGCTGGCTGCCACGCCCACGCCGACGAACACGGCGGTGGCGAGCGCGGCGCCCACGAGCATCACGGTTCGTGGATGAGCGCGGGGTAGCGGGGCGTCGGACCCCCCCGCGATCAGGGCCGCGCGGCGGTCGGGGTCGACATCGGGCGGGGGCAGATGATCCCACTCGGTCACGATGCCCGCGGCATGCTGAGCTTCGATCAGGGCGGCCTCGAAGTCTCGCATGTCGTCGTAGCGATCTTCGGGGCTCTTCTGCAGACAGCGAAGGATGACCGCTTCGAGCTCTGGCGGCACGCCTGGGATCGGTGGGACGTCTTCGCTAGCGTGACCTCGAAGGACATCTCCCACGTTGTCGCCCACGAAGGGAGGTTGGCCGGTGAGCATCTCGAACGCGGTGCATCCGAGGCTGTATTGGTCGTTCTTCGGCCCCGCGTCCTTGAGGACGATGAGCTCAGGAGCGATGTAGTACGGAGTGCCGACCACGTCGCTCTCATCACGGCTGACCGACGAAGCGATCGAGGAGATGCCGAAGTCGAGGATTCGGACGTGGTCGCGTCGTTCTCCGCCCGACTCGAGCATGATGTTCTCGGGTTTGATGTCGCGGTGAATGACGCCAGCATCGTGCGCGGCGGCCAGCCCCCGTGCGACCTGACGGAGGATCGCGATCGTGCGCGGCAGGGCGATGGGCCCATCGACCAGCTCGAGATCGACCACGTCGCCTTCGACGTGCTCCATCACGTACATGAAGCGCCCATCGGGCAGCTCGACGAAGTCCAGCGCTTGAACGATGTGCTCCGACTCGATCTGCGAGGCGACGCGGGCCTCGTGCCGAAACAGCTCGAGCAGCGCCGGCGTCGTCTCGATGTCGTGGCGCATGATCTTGAGCGCGGCCCGTCGACCGGTGACGACATGCACCGCCTCATAGACGACCCCCATGCCTCCGGTGCCCAAACGGCGGACGATTCGGTACTTGCTGCCAGCGACGAGCTCACCGGGACGCAGGATGACCGGGCGACTGGCGTTCCCCTCCTCGGCAGACAGCCACGCTCGGTTGTTGGAGGTGCCGCGCAGGCCCTCGCCGCGCGGGCGCAGCGAGGCGTCGACGAACGACTCCGAGAATCTGTCACGCGTCTCGCCCGGTTGGTTCATGCCGCTAGAACCGCCCCTGGAAGCCGAGTCGGCGGACGGCGGCGGAGCGCGGGTCCGAACTCTTCGAGCGTCCTCGCTTCCGTCCGATGATCGTGAGCACGGTGCCAGCGATCACCGCTGAAGCTCCGATGCTCAGCATCGCGATGCCGCCAAGTCTGGTGTCGTACATTCGAGGGCAGCGACCGTTGAGGTCGCGGCCACCATTGTCGCAGGTCGAACCGACGGGTTTGCCATCGACGGCGACGAACACGGCACCTGCAGCGAGGAGCCCGACTCCAGCGCCCAGGGACCCGATGCCGGCGTAGAGGACCGCGGGCGGACGGGCATCGACGCGCTCTTCGAGCACGACGTCGAGGACTTGTGTCTGTCCGGGCTCGGCAAAGCGTTCGAGCTGACGAGGCAGGTAGCCGGGCGCGGTGATGACGATCCCGCGTGCGCCGGGCTCTAGCGTGCCGCGATAGGGAGAGGTGCCGACCACCTCGCCGTCGACGATCACCTGCGCGCCCGTCGGGGTGGTCTCGATGACCACCGGGGTTTGCCGCTCTCCGAGGGCGAGGACGCGTGGTCGCAGGAGGGCTGCTGCCGACGTGAGAATCTCCCGGACCTCGTTGTCCGCACAGACTTCGCACGACGATTCGCCGCTGGCGAGCAGTGCACCTCCCGACGCACCATAGACTTCGAGGCGCACTGTCGCGTCCCGATCGAGGACAGAGACGGTGGCGTGCAGGATGTAGGGAACACCGAGGTCGCCGGCCCGATCCGACCAGCATTGCGCGCTCTCGCAGCTGAAACCGTCATCCGTGCTGACGCTCAGGCCCTCGCCGTCGAGCCCAGCGGCGATTGCTGCGGCGGCGTCCGCGGAGGACAGGCCGGGCCATTCACCGTCGAGGGTTGGTTCCGCGACGACGATCGATTGCGGGTCGGCAGCGGTCGCCGACGCACTCATCGCAGCGACTGCGACACTGAGGAGAATCGGCGCAGCACGCCGCGCATGGACCAGACCGCCGATGCAATACTATGGCTGCCGAGCCCCAGGTGGGACAAGCCCCGATTTCGGCCAGACCGCTGTGCGAGTGTGACGTGGTGGTCGGGTGGCCTACTTCGGTTTACAGCGCGTCGTCCTCGGCCGCGGAGTCCGCTACCTGCGGTGGTGTTCGCTGTCGATCCTGGGTCAGTCGAATAGGGTGATGCCGAGGGAAAGAAGCATCAGAACCACCCACGTCACGCAGAGGGCGAGCATCATGGCTGTCCAGCCCAGCGTGCCCCACCTCGAGGGCGCGACCGCGCCGAGGGCATCGGGAAAGCGCGAAGCGACCCAACCGCTTGCTGCACGGCCCATCGTCAGACGCATCACCAGGTGGACGATCCCGTCGAGAGCGACGATTGCCATGGTGGGCAAGACCGCCTCGCGCAGCGTCGTCGAACCGCTAAAGTCAATCGCTCGCATGAGCAGACCAATGGCGGCGAGGGCTTCGACCACACCGAGTGCCACGCTCAGACAGCCCGCCGCTGGTGTGACGAGTGTCGGCTCCGAGAGATCGGGATGCGGCGCCATGCCGAGCGCCTCACGCAGTGGCTTCGCGAGCTCGAGCGCCTCTGGGAGGTTCCGCGTAGTGTCGAGTTCAACCACGCGACCCACTAGGACGATAAAGACTCCGTAGGTGGTTGTTGTGTGCTCTACGCCCGATTGCAGGGGTTGAACGATGACGTCGCGCACTTCGGCCGCGCTCGTGGACACCCGGTCGACCCTCAGAAGCTGCTGGCCGCTGGGTACGTCCTCGAGCGTAACACTCGCGGGTCGACGCACGAAGTACGGACGAAGGCCGTACGTGGTGGCAGCGAGGAGGTTGAAGGTCAGCAACCCGCAAATCGCGAAGATGCCCCACATGTACCCGGCGAAGCCGAATGCGAGGATGAGGGGGCCGGTCGCAAGCATGGCAACGATGGCGAAGAGGTATCCGACCGTGGCCCTGAATCCGGGCGACGTTCCGACGCGTCGGATCGAGAGCGGCTCGGTCTCGATCTCGTATCGACCCGCCCGCCGAGGCTCGTTCATGGTGATGGTCATGGCAACGGAGACTTGGCTATGGGGTGGTCAGGTCCGTGCGAGCGCGTCGCCGTGTCCGGCCTGCTCCAGGAGCTCTTCGTGAAGGCCCGGCGCGTCGGCGATCTGGACGAACCATCCGTTGCGCCACTTCCACTCTTTGACCGCGCCGCGGTAGTCGGCGATCGAGCGCGAGTACGCGCGCAGTCGCTCTTTCATTGCGTCCCTTGCCGCAGCATCGAGGTCGAGCTCGAACGCTGGCATTCCACGTTCGAGGAGCTCGTCGACGAGCGGGGAGAAGACGTCGTCGTGCTCGTCGACGATGGTGCCGACGGACTCGCCCGTGTGCTCGCAGAGCAGGCCGAAGCAGCAGTTCCAAAGGAGCTTTTCGAGCTCGGTGACCGCAAAAGATCGAGGCTCGACGACGGACGCGGGCACGTTGATGCGGCCCAGCCACTGGGCGACTGCGGCCGCATGGGGCCCGACGAAGGGGCTGTTGCCTCCAGGGTCGAGCGGGGCGCCGCGGCTGGGCACGGCGAAGAACAGCAGGCCTCGGGTTGCGGACTCGAGCCCGTGCTCGGCGAGCCACGGTCGGAGCATGCCGTTTTGCGTGAACACCAGGCGCTCGTGGGCCGACTGGGGCACCTTGGAGAGCACCGACGCGAGATCGTCGTTGCGAACCGCGACGAAGATCGGCGCGTCCGAGCCCTCGATCGAATCCCATCCGTTGGTGCGGTCGACGAGGGTGTGCTCGATGCCGACGTCCCGTGCCCGCGCTGCCAGTGCGCCACCGACTCGACCCGCTCCGATGATGATCATTGCCCGAGACATAGCAGACCCCGACGCTATTCGTAGCGGTGGACGACCTGGCGGACCTCTTCGCAGGGACGGCAGAGCGCGCTGGCAAGGCCGGTGTTGCGACGGGTCCGGCCGGCGACGGCCTTGAACACCGGGCCGCTGAGATCTTCGTCGCATTGCAGACACGCGTTGAGTGAGCCGTCTTCCTCGTGGTACGGGGCGTCGAGAAGTTCGAGGCAGGTCTGCAGGCACACCGTACGCGTGTGCGTGGTGTTGTAGCTCCAGATCTGCGCGCAGGGCTCGGTGAACCCCAGCTCGAGCAGGCACTCGAGCTGGGCGTCATCGCCCGTGGACAAACCGAGAACACCACACTCGCGCACGGGTTGGGTGAGGTCGCCGTTGTCCATGTATGCGGCGAGGTCCTGGAGCGGTGAGCACAGGCCGCAGGCGCCGTCGTGCGTGACCTTGGCGCCCGCGGATTCGGCCGCCGCGTCGTCGTCGAACGTCTGCAGGCTATAGGTCGAGCCGTCGACGAGCACGCCGCAGACCGAGTCGGCGTCGAGTGGAAAGTCTTCGGGCGTCTCGTACGGGTCGGCGAGCAGGTCGTCGAACGGGGTGGTCAGCGTAAGGGCGCGCAGGGCCGAGATGTCGGCGGCGGAGTACTCGGGCGCGACCCAGCCTCCCTCGCACGCGCAGGTGGGCCCGCACTGCGCGGGTCCAAGGCCCGAGTTCTCGTTTGGACGTCCGTAGAGGCGGGAGCACTGTGCGGCCCCGGTGGAGGCGGCTGCGCCCGTCTCCGCCCCGGTGGGTGTTTCCGTACCGGGCCCGGTCGAGTCCTCTGCGGCTGCGATGCCGTCAGTGGTCGAGGACCCGCAGGCGAGCGCGACGAGAACGGGCAGGAGCCACGCACGTGCCATCGATGGAGGATATCACCCCGCGATCGGGCACTCGGCGTCGAGGCTCACAGCGTCGTTGTTCTCCTCGTCGCACTCCTCGACCGAGCCTGCGGCCTCGTCGGCCCCGTCGACGACCACGAAGAAGTCCATGGCCACGCCAGCACCTTCGATCGGCACCTCCCAGCTCAGCTGCGTGGTCTGTCCGGGCAGCAGGGGGACCGCGGTGGCCTGAGTGCCGACCTCGGTACCCGAGGCGTCCTGGCCTTCGTACAGGGTGACCTCCACGCCCGCGGGCACGCCGAGCGCCCCAGCGTTGCGTACGGTCGCGACGACGACCAGCGCGTCGTTCGAGCACTCCGAGAGCAGCGCTTGCAGGTCTACCTCGAGGTCGGGCGCGTTGAAGACCCCAGCGCCCTGCACGTTCTGGCGGTAGTTGTTCAGCCCAGCCTGCGTCCAGTTGTCGACCTCCATGGCGGGCGCGTTGCCGGCGGAGGTGGCGTTCGTGACGTGATAGGCGTGAGACGTCCAGACGCGGCGGGTGCCGACCCATCGGTCGAAGGCGTCGCCGTAGACGAAGACGCCGCGCTTCATCTCGTAGCCCTCGATGGCGTTGCAGGAGCCATGGCTGTCGTTGGCCACGACGAGGATCTCGGAGTTGCCATCGTCGTCGACGTCGACGACGAGGGGATACTCGTGAATGGTCGCGCTGCTGCTGGGCTCCTCGACCAAGACCGCCCCGGTGGAGCCGTCGTAGACGCGCATGAAGCACTCGTCGGCGTAGATGACCTCGGCCGCCCCGTCGCCTTGGAAGTCGAAGACGCTGCTGCCCGTGGCGTTGCTGCTCTGGTCTTGGGTCTCCCGAGACCAACGCTCGAAGATGTCGCCCAGGGAGGGGTTGGACGGACCGGCGATGACTTCGCCTTCGCGGTAGAGGTCGTACACCGTGTACGAGGCGCCGCCAGCAGCGGCGATCTCCGGGCGGCCGTCGCCGTCGAAGTCGGCAATGGTGGGGGGTCCGCCTCGCCCGCCTCCGGGAATTGCGACCGCGGTGGTGCGGAGGGCAGGGGTCGCGTCGCACATGGCCTGCGTGGGGTCGACACCGCACCACGCCAGGCCGTTGTCGCCTTCGAGCACCCGAACGTTTCCATTGGCCACGAGCACGACCTCTGGGTCACCGTCGAGGTCGAGGTCGGCGATCGCGGGGTAGCCATCATCGCCGCCCGCGTCCCAAAGGGGAGCGACGGAGACCACGGGCGCCCCCGCGTCGTCCTGCCAGTCGACAATCCACGCCTGCGCGCCCGAGACGACCTCGGGATAGCCGTCGCCGGTGAGGTCGGCCAGGGCGGAGATGCCTCCGGTGTAGCCGGCGTTGGTGCCGATGGCGGCTCCGTTGCCGCCCTCGTCCCACACGACGAGCCCGTCGTTGTCGAGCATCGCCGCGCCGAAGACGATCTCGGCTTCGGGGTCGTCGTCGAAGTTGGCGAACGAGGGCGCGCCGTTCTCCACGCTGAAGCGAGCGGTCGACCCTCCGGCGTCCTGGGAGATCCACAGCAGGGTGCCGGTCGCTCCGTCGACGGCGATGATCGGAGAGCCGCCCGCGCTGCGCCCTGCGTAGACGATGTCGGGGAGCCCGTCTCCGTTGACGTCGGTGACGCCCGGAGTGGAGCGGCCGTGCGAGCCGTAAGTTCCGCCCGCGGGGTCCTCATCGAGCTCGTACTCCACCGCTCCGGTGGCGCCGTCGAGGACGATGATGCGTCCGCCGGGCCAGCTCAGGTCCTCTTGTTGCGTCACGTTGATGACGACCTCGGGGCCGCCGTCTCCGTCGAGGTCGGCGACGATGGGGATCGAGATCACCTGGTGGTCCTCGAAGCTCCACTCGAGGGTCACGGCGATCTCCTCGAACTCGGGGACGACTTCGCACTCGACGGGGTCGAGCTGGGGGAGGCACTGCTCGAGCGTCGGTTCGCAGAAAAACCCTTCGCCGCAGTCGAATGAGTCGACGCACGACTCGCCAGCGTCCTCGCACGTGTTGGCGAGGCAAACCTGTCCGTCCTCGCAGCAGACGTCTTGGGCTTCGCCGCACCGAACGCCGGACGCACACGCGGGCTGGCACTGGTCCGTGACGCAGTCTTCGGTGGGCTCGCAGCAGGTGCCCGAGGGTCCGCACAACACGGTCATGCACGGCCCATCGCCACCGGTGGTGTCATCGGCGCTGGACGTCGAGGCGTCGTCGGTGGTCTCGGCGGCGGTCGACTCGGAGCCGTCCGTGCCGGAGGGGTTGATGCCCGAGGTCTGCCCGGTGTCATCACTCCCGCTGCTCGGCGAGCCACCACAGCTCACGGCGAGGAGGGTGGACAGGGGCATGGTGGCGAGTGTTGAGACACGCACGACCCTTCGACACTACATCGTGTTCGCAATTCCGACTAACGACCCAGGGCGCGTCGCGCGAGGCCTGAGACGATCTCCCCGAAGCGACGCACCGAGCGATCCATTTCCGCGTCGAGCAGCTCGACGTAGTGCGGGAAACACACCTCGGTGAGCGAACGGACGGCAACCTGCGCGCACAAGAGCCCCCGGCGGCGGGAGAGCTGCTCGACCAAGCCACGCAGCGCTTGCACCGAACACTCCGTGGGGAGGCCGTCGGAGATCATGACCAGCAGCTTTGCGCGGCGCCGTGATGCGGCCGCGACCGACGCGGCGTGGTAGAGCCCCGCGGCGTCGTTGTTGCCTCCGCCGGGCTGCAGGCTCGTCACGCCGCAGTTTCGCTCGTCCCCCGCGTCGTAGATCTGGCTGTCGGTAAAGCCGAAGAAGCGCGCGTCGACACCGGGCAGGCCGCGCGCGGCTTCGGCCAGCAGCACCCCGAACCGATGGGCTTTGTCCATGCTCCCGCCCGCGCTCATCGAGCCCGAGCAGTCGATGACGACCCCGATGAACAGGTCGGTGTGCACCTCGAGCTCGCGCGCGACGAGCATGCGGGGGTCGCGACGAGTGACTACGGCGCGGACGCGGGTGCGGTCGAAGGCGCGACCGCGCAGGCGAGCCCTCCGCGGGACGAGCGCGAGCCCGATCTGCTCGAAGTACGTCCGCAGCCGGTAGGCGTGGCGACGCACCTCGACCGCAATCTGCCGGTAGCGATCGCGCTCGACCGCGACGCGGACGACCTTGGTGATCTCTCGAAAGTCGGCGTTGGACCCGACGTTGATCTGCAGTCGACCCCGCTTGCCCGAGGCGGGGCCACCGGTTGCGCTCGGCGGGCGAAGGATGCGTTCGACCTCCTGCTGGACGTCGGCGTCACCGATACCGCTGCCGTGGACGGAGCCCTCGCGCTCCCCCCACTCGAGCGACTCGTGGCCCCCATAGGCGTCGGCCAGTTCGCTCTGCGACCCGTACATCAGCGAAAGCTCGATGGCGATCTCGTACAGCCCGCGCATGTCCTTGTGTCGGAACCCGCCCTTGAACAGGGCGAGCGCGCGCTCGAGAAGGGGGTCGCCGTGGCGATTGCCCAGGCCCATCCGCATCGCTCGAACGAAGCGGGCGAAGGGGTGCCCACGTCGGTCGAGCTCGCGCAGCACGAGCCCGCTGTCGACGACGACGGCGTTCTCGTCGAACGCGACCCCGAGAGGCCGGGCACACAACGCGTCGAAGCTGGACGCCTGGAACATCTGCAGCAGCCGCACCAGCTCCAGTTCGCGGTGGGTGTGCTGGAACGCGTAGGCGGCCAGCCGCTTGAGCCGGTCGCCATACGTGGCATCGAGGGCTCGCAGCCTGCGCTCGAGGTGCTCATCGGCTACGAGGTTGAGGATCGCGCCGATGCCCTCGTGATGCGCTCGTTTCCACAGCCGCTGTGACTCGGGGTCGCGGTGGTACAGGTGGTGGCCGTACTCGTGGAGGATCAGCGCCTCGACGACGTCCTTGCCGTGTCGGTCGCCGCGCATCAGCGGCAGCGGGGACACGTAGATCGTGTTCTCGGTCATCCGGGTGTAGCCGAGGTCCTCGCGTTTCTCGGTCATATGCACGGAGAAGTAGCGACCGGTGAGCTCCCGTCCTTTGCGGACACCCCAGGCGAAGAGCTCGGCCACCTGCCCGAGCTTCACGTCGCGGAGATGGCCCGTCGAGACCTGCGCGACGAGAGCCTCGCGAACCTTGACGTCGACGCCCTGAAGCAGGAGGCGCTGCAGGGCGTCGTCTCGCACGTCTTCATCGATGGCCTTCGAGCGAACCAGCGTCAGGCACCGATCCTCCGTGCAGAACTCTCGTCCACCCAAGAGCGCCGCGTGGAGGGCGTGGCGGACCAGTTTCGTGCGAGCGTCGCGACCTCCCGCGCGGTCGTAGAGCCATCGGTAGCTCTTCTCGCCCGGGTCGAGCACCTGGCGGAGGCACACGACGATGCCGCTGCGATCGCCGTGCTCGAGGAGACGGCGCGCGGCAGCTCGACGCAGGTAGGCCGGGCGATGCGTACCCGCGCGCAGGAAGACACCGAGCGCCGTCAGCGTTCGCTCATCGTCGCCGCCATGGTCGAGCAGCCACTTGACCGCACGCTGGTAGGCGTGCGGATGGACGGAGCCGGCCAGGGCCGTGCAGAGCGTGCGGGGATCGGGGACGACTCGCTCGAGCAGATCCCAGTCGCTCTTCGTGAGCCACGCGGTAGGGCTTGCAGAGGCCACCGCGGCCAGAGCGACGACCGCCCAGCCAGGCTCGGGTCTTTCGTGCAGGGCGACGGCGACCCGGAAGCGGCGCTGTGACGAGGCGCCGGGGTCTCGCGCGAGGGCTCGGGCGCGCTCGAGCGCGTGGGCATCGGACCACAGCGACACGCTCGCTGCGACGGCCAGCATTGCGGCTTCGGAGGGGGGTTCGCTCAGCAAAGAGGCGAGCGCGCGCTGGCCAAGCGTCCCGAGCTCCACCAGGCGCAGCACGGCTTCGTGCACCATCGCCTCGTTGGGCGCGGCGCAAGCCCGCACGAGCCACGCCACGTCGGTCGAGCTGCGGATGGCCGCGAGACGGTCACCAGCCAGCTTCGCGGCGCGTCGGCGCGCCGGGGTCGCGCGAGCCTCGAGCCCGTCGATGCGAACCCAGCGCTCGAGCTCGCGTCTCGTGGTGGCGTCCATGTCGGGCGCGAGCATGACCGCGCGGTCGTGTAGGCGTTCGAGGTGTTCGGCCGCAAAGCTGCTGATGTGAAACGTGGCGAGCATCCGGGCTGCGCTCGGGCCCACGTCGGTGTCGAGGTGCTCGACGAGCAGCGTCATGACCTCGGCGGTCGCCCATGCGCGCAGGCGGGCGCCCTGTCGATACCGTCGCAAGACCACGACGCGCGAGATGCCCTCCCACAAGATGGTGCGCGGCAGCGGCTCGTCGAGGTCCGATGCCAAGCGAAGCCCGGCGGCCAGCCCCCCGTTGAGCGCGTCGAGCCACGCGAGCAGGGCGAAGCCGTGTCGCTCCCAGCGATGCAGGAACGCGTTGCACAGCGGTGAGACCGCCACGTTGTTCTCCCAGCGCTGCACCGCCAGTGGGCCCATGGCCACGGTGAACGCCTCGGTGGGGCTGCCAAAGCGATCGAGCTCGCGCGCGACGTCCCTGGGTCGATCGCGGGACGCGAGCAGGGCGACGCACGCGTCAAGACTGGGTTCGGCGGGCGGTGGCCGCCGTGCGAGCGCTTCGCATAGGCGCTGCGCGGGGGCTGAGAGGGCGGGCGCGAGGGCATGAGGGAGCGCGTGCTCTTCGGCGGCCGCGATGGCGTCGCACTCTGCGTCGCTCAAGACGTGGCTGCCCTTGTGCTGCCTGACCGAGGGAGACACCTTCGCGGTGAGGATGCGCAGGACGCTGGAGGCCCACCGCGCTGCCGCAGGGAGCGAGTGAGCTTCGAGTGCCTTGGCGATGGCGAGCTCCGTCTCGCGGGGAATCGCGAGCACCTCTGCGTGGTGGCAGAACGCCGCGAGCCCCTGCGCATCGAGCCGCAAGAGCGCGCCCGAGAGCTCCTGCGCGTCGCAGAAGTGGAAGACCCTTCGAAGCACGACCTGCGCGGTCGGGGTTCCGCCCCGCACGAGAAGTCCGTCGAACACGGCCGTCAGCTGGGCGGGCCCGAGCTTGGTCAGCAGCAGCTCCGCAAGGCTGCCCACCTGCTTGGGGGAAGGACGCTGCGCTCCTGCGTCGGCCAGGCGCACGAGCACGGCAGCCGCGAGCGGTTCGTCGATCCACTCGATCACGCGATCGAGGAGCGTCGGAGGTGAGTCCTTCTTGTTCTTGCTGTTGGCAGCGGCGCGAAGCGAGCACCAGTGCCCGGCCGCGGCCGCGATGAAACCCGCGGCGGCTTCGGGGTTGGCCGCGTACATCCGCGGCAAGAACCATTGCGGTCCGCCGTCTGCGTCGTCGGGAAGCTCGGCGAGGGCTGACCACGCCGATTCCATCTCGATGGCGCAGCGGACGAGCGCTTCGTCGTCGAGCAAGCGTCGCAAGGTCGCCACGGCCCGTGCGGGTACGAAGCTCGCGAGCAGGGCCGCGATCTCGATGTCGAAGGATCGCCCGGTCCCAACCAACGCGCTCTCGAGGAGCGCGTCCACCAGCTCGGGTTCGAGCCGGGACAGCCGCTCGCGATGCAACCGCAGGCCGAGCGCCGCGATGCGCCGCTGCTCGAGGGGGATTCCGTCGGCCTGGAGGATCGCGGGCCGGCACGCGGCCGCGAGCTGCAGCGTCTCGGGAAGGTGGCCTGCCGACTGCCCGTGAAGCAACAGGGAGAAGGCGGCGCGCGAGCGTAGCGACGCCTTCTTTCCCAAGACGGCGTCGGCGAGCTGGTGAAGGAGAGAGGGGCGCGCCTCGTCGCAGGACCAGTAGATCCGGCACCACAGATCCAGGAGGTCGCGGCCGTCCTCGGGCAAGGGGCGGCCGTTTCGCAGCTCGCCCAAGGCCGTCCCGACGGCGTCCGCGGTCCGCCGTACGCTGTGGACCAACAGCGCGCGGAGGTCCTTGGCAGTCGCACCCGCCAGCGCATCACCGGCTTCGACGGCGTCGACGTGCCCCCGCAGATACATGTCGAACACCAGGCTGCACGGATTGGCGGGCCACGGTGACTGCCGCGCGAGCGCTCGCAACGAGGGGTCCGCACGCAGGTAGGTGCCGAGCCACTCCATGTTGCCGGGCGCGTCGGTCTCGAGTGCGAGGCGACGTACATCGTGCCGGGGATGAAACACCGCGTGGGCCCATCGCCGCGGGGCCGCTGCAGCGGTCTTTCGGAGGGCACGCACCGCGTCGGCTCGCGTGTCGGCATCTTCGTCGTCGAGGGCAGCCACGATCCGCTCGACTCCCTCTCGTCCACGGACTCCGCCGAGCAACGACACACCGGCTCCGCGCAGAGGCCCGAAGGGGTGGCTCAACAAGGCATCCACGAACCCCAGGAACGGGGCGCGGTCGACCGCCGACAGCTCGGCCAAGGCACGCACCGAATCCGCCAGCGCACCGATGTCGGTGTCTTCTTCGAGGTTGCTCAGCCGCTCCCAGAGCTCGAGGTCGTTCATGCCCGGAGGACCGACGATACCGCTGAAACCCCCGCCATAGCGTCCGCAGCGCCGCGCCTTTGCGGAAGCGCGCGATTTTTTGGGCGTTGGGCGCGTCTGCGCCATGGTGGGGCGTGGCAAAGTCGTTCGTCGATCTCCCGTCCTTCGCGGCTCTCGAAGACCGGTTGCGGTCGGCGCCCGACACCGATCAGCGGGCCGCGGAGTTCGTCGCTCACTATTCGCGCGCCCGCGCGAGGCCGATGAAACCTCGGGCGATCTATCGTTACCCCAGAGGGCGGCAGATGGATCGCATCCCGCTCGCACCGGTGTTGCTCGCCCAGGTGGCCCGGTAGCGCGGAACTTCTGGGGCGCCCGCGCGTCCATCATGTCGATGCTTCGACGGTCTCTCGCGCTCCTGGCCTTTGCGCTTGCGACGCTGCCAAGTCCAAGTCGCGCCGGCGATCTCCCGAGCTGGTGGCTCGAGCGACCCGCGCCCGCTGTGGCACCCGAAGCGCCTGCAGGCGCGTCCGGCGACGAGCCCGCCAGCCGACCGGGTAAGAAGCTCATCACGCTCAAGGACGAGGTCCAAGCCGACCTGACGTACACCGCCTACGAGCACCGCACGCGCATTCGCCCCAAGGAGGGCATCTACATCTGGGACTGCTCCGCGATGGCGGCCTGGATGCTGCGCAAGGTGGCTCCCAAGGCGCGCAAGGCGATGGACAAGGGCCGTCCCGTTGCCCGGGACTTCTATCGGAAGATCAAGCGGAGCCCGACGCGTCGCGCCAAGGACGGCTGGCGCCGCATCGCCGACATCGAGAACGTGCGGCCCGGGGATATGTTCGCGTGGGAGCGACCGAAGGGGTTCCCGAGCAAGAACACGGGCCACGTGGGCTTCGTGGTCGAGTCGCCCGATCCGGTCCCGGACTGGCCGGGTGCATATACCGTTCGCATCGTCGATGCGACGTCGCTTCCCCACGAGGACGACACGCGCTCGCCCGATGGCGCGGGCATCGGCGAGGGCACCATCCTGTTCCTCACCGATGGCGAAGGCCGCGGCATCGGCTACGGGTGGCACGGCAACCGCAGCCGCGGGGTCATCCTGACCCGGATCGGCTTCGCGCGGCTTCGCGGTTGAGCGGTTGTCGTCGCCTCACGGCGCCGCCCGGTTGGTGTCCCTGGGGAACAGAGTGCCCAACCGGATGTTCTCCAGGCCCAGCAGCTGGGTCACGAATCGCTCGAGGCCGATCGCAAAGCCTCCGTGCGGCGGCATGCCGTAGCGGAACGCCTCGAGGTAGCCCTCGATCGAGTCGAGGGCGATGCCTGCCCCTCGCGCGGCTGCGACGAGGTCGGCGTAGCGGTGCAAGCGTTGGCCGCCCGTGACCAGCTCGGTGCCGCGAAACAAGAGGTCGAACGAGTTCGACGCTCCCGCGTCGCTCGGGCTTGGGTGCGTGTAGAACGGCCGCTTGGACATGGGGTAGCCGGTCACGACCAGCCATGCGCTTTCGTGCTCGCGCTCCGCCCATTGGCCGAGCCAGCGCTCTTCGGAGGGGGCCAAGTCGTTGGCCTGCGCAGGGCCTTGTCCAGCCTCGGCCAGCATGGCGCGGGCCTGCCCGAACGAGATCGTCGGGAGAGCCTCGGGGACCTCGGGCAAGGACGCCGACAGCACGCGGAGTGCAGATGCACAACGCTGCTCGATCGTGCTCGTCATGCCGGCGAGCACGGTCCGCAGCATGCGCGCGACCTCGAGGTGGTCCTCGATGAAGCCGAACTCGACGTCGAGGCTGACGTACTCGGCCAGGTGCCGCACGGTTGCGTGTGGTTCTGCCCGAAACACGGGGCCGACCTCGAAGACACGCTCGAACACGCCGACCATCATCTGCTTGTAGAGCTGCGGGCTTTGGGCGAGGAACGCGGGCTCGCCGAAGTAGTCGAGGCCGAACACGTTGGCTCCGCTCTCGGTCGCGCCCGAGACGATCTTGGGTGTTTGCACCTCGGTGAAGCCCTCTTGGTGGAGCGTTCCGCGAAACCCTGCCATCGCCGCGGCCGAGATCTGCAGAACGGCTCGGCGCGTGGGTGCCCGCCACACCGTCGGGGCGTGATCGAGCAGCGTCGGGAGCTTCGCCTTCGCGAGGCTCTTGTCGTTCAGCGCGACGGGGAGCCCCTCTTCGACTGGGACGAGCACCTCGTAGCAAGGCTCGACCAACTCGAAGCCGCCGGGCGCTGCGGTGTTCGCCACGACGCGTCCGCGTATCGACACGACCGTCTCTGGGCCTGCCCGCTGCTGCTCGAGAGGCTCGACCGAGGTGGCCTTTCCAACCGCTTGCACCGTGCCCCAGCCGTCCCGGAGGACGAGGAACGCGAGCTTTCCGACGCGGCGGATCGCGTGGACCCACCCTCGGAGCGTGACTGTTTCACCAATATGATTGGGCACCTGTGTGGTGCGGATTCGTTGTTCGTTCATCGTCGTCTGTCCGTCGACCCCGCCGTTGTCCGCGCGCGCGCGTCCGAAGTAGGAGGGCGGCGCATCGGGGTCGACTCGAGAAACGATTCGATGTTAGGGGCGCCCCCTCCGGTCATCACCGCTGATATCGCTATCGTCGTGGTCCATGTTCACCTCGTGGGTTCGCCCTGAGACCAGCATACACAGGCCCGGCGGATCGACAACGACGAAATCCGAGAGAGCGGCAAACCAAACGCTGGGGGTCCGAGGGCTCTCGGACTCGAAGCGGGGGCTCGGGAGGTGTGGTCGCGCAGCAATGGGCCGCTGCGGTCTCACGTAGAGCACCCGGCTCGAGTCCGAGAATCCAAGCAGTTCTTGGGACTGGGCATTGCCCCTTCGGCGAACGCACTCCCGTACTCAAACGGGCGCGAGCCTCGGGGGCGAGGTCCAAGGTCGATGGCATGGTGGGGTGAGTGGCCCAAAGACCCCGCGCAAACGATGGTCTCGGCGGAGTCAGGCCTCGCGTCCGACTGCTCCCATCCGAGAAGTCGCCACGGCAGACGCGCCCGTGCAACGTCACCGCCGAAGCGGGCGTGCAAACATCAAGATCCCAGGAGCTGCTCGAGAGCTAGCGAGCGAAGCGGCGCACGACCGGTGCCGAGTTCCACTTCACGTCCCTTGCTCTCGCGGCAAGCACGGCGCGATCACGACAAAGCATGCGAGATGCCTCGTTGGACCGAGCCGCGTGACTCTTGCGGAGCTGGTGTTGTGATTGGTGTGGTCTCTAGGCTCACAGAGCACCTCCAGGTGCCGGTCGAGTCCGGTGGCGCCGGACCGTAGCACGGCCCGTCATGCCGTCAAGGACGACTCGGCACGCGAGAGATTCAACCTCAGTCGAGCACGACCAGCCCGATGGACTCGTAGGTCCAAAGCTCGACCTGCTGGTGGCCCCCGACGGCGAGCGTCCCAGGCGAATCGACGCGGTCCATGCCCTCGTCCATGCCGTGGACCTCCGTGTGGAGCTCCCATGCGCCCCCGGTCCACTGCTCGAGGTACCCGTCGAGCACGACTGGATCTGTACCCACCGCTCGGAAGCGGAGGCGGTAGAGTTGGCCCTCTGTGACCTCGGAGGACAGGTCGGTGGAGTACTGCTGGGTAAACACTCCTGCGATCTGACGGGTGATCGTGAGCTCTGCCGAGCTCTCGACGTAGAGCAGGTACCCCGTGAGTGAGTTGGGGTCGTCGATGTCTTCGAGTTGGATTCGCAGCCCGCACTGCGGACTACCGTACGTCTCCGAGGTATCCAGCCAGGAGAGCTCGAGCGTTGTCTCAGCGTCGGTCCACGCCTCGTCGGGGCGGTAGACGAGGTTGCGAGGGTAGGGGCCCGTGGTCGTGACGCGGCGGATGCCGCCGTCGATGAGGGCGAAGCTGTCGGGTGTCTTCTCCACCCAGCCGTTGCCGACGTCCTCGGCGTCGGGGCGCTCGAAGTCGTCGAAGAAGTCGTACAGCGGGGCCTGTCCGCCGCTGCTGCTGCTGCCGGTGGCGTCGGTCGTGGTGCCATCGGCGCTCGACGTGGTCGAGCCCGCGCCAGTGGTGGTCTCCGGGAGCAGGTCCGCGCTCGTCGAACTCTCGGACGTGGGAAGACCCGAGCTCGATGATGATGTCTGCGGCTCCAGGGTGTCGGGCCCAGAGGGCATGCTCGTCGTCGAGGTGGAGCTTTCATCGAGCGGGACGCACTCGTTGGCCGACGCGGTGTATCGGGCGAATCGTCGCCCGCTGTCACATGTGTCGTCGGGAAAGCTGCAGCCGCCGTTGGCCTCGCAGATTCCGTCGACGCCGCAGTCGTCGGGGTCGAGGCACAGGAAGGTTGGGCCGGCGCCACATCCGTGCGCTACGCAGAGCAGCGTCATCAACGCGACCGCCGTCCACTTCCCGCCCACGCCACAACGATATCTGGCCCGCATTCGCTTGGAAACCGTGCTCGTGGATCCGCGCCGTGGCGCTACACTGTGCGCGTGCCCGACTTCGAGCTGCGCCGCTTTGCGGGTCCGGTCGTCCACACCGAGCAGCTCGACGGCGTTCGTGTCGCACATCTGACCGATCAGCACGTTGGTCGGGTCACCTCCCACGACGTTCAGGTGGGCGCGGTCGAGCTCACCAACGCGCAGGAACCCGACATCGTCGTGCTCAGCGGTGACTTCGTCGCGCACAGCCAGGAATTCCTCGATCAGCTCGTCGACGTGATCGGTCGCTTCGAGGCGCCCGTGTTCGGCGTGCTGGGCAACCACGATCATTGGTCGGGCGCCGATGAAGTTCGGTGGGCGTTGCGCAAGGGCGGTGCGGAGGTGCTGGACAACGCGTGGACGAGCATCGAGGTCAAGCACCAGCGTCTGCAGATCGTGGGGCTCGACGACGCATACACGGGCAACGCCGATCTCACGCGCGCCACGAAGGGGCTCGACCCGAGGACCGCCACCATCGGGCTCTCGCACATCGCCGAGGAGGCTGACGCGCTCTGGGATCGCGGCGTACCGATGGTGTTCTCGGGTCACACGCACGCGGGCCAGGTCACGCTCGCTCGACTTCACGAGTTCATCCTCGGCCGCGTCGTCGGCCACAAGTACGTGCATGGCCTCTACGGCACGCGTGGCGGGGAGCGACCCGGGGCGGTCTACGTGGGGGCAGGCATCGGTGCTGCCGTCGTGCCGGTTCGGCTGGGGGCCAGGGGCCGGCGCGAAGTGGCGGTCTTCGAACTCGGCGCGTCCATCGGCGCGTTCGAGGAGCACCATGAAGAGCAGCAGCCCGCCCGTGGACGAGCGCCCAGCGTCGAGCTTCGGCGCAAGCGGGTGGTCGAGGCTCAGCAAAAGAGCGCAAAGCGGCGAGCGGCTGCGCGTCGCAAGGGCATCAACCCCTTCGCCGAGTGACCCGCGCGCGGCAGCCCGTTCAGCGCGTCCACCACAGCCATGCGAGCGCGGCGGCGAGGACGAGGGCGACGGCGATCGCGACCTTGGTGCGGTCGAGAGGTGTGCGCCCGGCGACGCGTCCCGTCTGTCCGTTGATCACGAAGCGCCACGGCTGGTCTTCGAACCGCACGCACCCCACGTAGATCGGCAGCATCATGGGAAGGGACCGGACGTCATCGAGCAGGACCGACGCTCGACAGTCGCGAAGGCGGTGCTCTCGGATCAGATCTCGCCGGACTGACTCGCGGAAGCGACGGCGTGCATGGCCAACAGCGGTCGTGGCGGACGCTCCCCCGACCTCGAATGGGGCGTCGGCCTTCGCCGGGTCCCATGCGACCGCGCCGTCCTCCCGAAACGGAGCGATTGCGCGGAGCTCCTCGTGCGAGAGGCTCGCGCTGGCTGGCACCCAGACCTCGCGCTCCTTCACGGCGACCCCGCTCTTGGGCTTTCTGCCGCTCTTCGTGCGGGCGTCGACCAAGCCGGTCCACGTCGCGTGCACCTCGGCCCGCACGCGCCACGCGGGGACCCAGAGTCGCTCGATGCTCGCGGTCTGGTCTCGGAGCACGCGCGGCGCCCAGAACGAGCGCTTCGCCCAGGCTCGGAACAGGCCCTGCGCGTCGTCGGCGGGCACCTCGAACGGAACGGCATGGGACGGAGCGATCGTCTCCTCGAGCGTGGCGGCCTTCAACGAGACGTCTCCGCAGAAGACGCAGCGAACGCCGTGGGTGTCCGCGTCGTAGACGACGATGCCGCCGCAGTTCTCGCACTCGGTCACGTCCACGGCAGGTCTCCCCGAGTCCACAGCGTGACGAGCACGGCGATGACCGCAGCGACGACCACCGAGGCCACCTTTGCGATCGACGTGGGCACACGGCCAACGCATCGCCCGCTCTGCCCGTTGATTGCGAGCTGCACCGGCGCGCCACCCAAGCGCACCGTGGCCAACCAGATGGGAAGCAGGACGAGCCGGACGCGGTGAATCTCCACGTCGAGCTCGACCGTGCGGAGCCGATGCACGTCTCCGGTGAGGTGTTGGTCTCGAAGGTGCGCCCGCCCGAGGTCGGACAGGGTCGCGTGGGCTTCGCGATCGATGTCGCGGCGGGCCTTCGAGGGAAGCTCGGCGCTCCAGCCCAAGAGCAGCCGCGGGTCGAACGCGGCAGCGCGTCCGAGATCGAAGGGTGCCAAGGCGCGCGCACGCTCGCCCGACAACCCCGCCGACGCGCAGACGAGGTGCCCGTCGAGCTGGGTGCCCATGCTTCCGCGCAGATCGAACCACTCGGTCTCGCGCACGACCTTCGTGCGTGTCTGCGGCTGCTCTGGCTCGATGTGGATCGTCTCGCCGGCCTTGTCGGGTTTGGGGCGGCGCGTCTTGGCCTGGCGCGTCTCGGTGCGCTCCCAGTGCACGCCGACACGTGCGCTGTAGTCGGCGCGCAGCGTCGCGTCGTAGGCGTAGAAGGGCACGAGCACCCCTTGCACCGAGTCGGTCTGCAGCTGGCCTCGCCGCGCGAGCTTGCGCAGCGCCTCGGGTGTCCACCAGCGGTCACCGATGTGGGCGCGTAGGCGTTCGAGTGCGGCACGCTTGCTCAACCGGAACGGGACGACGGCGTCGATCGCAGACGCGGCCCGCTTGGTGTCCACGAGCGGCGAGGCGCAGTAGGCACACCGCGTGGCCACCTCTCGGACATCGGACTCCACGACCGCACCGCAAGCCGTGCAGGCATACATGTGGCTCTCGCTCAACGCCGACAGGATACCGACGCTCGGCGCGTCGAGCCGCTGCAAGATCGTCAGAGATCCGGCATGGACTTCTGACGATCCGTCTCGCGGACACCCCAGCGGTCATCGACAACGGACCAGATCCCTGAAGTCGGGTTGGGGATCCAAGTTGGTACGGCCCGTGCACTTGCAGTGGGGCGGAGCACGCACGCTCCACCCGACACGGAGGCCAACCATGAACGATCAAATCCGCTACTACCGCTTCGTTGCCCAGTTCGTCGACGCGGTGACCACCGAGCCCCTAGTTCAGGCACTCTGCACGCGCAACGAGCCCATTCGGCTGCGAGACCACGCCCCACAACGGGACACCGTGATGCCGCCGATGCCGCGCGCAGCTTGAGAGATCCCCCGCCGGAATCGCGGCGACGAGTGAAACAACTCCCCCAGCGCAGGGCACCAATCCCTTGCTCGTCTGCCTTCCCCATCCCTTGACGAGCGAACCCCAATGTCCGTGCTCGTTCCCCTCGTCGTCGCGACTCCCTTCTTCTTTGCCGGCTGGATCGTCCACCGCGTGCTCGAGCATCGCGCGCGGATGACCCAGCTGCACGCGCTGCCGCAGCCCCCAAGGCACGCGCTCCCCGAAGCCGACCGCGCAGCCCTCGAGCAGCGCATCGCCAACCTCGAGGCGATCGTGTGCAGCGAGGAGTTCGCGTTCTCCCGCGAGCTCGAAGACCGCGGAGCCGCCTGAACGGGCGGGCTACAGCTCTGCGAGCTTGCGGAGCTGATCGATCAGCTCCTGCGACATGTTGAACGACCCCGAGACCACGCCGGGGGCCGGGTGCCGCATGACCAGCGTCAAGTCGTCGAGCCCCGCGCCGAGCGGCGAGGGGATGTCGGCAGCGTCGCTCGGGGGGAGAAGCGGACGCAGCCAGTCGACGCCGCCGGCGAGGTCGACGGCGTACAGCGCGGTGAGTCCCGAGCGACCCGTGCCCAGCTTGGACCAGCCCGTGTGGTCGGCGATCGTCTTGCCGTCGCGCGTCGCGAGGATCGCCGACTTCATGTACGTGTCGCTCTCGGTCGGAGCGACCATGAAGATCACGCGGTCGTCGAGCTCGGCCCGGTCGACTCTCAGCGTGAGGTCGGGCCACATCTTGCGCACCCGCTCGAAGTCGGGGTCCGAGCCCGCTTCCTTCATGGCCTCGGGTGTGAGGGCGATCGTCCAGCGGTCGATCTCGACGCCTTCGACCGTGGTGTCGCTCGACCCGAAGCTCCACTGGATCGCCTCCTGCCCTTCTTTGGGGAGGATCGAATCGACGGTGAACGTCTCGCTCCACGCCTTCCACTTGTCCCGGCCCGACGTCTTCTTGCCCACCTCGAGCACGAGGCCCCCGAGGGTGCCGGGCTCGTAGACCATGCCCATCGCGATGTCGTTGGTGTACAGCTCGGACTCTTCCTCGATGAACGCCTCGAGCTTGGCGCGCATCTCCAAGGGCGTCATGTCGAACTCCTTGGCGATGTCGTCGGTGATCGAGGTCACCGCCTGCTTCCACGCGTCGTTCTCGAGGATGCCCTCGCCCGTCTGCATGCCCGCGAACGCGAAGGTGGACATGGGCAGCTTCGACACGAAGTCCACGTCCATGCGACCGCTGTAGGTGGTGTCGAAGCGCTTCGCCAGGTCGGAGCCGGGCTTGGCGTGGGTGGCGACCGAGAAGTGTGCACCCGCGGGGGTGAGGCCGAGGCCGACTGCGAACTGATCCAGCTCTTCGATCGTCTTCTTGATGTCCTTCGGCGCCGAAGGGGTCTCCCTGGCCATGTCCGCGAAGAGCTTGCCGAGATCCTCGACCTCGTCCGCGTAGCGCTTCATCGCGGCGTTGGGATAGACCATCAGCTCGAAGTCGGCGATCGCCTTGTCGGCCCGCCCGACGATGTTGGCTTCGAGGTAGTCCTTGGCCTGGGCGAACAGGTCGGGGTGGTTGGAGAGGGCGATGTCGTCGCCGAGCGCGTCGACGTAGATCGTCTCGCCTTCGATCGTGTAGGCGGCAACGTGGCCCTTGGCGTCGGCGACCTTGTCCTTGGCGCCCATGTCCTTGACCAGCGCCTCGGTGCCGCCCTTGTACGCGACCACGCACGCCACGGGGAACTCGACCACGTCGGTGTCGACCAAGGCGCATCCGAAGGGCTCGTTGAGGTCGATGTTGATTGCGACCATCGAGCGCTCGCCCATCTGCATCGAGGCCAGCGACTTGAGGGCCTCGACGTCGACGAATCCAGCCTGGGCGGGCGGGGCGACCTGCTCTTTGATCTCCTTCACCGACTCGACGGCGTTGCCCATCATGAAGTGCCCCAGGATGTTGTCGTGCTCGAGGTGGGGTGCAGCGGCAGCAGCAGCGGTCGCGCTCTGAATCATTGCGGCCGCCTCGACGCCAATGCCTGCGGCAGGTTGAGCGTCGCCCTTCGGCCCATCGGCCGCGGGAGCCTCGTCCTTCTTGTCGGGGTCAGCCTCCGCCTCGGCCTTCTTGGACTCGGACGCTTCGGGCTCGGGGGTGTCCTTCTCGCAGCCGCCCGTGGCGAGGAGGGGGAGAGCACAGAGGACGATGAAGGGCCGGCGGAACATGAGGGCGTAGAGTACAGATGAACGGCGCCCGAGGGGCAACCGATGCGAAGTCGACCGGTCGACCGGGCCACACCTCGGGCGGAGAAACCGGTCCCAAACGACCAGCGCATCCGAGCGTTCTAGGGTCTACTCACCAACATGAAACGACTTCTCGGCATTGGCCTGGTTGCGGCGTTGAGCGTGGGCTGCGACAGCGACTCCGACGGTGACGGCGGTGGGTCGGGCAGCTCGAGCTCGGAGAGCACCGACTCGAGTCCCACCGGTCAGGACACGCTGACGACCTCGACCCCGACGACCGCTGGTAGCTCCGGCGCCTCCACGACCAGCGGCAGCTCGTCGACGACCGATGCGGGCACCGAAGGCACGACGACCGAAGGCACGACAACGACCGAGGGGGACACCGAAGGCGAGACGTCTTCGAGCACGGGCGAGCCCAACGACGCGACGCCTTGCCAGCCCGAGATGTCGAAGGCGGACATCTCGGCCTGGAGTCTCGGCGCCGAAGACCGGATGCCGTCGTTTGCGGACATCGCGGTGTCGGTCCCGGACTTCCAGCTGTCTCCTCCGAGCATCGATGGTCTCACGGGGCTTCCGCAAGGTGGCGGCGGCTTCATCATCGAGCCCGACGGCGGTGGCACCAGCGTCGAATGTGACATCTGGGCCCAAGACTGCGTCGCGGGCGAGAAGTGCATGCCGTGGGCCAACGACGGCGGCAGCGCCTGGAATGCGACCCGCTGCGTGCCGATCGACCCCGACCCCGTGGGCGTCGGCGAGACGTGCGTCGTCGAGGGCAGCGGCGTCTCGGGCATCGACGACTGCGACCTCGGCGCGATGTGTTGGGGCGTGGACGCCGAGACGAACGAAGGCACCTGCGTGGCCATGTGCGAGGGATCGCCCGAGGCGCCAACGTGCGCTCCCGAGGCCACGGCCTGCTCCATCACCAATGAAGGCGTGGTCATCCTGTGCTTGCCGATCTGCAACCCGCTCGCCGACGAGTGCGCCGCGGATCAGGGCTGCTACCCCGTGGGCGAGGTCTTCCAGTGCGTGCCCGATGCCTCGGGCGACGACAGCGGAGCGGCGGGTGACCCGTGCGAGTTCATCAACGCCTGCGACGACGGCTTGGGCTGCGTGAGCCCGGACGTCGCCTCGTGTCCCGCTGGATCCGCCGGTTGCTGCACCCCGTTCTGCGACGTGGACGGCGGCGGCTCCGAATGCCCCGGAGACCAATTTTGCGTGCCCTGGTTCGAGATGGGCGAGGAGCCCGACGTGTGCCTCGAGGGCGTCGGGATCTGCGTCAGCAACCCTGCGTGATCGTTTGACGCGATTTTTGGCGAGCGAACGCACACGTAGTACCAACACCTACATGGCTGTGATCGATCGTCGAGGTCCCTTTCGTCAGCGAGGCTGGTTCGCCGTCCGGGTTGCCCAAGAGGGCGATGAGTCGACCACGGTCGCCCAGAACGTCAGCGAGGGCGGGGTGTTGCTGGTCTCGCGGACGCCGATGTCGGTTGGGGACACCGTGAAGCTCAGCCTTCACGTCAACCCCGCCAACGAGCCGCCGTGGATGCTTCGCGGCCGCGTGGTGCGGAGTGACGACAACAAGGCCGACCCCGGTGGTCTGTGGCCGCACAAGGTCGCCGTCGCCTTCGATGCGCCGGTGCCGGCCCTGGTCGAGTCCGTGCTCGCCGCGTCCTAGACGAGCTCGAGGAGGGCTTCGGGAGGGCGTCCGACGGCCGCCTTCTTGCCCACCACCCCGATCGGCCGCTCGAGCAGCGTCGGGTTCTCGGCCATCAGCGCGATGAGCTGCGCGTCGGTCTCGTCGCCCGAGAGCCCGAGCTTGGTCGCGTCACGCTTTCGCAGCACGTCGCGTGGACCTGCGCCGAGCTTCTTCAGGACGTCTCGGAGCTCCGCCTCGCTCAGCGGCTCCTTCTTGTACTCGCGGTACTCGAACTCGATGCCCCGGTCGTTGAGCAAGGCGACCGCCTTGCGACACGTACCTCACGTCTTGGTGCAGATCAGCAGCATGCTCATCGCCGCGGAGGGTAGCAGCACGTTCGCTCGAGAATTGCAGTTGGCTTGCAACTGCAGATCCACTAGGCTGTCCACCTCGATGGGCAAGCTGAGCCGCGAAGATGGGCGTCGAATGCTGCACGACGCGGGCCTGAGGGCGACCGCGCCACGGGTCGCGGTGCTGCGGTTGCTGACGGACACCGACCGCCCCCTCTCCCACGCCGAGGTCGTCGAACGCATCGGGACCGACGACTGGGACGCCGCCACGCTGTATCGCAACCTGATCAAGCTCGACGAGGCGGGGTTGGCACGCGTGGCTTCGCGCGTCGGAGGTGTGACGCGCTTCGAGGCCAAGGGCGCCGACGAGCCTGCACATGTGCACCCCCACTTCGCATGTCGCGACTGCGGCGACGTGATCTGCCTTCACGACGCGACCTTGAGCATCCCCAAGAACGACGCGTGGCGCGAAGCGCTGCTCGACGCCGATCTGCAGGTCGTCGGGCGTTGTCCGGGCTGCCGCGGCAAGTCCAAGTCCCGTGCGAGCAAACGCGCAAAGTAGCGCTACAAGCACGATGCACATGCAAGTGTATTGCGTTATTTTCCACCGGTGCGACGACTCCGCATCGGTGCGACCTGCTTCGTCCTGAGCATGGTCTGCGCCCCGTTCGCCGCGAGGGCGGCGGGGGTGACGATGGCCGAGCTGGCGCGGCTGCGGACGGACGTCGACCAGCTCGCGGCTGATGTCGAGGCCGAACGGGCGGCCGCGCGAGACGAGCTCGCCGCGCTCCGGGCCGAGCGAGCCGAGCTCGAGCGTCAGGTCCGCGCCGCTCGAACGCGCAAGGCTACGCTGGAGAAGCTGCGCGCCGAGGCGACCAAGCGTGCCGAGGATGCGGACGAGGACGCGCGTCGGTGGGCCGAACCGATGCGGCGCGCGGTGGAAGCCACACGGGCGCACGTGGCCGGAGGCCTGCCGTTTGCGACGCAGGCCCGCCTCGACACGCTCGACCGCCTCGAGCGCGATCTGCAGGCGGCCCGGCCAGACTATGGTCGCGTGCTCGAACGCCTGCTCCGGTTCGTCGAAGAAGAAGAGGCGATGGGCGGCGAGGTCGCCTACGCGCAGCAGCGGGTGGAGATCGACGGCACGCCCCAGATCGTGCAGGTGCTCCGTCTCGGCCTCGCGCTGCTCTACGTCCGCACCGAGGACGATCGCGTCGGCTGGGCCGTGCAGCGTGCGGATCGCTGGGACATCGAGCTGCTCAGCGGGCCGATGGCCGAGGTCGTGCGCGCTCGCTTCGACGCGGCCGAAGACAATCGCGCGCTCGGGCTGGCGCCCATCGTCGTGCCGAACGTGGAGGTCCCGCGATGAGGTGGTGGCTCGTCGCCGTGCTGTGGCTGCTGCCGTGCATCGCCGTGGCTGCGCCGCCCAAGACGTGGGACGAGGCGAGGGCCAACGAGGCCGAAGCGCTGGAGGCCGAACGCGACGCGCTGCGCAAGAGCCTGAGCGCGGCCAAGTCGAGCACCGCGGCTGCCAAGGCATCGTTGCGCAAGGACATCGACGCGCTCTCGGCCGAGCTCACCAAGCTGCAGGTCGCCAACGCGTCGCTCGAGCGCAACCTGCCGGGCCGCGAGCGGGACCGCAGCAACGAGGCGCAGTCGGCCGCGCTCGAAGATCTGATCCGCCGCATGGCTGCGCAGGAGGAGACCGCGCTGCCCGACGATGACGACGCGCGCGCGGCCCTCCTTCCGACGCTGCTCGAAGCGCGGCTCGAGTCCCTGGTGCGCCAGGGCGGCCTGCGGCTCGAGCCGGACGCCGAGGTGTTCGACGCCTCGGGACACGCCACCGTCGCGCCCGTCTTGCACATCGGGCGCGTCGCGGCGCTGCGATGGGACGGAAGCGGACATCCGCTGGTCGGCATGCCCGAGGGCCTCCGTACGGTTCAGGGGTCCTTCGAGGCGCCACGGGTCTTCGGCGACGGGACGATCGCGACGGCGGTGCTCTACGACGAGGCCAGCCCTCCGCGCATCGACGCGTTCGAGGAGCAGGGATGGCGCGCGAGCATGGATGCGGGTGGTCCCGTGATGTGGGTCCTGCTCGTCATCGCTGCCGTTGCGGCGCTGGTGGTCGTCGAACGTACGGTCGGGCTCGTCTGGGCGAGCGTGCGGTGGCGGTACGAGTCCAATCGCTTCGAAGCCGCCGTTCGCGAAGCCCACACCAGCACGCTGCTCCACGTGCAGGGGTGGGTGGCCAAGCCGCTGGTGATCGCCGCCGCGGCCCGCTGCCCGTCCTGCTCGGTGTCGGTCGACGTCGATGTCGAGGAGCGCGCAACGCAGGCGCTGATGGTGATGCGAGAGCAGCTGCAGCGTCGCCTCTCGCTGGTCAACGTCGCCGCTGGGGTGGCTCCGCTGCTGGGGCTGCTCGGCACCGTCACGGGGATGATTCACACCTTCTCCGTGGTCACCGACTCGGGGACGGCCGAGCCGCAGCTGCTGGCCGCGGGCATCTCCGAAGCGCTTCTGACGACCCAGTTCGGGCTCGCCGTGGCCATCCCGGCCTACCTGGCACACGCGCTGCTGAGCCGAGGTGCGCGCCGGATCCTCGCCTCGGCGGAGCAGGCGGTGCTCGCATACCTGCACGGTGGTGACGGCCACGGCCACGAGCACCACGCACATCATCACCACGAGGACGGCCATCACCATGACCACGGCTGATCTCGCCGTGCTGCTCGAAGCCGGCGGGTGGGTGAGCGGCCCGCTGGTGGCGACCAGCCTGACGCTGTGGTTCGTGGCCACGCTTCGCCTGCTTGCCCTGCGCCGCGGCTTCTCCGGAGAGGTCAAGACGGTGGTCGAGCGAGGAGCCGGCGGCAGTGGTCCAGTGGGGCGATACCTGTCGGCGGCGCTGGGATCCCTCGAGCGATCGGGGACCTGCAAACATCACCTCGAGCGCTTCCTCGAGATCGAGCGCGAACGCGTCACGGACTTCAGCACGCTGTTGATGGGGCTGGTCACGATCGCCCCGCTGCTGGGGCTGCTCGGAACCGTCAGCGGCATGATCGAGACGTTCACCTCGATGCAGGGCGCCGCGCTCAACCACTCCGCCGAGCAGACGGTGGCGGGGGGAATCTCGGTCGCGCTCATCAGCACCCAGCTGGGCCTGATGGTCGGTGTGCCTGGGCTCGCCGCCGCCCGGCTGCTCGCGCGGCTCGAAGCCAAGCGCGTGCGCGAGCTCCTGCAAGCCCACAGCGTGCTGGTGCAGCTGAGGGAGGTGCCGGAGTGAAGATCGGCCAGCTGAGCAACGAGGTCACCGAAGGCGCAGAGCTCAACATCACGCCGCTCATCGACATCGTCTTCATCCTGCTCATCTTCTTCGTGGTCACCACGACCTTCGTGCACGAGCTCGGGCTCCCCATCGAGAGGCCCGACTCGAGCACGGCGACAGAGCAGCCCCACGACATCCTTCGGGTGGCGGTCAGCCGAGAAGGGGAGATCACCGTGGATGCTCAGCCGACCAGCCCCTGGAGGGTCGAGGCGGAGGTTCGGGCGCGGCTGCGCGAGCATGCCGACGCGGCCGTCGTGGTGATCGCCGACAAAGGGGCGACCGCAGAGATCATCGTCGATGCCATCGACGCGTGCCGTCGCGCCGGCGCCGAGGGGGTGGCGCTGGGCGTGGAGGATGCCGGGTGAGCGTGCCGTCGCCCCTGCGCCGGCTGTCTCGCGGGGCCATCGCGGGCACCGTCTCGGTGTTGATGACCGGGGGCTCGCTGGCGGTGGTTTCGTGGATGAACCAGGACCCGGCTGCGGAGCGAGACGACGACGAATCGCTCGGGCCCCGGACGGTCCCGCTGGCGCCTCCGCCTCCTCCGCCAGCGCCGAGCGACGCCGCCCTCGATCCTGCGCCGATGATGAATCGAGCCCTGGCCGCGCCCGCTGAGCCGCTCGCAGCGCCCAGTCCCGCGCCTCCGCAGATCGCCGGGCTGGCACCCACCGCTGGCCCGGGAACGATGGCTCTGGGCGCGGCGGGCGGAAGCCTGCCCTCGATGGGCACGCTGCCGGGTGCCGAGCTGCCCACCACGACCACGGCGGGCCAGGAGACCGCGGCGCGCCCCAAGAGCCGACCGCGTCCCACCTATCCCCGCCTCGCGCAGCGCCAGGGTGTCGAGGGCTTCGTGACCCTCCGCCTTCGCATCGGCGCGGACGGACGCGTGGACGAGGCCGTCGTGGTGAAGGCCGAACCTCCCGGCGTGTTCGACGAGGCCGCCCTTCGAGCGGCACGGCGGTACCGCTTCACGCCCGCGCGGCGCGGTGACGAGGCCGTCGCGAGCACTCTCCAGCAAACCATCCGCTTCGAGCTGCAGCAATGATCGGGCTGGCCTTCCTCGTGCTGCTCGCCGCAGCACCCATGTCTCCGGCGGAGATCGAGAAGACGGTCGACTCCGGTCAGCTCGATGACGCGAAGGCTGCGATGCAGGACTCGGAGCTCACGCCGTTGGCCCGCGCGACGCTGGAGGGGCGGATCGCGCTGGCCGAAGACCACCCGGGGCTCGCGGCGGAGAAGTTCGCCGAAGCCGTCGCCCTCGCGCCCGAGCACGCCCCGCTGCGCCTGCTGTGGGCGCATGCGCTGCTGCGCGCCGGCGCCCCGCAGAGAGTGGCCACGGCACTCGAGACGCTCGAGCCCACCGATCCGGCCGTCGCGCTCCTGCTCGCGGCGTCGAGGGAAGGCCAAGGGGATGCCGGCGGTGCGTACGAGGCACTCGAAGCGGGGGCGCGGGAGCACCCGAAGGACCTTCAGCTCACGCAGCAGCTGATCCTCCTGTGCGCTCGAGAGGGGCTGCTCGCGGCGACGCGTTCGTGGATCGAGACGCTCGACCCCGCGCAGCTCGATCGCGTCGTCGCGCTCGCCCTGCTTCAGGAGATCCGAGGCGACGCGCACGCGCTCCCGCTGGCACGGATGGTGGCGTCGGCCTTCCCCGATGACGCCGACATGCAGGGGCAGCTGGGCTGGGTCGCGAGCGCTGCCGGGGCGACAGCCGAGGCTTCCCGAGCGTTCGGTCGCGCCGTGGCCCTGGGCGCCGACGAGGCCTACACCGCGGCAGAACACGCCCGGGCGGCGGAACGCAACGCCGAGGCGCTGCGGCTCAACGCGCGCGTGCGCAACGACGCCAAGCGAGCACAGCAGCGGTTCGACATTCTGTTCGAGTCGGGAAAGATGGCCCGCGCCATTGCGGCGGCCGAGCGCATCACCTTGAGCCCGCGGCGTCGCTACAACCTGGCCTACGCCCACTACGCCCTGCAGCAGTACGCCGAGGCTTCGACGCAGGCACGCAGGCTGAGCGGCACCGACTACGCAGCGCGTGGGCAGACGCTGCTGCGCGCGATGGGACGCTGACCATGGCCCCACACTGGCTGTTGGCAGCGCTGGCCGCTGCACCCTGTGAGCAGTCCGTCCGAGGTCGGGTGGTCGACGAGTCGACGGGATCCCCCGTGCCGCGGGCCACCGTTTCGAGCGGGGAGTTCGAAACCTCGAGCGACGAGGCGGGGGTCTTCGTGCTCGAGGGTGTGTGCGGGGACTCGGCGAGCGTGACGGTGTCGCGGGCCGACTACAACAGCCGAACGCGTCGGCTCTCGACCACCTCGGAGGGGATCACGGATGTCGTCGTGCGGCCCCGAGAGGTCGACGTCCTCGACGACGTGGTCGTGGTGGCGCCCGCACCCAAGTCGCTCGACACGACCGCGCGCGATGCCCTCAGCGACGACGAACTCGATGAGCTCCGAGGGCGCGGACTCGCCGACGCGCTCGCGACCATGTCGGGGGTCAGCGTCTTGCGTGGCCCCGCCGGAGGCATGGGCAAGCCGATCATTCGCGGGCAGGTCGGACGAAGAAACCTCATTCTGTACGATCGCGTACGCCACGAAAGCCAGAAGTGGGGCTTGGAGCACGCGCCGGAGATCGACCCGTACGCGGCCGACTCGATCACCGTCATCAAGGGCGCGGGCGGCATTCGCTACGGGCCCGACGCGATCGGGGGCGTGGTGCTCATCGATCCACCGCCGCTTCCCACCGAGCCGGCGGTCTCGGGTGAAGTGCACCTGAGCGGGACGACGAACGAGCGCCGAGGCACGGTCGCAGGACGCGTACAGGGAACCCACCGCTTCCTTCGCGGGTTCGCCTGGCGGGCCGAGGGCAACGTGTCTCGAGGCGCTTCGGCGGTGACGCCCGACTACGTCCTCGACAACACCGGCTCACGCGTTTGGAACGCGGGTGGATCTCTGGGATACGAGCGCAAGGGCTTCTCGCTCCAGGTCAGCTACCGGCATCACGCCATGAAGGCCGGCATCTTCACGGGCTTGCGCGCGGAGACGGCCGACGAGTTCGAAGCCAGCCTGGAACGTGGCAGACCCGCTGGCGTCGAGTCCTACCGCCGAGACTACGAGATCGACCGCGCGTTTCAGGAAGTGACACACGATCTCGCGATCGTTCGCGGCCGCGCACCGCTGGGCAAGGCCGGCGACCTGGTGCTCACGTACGCGTATCAAGACAACGATCGCGACGAGTACGACATCGTGCGCCGAAACGTGACCGGCCCGCAGATCGAGCTCGACCTCGTCACGCACGGTGCAGACGCGGTGTTCGAGCAGAGCCCCGTCGCGCTCGGGGCCGCCGCGGTGCTCGAAGGGGAGGTCGGCGGCATGTATGCGCATCGAACCAACGCGTACGACGGGACCGAGCCCGACTTCCTGCCCGACGTGCGGGAGCAGGCCGGGGGCGCCTTCGTCGTCGAGCGCCTCGTCTGGGACCGTGTCGAGCTCGAGGCGGGCGCTCGCTACGATGGGCTGTGGCGACGCTCCACGCTCGACGACCGCACCTTCCTCCCGTTTCGTGCGCAGGATCGGCTCCCCCAGGATTGCAGCGAGACCGACGAGGGCGCGGTCTGTCGCACGCCGTTTCACGCGGCGTCGGGCTCGCTCGGAGTTGCCGTGCGACAGCTGTCGGCGGTGCCCGAACTCGTCACCTCACTCGACGCGTCCACGGCCATACGCTTTCCCAACTCCGACGAGCAGTTCATCAAAGGGGCGGCGCCCTCGTTTCCGGTGTTCTCCAACGGCGACGGCAGCCTCGGGCCCGAGCGCACTTGGACGGGCACGTTCTCGCTGAGCTACGCGAACGCATGGGCGTTCGCCGAGGGCTCGGCCTATGCGAGCTTCATCGACGACTACATCTACTTTCGGTTCCAGCCGCAGCAAGGTGAAGACCGCGAAGCGCCAAACTTCAGCGACTGCGCGCCGCTGCAGTGCGGGGTGCAAGGGGCGTTTCCCCTGTTCGGGCCGATCGCCATCGACGCGTTGTTCTACGGGGGCGAGTTCGACGGCGGGGTTCAGCCTCCCAAATGGCCAGTGCGCTTCGACGCGCGAGCGTCGTGGGTTCGCGGCCGCCAGGTCCCCGGAGGCGTCCCGCTCACCTTCGTCCCCGCAGACCACTACGACCTGGGCGTCACGTACTTCTGGCCGGACCTCGGCCAATCGGAGGACGGCCACGTTGGGCTCACGGGCTCGTTCGTCGATCGACAGCGCCGCTTCGACATCGACGCGGACTTTGCTCCGCCGCCGCCGAGCTACGCGCTGCTCGGCGCCGAAGCAGGGATTGCGGTCCCACTGGGCGCGCAGCGGATGAGCTTCTCGCTGGTCGGACGCAACCTCACCAACACGCGCTACCGCGACTACACGAGCCTGCTGCGTTACTACGCCGACGAGCCCGGCTGGGACCTGATGCTGCGAGTCTCGGTCGACTTCACGACCGCGGCGGCTGCAGATCGTTGAACGGATCGTCGACCACCACGAAGTACTCCGGGTCCTCGAGCACGTCCACGTCGCAGATCCTCTCGGCCCGACGGATGAGGCGAGTGCAGTCGGGGCTGAGGTGGCGCAGGCGCAGGCGCTTCGAGGCGGCTTGGTAGCGCTCGGCGAGCTTGTTGATCGCTTCGATCGCGCTCTGGTCGACGATGCGCGACTCGGCGAAGTCGATGATCACTTCGTCGGGGTCGCCCGCGACGTCGAACTTGGAGTTGAACAGGGTGGTGGAGCCGAAGAACAGCGGGCCGTAGATCTCGTAGTGCTTGACACCGTGGTCGTCGATGAACTTGCGAGCCCGGATGCGAAGGGCGTTCTCCCACGCGAACACCAGCGCGGAGACGATCACGCCACACAGCACCGCGATGGCGAGATCGAAGACGACGGTGAGACCGGTGACCAGGGCCATCACGGCGACGTCGGAGTTGGGCACCTTGTTGACGATGCGGAACGTGTTCCACGCGAACGTGCCGAGCACGACCATGAACATCACGCCGACCAGCGCTGCGATGGGAACCATCTCGATGGTGCTGGCCCCAAAGAGCACGAAAGCCAGCAGGCCGAGCGACGCGACGACGCCCGAGATGCGGGTGCGGCCGCCCGAGCGGATGTTGATGATGCTCTGGCCGATCATCGCGCAGCCACCCATGCCGCCGAACAACCCGTTGGTGATGTTGGCCGCACCCTGGGCCAGACACTCGCGGTTGGCGTTGCCACGGGTCTCGGTGAGCTCGTCGACGAGGTTCAGCGTCATCAGTGATTCGATCAGGCCGATCGCGGCCAAGATGGCGGCGTAGGGCAGGATGAAGCCGAGCGTCGCCAGGTCGAACGGAACCGAGGGGACCGCGAAGCTGGGCAGACCCGCCGCGATGCCGTCACCACCCCGGTCGGCGATGAACGAGGCCACGGTGGGGGTGTCGATGCCACCGGCGATGGTGATCGTCGCGACGACGACGATGGCGGCGAGCGCGGCCGGCACGGCCTTGGTGAGCTTGGGCAGCACCACCATGATCGCCATCGTCAGCGCGATGAGGCCCACCATCGTGATCAGCCGTGAACCGTGCATCCAGCCGTCGCCTTCGCGGAACATGCCGAGCTGCGAGAGGAAGATGACGATCGCCAGGCCGTTGACGAACCCCATCATGACCGGGCTGGGAATCATCCTCACGAACTTGCCGAGCCCGAACACTCCCGCCGCGACCTGCATGCCGCCGGCGAGCAACAACGTGGCGAACAAGTACTGAAGGCCCGCGAGATCCGAGCCGCCCAGGACGTTGCCTTCGGCGACCAGCGAGACCATCACGACCGCCATGGCGCCCGTCGCTCCCGAGATCATTCCGGGTCGGCCGCCGAACAGCGAGGTGATGAGCCCCATCATGAACGCGCCGTACAGGCCGACCACTGGCGGGACCCCGGCGACGAAGGCGAACGCGACGGCCTCGGGGACGAGGGCCAAGGCGACGGTGATTCCACTGAGAACGTCCGCGCGGACGCTCGAGTCTCGACGAGCAGCAAGCATGAGTGATGGGGCCGACACACCGCTCCGGAGCCCGTAGAACACTGTTCTCCGGGGTTGTCGGGCCGCGGTCTGTACACGACTCCGGTCGCGCAGACAACCCCGCGGGCGTGAGCGCGCGCGGCGACCGCTCAGGCGGATTGGAGCCGAGATCTGGCCCAGGCGACCGCTTCGGCCTCGTTGTCGACGACGATGTGGTCGGCGACGAGCGGCTGCAGCGTGAGAACGCCGCGGAGCACCCCGCGCATCAGCGGCGAGGGAAGGGCGAAGGCGAGCCCGCGGCAGTACTGGCCGATGATCGGCTGCTCTCGCTTCATCCAGGCTGCCTGTAGCCGTGCGTTTGCCCCGGAGGGGATCCGCGCGCCGGGCAGGGTGGAGTAGACGGCGGTGTACGGCACGCGTCGATACACGAGGTCTGTGTACGACTGCAGATACTTCTGGAAGACCTCGTCGTCGGGGCGTCCGTCATACCGCACGACAATGACGCCATCGTCGAGCTCCACGTCGAGGAGGTCTGGCACGTGCGCGAAGAATAGCTCGCATTGCCAAGCCGCCGCTACCGGCGCCCCAGCGGAAGCAGCTTGGGATAGCGCGCGATCACCTCGGCGTAGGCGGGCCGCTTGCGAAGCATTCGCTTCTCGATCATCGGGATGCTGATGAAGACGAACAGGGCCGTCATGGCCACTGGGCCGCTGACGACCCACCATGCCTCGGGGTTTGCCGCATAGCCGAAGAGCGCGAGCCCATACCACAGGGCGACCTCGCCCAGATAGTTCGGGTGGCGGCACAGTCCCCACAGGCCACGCGTCATGACCTCGTCGGGCCGGGGCTTGCTCGCGACGAAGTCGTGAAGCTGGCGGTCGGCCAGCGCCTCGATCACGACGGCGGCGATCATGACCGCTGCAGCGATCAGATCGAGCAGGCCGAGGGCACGCGCGCTGGGGTCCATGATGGGCAGCAACGCCGTGCACCCCGCGTAGACGAGCAGCGTCGGGAATACGTGCAAGCCCGCGAAGCTGACCAGCCAGTACGCGGACCCCGTCGACGTGCGAAGGTCGACGTAGCGCCAGTCTTCGTGCGTCATGCCTCTCCAGCCTCGCCACCAGTTGTAGGTGAGCCGGATGCCCCAAACGGTGATGAGCAGGCAGACGAGCCAGGCGCGAAGCGATGAGCCGACGTCACTGCTCGCGAACAGCCCGAACGCGATGACCGGGGGCGCCACGCTCCAATACGCGTCGTAGACGCTCGAGTTGTTCAGCGTCCGGCTGGCGCCGAAGACCGCCGCCGTTGCCGCCAAGTCGGCGATCAGCACGGCGGCCCAGCGCGGCGTCGAGCCCCAGAAGGCAGCCGCGACGCCCAGCCCGATCGCGATCGCGACGACATAGGTGACGAGGATGGCTCCGTTGTCGCGCTTGGTCTTGCTCATGGTCGAATCAGCTCCCCGCTCGTCGCCGGGTCGTCCTCGAACGGAGCGACGGCTCTGTCCACTCGGACCTCAGCGAGCAGTGATGCCAACGTGGTCATCGTCTCGTCGAGGTCGCGGTCGACGGAGACCCTCGTGGGGGGCGCCTGCATCCAGAAGAGGGCCTTCAGCGCGCCACGAACCATGGGTGACCTCGCGACGAAGACGATGCCGGTGAGCGCGGCCCGGATGAGCAGCTCTTGGTCGGCAACGAACGCGGCGTGTCGCTTGATGTGCTCGAGCGGGGGCGTGGGAGCGCGGCGCAGATCGAGCAGCACGAACAGCGGGGCTCCCGTGCGTCGATCCATGAGTTCCTTGGCCCAGACGAAGAACGCGTCGAGCTCGGCCGTCGTCGGAAGCCCGACGAAAGAGGTTCGCACCACGGTCGAGTTCGTTCTCTCAACGTAGACCGGCAACTCCGCTGGACGTTACCAATCCTCCGCGTTGAGCGCAGTGGGTCGCGATGCCTTTTCGGGACACGGCTTTGGGCGTGCCTACATGGGGTGCGCAGACGCGTTCAGTGTGCGGGGGTCCGACGAGCCGCTATGATTCCAGTCCGGGTACGTTCTCCCGGATCGAAGGAAACAGACGCGTATGTTCGACAAGCTCCAGTCGCTGGCCAACCGCCGCCAAGCGCTCGCTACCGCCGCCGTGGCCGTGACCGCTGGCGTGATGGTCGCCACGCACGCACCCGCAGACGAAGGCCTCGCCGCCGCTGACATCACCCCCGAGCTGGTCGCCCAAACGGCCTCCGAGCTGGGCATCGCCCCGTCCGAGTGGACGACGGGCAAGGTCCTGCTCGACTTCGTCGAGCCCGAAGACGGCGAGGGCGGCTCCGAAGAGGAGATCGCCGCCCTGGTGGCCGAGCTCGACGCCATCCCCGGGGTCGACATCGAGCCCGCGGGCTTCTACAGCGAGTCCGAGCACCTCTACCGGCTGTCCGCGTCGGTCTCCACGTGGGACCGCATCGACGACGACCTGCTGGCCAACGACCTGCTCGAGGTCGCCGAGCCCGAGATCCTGTACGCGCTGCCCAAGACGGCGGCTGCCGTGGCGGACTACGAGCCTCAAAAAGGCGAGCGAGTCGAGGTCAACGACCCGATGTTCAAGCTCCAGTGGCACATGGAGCAGATCCACGCGCCCGAGGCGTGGGCGAGCCAGCGCGGCGACGGTGTGGTCGTGGCGGTCATCGACACGGGCGTGGCCTGGAAGGACGCCAGCGGGGTGCGGCAGCTGCCCGACCTGGAAGGCACGAAGTTCACCAAGGGCGAGAGCTTCATCAGCGGGCTGCCCGACGGTCTCGACGACCACGCGCACGGAAGCCACGTCGCCGGCACCATTGCGCAGACCACCAACAACGGCATCGGCGTCACGGGCGTGGCCTACGAGTCCACGATCATGCCGCTGAAGGTGCTCTCGGGCGACGGCCGCGGCAGCGTCCCGGGCATCGCCAACGCGATCCGCTACGCCGCCGACAACGGGGCGCAGGTGATCAACATGAGCCTGGGCGGCCCGCTGCCCTCGCGCGTGCTGGCCAAGGCCATCGAGTACGCGCACAGCAAGGGCGTGACCACGGTGTGCGCTGCGGGCAACGAGTCGCGCAGCCGCGTGGGATATCCGGCGGCCAACAAGCACGCGGTCGCGGTGTCGGCCACGAACTACGACCGGGGCCTGACGTTCTACTCCAACTGGGGCAAGGACATCGACGTCGCGGCGCCCGGTGGCGACACCCGCAACGACAAGAACGGCGACGGGCATCCCGATGGGGTTCTGCAGAACACCATCAAGATTCAAAAGCCGATGGAGAGCGACTACCTCTGGTTCCAGGGCACGTCGATGGCGTCGCCGCACGCCGCTGGCGTGGCCGCGCTGATCGTGGGTGAGGGCATCACCAACCCCGACGAGGTCGAGCGCATCATGAAGGAGACTGCCGTTCACCCGGGCGGCAAGAAGTGGGACAAGAAGTTCGGCGCGGGCATCATCGACGCCCAAGCTGCGGTCGCCAAGGCACACACCGACTACGCGCCCGAGCGCGGCGGCTTGGCGTTCCTGTTCGGGCTGCTCGCTCTGGGCGGGGTCGGCCTCGCCAGCGCCCGCGGTCGCAACAAGGCGCTGGGCCTGCTCGGCCTCGGTGCGGCGGCTGCCGTCGCGTCTGGAGCGTTTGGCTTCGCGCCGCTGGCGTATGCGTTCGCGGGGCTCACCGGGACGTTCGGATCGGGCCTGTGGATGAGCGCGGCGCTTCCGTTCGGCTTGGCGCTCGTTGGCCTGGGGTACAAGCCGGCGCGCCCGGTGCTGGCTGGGCTGGCGCTCGGGTACGCGGCGATGCTGGCCCACGGGGCGCTGGTGCTGCCTACGCTGCTGTCGGGCGTGCCCGGTGGCGAGGTTGCCGACCGGCTCTGGCTGGCGGTGAACGCTGGCGCGGCGCTCTGGTTGGCGAGCCGGATTAGTAAGAAGTAGGGCGGCGAAGGTCGCGTGAGGAGAGGGGAGCCCCGTTCGGGGGCTCCTCTTTTTTTTGGGTGGGGGCGGGCGCCTTCCGGAAACCGGATGGCCGTTGGGCTCACCAAGACTGGTCGCTACGCTGCGCCCGCGCCGGGCGCTCATCCTACCGCGAACACGCTCAGTGGCTTGCGAGAGCGCCACTCCCGCGACTAGGCAAAGCCTGCCTACGCGTTCCGCCATCGTTGCCTAGCCGTCCCGGAACACATGCGCCGAAACCCGGACGGGGTCGATGTCCACGTTCGCACAGCATGCTTAGAAGCTCGGCTCACCGGAATCTCGATGGACGTGCTAGCGTCCGCGCGTGTCAGAACATATACGAAGAAAGGCCGGATGCCTTCTCTTTCCTCTTGCCGTGGCTGGTGCCGCGTGCAGCACAGGCAGTGGGCTCGGAGACAGCCTCGGTGACAGCGCGGGGGTGGAGATCGGGAATCCCGGTTGAGGATCAGCCAGAGAGCTCTGGGGACGACTGCCGAGGACTCTTGGAGCCTTCGTCTGCGGTGTACGGCTGGGAAACCGCTTGCTCCATATCGGATTCGACGCTCCAAATTCAGGACCATCTCACCCAAGAGATTGCCTCGATCCCCAGAGACCCAAATCAGAGCGCACCTTGGGCTTGCTGTGAGGGCAATCCTTCGGGGCCTACGGCAGATTCCAGTTGCGTAGCGTCCTGCATGAGAGAGCGGTGCAGCGAGGCAGAGCTGTTGCATGAACAGCTTGTTGCCGAAACAGGCTGTGCCCAGGCTGGCAGCTGCGATTTTCCGATCGCGGATTGCGTTTCGGGTTTCGCTCACGTCTCCTATCTTACGGCTTTTACGGATTCTTACGATCCGACGATCGAGTACACTGTTACAGCAAGTTGCTCCGCGACAAGCATTGAGCCTCGCGCAAACGTTGCAGGTGCCGGTTGGGCTTTCCTCGAAGACCCCAACACAACGATCAACGACCCGAACCTCTGTGGAGCTCCCGCTGGCCATGCACTGGAGCCGAGTGGGCTCCTCGGCACTCATACCGGTGTTGACGATAGCGGTATGCAGGCCGTTCGGTCCTGGGATTTCGACGGGACCCCTGGTGCGGACCATGCCGACGTAGTCGACGCAAAGATTGACTACAGTCTTAAGCCTTGTGGAACGGGCGAATGCGTTAGCCTTTCCTCGCTTAGTGCGTCGGTTGAAAATATGTCTATTGGCGGATTTAGCGCTCAGAAAGCCAGGATATCGGTCGTGGGAACGGGCGCGGAGCCGAGCTTGAAACGAGGAGAGACCTTTACGTTCCCAGCTGGCTCGCTCCAAACCGTAGTCGACGTGCAGCTTCCGTCGGGCAACATCACACTCTTCGGAGCCAACACCGCTCCCGTGTATGGCCGACGCAATCCTTCTGGAGACGTGCTGCAACTGAGTAACCTCCAGTTCACCTACAGCGATAACCTTCTCGCGGGCACTCTTGCGATCGATATCTCAGCGCGTTATAGCAATCGACCTCCGGCTGCCGCGATTCGCCTTCTTTCAAACCCTCGCATTTGCAGCCAAACGACGAGCTTCCAGGCTGCAAGGTCGGACCTAGACCAGGATACGATGACTCATGTGTGGTGGGTTCCCGGCCAGGGAGTTGGTTCCGGACCGACCTTCGATGTCGTCTTGCCGAGAGGGGCTCATCCGGTCGTGCTGGTCTCAAGCGACGCCCACGGCGGCCGTGATATCGAGGTTCTCATCCACCGAAACAACTGCCTGTGAAAACCCTCCCGACCAACGGCCTGCTGGCCGTCGTCTTGCTCGTCGGCTGCCAAGCCGGTGAGGAGGATCTGCTTGGTGGAGTCATCAGGCTGCACAATGACGATTTCTGCGCCGGGAGCCGGGTTAAGATTGCCAGCGAGGTTGAGGCGCATCGAGCAGGCCGTTGGTATGTCATTTCACGATCGTGTCGACGTCTTCCTGTACGAGGTCGACCAGAGATGTGCGAACTCCACCTTGCCTATTGAGAGTGACGGGGCCGCCGGATGCGCTCTGGACGGCCAGGCTATTGCTGCTGACGCAGGCTCGCTCTCTCACGAGTTGGTGCATGCTCTCCGCCTTCAGAACGGAATCCGAGGAAATCCGTTCTTTGAGGAGGGCATTGCTCGGGCTGTTGGCAACGGGTACCCCTCGAACGGCTGGACTGTCTCCCGGATGGATTTCTCGCCATCGAGTCTTTCGAATGCCGCTGTTGAGCAGTGGTCCGAGTACAGCGTAGACACTTCGCGGTTTGGTGCGCATTTTACGTCCTGGGCGTTGGAAGACGAGGAAGTCGCTGCTCAGCTTCTTCGATTTCTAGCTTCAGACTACACAGGAGACGTGGAGGCGTCTTTTCGTGATGCATTTGGCGCGGACTTCCAGTCAGTCGAGGCGAACTGGGAGCGCTCGTCGGAGGATGCCTACTTCGCTTCGGGCCGATGTGATGGGCTGGCCGTTCACGATCTGGCCGAGGGCCCCCTGCGGGTGGAAGGGAAGGTGTCCTGCGAAGACCCTTATACGGAGGGGAATGAGGGGGTACTCTACCTTGCAGGTCGAGCATGTTTTCGTCTACCAGCGGCCGCGCAGATCAGGATCTCGGCCGAGGCCGAAGCGGGGCTATTGTCCCTTCTCCCTCTGGATTGCAGCGATGCTGGGCGTTCTGTTTTCGCAGGCGAGACTCAAGAAACCGCGATCAGTGGTTGCACTTGGTCGGCTGCAATGACGACGCAAGGTGAAGACATAGACGCCTTCAGCTACCAAATCGAGCTCCTCTCCATGTGAGATCTTTGCCGCCGACGGCGCAAGGCGCGGTCACGTACCGACTACACGCCCGACCCCGCCCGCTTGGCGTTTCTCCTCGGTCTGGGCGGCGTCGATCTGTCGGTCTCGCGACCGTTCGCGGTTGCAAGTTGCAACGAGGGACGCGGCGTCCTCGGCCACGGCGCGACGGCCTCCGGAGTCTTTCGCTTCGCGCCAACTGTGGGCACAGCTCATCGCAAACGAACAGGCGGGAATGAGCGTGGATGCGTACCTCTATGAGATACTAACCAAGATTACCAGTCTGGAGGCTCAACAAATCGCTCGGGAGTCGCGCCGAAACGAGCTGCATTCTGCGTACTGGCGGGAGACTGAATGGGACTCGAAACTCAAGCAGCGCAGGCGTGAGGATGGAGAAACAGAGACGTTCCAGCAGTGGCTATCCCGCAAGGGGCACGATGAACCACTTCCGGTCCGGAGCACCGAGTGGAGTCACCCTGGAAAGCCTGGGCAAGATCGGTCAGCCTCGCTTCGAGTGGCCGCTATCGCGGACAGCCCTCACGGGAGTCGTGTCCGGGCTTACGCTTGGGCTCCACTCAGTGATCAGGGTGATCGGGGTGTCGGTCAACCATGCCGTAGCAGTCGACCCAATCCTTGAAGCTGAGGCGGTAGCGTCGAGCAGCTCGGCCGACGCGGGCGCGGATCGGATTCCGATCTCGGACTCCCTGACGGGACCAGCGGGGTGCTCGGCCTCGGCGCCACGGCAGTCTTGGCTTCGCGCCGCAGGCGAATGCCTTCGCCGCGCTCACCCTCAGTCCGTCGGCTGCCGATGTTCACCCGCTGACGCAGGCGCCCGCCTGCCTCGCGCCCGAGCGGCGGCGAGCGCCTGGTGTCCGTATCGGCGGAAGTAGTCCGCAGAGGTCCACTCGAACTCGTGTCCCTTGGGTAGCGGGAACTCGGCCGAGCAGGTGCTGCAGCTGAGGCAGCCGCCGAATGAGGTCTCCCAGCACTGCTCTTCATCCTCGTCGATCCACACGACCCCATCGCGGATGTCGATGAGCTCGCGGATCGATGGCACGTACTCCTGGTACCAAAGGGAGGCCGAGCCGCAGCGAGGGCATGTGCACGAGTCGTCGACCGGTGGCGGATCCTGCGGTGGCTTCAAAAGGCGGCTGGCCCGATAGTGCCACTGCCGAGCCTCTACGGACTCACTCGTGAGCAGCGCTTGGGCCTGACGCAGGAGATCGAGGAGCTCGTTGGTCGTCGGTTCGCTCTGCATCGTCACCACGATACCCGCTCGAGTTGCGGGTCCCCGGGCCTTTACGCCGCAGTCCGGTTTCCTCTTCGCGTCCCTACGCGTGGCCGCGGACGCCGTTGGCGCGGTAGGCGATCGAGCCGCCCTCGATCGATGCGGTGATCTCGGCGCCGCCGGTGTTGACGACACGGGCGTCGGGGAGGTTCTGGACCATGTGGTTGAAGGCGGCCCCGATGCCGCCTTCCTGGCCGTCCCAGAAGTCGATGTTGCCCAGGACGTAGGTGCGGCCGGTCGCGTTGCGGAAGACGTCGATGACCTCATCGGCGGCGGCTTGGTCGAAGGCCCCATCGGTGCCGACGAGCACGAGGTGGGCTCCGATGACCTGGTTGAAGTAGGAGGCACTCTCCGCGACCACGACGACGCAGGAGGTGAGGGTGGTGAACTCGATGTCACGGGCGACGCAATAGCGCTGCTCCCCGACCTGAGAGTTGAGAGATGTGTAGGTCAGATACGCCATGTGCCGTCGGAGAACTCCTGCACTTGGGATACGGGGCAGCGACGAGCGAGGAAAGAGCGAGGTGATTTCACGGAGCTCAGCCGACCAGCTGGTACCGCTTGCTCCGGCCGGGCAGGCTCTGGACGCGGCCCCGGCCCAGGAGGCTCTCGACGGCCATGCGGGCCTGGTAGTCGCTCAGACCGGTCTCGCTGCGGAGCTCGGCGAGGGTGCGTGCTCCACCGTCTTGCAGCGCAGCCTCGACGCGTGAGACTCGGTCGTCGCCCGTCGGGGCGTGGGGGTCGTCGACGCGGGCGGCGAAGCGCTCGAGGCGTTCGATCGCGCCCGGGACCAGGTCGGTGATGCACGGCTTGGCGAGGAGGTAGAGGTACTCCTCGTTGCGGAGGTGGCTGATGTCGCCCACCTTGTTGCCGCTGGGGTTGTAGATCCCGATCTGAGCGCCCACGTAGCGCTTGAAGTCCTTGGCGATGACGAACAGCGCGCCATGTTCGGAGAGGGTGGCCTCCATCTGTTCGCGGCTCTGGTAGCCCTCGTTGTTGAACGACACGACGACCAGCGGAGCGCGCAGACGACGAATGACGGCCTTGAACGCGTCGTCGTGGCGGCGCTTGGAGTTGAAGTCGCTCTTGCGCTCTCGACAGTCGACGCGCTTGCAGGCCACGCCGTAGACCTCGGGCTTGTCCCAAAGGACCAGGCTCTCCCAGATGTGGTAGTTCGACAGATAGCTGTGCTGGTTGTACGGCGGGTCCACGTAGGCGACGTGCGTCTGGACCTGCGTGGCAAACTCGATGGCGTCGAGTCGGTGCGCGCGACAGGGCCCGTGGGGGACTGCAGGGTGCATCATCGGCACCCGCAGCTCGAGGTCCTTGTACGCGCGGGCGGCCCACTTCTTGACGTACGCCATCTGCAGCCCGCAGGTCGAGTCGACGCGGTCGGCCGCTTCCATGAGCGACACCAAGAGGACGGCCTCGAGCTCGGGCGGCAGGTCCTTGGCGGCGATCGCCTCGCGGATGGCGTCGACGCGGGCCCCGTTGTGGGGCTGAAAGAACCGAGAGCGCTCGCAGAACGTCTCGGTGAAGTAGCCGGGGCTCCCGGGCAGCGCGTTGAACTCGTCCACGAGCGCTCGGGCCTCGTCGGCCCATCGCTCGCGGTCGGCCTGCACGTAGCAGGTGGCCAGCGTGTGGGCGTAGGCGTTGTGATCGTTGGCCTCGACGCGCCAGCGGGCACCCTTGAAGGCGTGGCCCACCCGCGACGTCCCCGAGAAGACGTCACTCACGCTGCTCAGCTCGGGGAACTCGCCGAGCAAGCCCACGAGCGTGGGCAGCAGCGTGCGTTTGGAGCCGAGATACTTGATCACGCGAGGCCCCGCACCATAGCAGGCTGCTACGGGCGGCGGCGCAGACCGAGCAGCAGTCCGAACACCGCGAACAGGGTGCCGCCCGTCTGCGTGCCGCCGACGCTGCACCCCGAGGGGTCTTCGTTGTCGCTGTCGGCACCGCTACTGCCCGAGCTCTCGCCTCCGGTCGTGGTGGTGGTGGTGGTGCTCGAGCTGCCCGAGGGGCTGGTGTCGTTGCCGCCCGAGGCCGAGCTACCCGTGGTCTCCGCGGGGTCGGTGCTCGGCCCTCCGCCGCTGGCTGAGTCGCTCTCACCGGTCGGGTCCGTGGATGCCGCGCCGGTCGAGCCTTCGCCGCCGGTCGTTCCCGAGTCGGTGTCTCCATCGCCCGTCGTTGCCGAGTCGGTGCCGATGGTGCCCGCGCTCGTCGTGGTCGGGCCAGCGTCCGTCTCGCCGGACTCGCATGTCGTGAGCTGCGCCTCGCAGACCTCGGTCAGCATCTCTTCGTCGAATCCGTCCCACGCGTTGGCGCCGGAGCTGCCCGAACCCAGGCCTTCGGCACAGTCGCACTCGACCGAGTCGAAGGGGTCGTTGCTGACGATGCAGGTGCTGCCGTCTCTGCCCGTGCACTCGACTTCGATGGCGTGGGCGGTCAGTGGCGCGATCGCGACCGCGCCGAGTGCAAGGCTCGAAAGAAGCAGGGTTTTCAAGGAAGTCATGGTGCAGAGCATACCTGCCGTGAGGCTGCGTGCCATGGCGCTCCAGAAAGGGTGGTTCGCGGTGCGAGACTCGGTGCAGAATCGGCCCCGAATGGACGACGCGTCGCGGCTTCGGTTCCTGCGCAACCAGGTGCTCAAGGCCAAACAGGCCTACTACTTCGGCGATCAACCGATCATGACCGACGTCGAGTATGACGCGCTCGAGGAGGAGCTGCGCGCGCTCGACCCGGAAGACGAGATCCTCAACTCGGTCGGTGCGCCGGTGTCGCCCGAGGGCATCCTGACCAAGGCGAAGCACCGGATCCCGATGGGGAGCCAAGCCAAGGTCAACACGCACGAGGAGTTTGCCGAGTGGTACGACAAGCGCGGCGGGGGTGCCGTGCATGCATCGCTCAAGGGCGATGGCGCGAGCGCGGCCGCGTACTACGTGGGCGGCAAGCTCGAGCAGGTCATCTCGCGGGGCGATGGCAGCGTGGGCGAGGACATCACGGCCAACGCGATCAAGTTCAAGGGGTTGCCTCCGCGGGTCGAGCGCGAAGACGGCTCGCCCTTCTCGGGTGCCGTGCGGCTCGAAGTCATTCTCACCTTGGACGATTGGGGCAAGGTCGACCCTCAAAGGTCGAAGAACCCTCGCAACCTCGGCAACGGCATCATGGGGCGCAAGAACGGCAAGGACTCGCACCTGCTGTCGGTGTTTGCGTTCGATGTCCATGACGACGAGCGAACCTTCGAGACCGAGACGGACAAGAGCAAGCACCTCGAGCAGCTCGGGTTCCAGCTCATGCCCTACGCCCACTGCGAGAACCTGCAGGCGTGCTTCGACTACTACGACGAGGTGGTGCGTACGCGGGCGGAGCTCCCGTTTTGGATCGATGGCGCCGTGATGAAACTCGACGACCTCGCGGTGCAGGCGAGCCACGGGGTCACCTCGGGCAGACCCAAGGGGCAGACCGCCTGGAAGTTCGCCTCCGAGGGGGCGCAGACGGTGCTTCTCTCCTACGCCATCTCGGGCGGGCACACGGGCGTTCTCGTCCCCACCGCGCAGTTCGAGCCGGTGGAGATCGGCGGGACGACCGTTCAGAACGCGCTGCTCAACAACTGGGAGGAGATCGAGCGCCTCGACGTCGCCGTCGGAGACACGATCTACGTCATCAAGGCCAACGACATCATCCCCAAGGTCATCGAGGTTCGAGACCGGCCGCCCACGCGCGAGTGCATCCCAGAGCCCACCGAATGCCCGTTTTGCGGTGGCGACGTCGGCCGCCGCACGAACACGAGCGGCGAGGAGGGCGTCGCCACGGTCTGCCTCAACCCCGAGTGCCCCAAGAAGACCGTGGGCAAGATCAAGCGGTGGATCAAGAGCCTCGACATTCAAGGCATCGGTGACTCGGTGCGTGAAGCGATGGTCGATCAGCTCGGCGTACAGGACCCCTCGGGGCTCTACACGCTGCGCGACGACGAGGACGCGCTGGCCAACCTCGTCATCAACGTGGACCGAGGCATCAAGCTCGGCAAGAAGCGCGCGACCACGATTCTCGACGAGATCGAAAAGGCGCGAACGCTCGAACTCGAAGACTTCGTGGGATCATTGGGCGTCGAGGGGCTGGGAAAGCGCAGGGTCGAGCTGGTGATGCAAGCGGCGCCCGGAGAGCTCGACCAGCTCGCGGACTGGAGAAGCGGCAAGCTGCGCGATCTCGAGTTTGCCGCGCGAGCGGGCGTTCCGACCCTCGGAGAGTCGCTGCAGCGACGCATCGACGCGTCGTCCGACGTCATCGATGCCTTGCTCGCCAATGGAGTGGTCGTCAAGCCGGGGTCTTCGGCGCAGGCGCTCGCCGAGGCCGAGGCCAAGGCGGCGAGCTCGAAGGGCACGGTGGCGATCACCGGAAAGCTGCCCAGCGGCAAGAAGAAGAACGACTACAAACAACCGCTCGAGGACGCGGGCTACGAGCTGGTCGACAAGGTCGGCAAGGAACTGACGTATCTCGTGCTCGCCGATCCCGACTCGACGAGCTCCAAAGCCGTCAAGGCGCGGAAATACGGCGTGAAGCTCATCACCGAAGGCGAACTCGAAGGGCTGATCGGCTCGTCGCTCGTCGCCGCTGACGAGCCCTGATACGGTCCGCTCCAATGCGACGTGCTGCGCTTCTCTCTGCGATTCTCCTGAGCGCCTGTCGGCCCACGCCCACGCTCGAGCCCCCCCGCGAGCCGCCGCCACCGACCGACCAACCCATCGGAGAAGGCTCGCCCGAGCAGGTCGCGGGTTCCGTGTCGACCGCCGCGCCGTCCGATCGCGACGCACGGGTCCTCGCTTCGAGCTACGAGCCCTCGAAGGATCCTCGAAACAGCGGCGGCTGGGTGTTCACCGACGACCGCGACCCCGCGGCCCGGGACGACGCCAAGCGCAAGCCGTTCTCGATCGAAGCGCTCTATCAGCTCGTGGGGATGGGCGCGCCGGTGTTCTCGCCCGACGGATCGAAGATCCTCTTCACGGTCACGCGCCACGACTTGGCGAAGGGCAAGTCGAATACGGACATCCACATCGTCGACCGCGACGGGTCGAACGAGCGTCGGTTGACCCGGGACTCCGCGACCGACACCGCCCCGTCGTGGCTGCCCGATGGCAAGGCGTTCGTCTTCATGTCGAGCCGCAAGAACGGCTCGCAGCTTTGGCGAATGTCGATCGAGGGCGGTGAGCCGGAGCAGCTCACCGACATCTCCACCGGAGTCAGCGGGCCCAAGGTCTCGCCCGACGGCACCATGGTCGCCTTCACCTCGAGCGTGTTTCCCGAGCACGGAGCCGACGACGAAGCCAACGCCAAAGCCATCGAGGCGCGCGCCGACAACCCGATTCAGGCCCACGTCGCCGACGACCTCCTCTACCGACACTGGACCTCGTACGACGACGGTCGACGCTCGCATGTCCTGGTGCTCGAGCTCGCGTCCGAGAAGATCCGCGACCTGACGCCGGGCGACTTTCATAGCCCGGCGTTCGGCGGAAGCTTCGCGTGGGCGCCCGACAGCGCCGAGGTCTGCGTGGTGAGCAATCGCGACGTGCCGTCGGCTCGCAGCTGGACCACCAACAAGGACCTCTACGTCGTCCCGGCAAGAGGAGGCGCCGCGGTCAACCTCACCGACGCCAACGAGGCCTACGACGGCGATCCGGTCTACTCTCCCGACGGCCGCTACATCGCGTTTCGTAGGCAGAACGAGCCGGGCTACGAAGCGGACCGATTCCGGCTCGCGCTCTACGACCGCAAGAGCGGCGACGTCTCCGTGCTGACCGAGTCGTTCGACAACTGGGTCACTCACGCCCAGTGGGCCGACGAGGGCAAGACGCTCGTCTTCCAGGCTGCCCAGGAGGGCCGGGTCCCGCTGTTTCGCGTGGGGGTCGATGGCGGCGCGATCAGCAAGCTGGCGTTGCCGTCCACGCGCGGTTGGGATGTCGCGCCGGACGGCGGCCTTGCGTTCACGTTTACGAGCATCGGCAAGCCGGTCGAGCTCTTCACGGCCGATGAAGACGGTGACGCCGCGCGCCGGCTCACCGGATTCAACGACGCGGTCGTAGAGACGTATGATGTTCGCCCCGCCGAGGAGGTCTGGGTCGAGAGCAAGAACGGCCGCAAGGTGCACATGTTCGTGGTCAAGCCGCACGGCTACCGCAAGGGCAAGCGCTACCCGCTGATCCTCAACGTGCACGGTGGGCCCCAGTCCCAGTGGCAGGATTCGCTGCGAGGCGACTGGCAGGTATACCCGGGCGCGGGCTACGTCGTTGCCTTCCCCAACCCCACGGGGTCCACCGGCTACGGCCAAGACGTCACCGCGGCGATCTCGGGAGACTGGGGCGGCAAGGTCTACGAAGACGTGATGGCGGTGGCGGACTATCTCGAGAAGCAGCCCTACGTCGACCCCAAGCGAATGGGCGCGATGGGCTGGAGCTACGGCGGCTACATGATGAATTGGCTGCTCGGGCACACCGATCGCTTCAAGGCGATTGCCTCGATGATGGGAATCTACGAGCTCGACTCGTTCTACGGAGCGACCGAGGAGCTGTGGTTCCCCGAGAAGGACCTCGGCGGCCCGTCGTGGGACAACCCCAAGGGCTACGCGAAGTTCTCGCCGTCGACCTACGCGAAGAACTTCAAGACGCCCACCCTCATCGTCACCGGTGAGCTCGACTACCGGGTGCCCTACACGCAGAGCCTGCAGCTCTTCACCGCGCTCCGCCGCCAGGACGTGCCCTCTCGCTTGGTCGTGTTCCCCAACGACGGGCACTGGCCCAGTCACGTCCGGTCGATGCCGCTGTACTACGCGGCGCACCTGGACTGGTTCCACCGCTACCTCGGCGGGGCGAAGAGCCCGTACGACATCGACGCGCTGGTCGAGGGCACGGCGTTCTAGTCCGCACGGTCGGGCGGCAAGCGTCGCCTCGGTGAGCGATGGGCGACTGAGGTCGCTCCGCCCCAGCCAACCGAACACCTGTTCCTGTACATGATGACCCTCGATGCCGCGAACCTGTCGCGGTCCGTGCGCGTTCCCGACGGATGTGGCGTGGGATGTGGCGAAGCATCCGCAGGTGTCGGACCTCGCGATACCGAAAGTGACGATCAGGGCTAGCCAACCGGTCCACTCCCCGCGTTACGATGGGGGTCGCTCGGCTGGAGCAGCTATGTACGAGATCACCACAGACGATGAGCACGCCATCGTGGCGTTCCAACTCTCAGGCCTCGTTCGGGACGAGGAGATCGACGAGTTCGTGGCCGAGCTGCAATCGGCGACGATGGCGTTGGCGGGGCGCGAGATCAAGATCCGCGCCGACCTCCGAGCCTTCTCGCCGGCGTCCCAGGAGGTCGCCGACAAGATCCGCGCAGTGCAGGAGTTCGGGATTCAGAACGGCGTTAAGCGGGTCGCCGAGATCGTCGAGAGCGACATCGTGGCGCTCCAGCTCAACCGTGTGGCTCGCGAGAGCGGCACCGAGAAGATCCTCCGCCGGTTCTGGGAGGAAGAATCCGCCCGCGAGTGGCTCATCTACGGTGACCGCGACGGCGCCACCGGAACGTGACCCGGATCAGCCGCGGCCACGAAGCACGGAAAGCAGCGCCACGCCCTGAAAGCACAGGCTGAAGGCGTCGGGCCGCTCATCCAGAGAGAAGCCCGGGGGCGTGCCTGCGCGGGTGACGAGCTGTCCGAGATCTTCGACGGCGAAGCCCGCTCCGCTGAGCCGTCGAGCCCACGAGGCCGAGGGCTCGTGCCGCTCGGTTCGGGCGCTGTTCTCGTGGGCGATGACGTTGTGGACCTCGGGTGCAAAGAACTCGGTCCAGACGAGCTGGGCGTCGGCGGGCATGAGCATGGCCCGCAGGCTCATCGCGACCGCACGATAGTGTCGGTACGCGAACAAGAAGCGGACCGCCAAGTCGTCGATGAAGTGGTTGGAGTCTGGCTCGACGAGGACCATCGTCTCCACGCCGCCCTTTCGCAGCGTCCGCAGCACGGCCGAGCGGTCGAGACCTCCGGCGCCAGCGTAGTCGACGTGGTGGAGGGCGAACGCCGCGTTGCCGATAACCTGCCCCTGCGCGGAGGCGAAGTCATCGGGGGTGATCTCCTCGGCTCGCTTCGACAGCGGCGTGAAGGTCGTGGGGATGCCTACGTCGCGCGCAGTCTCGAGGACCGTCGCCTCGGCGGTCTGCAGGGCCCCGGCACCCGTGGCCGACGAGGAGTCCGGCTCGATCCCGATCACGTGAAGCTTCGAGATGCGCTGCCGCGACTGCGGGTTGCGGAGCAACGCGCGAACCTGCCCGCCCCGTCCGATGCCAACGTCGACGAGGGTGACCGGCTGCGGCGTCTTGCCAACGGCGTCGAGGATCGCGCGGTTGGCCGCCGCATAGGCGAAGGGGATGAGCGGGGTGCGCAGGCGCAGCAGCTCGAACGCGCGCAGCTGCGCGCCGGGAGGGCGTGCGGCGAGATAGAGGTTTCCGCCGCCGGCGTCCGTCTCGGACCCGCGCGCCATCAACGCTTCGGCGAACGTGCGGAGCGTGAGCGCCCCGTCCTCGTCGTCGGTGTCGGGCAACCCGCGCACGAGCGCCTCAGCCCCCACACGGGGCGACCCGTCGTCATGATCGACGACCGCGTCCCACAGCGCACCGACCCGCGACGACTCGATGGGCGTCAACCCCGCGAAGAAGTCTGCGAACCGCGGCGTGTCCACGAATGGCCGGTCGTGCGCGTCGATCCACGTCCGCAGGTCCTCGAACGATCGAGCGGAAGCGGCGTCAATGAGCCCGTTCATGTGTGAGGCACGTTACCACGGCATCGGCCAGAATAAAACCGGCCGTACGGGGGAGCGGGCGGTGGAGGCGACGAAGACGCTATATGTCCTCAGAGGTCATGTCGAGGTGCGTCGCCTCCGATGGCTCGCGCGAGCTTGCGCCCTCGGCGACGTTGCATAGGCTCCGCCCGACGTGTTCCTCGACAACGTATACGCCGATGTCCTGCTTCGAGGAACGGTCCTCACCAGCGTCGCGATGGTGTGGATCGTAGTTCTGGTCCGCATCGTCGGGCTGCGCGCGTTCTCGAAGATGACGAACTTCGACTTCGTGATGACGGTCGCGGTCGGCTCGTCGCTCGCGGCTGCTGGCACCGCCGACAAACTCCCCGCCTTTCTTCAGGCGCTCGTCGTCGTGACCGCGCTGTTCGCCGTGCAGTTCGCTGCGGCTCGCCTACGCAAGTCTTCGGACGCGGTCGAGTCCGCGATGCAGAACGACCCGATCATGTTGATGCGAGACGGCGAGTTCATCGACGACGCGCTCGAGAGCACCAGAGTCAGCCGGAGCGACCTCATCGGAAAACTACGCGAGGCCAACGCGCTCGATCTGAACCGGGTGCGGGCGGTCGTGCTCGAACCAACCGGTGACGTCTCCGTCCTGCACGGTGACTCTCTCGACGACCGGCTGCTCGAGGGCGTCCGAGCGCGGCCTTAGAACCCGCTGTACCGTGCTCGTCGGCGCAGGTACCCTGCGAGCATGGTGTCGTCATGCGCCCGGGAACGGATGTCCCGAAGGCCCACCGCAGCCTCGCTCGGGCTCTTCGCGCTCGTCGCGTTCCTCTGGATTGGCGTCGTATCGACGGCTTGGGGTGCGAAAGAGGAGCCGGTGTGGCAGGTCGCGCCGAGGCCGTCGTGGGTGGAGACCATCCCGGGGCCTCGCGATCCTGACTTCGCGAGCGCGCATCCGGGCAATGGCCTGGCCTACGAGGTGCTCGAGAATCAGCACCGCATCGTCGGGGGCCAAGAGTGGTCCTATGGGCGAACGGTCGTGCGCATCCTGTCCGAAGCGGGCACCGAAACGGCCGGCCAGCAATCCTTCGAGTTCAGCCCTCCCAACCAAAGGCTCGTCCTGCACTCCGTCCGCATTCACCGCGGAGACGAGACGCTCGAGCGCCTCGACGCAAAGAACGTTCAGCTGCTTCAGCGCGAGGCCAACCTCGACAAGCTGGTCTACGACAACCGGCGCACCGCGTTCGTCCTCATCCCCGACCTGCGCGTCGGCGATGTCCTCGAATACGACTGGTCCGTCGTCGGGGCGAACCCGGTGCTCGAGGGTCACACCGCGCTCGGAGCTTCGACGCAGCGTACGGTCGCCGTAGGCGTGAGCGCGACGCGGATCCTCGTCGATCACGAACTTTCGGCGATGGTGTTTGGCAGTGGCCCCGAGGTCTTCGTCGATCGCTCAGGGCCGCTCATCGAGTACACCGTTCGCGGCGACTCGGTACCGGCCGCCCCGAACGTCGAGAACGTCCCCGTGGAGGAGCAGTACGTCGGCTGGGTGCAGTTCACCGACTTCGACGATTGGAAGGGTGTCGCTCGATGGGGCATCGAGCAGTTCGAGCCGCTTGCAAAGGCCGACACGAGCGTGGGCGCCGTGCTCGAGCAGCTCGACGTCGCGGACGCCACCGTAGACTCGAAGGTCCTGGCCGTCCTGCAATGGGTACAGTCCGAGGTGCGGTACTTCTCCCTCCCGTTCTCGGTGAGCACGCACCGACCGGCCGCTCCATCGACGGTGCTCGAGCGTCGCTACGGAGACTGCAAGGATGTCGCGCTCCTCACCGTGGTCCTGCTTCGGGAGCTCGGCATTCCGGCCCAAGTTGCTCTCGTGGATGCCGACGGGGGCCGGTTCGTGCCAGCGATGCTGCCGTCGGTGTTCGCCTTCGACCACGCCATCGTCGTCGCATTTCCGCACGGGACGCCGGTGTGGCTCGACCCCACCGCGTCCTATCAGGCCGGATCGCTCGACGATGTCGCTGCCCGCGATCTGCATTGGGCGCTACCTCTGGCCCCCGACGTACCAGGCTTGGTCCCCGTCGAGGAGCCTGCGCGCACGAAGCCCGATCTCGTCGTGCAGGCCGACTACACTTCGACCGACTTCGATGCGCCTGCAACCCTGAAGCTCGAGGCACGCTACGCGGGTCGCTGGGCCGAGTGGTTTCGCTACCTCCATGAGACTCGTGACGATGCGGCCTTTGAAGCGGCGTTTGCCGAGTCCCTCGAGCAGCAGCTCCGTGATCTACACGCTGGCGCCGAGAGCACGGGTCCGTTGCTGTACACCGACCACAGCCAAGAGAACGTGGTCGTCCTCCGCCGGGAGTATTCGATCCCCGAGCTTTGGACCGCCGAGGATGGGCAGATCCAGGCCGCGGTGGAGCCGTTCACGCTCTACAGCACGACCGTGAGCGCCGAGCCTGGACGCACGCTGCCCTTGGCGGTCCCGTTCCCCGACCACCGACGGCATGTGGCGACCTTGGTGCTTCCCAAGACCTTCGAGATCGAACCGGAGGACGTTCGCATCGCAGAGGGCCCCCTACTCTTCACGTTCTCCTCCCAGAGTACGGGCGATGTGGTGGAGCTCGAGTGGTCGCTCGGGCACACGCGTCACCGCGCGGAGGTCGAGGAGTTCGAGGCCTACCGAGAAGCGCTCGAGCGGATCAACGAGCGCATGCGCTACTGGCTTTGGGATGTCGATCCCGCGGCGCCGCAGGCCGAGGGCACGTTCAACTGGATGATCTTCCTCGTCGGTGCGATGTGGGTGCTCATCCTCGGTGGCGGGTGCCTGTGGGTGTTCAGGGCTCGACCCTACCTGCGCCGCGACGGCGTCCCCTACGACGCGAAGCTGGTCGGTCTCAATGGCTGGCTCGTGCTCGTCGCCATCGGCTTGGTGCTGGGCATCCCCCGAGTGGCGATGGACATCTACCAGGTGCTCCCGTCCTATTCGAACGAGAGCTGGAACGCGCTCACGGCGGCCGACTCTCCCCAGTATGACCCGCTGTGGGCGCCGATCCTCCTGTTCGAGCTGCTCGCCAATCTGCTCATGCTCGCTTTGGCGCTGCTCGCAACGGTGCTCTACTTCAAGAAGCACCGGAGCTTCCCCGTGATCTTCATCGCGATGCACCTGTGCGTAGCCGTGCTGCTCACGGTCGACGACGCACTGATGGTGGCCATGTTCGACGCCGAGCAGATCTCCGGCCCCGAGATCGTCGGGCGGTGGCTGAGAGCGGTGGTTTGGACGGCCTACGCGATTCGCTCGGTCCGCGTGCGGTCGACGTTCCTCCCGCCGCCCGCTAGCGAACCCAGCGAAGCTGCCCGTCGATACGGGCCAAGTGGAAGCACATCGTGAACAGCGTCTCTCCCGTGCGCGCCACGAACTCGAGGGGGGCGCTTCGGTGCGACCGCCACACCGACAGGACGCGACCGTCGCCTCCGAGCTCGGTGTGAAGCTGTGCCGTGGGCGTGGGTACGAGGACCGCCGAGCGGACCATTTCGCGCAGCACGATCGGCGATGCGAGCGGTCCGCTGTCGAACCGCAAGCGGGCGAGGCCGGGGAAGTCGTCGCTGAGGATGAGCGCAACGGCGTGCTCGTACACGGCGCGGGCTTCCGCGTCGAGTGAGGCGTTCTTGGTCAACGACTCCGCGCTGGTCCACAGCGCAGTGGAGAGGCCGTGGGGCAGCTGGAAGCTGGCATGCTGGAAGCCCTGTGCTCGGTCGCCTCGCCCGACCTCCAAGGTGGTCAGGGCCTCCCCCGATGGCCCCTCGACCACCAGATTGACCGCCGAGGACGGCGCACCGCGCGTTTGCTGCAGGAGGGTGGTCAAGCGGTTGGAGCCGGGGCGCAACCACGTGGAGATGTCTGGAAGGTGAACGGTCCGCTCGACCCCCGCGCGGATCCAAGCGTCGACCGGCACTCCGTTGACGAGCACCATGCCCTCCACGCCGCGCATGCTGCCGCGGATGGTGACGGGTCGAGACATCTCCTTAGTAGTTCCACTTCCCCGCGAGTTGATCCCGAAAAAAGTGGAAGAAACTTCAGATCGTCGTTCGGCGCTACAATGCGGACGTGCACCTGCCGGTCCTCAACGCGGAGCCCGCCGCGGCCGCGGAGCTGGTCGAGATCCAGCTGGGTCACATGTGCAACAACCGCTGTGTCTTCTGCAGCAGCGGACAAGCCACGCAGATGGGGCAGGCGCTGCCGATGGAGCTCGCGCCGATCCTGGCCGCGCTCGAACGCGCCAAGCGACAGCGCGCCCGCAAGGTCACGTTCCTGGGCGGAGAGCCGACGCTGCAGCGAGCGTTCATCCCCGCGCTTCGCCGTGCTGCAGACCTGGGCTTCGAGGAGATCGAGATCTTCACCAACGGGGTCAAGGCGGCGCGAGCGAGCTTCGTCGACGAGGTCGCAGCGATCGGGAGGTTCTCGTGGCGGTTTTCGATCCAGGGCGGGAACGAGCGCGCCCACGACGAGGCCGTCGTCAAGCCGGGCGCGTTCCAGCGCATCTGCAAGGCGATGGAGAACGTGCGTAGGCATCGCCACCGCATCACCGCCAACGCGTGCATCAACGAGCGCAGCTACAGGTCGCTCCCCGACTACGTCGACCTGGTGCGGCGCCACGGAATCGAGCAGCTCCACATCGACGTCGTGCGCCCCTCGTCGGCTGGCCAGCGAACCGACGCCTATCTCGGGGAGATCATGCCGCGTCACGTCGACATGGCGCCCTACATCGAGCAGATGCTCGCGGCCTTCGAGGCGTGGGACCCGACGTTCGACGTCAACGTGGGAAACTACCCCTACTGCTTGCTGCCGCAATGGGCCCACCGGATTCACCATGGCGGCCTCGAGACGCTCACGCTCGCGTCCGACCTCGACAACGATCTTTCCGAGAAGAACAAGTACGCCGCGCAGCACAGCGACAAGCTCCACGGCCCTCGGTGTCGCGCCTGCGCGTTCGAGTCGGCGTGCTCGGGCGTCTTCGATGCCTACGCTCGCATCCACGGCACGGACGAGCTGCGTCCCGTCACCGCAGCCGCTTGGGCGGCGCTCGACGAGAGCGGGAGGCGCAGCGCCTTGCTCGAGCGCGCGCGTGCGGTGACCAAGCGGCTCGAGGTCGCCTCCGAGGCGCTGCGCGTGATCGAGGACGGTGTGGGCTTCGAGTACCGCGGCGTACGAGTTCGCATGGGGTCGCGCGGTTCTCTGGGGATCGCCGTTGCGCGGGTCGATGGGTTCGACGTTTCGATTCATCCGATGCGTCCGATGCAAAGAGACGACGCGACGATGTGGGTCGACGCCGTACGAAACGACGACTCGTGGACGGCTGCTCCGCGGTCGGTGTGGGTGGCGGCGATGATGGGTGAGGGGCACGTCGCGCGTGGGCGCCGCGCAATCGCGGCGCTCCTGAAGGCCCGCTCGAAGGGCGAGCGCCATGAACCTGATGCGCAGTGGCCCGGCGTCCGGTTGGTGGATGCTGCCGGCCGCGTCGCCCGGGTGTCGATCGCGTGGCCAGACGCGCCCACTTTGCTCGAGCATTCCTGAGCCGGACGTCGCCTGGTATGCTCCCCTCGGTCGGGCATGCGCCGACGGTTCGTTGCTCAATGTCCGCACGGTCGCAGCTCGCCACCTACGAAAGCCTCGCGATCCACAGCGAACGTCCTGGGTTTTGTGTCGCATACGGTGGCCCGCTGATCGTCCCCGTCTGGACGAGGACCGCGACTGCAGAGCACGTGGACTTGGTCGCCGATGCGCAGCGTCAGCTGCTGAGGGAGTTTCCCAAGTTCGTCATCCTCACCGTCATCCGGGCCAAGCTCAGCATGTCGGTGAACGACGACGTTCGGGAGCGCAGCCGTGCCAACGTCGACGAGTTTGGGGAACGCACCGTGCGGAGCGTGATGGTCGTCGAAGAGGGGGGCCTCCGCGCCAGCTTCTTTCGGTCGGTGGTCACCGGCGTGTACTTTCTTTCGCGGAACTCGAAGAAGCAGAGGGTCTGCACGAGCATCGACGACGGCCTCGCATGGCTGTTCGAGTCGATCGATGCCGGCGCCGAGGGCTTGCCCCACATCGGTGCCGGGACGGCCGCCCGGCTGCGTGGGGACGTCAAGCGCTTCGTCGACGACGTGGCCGAGCGCCACCCCCCCGTCGCGGACTAGTCGCGGGCTCGCCGTGGCTACTCGTCGTCGAAGGCGTTCTTCAGGGCCGCTCGCAGCTTCGTGCCGACGCTCGGCTGGTCCGGCTTGGTGTCCGGGACGCAAGCCGGTTGCGGAGCAGGAGATGTTCGTCGAGGCACACTCTGGTCGACGTCGGGGCGCGCGTCCGGTCGCGCATCAGGCGAGTCGAGTGTGGGGCAGTCGACCTGTTCGGGAGGCGGGGGGACGTCGTGCGCGAGGTTGTAGAGGGTGTCGAGGCTGGGAAGGAGGAAGTACTCGCCGCCGCGGGTCGTGACGAAGCGCGGCAGGTCCCAGGCGATCAGCGGTGCTCGGTTTCGGCTGGTGTTGGGGACGAGGTACTTGCCTGCACGGGGCCCCGAGTGCTGCGCTCCGATGAGTGGATCACGGTCGTTGGGGAAGGTCAGGTGCGTGGACGACAGGACGCTGTTCACCCAGTTGCGCTGCACGAACTCGAACTGACGCGCGATGTTGGCGTTGATGACGACGAACAGGGTGCCGCGTTCGGTGCCGTCGTCGTCGGCGCCTGGCTCGAGCTGAGGTCCATACGGCGTGGCGCGGCGAATGATGCGGTGAAGCTTGGTCTGAACCACGCCGGGGCCGCTGGGATCTTCGCGAGGGTTGTTGCGGCGGATGTGCGCCCCGAGAGGGCAGCGGTCCCCGAACTCGTCGTCGCAGTATCGGAAGTCGTTGGCCTTGTGCGGATCGCGGGCGAGCTCCGGGTCGTCTTCATCGGGCGCGCGCATGAGCGGGGCCCCGCTCTGCCAGCGGCCGACCATCTTCGCGCCGACGAACTCGGGGGTGACGTCGTTGCGTTCGGCCACGCTGCGCACGTAGTCGCGATAGAGCCCCACGTGCTGCTGCAGCTTGCGGAACACCATGAAGCTGCCGTTCTTGAAGAACGCCGAGCGGAACTGGACTTGGCCGAGCTCGTCGGGCTGCCCGAGCACGAACTCGCCGCTTCGCAGCCGACTCCAGCCTCGTCGCTTCTTGGGGGTGCCGTCGCCTGGGTACGCCTCGTCGCCTGCGTCGAGCACCGAGGGTTGCGCGATGCCGTCGGCAAAGCCGAAGTGTTCCTTGCCCGCCCATTCGCCATCGAAGTGCGCGCCGGCTTCGTCGTGCACGCGGACGACAGAAGCATATGCGGCAAGCGCATCGTCAACGCTGCCGCGCACCCGCTGCAAAGCGTCGCTCGTGGGCGCGTTCATGGCGAACACCGCATGCAGACGTTCGTCTCGATAGGGTGCCTCCCAGCGATCGGGCGCGCTGGATCCGTCGTCGCCGAGGTAGGCCTTGGCACGGGCTCGCATGCCGCACTTGAACGCTTCGACCGCGGCGGTCGCTTCGTCGTCGGTCGCATCGAGCGCGCGGGCTTGTCCTCCGTACCCGAACATGTCGATCGCCGGATAGGCGAGCGCGATGTTGAGCACCCCTTGCGCTCCGCCATCGCGGTCGTAGGCCTCGCACGAGGTGACCTGTGGGAGCAGTCGCTCGAGTAGCGCCCGTGCGTCGGCCTCATCCGTGAAGCGGACGAAGGTGTAGTGGACGAACTTCGCTGCGGTGCCGTAGCGGTACCCCCGAAGCACGTTGCTTTGAATCTGTCTCAGGTCGAGCATGACGACGCGTTCAGGTGAGCAGGAGCTGGTTGTCGTGCAGGAAATGGCGCAGCTTGGCACCGAGGCGGCGGTCGCTCGGCCCCACCGACTGCGTGAACTCGGCGAGGGCCTTCGACAGCGCCAGGCTGGACTTGATCTGAAGCAGGCTCCGGTCGAGGTAGGATCCGCCGAAGGCATTGGTCTTGACCTGCCGCGCGCGCAAGAACGCCTTGAACGCGATGATGTCGCGTGAGCCTGCCATCGGGTAGCCGACGAGCGACCCGAAGATCTTGTCGATCTCCTTGGCGATGCGCGTGCCGAAGTCCTCGACGTACTGGATGAAGTCACCGTCGTATACGCTAGCGAAGAGCATGTAGTTGCGGTCGACGACGCTGACCCGCGCGAAGTGAAGCGTGGGCAGGTTCTTCAAGGGGCGAACGCCGAGGTCGATCGTGGCGAACGTGCCCAAGCGCAGCAGCCGCTGCACCTTCTTCAGCTCCTTGTCCTTGATGCGCGCGAGCAGGGTGAACGGGCCCACGCGGTCGGGGCTGCGGATGGGGGTGAGCTGGAACGTCCGGTTCGCGGCGGTCAGCGCGGCCGGCACGTCGTTGGTCTTGCTCTTGTCGTGATTGAGCAGGTGCGGGTCGTCGACGAAGTCGGCATACAGAGCCCGGAGGTCGGCGTCGGTACCTCCGTCGGAGTCGCGCAAGAAGCTCAGGAAGTTGTCGCGCAGGACGAGCGCGTCGCGAATGTCGGACTGACGCGTGTCGTAGGCGCGGTAGAAGAGCTCGACGCACAGGAAGTTGTCGCGCAGGTAGCGGTCGAGGGCTTCGGCGTCGGCTGCACCGCCGCGTGGGAAACCGGAGCAGTGGCCGAAGATCTCATCGACACCTTCGGCGTTCTTGCCCAGGAAGTGCACGGCGTTCCAGTACTCGTCATAGATGACCATGAAGTACAGGGTGTCGTGACCCGTGGTGAAGAATCGCGCGTAGTGGATCCCCCGCGCGTCGGTCTTGAACGGGTTGTGCGTGGGATCGTTGAGCAGTCGCCGCAGCTCGCGAAAGTGCGAGGGCGACACTTTCGCCCGCACCGTGAACGTGCGAGGGCCACGCCTGTGCAGCGGCTCGCTCTCGGGGGTGAACGGCGAGAAGCACGGGCGGCACCCCGTGAACAGCCCCGTCGTGATGATGGCTCCGGCCGCGCGCCCGAAATCACGTCGAGAAAGCCCATCCTTGGGTGTCACCCCTCATGGGTAACGGCGAGGGCGCCTCTGGTCAAGAACATCGCGTCTCCACGCTCACTCGTCATGCACGAAGTGCTCCCGAGGCCGGATGGTCGTCCAGCGCTCGAACGCCCGGAGCGTGTCCGGGTCGTTCTCGCCGAGCTTCTCGAACAGGTAGTCCTGGATGCCCTTGTGCACCATGCAGATGTTGTTGTCGGGCATGTGCCCGTAGATCGTACCTTGCGTCTTGAGGTTGTGCGCGGGCACGGTGCCGCAGAACGGGTTGTACGCGCACTGCTCGCAGTCGGGCTGTCCGTCGAGGTTGGACGCCACCGTCACTGCGCGTACCGTCTCGTGGCCCATGAGGTCGCGGTAGCGGGATTCACCGACGTGCCCGAGGTGGAGCGCGTCGTCGCCCATCGCGGCGAGCATGCGGCCTTCGTCGCACGTGTAGATGTTGCCATCGTAGTTGTACGCCAGCGCCCCGATGCCCGGGCCGGCCGGGCTGCGCAGATCGAGGAAGTTGGGGTCGGTGCCCTGGAGGATCTTGGTCAAGAAGATGGCCGCGTAGCGCTCGAGGATCTCGACGCCTTGGGCGTTGAGCTCGAGGATGTAGTCGACGGCGCGCCGGTAGAACTCGAGATACTCGCTGCGCGGATACTCGATCTTCAGGCGGGTGCGCTCGGCGAAGCCAAAGGGATCGACGGGCCGCAGAAAGATCGTCTTGCAGCCCAAGGCGACGTAGGTGTCGATGATCTCCTTGTGTTGGGCGAGCGATGCCTTGGTGAGCGTGAGCAGGGCTTCGACGTGGTAGAGCGTCTTGTCGAGCCCCATCTCGCCGTAGCGCTCGTTGATCCGGTGGATCCAGTAGCGGGCCTTCTGAAAGGCGTCGAGCGTGTTGAGCTTGCGCTGCGAGTTGTGCAGCTTCTCGGGGCCGTCGATGCTCGTGCACAGCTGGACCTTGTGCTCGAGCAAGAAGTCGAGCTTCTCCTCGGTCATCAGGGCCATGTTGCTGACCATCGTGAACTCGAGCCGCTTGCCGATGTCGGCGTTCTTCTTCAGTGCGTACTCGACCACGTGTTTGACCACCTCGAAGTTGACCAGCGGCTCGCCACCTTGGAACTCGATGGTGACGAACGGGTTGGTGCTCGAGAGGATGATGTCCACCGCCTTCTCGGCGGTCTCCTTGGACATGTCGGTCTCGACCTGGTCCATGTTCGCGCGTGAGGCGTGGCAGTAGATGCACGTCTCGTTGCAGCGCAGCGTGACCACGAGCATGTGAAGGATTGGGCCCTGATCGAGGAAGTGCTTGCGCTCGCGCAGAGCGGACGCGGCCTCGTGCACGCGGTAGGTCTCGCGCAAGAAGTTCTTCTCGTCCAGCCGCGTCCACAGCTCGGAGCCTCGCTCCACCGTGCCCTCGACGAACGCCCGAAACTCGTGCTGCTCGAGGATGATGTGATTGCCCTCGAAGTTGGTCAGCACGACCTTGCCCGCCACTTCGCGATGGCGAAAGTACGCGGGGAAACCGATGTTGGGTTGCAGCGGAGCGTTCATTTGGGGTCCTCGTCTTGGGCCGAGGCGGCGGGGGGGGCCGAGGGGGCGGGGCGGCCGTGTTTCTCTTCCCATGTCTGGGCGATGCCGAGCGGGTCGTCGAACGCGTCGTCGGAGAAGTCGAACGCTTCGAGCTCGTCGAGCCCCGGCGATGCGGAAGGGGCGTTGCCAAACCCAAAGGCTTGCGCCACCACGGCGTCGGTGAGCACTTCGTTGTCGGCGGCGACGCGGTGGTAGAGATCGCTGCTGCGGAGGCGTGCCTCGAAGGCTTCGGCGATCTTGCCGAGCGTCTCTTCTCCGTCGACGGCCTCCTTGGCCGAGAGCGTGACCCGGATCTGCTGCGGGCTGGGGCGGTCCATGAGCACGTAGCATCGGTCGATGAAGCTCACGGCGGCGCCCTGGACGACGTTTACGGGGTGAGTCTCCGCGGGGAGGGTGATCGACACGCTCAGGTCGTCGAACTCGCGTTTGGGTGCGTTCATGGTGTTTCGGACTCCTCGGCGATGCGCTCGGCGATGCGCCCTCGGAACCCTGCGGGCACGGACTCGTGTCGGCGCGGATCGTCGAGAGGACGTACGAGGTCGGAAGGCTCGATGAGCCACGGGGGCTCGGGGACGTTGTCGAGCTCGTAGAACCCGCCACAGAATGAGGCGTGCGGGCAGGGTGTGCACTGAGGCTTGCGAGTACGGCGCTCCGCCAGATAGCCGGCGAGATTCACGGTTTCGTTGTTCACGAAGACCATGTGCCGCTCGAGCTTGAGCAGGTCGCCTTGCAGGTGCTGCTCGTAGCCGGGCATGAAGCAGTAGGGCAGGTTGATCACCTGGATCTTCATGCGGTCACCGAAGGCGTCGATGACGGCTTTGGTTCGGACGGCAGCGGCCTGGGTGTCGGGTGCGACGTAGTGGGTGGCGCGTCCAAACGGCGTCAGGAACTGCACGTTCATCCATCGAAGCCCGAGCGACCACGCGAGCTCGGCGAGCTCCATCTGCTTGTCGTGGTTGCCCTTGGTGACCGTGATGTTCATGCCCAGCTCGACGCCAGCGGGGCGGAGCCGCACGCAGTTGCGGATGCCCGCCACGGTCTGCTCGAAGGCCTCGGCCACGCCGACCTGCTGCGCGTGGGTGCGCGCGTCGGGACCGTGCACGGAGAAGAGCAGCGTGGTCAGCCCGCTGTGTACGAGCTTGGACGCGAAACGCTCATAGGCGCACATCCGGCCGTTGGTGGTGACGTTGATCGTGCGATAGCCGATGGAGCGCGCGTATTGGATGAGCCCGATCAGCTCGGGGTTGAGCGTGGGCTCGCCCCCGTCGAAGTCGACCATCTCCACCCCGTCGGCACGGTATCGGTCCAGCTGCTCGCGCTGGCGTGGCGGGTGTCCGTCGATTTGGGTTCGTGTGCCTACGGCGCAGAACGTGCAGTGGTTGTTGCACGCGTAGGTCACGTTCATGATCAGCTTCTTGGGGCCTCTCGACGCGTCGAGCCGCGCCTGGAACGTGTTCATGAAGGCGGTCAGCGTCTCGGGCGGAACCTCGCAGCCGGTGAGGGACGCGGCCTTCTGAAAACGCGGTCCCCAGTCTTGCACCACGGGGAGCTGCGTCTTCTCGGCGAGCGCGGTGCCCGGCAGTGGCGTCGCGTACTGCACCGCGGGGTAGGCTCCGTGCTCGTCCCAGAGGCGGAGCGCGAACGCCAGCGTCTCGTTGATCTGCGCCGCGGTCTCACCCGGCAGGCCGATCATGTAGTGCACCAGTAAGGGCACGTCCGCCGCGTCGGCGTGCTCGGCCGCGGCCTCGACCGCGCTTAGGTCGAGCTTCTTTTGCACGACGTCGCGGACCACGTCGGCGCTTCCACTCTCGGCGCTGACGCTGACGGTGGTGAGCCGCCCGCCAAACCACGCGAAGTCTTCGGCGCGCAGGTAGTCGGCGCGCATGCCATTGGGCACCTCGAGCTTCAGCCCGGCGGCTTCGACGGCGCGCATGACCTCCTCGAAGTGCGAGCGGTGAACGTTGACCATCTCGTCGAGCACCGCCACCCGACCCGCACCGCTCTGCACCATCTCGGCCATGGCCTGGCGTAGCTGCGCGCCGGACCGTCGACGTTGCGTCTTGGGCTCGCCGGCGCGGCGGTCGGGGTTGCTCGAGCAGTGGATGCAGGTGAAGGGGCAGCCGCGGCTGGTGACCAGCGGCAGCGTGCGCCCGGTGATCGGGAATGCCCACTGCGGCCGACCCAACGTCTCGACCACCCGCTCGTGAAAGCGCCAGTAGGCGTCCGTGTCGATGAGGCTCCAGTCGGGCGTGGGGAGCTCGCAGAGGTCGGGCTGCGCGCCTCGGACCGCGCCGCTTCGTCCCCGCTCGAGCACTTCGAGCACGGTGGTCTCGCCCTCGTACTGCACGTACGCGCTGGCCTCGGGGTAGTTCGTCAGCACCGTCTCGGGCGCCACCTGCACGTAGTGCTGCCCCGACTGATAGAGGTCGGCGAGGATGATGCGTCCGGGCACCCGCTCGAGCACGGCCGCGAGCACGTCGTCTCGGTGCGGCGGGCGGTGGAAGGGCGTGTAGCCGACGATGGTCGCGTCGAACGTCTCATCCAGCGCGGCGGCAGCGAGCGTGGCCTCGATGGATGCCCCCATGTGCAGGCGGCCGTCGGGACGGCGCGACAGCCCCGCGTCGTGCAGCGCGAACGCGTCGACCAGCGTTACGCTGTGGCCGCGATCTCGAAGGACCGTCGCCAACTGCACGGCCCCGAGGTCCGCGAAGTAGGGGTAGTCGATGAAGTCCTCGGCCACGCTGACCGGGGGATGCACCACCCTCAACCGCACCCGTCCACGGTATCAGCATCGGTACGCTTACGGGAGGCGGTCGGCACGCCCCTGCTCGACTCGGTCGGCGGCTGTATACTCGGCGCATGGCTTCCGAGAACGTCTCGTCCTGGGCTTCGGCGTTTGCCGCCGCGATGCTGCTTTGTGGGTGCTTCGACCCCGAAGATCCTCCGCCGCTCGACACCGACGACGGGACGAGCTCGAGCGGTGGCTCCATGGACGCGAGCAACACCGACCCCACCGAGCCGAGTACGAGCGGGCCGACGACGGAGCCGACCGGGGAGACGGACGACCCGACCGGGGAGACGGACGACCCGACCGGGGACACGGATGACCCGACCGGGGACACGGATGACCCGACGGACCCTACGGACTCGACGGACACGGACGATCCCACGACCACGGGCGTCGAGCCGGCCTGCGACGACGGCAACGCCGATCCGGGCGAGCTCTGCCTCGACATGCCGCCCAACATGCTGATGGCGCCCGCGGGTCCGGTCGACGTCGCGTTGGGAGACATCTCGAGCAACGGGCTCATGGACATCGTCGTCTTGGCGCGAGGAGACGACGCGACCGACGTGGTCGTGACGCTCGAAGCAGACGGCGTGGGAGGCTTCGTGAATGGAACGACCGAGCCCGTGCCGTCCCCCGCGGCGCGCCTGCGTCTGGGCGACATGGACAACGACGACGACCTCGACGTGGTCGTGCACGCCGGCGACATCGTTTGGCTGCGCAACCAGGGCTCGTTCTTCCTCGACTACGAAGTGGCGAGCAACTTCGCGGGCACTTGGTCCGTGTCCGACGTCTTCCTCGCCGACATCAACGAGGACGGCGTTCTCGACGTCGGGTACTCGGAGGCCTACGGCCGCGCGTGGGTCGGTGGCGTGCTCACCAACGGGGTGTGGACGCCCGGCCCGTCAGGTTCGTTCCCGGGCCCGGGCGAAGGTGCCGCTGGCATGGCCGTCGGCGTGCTCTCGCAAGACGGTGATGACGACCTCGACGTGATCGCGTTCAACCAGTACTACTCCGCCGCACTCATGCTGCCGGGCAACGGCGGCGGAGGGTTCACGGAGGGTCCCGAGGTCGAGATGTGCACCTCCGACATCGACGGCGTGCGATACGGGGAGATCGCCGACTTCAACGACGACGGCATGTCCGACATCGTGGTCACGTGTATGGATGGCGACGGCGCGGTCAGCCTCGGTACCGCGGACGGCTTCGGACCCCCGAGCGCTCTTCCCCTCGCGGGCGCCTTCAAGCCCTCGGTTGCGGACCTCGACGGCGATGGAGACGACGACGTCCTCCTCGCCAGCTCCACCCTCGATCGCGCGGTCATGTTCATCAACGACGGCTCGGGCGCGTTCGAGCTCGCCGACCGCCAGTTCATGGCACCGGGCCCGGTCTACGCGGCCGTTGCGGGGGATCTCAACGACGACGGCGCCACCGACGTGGTCGTGATCGCGTTCCCCGACGGTCCTGGCGCCGTCGCGGTCTACACGGCCACCCCCTGACGCGCACCGTTTACATGGCGCCGCGGAATAGCCCGGCCCGCGCTGCTGTAGGGCCGGGTCATGTTCGACCGCATGATGACGATGATCCGCGCCAACTTCGACCAGATGCTCTCGAAGGCCGAAGATCCGCAAAAGGTGCTGGATCTCGCCATCGTCGACATGCAGCGGGCGCTGGTCGAAGCGAAGAAGCAGGTTGCCGTTGTCATCGCCGACGAGCGGCGGCTTCACAAGCAGGCCCAAGGCGCGGCGGCGGCGGCCTCGCACTGGGAGAAGAAGGCGATGCTCGCCGTGCGCTCCGGTGCCGACGATCTCGCTCGGGCAGCCCTCGTGCGCAAGAAGGAGCACGACGAGCTGGCGCAGATGTACGGCGAGCAGTGGAGCGCGCAGAAGAACTCGAGCGACGCCCTCCGCTCCGCGCTCGTCAGTCTGAGCCAGAAGATTGCCGAGGCGCATCGCACCCGCCGCGTGCTCGTGGCTCGCATGCGTCGCGCCGAAGCCCAGCGAACGATCAACGCCACCCTCGCCGGCCTCGACGCCAGGGGGCACGAAGGCGCGCTCCACCGCATGGAAGAGCGGGTGACGCAGATCGAAGCCGAGGCCGAGTCGACCCTCGAGCTCACCGAAGGGTTCGAGCCCAGCCTCGAGGCTCAGTTCCGGGCGCTCGAGGCCGGATCCGTCGATGACGACCTCGCAGCGCTCAAGGAGCGCATGGCCCTCGAAGGCCACACGCCCAAAGCGCTCGCCTCGGCGTAGGTCGCTGGGCCGCAAAGAAAGCTGGCGGGTCATGGCCCCGTTTCTCGTGGGTCGAGCCAGAGCCCATGTCATCCGCCACGCATCCTTTGTCCTGCGCCCTCCTTGGCGCTCTCCTGTGTGCTTGCTTCGACCCGGTGCCGGCGTCGCAGCCGACGACGACCGGTTCGAGCGCGACCGCGTCGGGGACGGACAGCGCCGAGGAGGGGAGCACGAGCGCCCCGTTGGGGTCGACCGGGTCCGGCGAAGGCTCCACGGGGGACAGCGAGCCCTCGACCGGCGAGGCCGACTCGGCGAGCTCCACGTCAGGAACGGGCGCCCCCGATGGCGACACCTCGAGCACCGGCGGGCGGTCTGTGGTGTGCGGGGATGGACGAGTCGGTCGCGATGAGGCATGCGACGACGGCAATCGGTCCAACTTGGACGGGTGTTCGGTCGACTGCGTCGAGCTGTTCGACTCGGGGAGCCAAAGCCCGTGTGAGACGAACGACGTGGCGATGTGCGCGGCGTTCGGGGCCGAGTGCCGGCGCCACGCGAGCGAGGGCTACGGCATCTGCTATTGGGTCGACTCGGCTGAAGCTGCGACGTGCGACCAGACCCTCGGTCGGTGGGAGTCACCCGAGGGCGCGTACGCGGCGGACAACCCTCGCGTGACCATTCCCGACCCAGGCGTATGCATCAACGAAACGCCGCAGTTGCGCTGCACGCCCGAGGAGGAGCAGGCCTGCACTCAGGCCGACGGTGACCTTTGCTTCCGGCCTCTCGACGAGGCGGGTCTCGAGCCTACGGGTGCCAGCCTATGTTTCTGGGATGTCGATGAGGGAGGGTGCGAGGCCACTCCGGGGATCTGGACGTCGGCCGGCGACGGATTCGCGATGGATCACCCCAACGCCCTCCCGGAGGGCCTTCCGGCTTGCATCACGCAGGTCCAGAATCTGTGAGTGTTGGTGGCGGTGTTCGTCGTCGGAGCACGTGGATGGGTTCGAGTAGGCCCATGAACCACCGACGACGAACCGCTCCAGTCTTCCTTCGAACCCTCGCCACGATGTCTGCTGCAGGCGCCGTGCTCACGGGTTGCTTCACCGAGTCGCAAGACGACGAACCCACCGGGGGGAGCAGCACGATGGAGACCGGCGAGGAGAGCACCGGATCCATCGGTGACCACGGGACATCGACGACCACGCCCGCCGGGGCGCCGGCGACATCCTCGGGCGACGCAGAGGCATCGGAGGCCGGAACGACGAGCGGCGAGACGACGAGTACCGACACCCCCGGTGAGGGGGAAACGACCAATGGCGACGACAGCAGTACCGGGTCGGACCTCGCGCCGGTGTGTGGCGACGGGGTCGTCGAGGGCGATGAGACTTGTGACGACGGCAACGCCAACGAGAACGACGGTTGTTCGACCGCCTGCGTCGCACAGTGGTGGACCGGCAACGACGAGCAGTGCAGCGACGGCCAAGCCGAACCGTGCGGGTATCACGGGGCGTCGTGTCGTCTCGGTGCCGATGGGGAGGCCGTGTTCTGCTACTGGGCAGACTCCACCGAAGAGGGGGGATGCGACTCTACCCCGGGCATCTGGACCCTCGCGGAGAGTGACTTCGCAATGGATCACCCCGAACTCGTATTCCCTCGCGACGGCGCGTGCTTCACTTTGGCTGGCAACCTCCAGTGCGATGCCGCCGACGCGTTCGCATGCGAGGCTGCGGGAGCGGCATCGTGCACGCAAAGCCTCTCGGCCGATGGGCTCGAGGAGACCGGTCCGGCGATCTGCTACTGGGAAGGTGATGAGACCGCGTGTGGCGAGACGTCGGGGCTGTGGACCGAGCCCGGAGACGGCTTTGCGATGGACCATCCCAACGTGCTGCCGCCGGACACCGCCGCCTGCATCACGCAGGTCCCGAACCTCTAGCTCGAGATGCGGCGTTGCAGCCAGGCGCGAGCGAATCTCCAGTGGCGCTCTACGGAGCGCACGCTCATTCCGAGCCCGGAAGCGACCTCGGGCACGGTCTGCCCGGCGAAGAAGCGAAGCTCGACGATCTTCGCTTGGTCGGCGTTGACCTCGGCCAGCTCGGTGAGGAGTTGGTCGAGAAGCAGGACGTCGATGGGGTGGTTCCCGTCATCGAGCATTGCATGCACGTTCTCGACGGTGACCCTCCGCAACGCTCCCCCGCGCTTCTCGGACCCTCGACGGCGCGCATGGTCGACCAGGATCTGCCGCATTGCGGTCGCCGCCAGGGCCAGGAAGTGCTGGTCCTCCTTCGCGTTGTGCCCACCGGCTTCGAGCTTCAAGAATGCTTCCGCGACCAACGCTGTCGGCTGCAGTGTGTGCCCTTCGGGAAACCTCGCAAAGTACCGGCCCGCCAGTGCTCGTAGTTCACCGTAGTAGACTGAGAACTGCTCGGGCACGTTGGCGAAGCTAGCGTGGCCCCCGTGGCCGATCAATCCAAGCTCATTTCACGCCGATGTCGTCAGCCCAAACCCGACACGCCCGACTGTATGAAGCCTTCGACAGGCTGTGCGACGTCTCAGCATCGACGCAGCAGGAGGCGCTGAGACGGTTGCGAGCCGCCGACGTGGCGTTCGCCGATGAGTTGGCGGCCTTGCTCGAAATCGACGGCGACCCCAATCGGCCGCTCTCGCGCGAGGTCTCGGATGCTCGGCGAGCGATTGAAGACGCGACGACGCGCGCATCGACGCAGCAGCCTGTCCCCGAGCGTATCGGGCGCTTCGAGATCGATCGCATGATCGGCGCCGGGGGCATGGGGGTCGTCTATGCTGGAAGAGATCCAGTGTTGCGACGTGAGGTCGCCGTTAAAGTCATTCGCGGCGGGTTCGTCACGGCATCTGTCGAGGCTCGAATGCGAAGCGAGGCCCAGGCGATGGCCAAGCTCTCCCACCCGAATGTGGTCCGCGTGTTCGGGATGGGTGAGCACGACGCGAGCTTCTACATCGCCATGGAGAGGGTGTTCGGGCGGACGCTCGACGATTGGCAGACGGAACATCGGACCAGCGAGGAGACACTCTCGGTCTATCGTCAGGCGGGGCTCGGCCTCGGAGCGCTTCATGCCGTCGGCCTGGTGCACCGCGACTTCAAGCCTGCCAACGCGATGCTCGGCGACGACGGCCGCGTGCGAGTCCTCGATTTGGGCCTCGCGCGCGAGTTTGGGCAGAACCTCACGGCGAGGCAGAGTCGGGGCCCGGGCGAGCCGAGCACGAGTCCGGCGATGGGAACCCCGGCGTACATGGCCCCCGAGCAGATCTTGGGAGGGCAGGTGGGACCCGCCGCGGATCAGTTCAGCTTCTGTGTTGCGCTGTACGAGGCGCTCTATGGTCGGCCTCCGTTCCCAACGCAGACGATGGAACAGCGCCTCCCGGCCGTGGCCGCAGGCAAGGTCGCGGTCCCGGAGCGCTCGAGCGTCCCTCGGCGCGTCTACGAATCCCTACGACGAGGGCTGTCTGCCACGCCCGAGGACCGATTCGCGTCGATGGATGCCCTGCTCGACGCGCTCGCGTCGGGGCCTCGGACACACGTGCTGTTCGGAAGCGTATTGAGCGTGGGGCTGGCGTTTGGCCTCCTGTCATACGGGCCCGCGGTGCACGATGAGTCGTGCGTGGGAGTGAAGCGGTTCGGCCAAGTCTGGACGCCCAGCCGGAGGTCCGAGGTCGAACGCGCGCTGCGAGGCAGTACCGCGACGATGTCGGCGACGGAGATCTACGCCGAGGAGCTCGGCGATGGTCTCGTCGAAGCCTGTGCGTCCGCCGACTTGCAGGCCCAGATCTGCTTGGGAGAGCTGGTCGAGAGGTTCGACCAGGTCCTCCGCTTCGCCTTGGATTCCTCGGGCGACCCTGCGGTCGTCGAGCTGATCGACGGTCTGCCATCCGCGTCCACCTGCGACGGGGCGGAGCGACCCGCGAAGGTCGACATCAACGAGGTGTCCGAGGTCGCGGGAGAGCTTCAGCGGGTCCGGACACTTGCGTTTTCGAGCGATTTGGGTCCGGCCCTCGATGGTGCCGGTGCCGCGCTGCGCAGGGCCCAGGAACTTGGTGCCCCCCACTTGGTCCAGCAGGCGTTCTACGTGCGTGGTTCGGTGCACGCGCGCCGCAAGGAGCTCGTCGAGGCCGAAGCGGACTTCGACTCCGCGTACCAGCTCGCGATGGTGCGTGACGACCAGCGCATGGTGACCGACCTCGCGCTCGCCCAGACGTGGCTGGCAAAGGAACGCTTGGACGTCAGCAGCGCCGAGCACTGGCTGCGCGTGGCGTCGAGCGCCTACGAAGCGCAAGAGCCGGCCGAGCCCGACACGGCGGCCCTGCTCTTGCTGCGGCGAGGCGAGGTCGCGCTCGTACGTGGCGATGCGTCGGCCGCTCGCGGGTGGTTGCGGCAAGCGGTCGAGGCGTGGGCGTCGCTCGACAGTCCTCGAGACGAGGCGACGGCGCTGAGCTTGCTCGCGGGGAGCGAGGCGAGGCTGGGTGAGCTCGACCAAGCGATCGAGCGCTCCGAGCAGGCCGTCGAGGTGCTTCGTTCAGCCGCCGGCCCCGACGAGCCCAGCCTCGCGTCCTTGCTGCACAACCTCGGAAACCTTTACCAGCGGCTGGGGCCACGAGGCCAAGAGTCGGCGCTGGAGGCATTCTCCAGGTCGCTCGAGATCCGCCAGCGCGTGCACGGCCCTGCGCATCTGTCGACCGCGCTCAGCCACTACGCTCTCGCGACCGCTTTGTTCGACTTGGGTCGGCTCGAAGATGCGGGGCGGCACTACGAGGCGGCGCTGAGAGGCAGTCCGTCAGAGCACCCCGTTCGTGCGGCCTGCGAGATGGGCCTGGGGATGCTCGCCTCGTCTCGCGGCGAGCACGTCGAGGCGCTCGAGCGTGGAAATAGAGCGCTCGTCATGGTCGAGGAGCTGTTTGGCGCCGACCACCCACAAACCGCGGAGCTGAAGACCAACCTGGCGAGGTTCAAGCTCGAGGCTGGAGATCTCGAAGGAGCGCTTCGAGACGCTCGGGCAGCATGTCCCGTGCTCGACGCACGCTACGGCCGGAGCGTCGCGGCTACGGTCGAGTGTCTCGACCACGAGGCTTCGGCGCTCGAGCGGCTGGGGCGCGTTGGTGACGCGGCTCGGGCCTTGACCGACCTTCTCGAGCGCGTCACCGAACGAGACGGCGAAGCTTCGGACGCGGCCGAGGAGCTGCGTCGCCGACTCCGTGGGCTGAACGCCCCAGTGCAAGACGCCGGGGGCGACTAGACATCAACCACTTGTGGTCGAGGTGGCGTCTCCGGTCGAGCCGCCAGTCGAGCCGCCAGTCGAGCCGCCGGTCGAGCCACCGGTCGTCCCGCCGTCGTCGGTGTCGTGGTCGTCGTCGGTGTCGTGGTGATCTTCAGTGTCGTGATCGTCCGAGTCGTGGTCGTCCTCGGTGTCGTGGTCATGATCCGAGTCGTGGTCGTGGTCCGAGTCGTGATCGTGCTCGGTGTCGTGATCGTGCTCGGTGTCCTCCGCTCCGGTCTCGGAGTCGGAGTCATCGTCGTCACAGCCGGGCGCGAAGGCGAACATGGACGCGAGCGCAAGGACAAGGGTTCGGGAGGTACGAAGCATGCGCCGGAAGGTAGTCCGAAGCGCAACTTGATTGCAAATGCCTTCGCTGGGCGACTAGGGCGAATCGCGCGCGTTCGCGGCGGCAGCCCTTCGCAAGAATGCGGCCGCTCCCGCTCCGAACCTGTCGAGATTCTGCCGAAATCTCGGATCGTCGGTGTAGAGGGACGCCACCTCCTGAAACATCCTTCGACCGCACGGATAGTAGTACCGGTCCACGTGCAGGCGCTTCGCCTCGGCCAGCGCCTTTCCCGCCTCCGACGTCGGCGACACCCCGGCCTCGATCGCTTTGGCGACGCGCTCCCCGATTGCGTCGGCCTCCGCGTTGATCCGGGCCCAAGTCTCACGCGTGTACTGAGACGTCCGCCGCTTGCTCTCGGCATACGCGGCGGTGCTGCCCCATCGCTGCTCCGCCTCCTCCTCGTAGAGCGCAGGATCGAAGCCGTCGAACAGCGCGGAGAGGTCGAGCGCCGTGTTCCCGCGCAGTCTGGTCAGCGCTCGGTCGAGCGACTCCAGCATGCGCGAGGTCTCGGCCGCGCGGGCCTCGAGTTGCGTGCGCTGCTCTTGGAGCGCGGCAACGACGTCGAAGTCGGGGTCGTCCATGACCGCCTTGATCCGCTGCAGGGGCAGGCCGAGTGCGCGGTAGATCAGGATCTGCTGCAGCCGAAGCACGTCCGCTTCGGAGTAGCGTCTATACCCGCCGCTGCCGCGTGTCGGGCTGAGCAGGCCGATCTCGTCGTAGTGGTGCAGCGCGCGGATCGTGACTCCGCTGAGCTTCGCGACGTCCGCAACGGTGAGCGCTTTCTTGGACATGAAGGAACCGTGCGGCCTCACGCCGCGTGAGGGTCAAGTGGGGGGAGGATGATAAGTGCACGGGCGGTGTCATCGAGTCGATTCCCAAAGCGAAGGAGGGTGCATGACGACGAGATTCCCCTTCTGCGCGCTCGGCTTCGCCGCCCTGCTCCTCTCTGCCTGTGACGACGCGTCCGCGCCTATGGACCCTGAGCCTGAACAGTTCGAGGAAGCAGACGAGGAGGCCCGGCCGATCCTCTCGCGAGAGGAGTTCGAGCGTGCCGAGCGAGAGGCAGACCTGCCGGAGCCGAAGCGGGTCGATAATGGCGATGGGACCTGGTCCTACGCCATGGACGAGGGGTTCGACCCCGACATCGAACTGCGTGGGAACGTGCTCACGTGGGCCTACGACGGCCAAGCAAAGTTCTCCGACGAGCCCGAAATGGGCGGCGAGCGGACGTTCGTCGTGCCCGAGCCGGTCGAGCAGACACCCGAGGACCGTCTCTTGGAGCACAGGCGGCTCGACGATCGGGGCCGCTGGTGGAAGATCGTCGACGTCGACCATGAAGCTTGGATGAGTTCGACTGCTACGGCTCCGGAGGAGCTCGAGGATGACCATCCCGAGGCAACGACCCTTCGGCACGTCGAGGAAGACTTGGAGCCCGGAACAGAGGTGACGTGGCAGCCGACGAGCTGGCAACACTCGAGCTGTGTTGCGGGTGGTGGGCTCAACCCCAACGAAGCGCACTTCTGGAACAGCGACGGGCGCTACGCGCCGTCGAACCTCACCGCCCGCCAAAAGACGGCCGTTCAGATTCGAAGCTTCGGATCCCCCGCATGCAGCGGGGTGATCTTGCGGTCGCGTGAAGTTCTCACCGCGGCCCACTGCGTCAGCGACAACAACAACAATCCCGTGCCGCTCAGCCAGATCTCGGTGCGCCGCGTCGACAACGGAGAAGTCCGGACGGCGGCCGACATCGACTTTCCGAACAGCTACACCGGTGGGAGCGGCTCGGGTGGCGGAACCGACTTCGCAGACGACTGGGCGATCATCGAGCTGAGCTCGAGTTGGTCGAGCGGCTATGAGGACATGGATCTCTCGAGCGCGGGTGACGGCACGCTCGACAACCTCGACCGGGTACAGAACCTCGCGTTTCCTCAGTTCTTCCCGCTGTGTCAGAACGCAGGTGGCCATCAGCTCATCCACAACACGGAGTTCGAGCCCATCGCGTCGATCGCCAACAAGAAGCTGCGTTTCAAGATCGACGGCACCCCCGGACACTCGGGTAGCCCGCTGTACTACTGTCCCGAGGGCGACAACGACATCTGCGGCGGCGGCGAAAAGGGCTTCGTGATTGGCGTCTGGGCGGGTTGGAACACCTCGAACAACCGCTTCGTGGGCCCCAAGTCCGCTTTCTTCTTCGATGACGCGATGGCGTTCATGGACGACTAGCACCCGCGTCCGCGCGGGAACGACGCGGGGTCGGTTCTCTTCGTCGGTGGATTTTTCTCCCGAACTCGATGGAGCTTCGTCATCATGGCGCGACTCGTTGCGAACGAGGGTCTGCCGGCAGGCGTCCAGAGGACCATGCCCGGCGATCGATTCGCGAGTTTGCCATGCATTCCCCTTACGCCTATCCCGCCTTGATCCTGCTCACTTCGACGCTTGCCTGTGCCGTTGAAACGGCGTCCGTCGACCGACCGTTCGAACTAGAGAACACAGCGGAGCGAGCCGCAGACCCCCTCGACACCGTCTGCGACGTCTCCGCGCAGGTCGCCCTCTTCGACGACCCCGTCGCCTGTACAGCCCCCGTCGGCCCGTCGTGGAGCGGAGAAGCCGTGTTTCAGGGGAGCGCGGTTCCTTCGGGGCTCCGCCGCTACTGCGCCTACTCGTTCGACGGATCGGCGACAGCTGCGGACGTGGAGGATCTCGAGCACGCCATCACCACGCGGCACGGGACCCCCTTCGAGCTCGGTGTCGATTGCCAGGCGGTCGAGCCACAGAACACGGCGATCACCGATGCGATCGGTCCCGACCTTCACGCCTTCTTCGACTGGATGTCGGGTCACATCACTGCCGACCAGGCACAGGCGGCGGTACAGCTGTTGACTCCGGCGCCGATTCACACGGCGGTGGTCGACACATACCCTCAACACCCTGTCGCCCCACCGGAGCCCAACTCGACGCACGGGCCCGTGGTGGCGAGCGTGATCGAGTCGTTCCTGTGTCCGAGCGGCGGGTGCAACGCCAAGGTGCGGACGTACCTCGGTCTCCCGCGGACCGCGGACGGACTCGACCTGACCGACGGTGGCCAGGTGGGTCGTCAGTCGGATCTTGCCCGCGGCATCTTCGCTGCACTCGTCGCAGACCAGGCGTCGGGCTCCGACCACCTCGTCATCAACCTCAGTGTCGCCTGGGAGGCGGAGGAGTTCGGAGGCATGAACTTGGGAGATATGGACCCCGCGGCTCGTGCCGTCTACGACGTCATTCGTGTCGCACGTTGCCGAGGAGCGCTCATCGTCGCCGCGGCGGGGAACCAGAGCGGTATCTCTTGCACCGGGGAAGCGATGGCGCCCGCCCGGTGGGAGGGCATCGCGGCTCCGGCGGCGGGCGAGTGTACCGACCTGGGGATTGCAAACCCATTCGTGGACCCTGTCGCGGGTTCACGGCTCGTCCACGCCGTGGGAGGGCTTTTTGGCCCCAACACCCCGATGGCCAACTCCCGTGGGCTGGGGATGCCGCGCCTGGCGGCAGCTGCGAGTCACACCACGGCCTCGACGCGGCAGGGTCTCCAACTGCCCGCCGTGCGAACGGGGACCTCGATTGCCGCGGCTGTCACCAGCGCGACGGCGAGTCTCGTGTGGTCCTACCGACCCGAGCTGTCGCCGTCGGAGGTGATGAACGCGCTCTACAACTCCGGGTCGGTCGTCTCGGGCGTCGCTTCGGACTTTGGAGCCGGAGGCCCCGTCCGGCGCGTCGATGCGTGCGCCGCTTTCAACCATGCCGTCCCAGCGGCCAACCTTCCATGTCAGTCGACGCCGACTGTCTCGCTGAGTGACTTGGTTGCAGGTGCAGAGTCCGCAGTCACGGTGACCGACACGCCGACGATGGGCACGCTCCACTGGTGCTTCGACTCCTGCGGGAACCCCTACACATTTCAGGCACTGTCGGGTTCGGCAGCCGAGTGCGAGGCGGCTGAACCCGATCCGTGGCGCTGGCTGACGTCGCCTCAACCGACGCGCGCGGGCTGTCCTGACTGCGTCCTCACGGCAGATTCGACATCGAATCAGGCGAGTGCGCTCTTGACGGTTGGCGAGGACTTCGAGGGTTACGACGTCCTCGCGGCGAAACTCGAGGTCATCGACGACCTCGGCGAAACCCACTTTTTTGGTGTGACCGAAAAAGACCTGGCGCAGAGCGCGGTCGAGCCGACACGTACCGCTGCGGCCGACTATGACGTGTCGGTGCCGCTCGATGGACTGACGCCGCTTCGGGCCTTCATCTTGCTCGATTTCGAGGAGCCGTCGACAGGGGAGTATGTCTCGACTCGTGACGCAATGATCGTGCGAGTCGAGTAGAGCCCCTCACGGTGTGACGGCTCTGAACTGCCCCCACTCGAGCTCCGGGGACTCCGCCCGGAGCTGCTGAAGTGCAGCGCGCAGTCGAGCTGGCCCGCTATCACCTGTCGCTCGGTGGACCGCTCTCCCCATCCGAGCGGCCGTCTCGTCTGGGACTTCGGAGTCGGCGGCAATGACCCATTGGCTTCCGGCCAGTACGAAGGCTCGAGCGATGTTCATCCCACCCCCGACGATCTGCGGACTGGTGCCGGCCGTGTCACATCCAGTCAGCACGACGCCAACCGGCGCTCTCGGCAACGCGAAGATGTCGTGAATGCCGAGGGGGTCGTCGTTGGCGAGCATCAACGCCGAATCCCAGCCCGCCCGGCCCCGAAGGAGGCCGTGTCCGGAGTAGTGCAGGAGCGATGCTGAGCCGAGTCGCTCAACGACAGCTGTCCGCGTGACTGCGTCTCCGTGAAGTTCGGTGACCGACCATCCTGCGCGCGTCAACGTGCTTGCAACATCACTGGCTTCGACACGCGCGTGGGGCAGGTCGCTCTGGGGATCGGCGAGGACGAGGGCGATCCGCTCCAGGCGAGCGGGCGCGTCTCTGGGGGGAAGGTCGAGGCTGTAGCTCGTTGGAGCGAGGTCCATCAGGCTCTTGCTGCCTCGCCAAGGGGCGAGATGAAGCGGCTCGTCATCTTCACTCATCGCGTCGATGATCGTGAGCTTCGATGCGTCCGCAAGGGGCGCCAGGCTGGACAGATCCGCTCGGTCGGCGACCTCGGCGTGCGAGATGGTCATTGCGAACACGCGGTCCCGAAACGAGATCACCAGGACTTCACCCGCGGTCGGGGTGCGGAGGTCCGAGCACGTACGCGGGCGAGGCGAGAGACCGAGGCGACGGACCGCTCGATCGAGGCGCTCCCGATGCTCGCGGTCGCGTTCGTCGAGTGCTCGCTCTTCGGACGTTCGCTCCTCGGCGGACAGCTTCCACAGATTGGAGCGATCTGTCGAGGCCTCCAGCTGCGCTGCTCCGACCGCGGACAGCTCACTTTCCCAGGCGCTTCGCTCCGCGCTCGTGGCGACGCCAAGCCGCGCAATACGGTCCAATCGGGCGAACTCTCGTGCTCGGGCGAGTCGAATGGCACACGCGGCGCGCCGGACATCGCCGAGCTCGAGCGAAGCGTCGACCAATCCTTCGAGACTGGCAGATCTCCCTGCGACGTACAGCTCTCCCCCTCCGTCCGCACCTACGTTCTCGAAGGTCGCGTTCAGCTGCTCTTCTGCGAAGGCGTAGGACTCCGCTGCGAGCTTGTAGAAACCCCATCTCGCCAGCAAGTCGCCATGCTGAACGTGTTGGTTCCACGCGAGCTCGAAGTCGTCGGTGGGTTGCGGCTGCCGGAGCGGAGACGGAAGTGAATCGTCGTCGCCGCGCTGCAGAGCGATCGAGACACGCGCGACGTCGAGCCACCCTTGCAGGCTGCTGGGGACGGAGTCGGCGAGGGACAAGGCCCGCTGCGCTTCCAACGGATTGCCGTATTCCTGCTCCGCGAGGGCGAGGTCTAGTCGAAGCGCCGCTTCGACCCAGTGGTCGGGGCATGCCTTCAACTTCTGCAATGCTGCGCGGACCAGCGGGCGCGGATCGTCGTGCTCGTGACCCGACGCGCCAAGCACGATCTGCCCCCACGCGAGGTTGTTCGCGGCACCCACCCAGTCTTGGCAGCGACCCTCGCTCTGCCACAATCGCTCCTCTTGCGCGCGAAGCAGGGGAAGTGCTTCGTCGACGCGTCCGAGCTCGGCGAGGGTGTTGGACAAGAGCTCGACGACATCCGGGATCCCGAAGTTGACACGCTCTGCCTCGCGGTGCGCGTTGGTGAAGCCGTTCAAGGCTGTGCCGAGGTAGCCCGACCGGCGGGCGTGCAGCGCGTCGTAGTATGCAAACCGGGCCCTCGCGAACGCGCTCGAACTCGCGAGAGACTCCAGCTCGCGGAGTGTCGCTCGCGCCCCTTCGAGGTCGTGCTGGTACTCGATCTGAGCATGAGTCAGCTGGCTGAGGATCAGCGCCTGGTGCTTGGTCGCGCCGAGCTCGCGGGCAACGCCAAGTGCCTGTCGTGCGATCGACGATGCTTCGCCCGTCGCACCGAGGCCCCTCCGGAGGAGGTCGAGCGCCCGCAGCTTCTCCCACCCCGAGCTGTGGTCGGCCAACGACCGTAGCGCTTCGCGGTCGAGGTCATCCGTGTCGGGAGGGGGTCTCCATTCGACTTCGACCACGACCCTTGGATCCCAACGGTGCGCTGCGCTATCGACCTCGATTCGCCTGGCGTCGTCGGGCACGTCGACGTGCAGTCGCGTACCCCCTTGAACTTCACGACCAACCGCCGCGACGCTGACTCCATCAGCGCGGACCCGCAGGGGCGTCGAGCCGGGCGTGTCGAGCCAAACGGTGATCGAGGTAGGACGTTCGAGGATGCACTTGCCATCGATCACGTCGACGCAACCGCCGACGATCGACTCCGGAGTCGGTCTGGCCGCTCGCTCCGGAGCCTCGTCGGCACAGCCGAGCAGCAAGCCGAACCACAAACTCGCTCGCCACACTCTCAAGGCGCGGCGATGATGACCTCGATCGGGACGCGCTGCCAGTCGCCACTGGCCGCCTCATCGGCCGATTCGGGAGCGTGGCTTTCCGGTGCGACGATGACCTCGAGTGTCCACTGGCCCTCGGAGAGCCGGATGAAGCGCTCGAGGGGACCTCTGATCCGAAACGAACCGGAGTCGGACACATGGAGGTCATCGAGTGGAGCGAAGACCGCAGCGCCGCTCGGCCGGCGCGCGAGTAGCGACACCCGGACAGCCTGGTTCACCGGCTTGGCTGCTGCGAACTCCAGCCTTACCGTGTCGCGTTGGCTGTGAAGCTGCAGCTCGCTGGCGACCCCATCATGCTCGCCGCGCACCGCAGCCGCACCTCCGGAGACCGAGAGCGCGCGGTACTCGGGTAACGCGGGTGGGGGTGTAGGCCGGGCAAACCAAAGCAGAAGTGCGGCTGCGAGGACGAGCGCTGCGGCGGCGGCCCACACGGGTGAGCGACGCTTCGGAAGCTCCACCACCTTCTCGGGATCTGGCTTGGATTTCTTGGGCTTTGTTTCGGGCTGGGCGTCGAGCTCGGCGAAGAGCCCGTCGAGCAAGGCTTCGCCTGCGTCGCCCTCGACCGCGCCTGCAAGAGCGGGCTCGGCCTGGTCGAGCTCTCGCTGCCGCTTCGCCAGTGCCTCGAGGAGTTCGTCACCCATGCCGTGCAGTGCCTTTCGTGCGGTCTGATTGCCCGTCAGCCGCGATGGCGACGGTGCGAGCGAGCTTGCGCACTCTATAGGCCCAAGCGTTGACCGCGCCACGCGTCATCTCCATCTGTTCGGCGACTGTCTCGGAGGCGAGCTCTTTGATGAACACCAAGTCGAAGAGCTCGTGGTCGCGCTCGTTCATTCGCGAGTAGACCGCGCCGAGCACCTGGTCGAGCTGATCGCGTTGCTCGAGCCGTTGCGCAAGGTCGGCATCGTCGGCCGTCTCGATGACGGTCGGATCGATCGGGGCGTCGGCCCATGGGTTTCCGCGGCCACCGCTGAGCATTCGCGGCACTCGGCGGCGCGCGATGAGCTGAACGAAGCTCTCGAGGCTGCGCCCGCGGTCCGGATCCCAGCGGCGAAGTGCCTTGCCGTCGTCCTCGAACAGGCCGAGAAGAACCTCGTGCACGAGATCGCGAACCTCCTGCTTTGGGTCGCGACCCTCGCTCTTCGACAGGCGAGCCACGGCAAAGGAAACCTCGCGCGCAACAGCGTGCATCAGCCGGCGTGCAAGTTCGCGACGTGCCGCCGCGTCCCCTCCCAGGGCGAGCCGCACCAGCTCGACGTCGTCCAGCTCGGACACGCCCGGAGCGTAGCAGGCTGTTGCGTACGCGGTGCACAACTCTCTTTCGTGCTCGGGCTGTCGAGGATGACACCCGCCGAGACAGTTTGTCGCTGCGGATGCCAGGACGTCTCAGACTTTTTCTGGATCCGTCGTCATCGCGTCCGCCTTGGTTGTGAAGGAGCCAGCATGAGTCCCATTTCACGACCGCTTCGCAACGTTGCTCCTCTCGCCGCCGCCGCGACTGCACTCTTGCTTGCCGGCTCTGCGACCGCCGCTTCGTACTTCTATCCCTTCACGAACGCCACGGCTGGGTCCACCTATCACGTGGGTGACTCGCTGACGCCCAGCGGTTCGACCGTGGAGTTCAAGCAGTTCCAGTGGTTCGACGGTACGTGGACCGCGACGGGCGTTGCGACGGTCACCTTGTCCGCCAAGGCTGGCGGCTTTGCGAACGAGTTGAACCTCAACAACATCAACCTGCGGGTGATCCCGGACACTCCGGCCGTCTACGCCACGTACAAGTACGCCTACTTCGGCGGCAACGTGAACCTGGGCGTCAATGGCGACCTACGAAACACCAACCGTCCGTCCGATGTCGACGGGGATGTCGTCGGCGGCTGCGACATCAGCGTGACCGAGGTGCCGATCCCGGGCTCCGGCGGCGTGCGTGGTGAAGTGGACATCGACTGCCCGGCCGGCGTGGTCATGGACAAGTTCGGTGTCGGTGGTCAGGAGTTCTTCATCGACGGCGTCTTCTTCGAGGACTAGAGCCCCTCGAGCTCTTCGATGAACACGTTGAACTCGGCCGCGTCTTCGTGGTGCAGCACCTCGTAGGCGTGGGCCGGGGTTCTCGCGTTGAAGAGTTGAGCCTGAATCGCGGGGTCCGAGCCGACGGTGCCTGCGATCATGGACAGCAGCTGCAGGTGGCGCTCCGGCTCGTCGGGGCTGGAGAACAGCAGGATGACGCAGTGCACGGGCCGGCCGTCGGGGGTGTCGAAGTGCAGGCCCTTGCGGTTGATGCCCATGACGCCGACGGTGCTCATGCCCTCGGGCAGGCGTCCGTGGGGGATGGCGACGCCGCCGCCGACGCAGGTCGAGTCTTGGCGTTCGCGCTCGAGGACGGACTCGAGCAGGGGGGCGTGCAGCTTGGGGTCGAGGTGGTGCGAGCGAATCAAGAGGTCGACGAGCTGTTCGATCGCTTCTCGAGGCGTCTCGGCTTCGAGCCCGACTTGAATGTTCTCTTCGTGGATGAAGTCGAGCAGCCGCCCACGATCCTGGCCGACCTCGCCGGAACGACTGAGGGCGAAGCGGGTGAGGATGGGACCGACGACCTCGTTGGCGACCACGGCGGTGAGGATGATCGGCGAGAACAGGTCGACAGCCTCGGGGGCGAGCTCGTGCAAGGTGGCGTCGGCGTTGATCAACACGACCAGGCCCACGGCGACCCCCGCTTGGGGGATCAACGCGAAGCCCATGTTCTGACGGACGCGGGCCGTGGCGCCGGCTAGGCGCATCGCGAGGTAGCCGGCGCCAACCTTGCCGAACGCGCGCGCGGCGAAGAACGTCATCGCCAATGCGCCAGCCACCGATGCGTGTTCGAGCGAGAGCTCCATGCCCGCGAGGGTGAAGAAGACGGCGAGGATCGACGGCTCGAAGTCGCGGAAGAGACGATCGACGATGTGCTCGCGGCCCCGGGTGAAGTTCGCCTGAAACAGCCCGAGGAAGAGGCACGACAGCAGCGCGGAGTAGCCGTAGTGCTGCGCGATGCCGACGGTGAGCAGCAGCGCGATGAGGCCGGCGGTGGTCAGCACCTCGGGGCGTCGCACCGCCTTCGCGACCGCGATCATCGCGATTGCGCCGAGCCCTCCGGTGAGCGCGGCTTCGAGCAGCTGTGACGACGCGCCCACGAGGACTTCGCTGATGTGCGGCGTACCGTACTGCAGCGTCTGCGCGGCCAAGCGTCGGCTGAGCTCGAAGCCGAAGATGCACGCCATGTTGTTCAGTGCGACCGCCGCGACCATCGTCTTGACGAACACGCCCTTGGCGCGGGCCTCTCTGACGAGCGCGACGATGGTGGCCGGGGCGGTCGAGATCGCGATGCACCCGAGGATGAGCGCGATGCTCGGGTCGATGGCGGGGAAGGCCGACAGCGCGAGCGTGACGGCCACGACGACGAACAGAGACTCGAGCGCCAGCAGCAGCACGAGCCGGCGGAACGCGTTGCGCAGCCGCCTGAAGTTGAGGTGGGCACCCACGCTGACCGCCATCAGCCCAAGCGCGAACTCGGTGATCGGAGCCAGGGCGTGCTCGGCGTGGTGCCCGAACAGCTCGAAGCCGGCGACGCTCAAGAACACACCGGCCAAGATCTGACCCGTCACCGACGGGAGCCGCAGGCGCTTCGCGGCGAGTCCAAACAAGGTGCCGGCCAACAGCACGACGGCCAGCATGAGGAGGGGTTCGGTGTGCTCGGCTGGAGGCATGAAGCGCGGCTGTCGGCGCCGCGAGAAGGTAGCACCGAACGCAGTTTTCCTGACCACGAGGGCGCGGATCTATTCCGGCGCGACCCTGTGTCTCATCCGAACGGAATCGAGAGCCCGATCACCGGGGAGATGCCGACCGTGCAGTTGCCCCGGAGGGGGCCACAGGTGAAGGTTTGGTTCCACTTGCGCTCGGGCACGCGACCATCGAACTCGACGCCGAGGCGAAGGACGACCCGTGGGCCGAGCAGCATGATGAAGCCGCCTCCGGTGACCCATCGCCCGTAGGTGCCCAGACCCTGCGAGAACGTGTCGAGGCCGAAGCCCGCCCAGGCATAGGGCGAGAAGCGGCGACGCGGCAGCATGAGGAAGGTGGCCGACGGGGTGAGCTGGAACTCGTAGAAGTTGTTGTCGGGCCCCCAGCGGAACACGTTGACCAGATCTGCGCCGAAGCCGATGTGCGGAATGACGAAGTACGTGGCCGACGCTCCGAACGCGAACAAGTTGGCGCCGAAGCCGATGACCGGGCCCGCCCAGAGACGACCGTAGACGGAGGGGCGCTTCTTCCGAGGCGCGACCTCGTCGGTGGGCGGCTGCAGGATCGCGAGCTCTTCTTCGGGCGGGGGCGTGAACTCGACGGTGGTCTCGGGCTGAAGCTCGGGCTCGGGGGCAGGCTCAGGCGCGGGCTCAGGCGCGGGCTCAGGAGGCGGCGCGGACTCGGCCGTGGGCTCGCTCCCAGGAGCGGGCGGATCCTCGCTCGGTGGCGGTGGCGCGTCCTCGGACGGCGTGGCCTCGGTCGGCGCCGGGGCGTCTTCGGGCGCCTCGAGCTCCTCCCACTGGAGATCGCCGGGGCTCTCGGGCACGGGCTCACCCAGCCCGATCAGTGTCGCCAATAGAATTGCAGCCGCCATCTGTGGAACCTCCTGCTCGCCTCGTCCCTCTCTTGTAGCAGACCCGGCGCGGACGCAACACGAGGCCCTCTCAGAGATCCCAAAAGACCAGGTCGTCCACGGTGAACCGGCCGGTCAGCGAATCGTCGCGGCCGAGGGCGGCCGTGAACGTGCCGCTTGTGGCCGTCAGCAGGTTCTTGTCTTCGAACGGGAGGACCTGGTCGAACACGAGCGTGCCGCTGGTCGCGTAGCGCGTCTCTCCTTGGTGGAGCACCTCGATCGTCGGTGCCTCCATTTCGACGAGGTCGAACACGCCGTTGGCCTCGGCGTTGGGAAGCACGAGCGTGATCGTGGTCCATCCTTCGCCGAGGTGGTCGGGCGAGGAGAGCGTGAGGCTGCCGTCGGAGCGTTCGCCTCGGACCATGTCGGTGGAGAAGAACTCGATGGGCATGCCGTCGAGCTGGAGCGTCGCCTCGAACGTGTTCGGCGCCAGCGGGTCCTCTTCCTTCTTGGCGACGCTCGCGTGCACGTGGTGGGAGCTTCGGTTGGCCGTCTTGTCGAGCCCGAGCTTCTTGCTCGCGAACGCCTCGTATTCGACGTGGCCGAAGCCCGCCTCGACCGCGAGCTGGGCGAGGCGACCGAGCCCAAACGTGTAGCGCCGCGCCTGGCAGTCGACCGCGCCCGTCGACGGGTTGGCGCCGATCAGCGACAGGTCGACGGCTCGGCCTTCGTAGTGCAGCGAGGCGTCGGTGTGCTCGTCCATCGTGTCGAACGTCTCGGTGACCAGAAGCTTCAGCGAGCCGCAGCTGCGCAGGCGAACGAGCCGTTCGAGCTCTACGAGAGGCTCGACCAGCGCCGGGTCACCGAAGTAGTCTTCGTTCTCGAAGCCGGGTCTGCCGGCGTAGGTGCCGTCGCATGCGGTGCTCGCTCCCGGAGACTCCTCGTTCTTGAACACCACGCGGTCACTGAGTCGCTCGGGGCTCCCCAGGTCGACCAGGCGGTCGAACATGGTCGCGTGGGTTGGCCGCTCGGCGGCTGGCGCGATCGCTCCGACCACGCCGGACTCGGTGGGACCTGGAGTCGGCACACACAGCGCCAGCGGCGGCGCATCGGCGGTCTCGCCGTTGCAGTACTGGCCGGACACGAACCCTGCACGCGCGACGTCTCGCCCCGTGACCGCCTGCTTCGAGAAGTGCAGCATGGTCGTGGCGAGGTGGCGACCGTCGCCCGTGACCACGCCGATCGACTGACCCCACCAGCCCTCGTCGTCTTCGGTCCACAGCTCGAGCGTCTCGCCGGGCTCTGCGGGCTCGGGCAGGGGAAAGCGGACGTAGATCGGGGCGTCGAGTTCTCCGGAGGGCTCCATCGACCAGGCCGCGAGCGCGTGGCCCATGTCGCCGAGGCCCGAGGTCTCCAGCGGGTCGATGGCCAGGTCCTTGCCGTCGAGCGCGCCGTAGGGGTCGACGATCTCCACCCCGCCGAGCGCGTAGTCGGCCGCCGCGTCGATCCACCGCTGCTCGGGCGGCTCGTCGAGCGCCGCGATGTCGAGGGGGGCGCCCGGGGCCGCGGCGCCGTCTTCCGCGCTGTCGTGACAGCCTGCGAGGGCGAGGACGGCGAGCAGGGCGTGTCTCGCAGACGCTGGGACGCGTTGGCGCTTCATCGCTGGCGGTAGTGAGAGGCGACCGCCAATCCGTCACACCCATCGCCCAGGCGGTGCCGTGACCGCCGAACGCAGTCGGGCTGACCGCGCGCGCACAGAACGGCTATCCTGGAGCGGTGATGCTGGCCGACGCCAAGGTCGTGGAGCACGAAGAGGCCGCTCACGAGAAGCGGAACTGGGTGCGACTCACCTACGACTGCAACGATCGGTGCATCTTCTGCCTCGACGCGCACACGCACGACGGTACGAACCGCGATCGCGAGGAGGTCCGCGCGCAGATCCTCGATGGCCGCCGCAAGGGGGCCCAGCGCCTGATCCTCTCGGGCGGCGAACCGACGATCCACCCGGACTTCGTCAAGTTCGTCAAGCTGGGGGTGCTGGCGGGCTATCGCAAGGTGCAGACCGTCACCAACGGACGCATGTTCGCCTACCCCGAGTTCCTGAAGCGTTGCCTCGACGCCGGGCTCTCGGAGATCACGTTTTCGATTCACGGGCCCAACGCGCGCATTCACGACGCGCTCGTCGGAACGAAAGGCGCCTTCGAGCAGGAGGTCGAGGGCCTGAAGAACGCGCTGGCCGATGGGCGGCCGATCATCAACATCGACGTCTGCGTCAACCGAGGCAACGTCAAGGCGCTGCCCGACATCCTGGCGAAGTTCGTCGGCATGGGCGTCAAGGAGTACGACCTCCTGCACGTGATCCCCTTCGGTCGCGCCTACACCGAGGGCAAGGAGACGCTCTTCTACGACCTCGAAGAGATGCGACCCTACCTGCTCGAAGCGTTCGAGTACTCCAAGCGCCCCGACATCCACATCTGGCTCAACCGCTTCCCGGTGCCCCACCTCGAAGGCTACGAATCGCTCATTCAAGATCCGTACAAGCTCGGCGACGAGGTGCGCGGGCGAAAAGAAGAGTTCGCGCAGCTGCTGGAGCGCGGGATCCCGCTCGACTGCCGCGAGCCCGACCGCTGTCGGCACTGCTACCTCGAGCCGCTGTGCGATCGGCTCGACGAGGTGCGTGAAACGACGGCGTCACAGAGCTTCGAGCGCGTTCGCCTCGAGCCCGGCGCCGAGCTGGCCGTCGCGCCCGTCTACGGTGGAGACCCCGCTACGAAGAAGCGCGCCGAGCAGCGCAACCAGGTCGCCCAAGAGGCCCAAGCTGGCAACGTGGAGGCGCGTCGGCGGTTGACGGTGCTGGGGGGAGGTGCGCCCGTTCGCTATCGGCCGATCGCCGACCACGTGGCGCAAGCGGAGCGCGTGTGGGTCGTGGCCGCCGACGTCGACGCCGCAAAGGCCATGCTCGAGGGGCTCGACGCCAAGGCGCTCGAGCTCGAGCTCGATGACCCTGCGGGGGTGACCGGTTCACTGTTGGGCCGACCCGTCGAGCGCGTCGTCGTACGCACGGTCGAACACGCCCAGGCGATGCTGGCTGTCGATGCCGACTTCGAGGTGGCCGTGACGCTCTCCACGACGACCGCCGAGTGGCTGAAGTCGCTCTGTGAGGCCCCTGCGCGCCTCGCCATCGTTCAGCCGTCGCACGACCGACTCACGACCGCCGCGACGCAGGACGTGGAGCTGGGCGCGTTCTTCGAGTCGTTCGGGCTCGACGTGCCGGTCGATGGCGTGCCCCGATGCATCGCGGGGTCCCGTGCTCGCGCCACGCCCAAGACCCTCGACACCGCGATGATGACGCCCGAGGGCGAGCTGGAGATCTTTCGCTATGCGCGACGCTACGTGCAGGCCGACTATCGGGTGAAGTCGCTGCGCTGCAAGGCGTGCGCGCACGAACGGGCGTGCGAGGGCGTGCACGTCAACCACGTGCGAGCGTTTGGGTTCGGCGCGTTGCAGCCGGTGACCGACGCATGAAGTGGCCCGACGCCGAAGGGCTCGCGCTCGAGGATCTGACCGTGCCCAGGCCTGGGTCGAGCACCCTGCGTGAGGTGTGGTCGCGTGCGCTCAAGCGATGCCTGCTCGACGTGCTGTCCCTCCGGCCTCCTGCGCAGTGCGGCGATTGGTCCGGGACGCGGGCGGCCGTCGCCAGCCTCGCGAAGTCGAAGCCCGGCGCGTTGTTCAGTGCACTTCGACAGCCCGGCATCGGCACCCGTATCCGCTGCTTGCGGGACCCTTCCCGCACCGACATCGACCGCGTGGCCGTGTGCCGGTCACTGCAAGCCGCGCTCGCCCACGAGCTCGCCGAGGTCTGGACGGGCCCGGCCCCGACAGGGCCCGCGTTCACGTCGTGGCGTGCGCGCGGGCGCGTTCGAGACGGCGCCTGCGAGCACCGCGACGACGAGGGCTCGCTCTTCGTTGCGGTCGACGCGGACCTGTTCCTCTGTCGCGCCGATGACAGCCCGCTAGCGCTTCAGGAGGCGCATCCGGACAAGGATGGCAACCGCACGTCTCTGGGCGGCCGGTCGGAGGATGCGTGGGCCGCCAGCCTCCGTGCCGCGCTGGAGGTCATCGAGCAGGGGTTGCCCGCGCTGCGGGACGAGATCCGCCTCGCGCTTCGGCAGGTCGTGCCCGTGGGCTACGACGCGCACGCACATCTCTCCGCCTCGTTTCGCGAGAACCTGGGCACCGCCTATCTCAGCCTGCACCCGCAGGGCATGACGATGGCCGAGGCGGTCGTGCACGAGTTCTCCCACAACAAGCTCAACGCGCTCTTCGAGCTCGACACCGTCCTGCACAACGCGTTCGAGCCGCTGTTCGCATCGCCGGTCCGGCCCGACCCGCGGCCCCTGCACGGCGTCTTGTTGGCGGTACACGCGTTCATGGCTGTCGAGGCGCTGTATCGCGCATTGCGTGGGCGTGGGCATCCCGCATGTGAGGAGCCGGGCTTCGAACGCCGCTTCGAGCAGATCGTGCGCGGCAACCGTGAAGGCCTGCAAACCCTCGAAAACGCCGAGCCAACGCCCGTTGGCGCCCGCTTGCTGAGCGAGCTGCGCAGTCTCGCACGGTGATCGCAGCATCGAAGTCTTCGTCGCGGCAGGCTTGCACGCGGCGGCGCCGTTGATAACCCGGGGAACGCCGCGCCGATTATTTCGGCACGCGATTGCGTCCTGTCATCCTTGACCGTCGAGGGCTCCAGTCATGCTATCTGCCAGCCATACCGTTCTACTCGCGCTTGCACTCAACAACGCCGCCCCCGAGGGCGACGCGGACGCCTCGGGGAGCGTCTCGCTCGGCACAGAGGGGGTCTCGGGCGACGCAGATGCCAAGGCCAACGATCCCAACAAGCGCAAGGACACCCCGTGGATCCGGCGTTGGGCGCCCGAGCGGAACATGGTCGAGCTGGGCGTCTATGGCGGCGTCATGTTCCCGCACCCGCGGCTCGAGCTGTTCGAACCCAACGACGCGCTACCCGACCAGGGGTTCAAGCCACTGGCGTCGCTGGCCCCCGAAGTCGGCGGTCGCATCGGCTACTACCCGCTGCGCTTCCTCGGCCTCGAGGCAGAGGGATCTTGGCTCCCCACGGAGACCGACGCCGGCAACCCGGTGAACATGTGGGTCGCGCGCGGGCACTTGGTGGCCCAGATCGCGCGCTGGAGCGTCACTCCGTTTGCCGTGGCGGGTGCCTCCGGACTCGCGGTCGCAAGTGACGCGGACGCGGTTGGCAACGACATCGACCTCGGCTTCCACTTCGGCGGTGGCGTGAAGTTCTTCTTCACCCGGCGCTTCATGATGCGCCTGGATGTGCGTGACACGATGACCGCCCGGCGCGGGCTCGGTCAGGGCGTCGTGCACTCGCCCGAAGTGCTGCTCGGATTCGGCCTCGCGCTCAACCGCAAGAAGGCCGAGCCGCAGCCCGAGATCGACCTCGACCGCGATGACGACGGCATCTTGGACGCCGACGACAAGTGCATCGACGTGCCGGGCGTGCCCGAGTACGAAGGTTGCCCCATCCCCGACACGGACGGAGACGGCATCCTCGACCCCGACGACAAGTGTGTGGATGTGCCCGGTGTGCCCGAGTTCGACGGCTGCCCGACGCCCGACACCGACGGAGACGGCATCCTCGATCCCGACGACAAGTGTGTGGATGTGCCGGGCGTGCCCGAGTACGACGGCTGCCCGATTCCCGACACCGACGGAGACGGCATCCTCGACCCCGACGACAAGTGCGTCAACGAGCCCGAGACGGTCAACCAGTACGAAGACGACGATGGTTGCCCGGACAAGGTCCCTGAGAAGGTCAAACAGTTCACGGGCGTCATCGAGGGCATCTACTTCGACACTGCGAAGGCGACGATCAAGAAGAAGTCGCGCGCCAAACTCGACAAGGCGATCGAGGTGCTCAAGGAGTTCCCGAAGACCCGGATCGAGATCAGCGGCCACACCGACGATGTAGGCAACGACGACTACAACATGAACCTGTCGGCCGAACGCGCGAAATCGGTCAAGCAGTACATGGTGGACAAGGGCATCGATGCGAGCCGCATCGAAACGCGCGGCGCGGGCGAACTCGAACCCCGCGAGAGCAACAAGACGAAAAAAGGGCGTGCGAAGAACCGCCGGATCGAGTTCAAATTGCTCAAGTAGGTTGAGAGGGGACTGACATGAACAAGAATGCAATGCGCTGGGTACTGACCAGCGGACTCGTAGCAACCGGGCTCGGTGGGTGTGCGGACCCATGCTCGGACGATGGACTCCTGCAAGACGACGTCTCGGAATGCCCGGCCGTCACCGGGGGCAGCGACTCGGACACCGAAACGTCCGGCGAGACCGAGTCGGCGAGCGACACGGAGACCGCCTCCGATAGCAACTCCGACACGCTCGAGACCGACTCCGCGGGCGGGGCGGACTGCAACGACGGCATGCAAAACGGCGACGAGACCGATGTCGACTGCGGCGGCTCGTGCGACGAGAAGTGCGACGATGGCGAAGGCTGCATGGTCGACGACGACTGCATGTCCGACGCCTGCGGCGACGACGACACGTGCCAGAGCACGGATACCGACTCCGACACCGACGGCGACCCGACCTGCGAGGACGGGATGCAAAACGGCGACGAGACGGACGTCGACTGCGGCAATAGCTGCGGCGCCACGTGTGAAGATGGTGAGGGCTGCGACGATGGCGAGGACTGCGTCTCGGGCGAGTGCGACCCGAGGACGATGACGTGTACCTCGGGCGAGCCCGTGACGTACTGCGACGATGTCGACGAAGACAGCTTCGGCGACCCCGACAGCTGCGTCGACGTGGAGCCTGGCGACGACCCGCCCGACGGCAGCGTGCCTAACAACGAGGACTGCGCCGACGACAACGCCAACGCGTTCCCCGGTGCGGCCGAGAACGAGCCGGAGCTGTGTGCCGAGGACGAAGACGACGACGGCTGGGGCGACAATGAGCCGCCCAAGGGCGTCGATCCCGGCTCGGACTGTCTCGACACCAACGCCAACGCTCACCCAGGCGTCGCGGACCAGAAGGGCGACGCCTGCGTGCTGGATGAAGACGGCGACGGGTACGGCGATGTCGACCCGCCCGATGGCGTGGACCCGGGCACCGACTGTGTCGACACCGAGGCGGACATCTACCCCGGAGCGGCCGAGCTCGAGCCCACGCTATGCACGGCCGACATCGACGACGACGGCTACGGCAGCGACAGCGCAACCGACATCAGCCCCGACGCGGACAACGGCACCGACTGCGCCGACGACAACGCCAACGCATTCCCCGGATCCGCGCCCAACGACAGCCCGACCGCGTGCCTCGAAGACGAGGACGACGATGACTACGGCGACGCCGATCCTCCCGAGGGCGTCGACGCGGGATCCGACTGCAACGACATGGACGCGGGCGTCCCGTTCGTCGTCGAGGGCGTCCCCGACGACTGCCCGACCGCAGAGCTGCTCGATGGGTCGCTCGGCTGCGAGTTCTTCGCCATGCCACTGGCCAACGACATCGACGGTGATCCCGTCTACCAGCTCCTGCTGGCCAACGCTCACCCGGTCAACACCGCATCGGTCACCGTCGAAGAGCTCATCGGTGGCGTCTGGACGCCCGTCGTAGGCCCGCTGGACATCGCTCCGCAGAGCCAGAGCATTCAGTCCGTCGCGTACAACGCGTCGAACAGCACCGCGATCTCGGTCGGCGGTGCATATCGCATCGTGTCCGACTTCCCGATTGCGGCCTACCAGGCGTCGATCTCCACGTTCACATCCGACGCGTCGCTGCTCATTCCAACCGCGTCGTGGGACAACGACTACGACGTCGTGGGCTACGACGGAATCAACGCTGCCTTCGGCGAGTACTTCGCCGTGGTCGCCGCGGAGGATGGCACCGAGGTCACCGTCAACCCGTCCCAGCTCGTGCTCGGGGGTGGCGGCGTTCCGCTGATCACCGCGGGCGGCACCGCGACCATCACCCTCGACGAGGGGGACACCGTGGTCATGATGTCGGCCGGTACCAACGCGACGTCCGCCGCGTCACTGTCGGGGACGACGATCTCCGCGACCGCGCCCATCGGCGTGTTCACGGGGACCGAGTGCTCCAACGTTCCGGGGGGCACGGGCGCCTGCGACCACCTCGAGGACATGCATACGCCGAGCAATACCTCCTCGAACACCGTGGTCGCCTCGCGCATGCCCGCGCGTGACGTCGACATCGAAGCCGCCATTTGGCAGGTGTACGCGGTCGAAGACGCCAACATCACGTTCGACGCGCTCCCTGGAGTGACGGGGCTGCCTGCCGCTCCGGTTGCGCTCGCTGCAGGGGAGTCGCTGGAACTCTCGGTCGCGGGCACTGCGGCCGAGCCCGGTGACTTCGTCGCCGAGTCCGACGCGCCGATCATCGTCTCGCAGTACCTCGCGGGCGCTGGCTCGGTTGGAACCGTCGCACCCGGGTCCGCCTCGGGCGACCCGGCACAGGTGCTCATGCCCGGCGCATCGCAGCTGCTCGAGGCCTACGTCGTGAGCACGGTGTCGGGCAACGTCGCCAACCACCTGACCATCACGCGTCAGGTCGGCAGCGGAGACATCGACCTCGACGGTGGAGTCGTCGCGGCCGGTGACTTCTTCGCCATCAACGCCGACTGGGAAGTCGCGCGGGTGCCGGTGGCAGAAGGCGTTCACGTGCTGACCAGCGACGATCCGTTTGCGGTCGTCGTCTCGGGCTACAACAACTTCAACAGCTACGCGTACCTCGGCGGAGGCCAGGCGCGCGCGCTGGTCTGCGAGTAACGCCCTCGCTCCACTCGAAGGCCCGGCGGTGTTCCGTCGGGCCTTCTTGCGTTCATGCCGCAGAGCGTGCGGCACGTTTTGCGCTGTAGTGCGCCTTGGTGGCGATGTAGAGCGTCTTGGTCCCCGTCGCCACGATGTTGCCCTCCGCGTCTCGGAGCTCGAGCGGCTTCTGCCAGTCGACCTCGCCCTGCTGATGGGCGGCCAGACGTATGCGCTCGACCTCGTCGCGGGAGAACTCGAAGCGCACGCTGACGGTGCTTCGCGCGGGCCGACGAAAGCGAAGCTCGACCGACTTGTCCCAAACCACGTACTCCTCGCCGAGGATGTAGATGAGCTGGATCATGTAGACCGGGTCGGTCGCCGAGAGCATGCTGCCACCGAACATGGTCCCGACGAAGTTTCGGTTTCGCCACGTCAGCGGGATCTCGACCGTGGCCGCGTGCACGTCGTCGGAGACGTCGACTACGCGACCCATCGACTGGCGATACATGGGCGCGAGGTTGAAGCCGAACTTGAACAGGGTCGAGGGCGGGGTGAACCGCTGGAGCACGTTCGAGACTTGGCGATACATGGGGCTGAGTTGGCCTACGGCACCACCGCGCTGACGGTTAGGCGCAGACGTGCAGCGGGGCGCTGCGTTCGCCCAGCCCACGTCACTCTTCGGTGGACGGTTCGAGCTCGATACCGCTCGCTTTGGCCTTGCGGCCCTCGGCTTGGCGCTTGGCGGCGTACAGCCGCTGCCCCCGTTCGGTCACGCGCCCCACGGGGATGACAGACGCATCGGGTGCGGACTGCTCGGTGGCGTGACCCGGCTGCGCCCGGGTGAATCGCTTCTTCCACTGGGCGAAGCCGATCGGTCTCGTGCTCGGGTCCGTACCGTCACCGAGGATGTGCTCGACGACGGGCTGCAAGGGGACGAAGACGGGATGAAGCTCTGCGGGATCGTAGCCGTCGCCCCTGTCGAAGAGACCTCCGCAGATCGTTCGCAGCGTGCACGCGTCGCAGGCCTCGGTGTAGATGTGGCCCCAGGCGGTCTGCCGAACGGTCTGCTTGTCGTCGAGGAAGTGGACGATGCGCTCCTCGTTCTTGACGATCTTGCGCGTCTCGGTGCTCGCCCACGCGAAGTCGGTCATGTAACACAGCGGCACCTTCTCGACCCGGAAGGTGCGGCCGCTGCGATGCAAGAACTTCATCGCGCGGTGCAGCGAGAGTTCGAACTCGGCAAGCCGCGGGGTGAACATCGCCTGGTTGACCTCGGCGCGACCCATCGAGGGGTCGAGGTTGTTCCACACGAAGTGGCGGATGTGCGGGTGTTGCTCGACGAGCACGCGCACGTTCTCGTGGAGGTGCCCGGCGTTGAGCTTGTTGATGACGCAGTTGATGTTGACCTCGATGCCGAACCGCGCCGCGTTGTCGATGGCGGCGTACGCCTTGCTCAGCGTGTCCTCGGTGCCGCGCAGCTTGGCCTCGACTTCGGGCCGCGTGGAGTAGATCGACACGTGCACCAGCCGGACGCCTGCGTCGCCAAGGGCTTGGGCGAAGTCGGGCTGAGACAGGCGCGACCCGTTGGTGATCAGGCGGACGTGCAGGCCCTGCGCGTTGGCGTAGGCCGCGATGCGAGGCAGCTCGGGGTGGAGCGTGGGCTCGCCTCCCGTCAAGATGATTCCGAAGTAGCCGCGCGCGACGAAGTCGTCGACGAGCACTCGCATGCTCTCGAAGTCGTGGGTGTACGGCGTGGTCGGGTTCGAACAGAAGCCGCACAGATGGTTGCAGTGCCGAACGACCTGCAGGTAGCCGATGTTGGCCACCCCTGCAGTCTACCCGGGCAGCGGCGTCGCGTGCTCGGACATGAATGTCGCGGTCGCCGCGGCGGCGCGGCGACGATTCCTCGCCGTACGGGTTGGCACGGCAGTTGTATCCACAGCGGTCGGCTTGTCTTGGATTTGCGGCGTGGTCCACGGGGGAACGCGCCGCAGGAACGGCTTGGTGCATGGGACGACTCTCGAGTCTGATGACGAACCTGCTCGATACCCACGAGCAGGCTCCGGGGTGCTGGACGAACTCTTCAACCGTGGCGGTCACCGCTCGGGCGCTGCGTGGACGCGGTCATGCGTCGGTCTTGCCGTCGGTGACGGTCTCGGCCGACGACGTGGTGGGAGCGTGGCTCGCAGATGCTGCACACGCGGAGAGCGTGTCGTGGATGGCTTTGCGCGCCGTAGAGCGGGAGTTGCAGGCCCACGAGGCGCCCGCATCGCTCGCCCGCGGGGCTCGGCAGATCGCGGCTGCGGCTCTGCACAACGCGGCGGTGCTCGAGGCGATGGCGCTGCGCTGGGGCGTTCGGCCGCGGCAGCCCAAGGTGGTCTCGATCGCCGTCCGGCCGCTCGATGCCTTGGCGGCCGAGAACGCGGGGCAGGGGTGCGTGCGGGTGACGTGGGCGGCGCTCGAGGCTCAGTACCAGGGGTACTACGCTCGGGACCCCGTCATTCGCCGCACGATGCAGCGCATCGCGGCCGATGGCCTTCGGCACGCGGAGTTCTCGTGGTCGGTGGACAGCTGGGCGGCGCGCCGCCTGGGGCCGCAGGGTCGTGATGGGGTCGCCCACGCTCGCGCCCAGTCCGTCGCCGACGTGTTCGAGGCGCTCGCGGTCGAGCGCGAGCGGGGTCTGTGCATCGAGGCCGGTCTTCCTACGTCCGCCACGGCTCGCGGCCTCGCGCGGGCCCTGACCGAAGCGCTCTGGTCCCGTACGCAGGCGAGCTGAGCCCACAGCGCCGCGAGAGGGCGGTACCATGGTCGCTCGATGCGACGGCGATCGGTCCTGCTCACGGTTGCGCTCGCGTGCGGGTGCGGAGACGCGTCTTCAGCCGGCGGCGAGTCGTCGTCGTCGTCGAGCGCGGCGCCTTCGTCGAGTACGTCCTCCGACGCGTCTTCATCCTCGAGGGGGGGCTCCTCGGTTGCGTCGTCGACGTCGGGCGGCGCGAGCTCGAGCAGCACCGCGGAGGTCGAGCCGGCCGACCCAGGTTCGTTCACGCTGCTGACGTACAACGTCGCGGGGCTGCCCCAGGGGATTTCGAGCTCGGACCCCGAGACCAACATGCCGCAGATCTCCCCCCTGCTCAACGCCTTCGACGTCGTCGTCGTGCAGGAGGACTTCTGGTACCACGCTGAGCTGAGCGCCGAGGTCGAGCATCCCCACGTCAGCGTGCCGTGGCCCGAAGAGCTGCAGGCGTTCATCGGCGACGGGCTCAACCGCTTCTCACAGTTCCCCTTCGAGCCCGTGGAGCGGACGCCGTGGCCCGGCTGCAACGGGCAGACAGACTGTTCGAGCGACTGCTTGGCCACCAAGGGGTGGTCCTTCGCTCGGACCACCCTCGCGCCCGGCGTCGAAGTCGACATCTACAACCTCCACATGGAGGCGGGTGGGTGCCCTGAAGACATCGAGATCCGGGAGGAGAGCGCGGTGCAGCTGGTCGCCGCGCTGAGCGATCAATCCGCGGGTCGTGCCGTGGTGATGGCCGGCGACTACAACCTCCGATACTCGGACCCCGAGGACATCCCACCCCTGGAAACCTTGCTTGGAGCCGGCCTTCGCGACGTCTGCGACGAACTCGGCTGCACCGAGGACCATATCGATCACGTGATGATTCGAGACGGCGACGACGTCCTGCTCGAGTCGGTTCAGTGGTGGCGAGCAACCGAGTTCGTCGATGCGCGTACGGGTGGTCCATTGTCCGACCACCCGGCCATCGCGGTCGAGCTCCGCTACGTTCCGCAGTAGGACGCGGTGCGAGTCCCGCGGGTCCGGGTTCCCGCCAGGCGGCCGGTCCCCTCGTGGGTGCGCCACGTGCTCGGCATGCTGTATCGTTCGCCTGACGTGGTCGGTATGCAGTGGGTGAGATTCGGTTTGGTTGCAACTCTCATCGCGGGGACGGGGTGTCCTGCGGAGTCCGAAGACGCGGTCGGCGGCACCGATGGTGACGCCAGCTCTTCGGGATCCGAGCCAACCTCGGGAGGTGATCCGAGCGGTGATCCGAGCGGCGACCCCGACCCCTCCGACGACGGCACCACGACCAGCACTGACCCCGATCCCACCGCTGAAGGGAGCTCGAGTAGCGGCGGCACGGCAGACCCCTCCGGCGGGGAGGTCTGCGGCGAAGTCCCCACCCGCATGATGTTCTTCGGAGATAGCCTGTTCGCGTGCTTCGGGCTGGACGGTGGCAAGGATGCGCCGAGCTGTAGCGCCCGCTTGTCGCACGAGTACCTCGCCGAGACCTATGCCCCTGGTGTGACGTACGAAAACCTCGCGGTCAGCGGAGCGGTCACCCGCGACGTCGTGATGGATCAGATGCCCGGAGCCCCGGTCGGCATGCCCGGCCACACGCTCGTCGTGATCTGGGTGGGCGGCAACGACATCTCCGGCCTGCTGCTCTCCTCCGACGCCGAGGCCGAGGCGACCTACCGCGATGAGCTCGCGCCCGAGTTCGCCATGCTCTGGGACGAGATGAGCGCGTGGGTCGACGACCCAGCCAACTTCCCCGACGGCGCGACCCTGATCATCAACACGCAGTTCAACCCGTTCGACGACTGCTCGGCCAGCCCCTTTGCGTTCATGAGCCCGCTGAAGACCCAGCTGCTCGCCGAATACAACGAAGAGCTGCGCGCGCGGGTCGAGGCCCAGCCCAACGCGTTCTTGGCCGATCAGTTCCCTGTCTTCTTGGGGCACGGCCATCACTACGCCACCGCCGAGTGCCCCCACTACGACGCGGAGAACCCCTACTGGATGATCGGCGGCGCCGACTTGGTCCACCCCAACGGCCTGGGCCACGTGTCGATGGCCAGCACGCTGCGCGGCACGCTCGACGAGATCTACGCCTGCGAATGAGCAGACCTCGGGCGCGACCACGCGCAGTCTGCTACCTTGGCGCGCATGAGCGACGGTTTCGATCCCGGATCTCGGCCTGAGAGCGCGCTGGGGTCGTCGTCTGGCTTCAACGTGGGCAAGTTCCTGGGCCTGACGGCGGCGTTGGCCGTCGGCGCAGGCGTGGGTGCGGGCGCCTACTACGGCATTCGCGCGGCCGCTTCGGGCTCGTCGAGCGCGTCGTCGGAGCCCGAAGAGACGCCCGCGGCCGCCGCGGACGAACCGGCGAACGACAGTCCCAAGCTCGACGTCCCCTCCGGACCCAAGCTCGACATCCCGCCCGTCGACGAGCCCTCCGATCCCAACGCGCTGCGCCTCGACGTGCCCGCACCCTGGGGCGCGGAGGTGCAAGATGGCGGTGGCGGTGGCGGTGGTGGTGGTGGTGTGACGCAAGAGGTGTTCTAGAGCGGTGCACAGCGCCCGCTGAAGGGCCGGGGTGAGACGCTCCGGTGGCCGTGCGCCGCGAGGAGAGTATCCTCGGCGCGTGCCACCGTCCTCGATTCGCGCCGAAGCCGATCTGCACCTGTTCGAGTCGCTGATGAAGAACGCCGATGTTCGCCGGGCGGCCGAGGCCGCGCTGGAGGACAGCGTGCAGGTCAAGGTGCGGCGGCAGCTGCTGGCGACTTCGGTCCGGCTCACGCCTGCGCTCGCGCCCGACCTTCACCGCATGATCGACGAGTGCAAGGAGAAGCTCGACCTCGACGCCAGCTTCGAGCCCTACGTCTATCCGAGCCCGTCGGCCAACGCGGCGGTGGTCAAGCCCGAGGACGGCCGCGTCTTCTTGCTGTTCAGCTCGGAGATCCTCGAGGCGTTCGACGAAGGCGAGCTGCTCTACGTCGTCGGTCACGAGCTCGGGCACCACAAGTTCGGGCACCACGACCTGCCGGTCCGCGCGGTGATCGAGGGCGCCAAGGTGCGAGCCGCGGTGGCGCTGCAGCTGTTCTCGTGGTCGCGCTATGCCGAGGTCTCGGCGGACCGGGCAGGCCTGTACTGTGCGGGCTCGCTCGAAGCGGTCGGAAGGGGCCTGTTCAAGCTCGCCTCGGGTCTTCGCGGCACCAAGACCAACCTCGCGATGAACGCGCTCCTGGCCCAGATGGAGGAAATCCAGGCCGACGGCATGGCCAAGGGCAAGGATGGGGACCGCGCCGAGTGGTTCTCCACGCACCCGTTCAGCCCGCTGCGCCTCAAGGCTGCGGAGCTCTTTGCTCGCTGCAGCGTGATGACCAAGGGCGGCATGTCGCCCGAACAGATGGAGGTCGAGGTCGGGGCAGTGATGGGCGTGATGGAGCCGGGCTACCTCAAGGCGAAGACCGACCAGGGCCGCGCGCTCAGGCGCGTGTTGCTCGCCGGCGGCATGATGGTGGCCGCGGCAACCGGTGGGGTCTCCGAGGAGGAGGCCGACGCGATCGACGAGCTGCTCGGCGAAGGCACGGTCACCGACAAGCTCAGCGTCGACGCCCTCCGCGAAGATCTCCCCTCTCGGGTCAAGGACGCCATCGAAGAGGCTCCCGCCATGCGGCGCGCGCAGCTCGTCCGCGATCTGTGCCTCATCGCGCTGGCCGATGGTCACGCCGACTCCGACGAGCGTCGCGTCCTCGTCGACATCGCCAAGCAGCTCGAGGTCGACGTGTCGATCGTCGACCAGACGCTCGAAGCGTCGCTCGAGCTCGACTAGCCCTTCTTGCGCGCCTTGGGCATCACGCACAGCACCGCCGCAATCGCGAAGGAGAGCAGCGTGATCGGTGGCAGCGAGCCAGGCCACGACGCGACGTCGAACCACCCGCGCACGCCGATGAGGATGACGTGCACGGCGGTGAAGGCCAGGACGAGGCGGCCCAGGCCCGGCACGAGGCTGGTGCGGTTGGGTTGCCCCGCCAGCGGCCGGATCGTGGTGACGTAGAGGAGCCACAGCAGCCCGGCGGTGCCGAGAGCTCCGGCGAGCATCGACGCCTCGGCGCTGAGCGTCATCTGCTCCAGCGCTCCGTAGAAGCTCGGGTAGTAGCGAGGGCCCAGCAGGATGAGCGACATCAGCACGTGGACGAGCACGAGCAGCGCGCCGCCCAGGCCGAGGTTCTTGCGGCGCTGCTTTTCGACGACGATGCGGGAGAGCCCCAGCAGCATCAGCCCCACCAGGGCAATCGCCTTGTTGGCGACGTAGATCGGGAGCTGATCCCAGGGCACGCCCTTGAAGACGTTGTAGCGGACGATCGCGTACGCCAGGCCCGCCGCGGTCAGGCCGGCCAAGAGTCTGCGATCGCTCATGCGGCGATTGTCGGATCCGATGCAGGCTCGCGTCCAGTCGCGCCGACCGGCGCGTTTGTTCGGTATTCTGCCTCGCATGGACCGGCGTCTGTGTTTGGCCGCGCTGTGGATCTGCGCTTGCAGCACCGACTCGGCGTCGGCCGACACCGACGCGAGCTCGATGGTGTCGACGAGTGACCCCGGCAGCACGGGCGAGGCGACATCGAGTGGGGGCGCGGACACCACAGGTGAGGCCGACGCGTCGTCGACGGGCCAGGCGGGCGTTCCCTACGACGGCGAGCCGATCGACGTTCCCGCCGACGGCCAGTGGCACTTCGTCGAGATCGACGGCATGTCCTGCAACGGCGGAATCGAAAGCGGCGTGGGTGTGCGCCGGGTCGAGGGCGCGAGCCGCACGGTGCTCTACTTCAAAGGCGGCGGCGCGTGCTTCAACACCCTCACGTGCACGTTCACGTCTCCCCTGATGCTCACCGGGGACGACGCAATGGCGGCCAACCCCGACGGCGTCCTCGACTTCACGCGCGAGGACAACCCGCTCATCGACGCCAACGTGGTCTACATCCCGTACTGCACGGGTGATGTGCACGCGGGGGTGCGCGGGCAGCAAACCCTGCCCGAGGTCGAGGAGACGTGGAACTTCGTCGGCCACGACAACGTGCTCGCGGCGCTCGATCGCGTGGTGCCGACGTTCGCCGACACCGAGCAGCTGGTCGTGTTGGGCACGAGCGCGGGAGGCATGGGCGCGCTGTTCAACTTCCGCTTCATTCGCCAGGGATGGCCCGACACCGACACCGTGGTCATCGACGACTCGGGCGTGATCCTGCCCGACGCCTATCTCGACCCGTGCTTGCAGACGCACCTGCGCGAGACGTGGGGGTTCTCCGAGCTGTTGCCCCCGTCGTGCGAGGGCTGCAGCGGTGACGACGGTGGCGGCTTGTCGAGCCTGTTCGCGCACCTGCCCGACGCATACCCGGACGTTCGCTTTGGGTTGATCGCCTCGCGGCGTGATCAGATCCTCCGGCTGTTCTACGGCTTCGGCAACGACGCGTGCGCGTCGGCGGGCGGGCTGCCCGACCTGGGCGAAGATCGCTACGGCGAGGGCTTGTCCGCGCTGTACGACGAGACGCTCGACGGCCGCTTCGTGCTCTACGAGATCGACTCCGACGTGCACACGTGGTCGACCACGCCGGCCTTCTACACCACCGACTCGGGAGGCGTGACGATGGCCGAGTGGTTCTCCGCGGTCTTGGAGGGCAGCGCCCAGACCGTACGCCCGTGATCGCGCGGTCTCGGGAACCTCTGTAGGCTGCCGTCGCACCTTCCCCACGGATGGAATGGATGACCACCGGACTCGGCCTCATGGGGGCGCTACTCATGACGCTCGCAGGCTGCGACACGGCTCCACAGGGGCGCGAGGCGACCGCGTTCGCCGGCAGCTGCGAGGGACACTGCGGCGGCATGGCACCCGCCGGCTGCTACTGCGACCCCGACTGCGCCGCTTCCGGCGACTGCTGCCCCGACGCGGAGCTCGCCTGTACCCCCGTCACCGCCAATGAGGATGACCCCTGGATCGGCACGCCGTGCGTCGATGATCAGGACTGCCGGTTCGACGCGAACGGCGTGGAGGGCAGCTGCATGGGCTTCGAGGACGGCGACGGGGTGAGCCACGGTTTTTGCTCGGTTCCCTGCGCTGGCCCGTGCCCAGACAGCACGGGGCACGCCATGACGTTCTGCGTCGAGCTCGAGGGCGCGGGGCAGTGCGTCTCCACCTCGGACTCCACCTTCAACGACAACTGCGAGGAGATCCCCGGGACGCGCTCGGCGTTTCGCTCGCGTTTCGTCGGCAGCAGCGGCGCGTCGTCGTCGGCCCGCAGCGTGTGTGTGCCCGATCAACGCTCGGCCGCCACGGGCGACCTGGCCGCCGACCTGCTCGCGCTCACCCAAGACTGCGATCGACTCGAAGGCACTCAGCTCTTCCGCACCGACGCCGGCCGGGCGCGCACCATCGAGATCTGCGAGCTCGACGGGGCGATCTGGTGGCGCGCCGACGCCGACATCGACTGTGACGGCGGCCGCTCCGAGCCGTGCACGTCCGACCCCTGGTACCAGCCCTCGACTTCGTCCAAGGACTCGACGGGCCAGTTCGTCGACTCCGCCACGGTGCCGCACTTCGTCGTGCCCATGTCCGGCAGCGGCTTCAACCCGAGGGATCACGGAATCAAGACCAACTGGAGCGCCATCGGCAGCGCTGGCGCGATCCTCTACGACGGCCAGCTGCTCTTCGCGCCCTACGCCGACGCCGGCCCGCGCCACGTCGTGGGCGAGCTGTCTGCCGCGGCAGCGGCCGCGCTCGGCATCCCCAACCACCCCGTCAGCGGGGGCGTCGCCGACGGCGTCACGTACATCGTCTTCACCGGCCCCGACACCTACGTGTCTCCGATCGAGAGCCGCGAAGCCGCCGAGTCGCTCGGCGAAGAGCTCGCGCAGCGCCTGCTCGAGAACAACTAGTCGCACCGCCACCCAGACGACCTAGACTGCGGGTCGATGGCGTCACTTCACGACCAGCGCGTGCTCGCCCTGCTGCTCGAGGAGGCGCACGACCTGCTCGACGAGGACGACGTCGAGCGCGCCGAGGCGACGCTGCGTGAGGCCGAGTCGATCGACGCAGGGTATCCCCCGCTGCGGACGCTGCGAGCGCAGATGGCCTTCGATGCGGGTGCGCTCGATGACGCGCTGACCCACGCTCTGGCGGCGCTCGAGGGTGAAGACCTCGCCGATGCCCACCACGTGGCGGCGCGCGTCTACGAAGCGCGAGGCGACGCGGAGTCTCGGGCGCGGCACGACCTCGAGGTGCTCCGGCTCGACGCGGCCAGCGACCTGCGCTTTGGAGCCGTCACTCGCGAAGACGTCGACGCCCTCGAGGCTCTGGCGGCACAGGTGCTGCAAAGCTTGCCCACGGACGTCGCCGAAGCCGTGGGCAGCATCCCCGTGATGCTCGAGGCGCGTCCACACCCGGGCATCGTCGAAGACGGGTTCGACCCGCGTGCGGTGGGCCTCTTCGAAGGCGGGCCGAGCTTCTCCGACGTCATCCCCGACCGGCCGGTTCGCATCGTGGTGTTCTACGCAAACCTGCTGGCGACCTGCCGAGACGAAGCCGAGGTCGAAGAGCAGCTCCGCATCACGATCCTGCACGAGATCGGGCACGCGCTCGGCCTCGACGAAGACGGCGTCGACGCGCTTGGGCTGGGCTGAGCCGCTACCAGATCGTGTAGATGGGATGCCACGACAGCGAGAGCATCGCGCCGCTTCCCCACGACTGGTCGTTCGACAGCGGCTGGTACCAGTTCGCCTTCAGCTCGAACATGCCGGCCATCTCCGAGTAGGCGCGGGCAGAGATTCCGGGCTCGGCCGCCGCGATGAGCCCGCCTCGCTTGCCGTCGACCTTGCCTCCGCCCGCGGTGATCGAGAGGTCGGGCCCGAGCTCGAACAGGTCGTTGCCGAGCAGGGAGTAGTACCCGCGGCCTCCGCCCCAGCCGAGCCGGGTGCCGCCAGGCCCCATGCCCACGCGCGCGATCGCCATGAAGCCGACCCGGTCCCACATGTACCCGAAGCCGCTCCCGAGGGTGCCCAGGCTCTGATTGGGTCGACCTCGATACGCGCCGAAGTTGTGCATGTAGCCTCCTTCCATCGGCACCAGGATGAGGTCGCGATCGTCGGGGGCGGCGTGCGACGTCGAGGCATACAACAGCGTGCCGAGGCCGACCGCCGCGGCGGAGATGATTTTGGTTCCAGACATGCCCACGCCAACCGCATCGATGCGTGGCTCTTACGCGGGCGTGGGACCATTCGGCGCACCGAGGGGTAGAATGCACGCGTGCAGTGGCTCTCCGATCCGCTCGCCTCACAAACCTTCTGGGTGGGCCTGGGTATTGGGTCGGCGATCATGTTCTTCGGGACATTGCTCGCAATCCCCAGACTCGTCGCAAGGCTGCACGCCGACTACTTCGTCGGCCCCAGCCCCCCGGCGCGCCGCCTGAGCCGCCACCCCTTCTGGTCTTTCCTCGGCCGCCTGCTCCGCAACCTCGTCGGCATCCTGCTCCTCGCCGCCGGCATCGCGATGCTCGTGCTGCCTGGCCAAGGCGTGCTCACCATCCTGATCGGCCTCGCGATGCTCGACTTCCCCGGCAAGCGCGGCCTCGAGAAGCGGCTGGCGAAACAAAAGCACGTCCGCAAGAGCCTGCAGTGGCTCCGCGAACGTGCTGACGTCGAACCGCTTCGCTTCGACGACTAGCCGCGTCGGCGGCGAAGGCCGAGCAGGCCGAAGAGGCCCAGAGCCAGGGCCATGGGGCCTCCGGGCTCGTTGCTCGTGCTGCAGTTGCAGCCGCCGTCGTCGTCGAGTTGGGTGTCTTGTCCTGCCGAGCCGCTGTCGGTGCCGCCGCCGCTCTCACCCGCAGAGTCCGAGTCGGTGCCGCCAGGGAAGCCGTCGGTGTCGCCGCCGGGGTTTCCGCACTCCTCAGCGCTCGGGTAGTTGTACTGGCAGTTGTGCATGCTCAGCTGCGCGTTGATCGTCTCGGTCTGGTTGATCAGCACGATCGGCGCGCCCTGCTGCATCATCTCGGCGACTTCTTCTTCCCAGGGCATCTCGTCGGGAAAGTCGGGGAAGGTGCTATCGGGCGAGTACACTTCGCGACCGTCGGGCAGCGTCCACACGACCTCGGCGCCGCAGCTCTGCGTTTGGGTGGCGATCTGGCTGGTGAGGTCTACTTCGGGGAGGTCGGGGTTCTGGTAGAAGAACGGGTCTTCGGTCATCTCGCCCGGAGACATCGTCGTGTACATGCGGGTCAGGTGCGGGAACGCCTCGAGGATCTCGTTGGCGCGCGCACCGGGTGCGACGATGCGAGCCTCGAAGTCGGCCGCGAACCCGGCGCTGTCCCAGGCGTCCATGTCGATCTGGTCTTGGTAGCAGCTCAGGCAGCCGTAGAAGCTGACCTCGTCGACGCCTTCGGGGACGGGCAGCCACTTCTGCAGGAGACCGCGGAGCAGGGGATGGTTGTACTGACACGCGTCGCCTCCAGAACCGCCCGTGCTCGTGCCGAAACCGCCGTCCTCGAAGCAGGTCATCAGGTCCTGGTTCTCCAGCACGTCCACCACGCCGATGGGCGCGAGCTTGGCAAACGGCGTCGAGTTCCATTGTTCGTTGTAGAGGTTGAACGTCGGGACGATGTTGCTGGGTCCTGCGTACTCGGTGACGAACGCGCGACCGCCCGCCTCGTCGGCGTCGACCGCCTGTGTGATCACCGACTTGTAGTTGGCGGCGAGGTTGGCCCAGTCGAGCTTGAGCGGGTTGACCAGCACGTGCTTGTAGGTGCTGGGCACCACGCGGTTGTCGCTGAGGAAGAACGACCGGATGTCCATGTCGTCGACCGCCGCGATGCGAGTGAGCCGAATGGGGATACACGCTTCGTCGTTGGGAAAGCGCAGCGTGATCGGGTGGATCTCCGACGTCTCGGCGTCGTTGGTCAGCTTGAACGCGGCGAAGATGTAGCCTTCGCTCAGGTACTCCTCGAGGATGGGATCGGCGTTGGGGTCGACCTGATACTCGTTCTCGACCAGCCAGTTGTTGATGTCTTCGAGGCTGCCGCCGCTGAGCACGGTGATCTCGAACGCGCCCACCACCTCTTCGAGCAGGATGTCGACGCCGCCGCCAGGGTCGCCGCCGTCGGTGTCGCTGCCGCCGGCGCTCGAGTCGAAGCCGCCGCCCGTAGAGCCACCAAAGCCGGTCGGGTCGGTGCCATTACAGTTGTTGACCGTATTGAAGCCGTAACGCGGAACGGTGGCGTTGAGGACGGCGTCGAAGAGCAGCTCGGAGCCGACGCCGAACTCGGGCACGTCGGTCAGCGGCACGATCCACGAGAACTGCTCGGCCTGGGCCGTGGGGTCGTACTGAATCTGGATGTGGGCCTCGGTGTACTCGCCCGCCATCACGAAGAGGATGTTCTCTCCGGTCTGGTCGACGGGCATCTGCTGAGGGCCGGCGTCGCAGAAGGTGCCTCCACAGGCGTCCGCTTCCTGCGGGGTGAACAAGACGAGGGCGCTCGTGAGCGCGGCGAGTGAAGCCAGCGTTGTTTTCATCATGGTAAGTCCAAGCCGAGGCGCGCAAGCCATGCGCCTCCTTGGCGTTCAGGCTACCAACTCGAACCCGCAGAGACGATATGACAACTTTGTCATTTCATCGTTTGGTGCCTGACGAGGATGTCATGCCGGCTCGTCGACCGTGAACTCCATGCCCTGTTCGCGAAGCCTGGCGAGCAGGTGTGTGCCCATGGTCGCGGCGGGTGTTCCCAGACCTCCAGGCGTGCCCAGAGCGTCGCCGTCGAGTGCAAGGCACAGCGCCGATTCGCCGAGCATCTTCGATGTCTCCCCGTATCCGGGGTCGGCCTTTCCGACCACCCGGCCGCGGATCGTCGCAGCCTGTCCGGATTCGGTCCGGCCCTTTCCAATGAGGTGGATCGTGAACGAACCCGCCTCGCGCTCTTGCCGGCTCGGGCCCTCGCCGGGTGAGGGCAACTTCTTCATCATGAGCGTGCGCGTCGGTCCGAACGCGATGCCCGCCATGGCGCCGGCCATCCCGGCGGCCAACGTGCTGGCTCGCAGCAAGCCCTTGGCGCCGCGTCCAGTGCCCGAGCACTCGGAGTAGCGGAACTCGCGGCCGTACGGGTAGCCCAGCAGCGCGTTGCTTCGCCGCACGATGCGAGAGTTGATCGCTGCCATCATGAACGGCCCCGTCCAGCCCGGCAGGTCGTCGTCGTAGCGGACGCCGCGCTGGTCGCCCTGGTCGGGGCCTGACCTCTCCCCCTCGGGGTTGAGGCCGTAGGGGTTGCCGATCTTGCGCAGGATGCTCCGGTCCTGCTTCACGTCGGCGAGCACCTGCATCATGCTGGCGACCGTTCCCCCCGACACGCCGCCCTTGATCCGCCCGGTGATCAGCTTGACCTCGTCCAGCGTGATGCCGTGGCGCTCTTTGGCCTCGTGCACGAGCATCCACGTGCCGATGTCCGAGGGGATCGAGTCGAAGCCGCAGCAGTTGACGATGCGGGCGCCCGTCTCGATGGCGCGCTCGTGGTGCTGCTCGATCATGCGGCGGATGAATTGGGGCTCGCCGGTGAGGTCGCAGTAGTCGGTGCCCGCCTCGACGCAGGCCGCGACCAGGTCCGCGCCATGTTTGGCGTAGGGGCCCACGGTCGTGCAGACGACCTCTGTCTGCGTCGCGATCGCGTCGAGCGACGCGCGGTCGTGGCTGTCACCGGTGAGCAGCTCGAAGCCTTCGGCCTCGTCCGAGACCTGCGCGAGCTCCCCGCGGACTCCTCGGAGCTTGTCTTCGTTGCGCCCGGCGAGCGCGATCCTCAGGCCCTCGCCCGCGTGCCGCCGCAGCAGGTACTCGGCGGTCAGCTGGCCTGTGAAGCCCGTCGCGCCCCAAAGGACGATGTCGAAGCGGCGGGAACGGTCGCGCGTGCGGGTCATGGCCGACGCATAGCGCACGAGCGCCGAATCTTCACCCCAGGTCTTGCCGGCCCGGCCTGCACGAGGGCGGGCGACGAGCGTAAGCTCCACCGACATGCTTCGCCGAACGCTGCTCGTGGCGGCTCTGGGGCTCGGATGCCGAGCCGTGCCGCATCCCGTCGAGCCGACCGCCGCCCCCGTGGTGCGAGACGACGCGGTGCCGCCGGGGAGCTGGAACGAGGTGTTCGCCGAGCCGGCCGACGTCGAGGTTCGGGTCGAAGTCGCGGCACACTGGATCACGACCCGGCGCGGGCTGATCGACTTCAAGGATCCGGTCACGAAGCGCAGCGGGCTGGAGGCGAGGCCTCAGTTGATCTCGTTGCTCGTCGGCGTCATTCGCCATCCCGAGCACGGCGACTACCTCATCGACTCGGGCATCGATCGCAGCCTCGCCGAAGGCGACTCCGAAGCCATCCGCGGGGTGCTCGATCGCGTGCTCGAGACGCTCATGCCCGTGGAGGACATCGCCTCGATGCGCCGGCGGCTCGACCTCGACCTGCAGGGGGTGTTCCTCACGCATACGCACTTCGATCACGTGCTCGGGCTTCCCGACATCCCGCGCGAGGTCCCGGTGTACGTGGGCGAGCGCGAGGTCGACCGCAAGGGGCTGCTCAACGCGCTGCAGCGCCGCGGACACGAGCGGGTCTATCGCGGACGCCCACCGCTGGCGGGCCTTCGCACCGCCGACGGCATCCCGCTCGCCCCGTTCGATCACGCGATCGACCTCTTCGGCGACCGCTCGGTCTGGGCGCTGCCCGTGCCCGGTCACACCGCGGGCTCGATGGTGTATCTCGTCAACGCCCGCTCGGGCCCCGTGCTCTTTCTAGGGGACACGTCGCACACCCGGTGGGGATGGGACCACGGCGTTGGACCGGGTCTGTTCAGCGAGGACAGGGAGCAAAACGCTCGGGCGCTGGATACGCTGCGCATGTTCGTGGCTGCCCACCCCGAGATCGACGTGGTGGTCGGTCACGAGTTCGACTGAGCGGCTCAGACCTTCTTGTACGAGCCGGTCGGGGACACGGGTCGTGAGATGTAGCGCCCGGCCGTGCGGGCCGTCTCGACGGGGATGTTCTCTCGGGTGTCTCTGTACGACGGAAACTCGCTCTGCGGCTTGCGCCCGACGTACTCGAGCTCGCAGCCACCCATCTTCACCACGTCGCCCTCTTGCAGCGTGGTGGGCTCGCTGATCTGCGTGCCGTTGACGAAGGTGCCGTTGGTACTGGCAACGTCGGTGACCGTCAGGGTCGTGCCGTCGTCTTGAAAGATCGCGTGCTCGCGAGAGATGCCCGCCTCTTGCAGAACCATGTCGCACGAGGAGTCTCGGCCGGCCACCGTGCGGCTGCGAACCTCGAGCAGGGCACCCGCGGAGGGGCCTCGCACGACGTATAGGCATGCTCGAAATTGTTCCACAGGGTCAGGTTGTCCAAGTCGGTCGATGACTCAAGGCTACGGCATGCGCATCGTCGATGCTGCGATTTTTGGGGGATACTGACCAGGCGCTGCGTGTTTTGGGGGCGTGGGCCCACGAATACGGGGCCGATCGTGCCGCTCCTCGCCTTCGTTGCGCAGCGGCTGGGGCTGCGCGACGACGGGGGCAAGGTGGGCAGATCAGTGGTGGCAGCCCACTGTCGTGGCGCCGCGTACATAACGCTGGCCGAGATCGCTCAGTCGTCGAACCGACGCACACGTGCGTGGCAGTAGGGGGTCTTGCCGGTGCGCGCGTAGTAGTCCTGGTGGTAGCCCTCGGCCATCCAGAAGTCGTCTGCCGGCCTCACCGTGGTCGCGACGTCGTAGCCTCGCTCCTCCAAGAGGTCGATCAACGCCTCGGTATCGCGCTTCTGGTCGTCATCCACGTAGAACACCGCGGAGAGGTACTGGTTGCCGATATCCGGCCCTTGTCCATCGCGCTGCGTGGGGTCGTGAATCTCGAAGAAGCGCTTCGCGAGCGCGCGGTAGCTGACCTTCGCGGGGTCGAAGCGGACCCTGACCGCTTCGAGGTGGCCGGTCGCGTGGGTGAGCACGTCTTCGTAGGTGGGGTTGTCCTTGGTGCCGCCCATGTAGCCCGACTCCACCTCGAACACGCCGTCCATCTGCTCGAGGAAGTGCTCGACACCCCAGAAGCAACCGCCGGCAAAGTAGGCGAACTGCTGCTGGTCGGGCGCTTCGGATTCGCCGCGTTCGAGGGGGGCGTTGGTGGGCGGCGCCACGGTGGCCGCGGGCTCGGAGGACGAACCAGAGCACGCTCCTGCCGCGAGGAGGGCGGCCACGCAGGCCGCGAGTCGCGTGTGACCGAGTGACTGGGCGTTCGGCATCGTGGGGAGTCTACGGGGCAGCGCTCGAGATGCTACGCATTGGGGCGTGTCGCTGCGGGACCTCGACGTCTTGGTGCTCGACGCCCAGGCGACGGGTGCCTCTCCCGCCCACGGAAACCTGCTCGAGTTGGGCTGGGCTTGGGCGAGAGCGGACGACACCGACGTCGACGTTCGGACGAGGCTCATCGCCCAGCCACCCGAAGCGACGGTGCCGAAGATCATCACGCGCGTGACTGGCATCGACACCGCGGCGCTGGACCGAGCCTGCCCGATCGACGAGGTGTGGGCCGATCTGTGTGCGACGTGCCAAGAGCGAGCGCCGACCCGAGCGGTCATCCACTGCGCGCGCTTCGAGCTGTCGTTTCTGCAGCCTATGGCGCTCGAGCAGGCGTTGCCCTTCGATACTCTGTGTACGCTCGAGGTGGCGCGCCGGTTACTGCCCGACCTGCCCCGGCGCGGCCTCCGAGCGCTGGCGGGATACTTCGGCCTCGGCGTAGAGCAGCTGCGCCGCAGCGGGGACCACGTCCGCGCCACGGCGTTCGTCTGGCATCACCTCGTACCGCTGCTCGCCGAGAAGGGCATCGACGACTGGGACGACGCGGTCGCGCTCACGCACGAGGACACGCCCCGGCGGGACCGAAAGGTGTTTCCTCTGCCTCGGGAGACGCGACTGGGCCTGCCCGACCAGCCCGGCGTCTATCGCATGCTCCGCAGCAGCGGCGACCTGCTCTACGTCGGCAAGGCGACCTCGCTTCGCCGCCGCGTGAACAGCTACTTTCAGAAGCAGTCTCGCCGCGACGAACGGATGCTCGAACTGCTCTCCCAGGTCCGCGACCTCGACGTCACGCCCACCGCGACGCCGCTCGAGGCCGCCCTGCTCGAGACCGACACGATCAAGCTGCTCGAGCCGCCCTACAACTTGGCGCTGCTCGGTGAGGCGCGTACGCCCTGTTTTGCTTCGAAGGACCTCTTGACCGTCTCTCCGGAGCCCACCGCGGAGTTTCCCGTCGGCCCGCTGCCGTCGCGATGGCGACAGCGCCGACACGTCGGCCTACGACGCCTGCTCGCAGGCGAGCGAGAGCAGGGCGCCATCACGCAGGCGTTTGGCTGGACGCCCGAGGAGCTCCCGCCCGACGTGCTCGACGATGGCCTCGCGCAGTTCCTCGAGCGGAATCCTCGCGCCCTAACGTCGTTCCTCGCTGCGGGGCTGCTGCGATGGGACAGCCAAGCCCGAAAGGAGGCTGGGGCCGACGAGCGAGAGGAGGGCGATGAGTCGTGGGACGCCGCGCGGGTGCTGCGGAACCTCGAGGACACGCTGGTGTTCTTCGCGCTCGAAGTGCGGCGAGGCCGATGGCTCCGAAGGCTGGCCAACGCCGCGATCAGCTTCGACGACGGCGTACGGCGGACGCTCGTGTTCCGAGGGGGCAGGGTTCGCTCCCGATATGACGACGAGCGGCTCGTAGACGTGCGCCCCGCCGACCCGACGTTCGACATCGCCACCTACGACCGGATGCGCGTGCTGACGACCGAGCTTCGTCGGGTGGCGCAAGAGGGCCGTGATGTTCGCATCCGCTTCGCGGGGGGGCGCTCGCTGTCCGCGGAGGCGGTCGCGCGCATGCTGCCTTGGGTCTGACTACTGTGCGCAGCAGACCGTGACGGGGTCGGCTGGCTCGGCCTGACCGGCGGGCGTGGCTTGGCTCGGCGTGCACGTGGTCGGAGCGATGGACGCGGTGACCCCGTAGGTGCCCGACACCTGGAGGTCGACGCAGCTGTTGAAGGGCAGGGGCTGGCCGCTGTCGGTGCAGCTCCCGTTGTCGTGGGCGAACGCCTGCGCCTCGCAGGCCGAGCTGCCGCCGCAGTTGCAGCCGACACACGAGCGGTCGTCGGAGACCGAGCGATGGTAGAGGGTGCGGGCGTCGTAGCCTCCGCCGGGGCACGGGTGGTCGCCGTCCTTGGAGATGCAGGCGCTGGTGGCGATGCCCTCGGGCTCGGCCGCGGTGCAGCGGTCGCCGCCGCAGTCGCCCCCGCGCGCGGGCGCGGCACACAGGGTGACGGTGGTCATCCACTCTGCAGGTGCTGCGGTCTGGACGAGGTTGGGCGTGCAGGCGCCAGGTGAGCCGTGCAGCGTGGCTCGCCCGTAGACGTCGACGCCGAGGGTGTGGTTGCCCGCGCATTGCCCATCGGTGACGGTCTCGGTCAGTCCGCCGGGGCAGCCCTGCGCCGAGAGCAACACGTCGACGCGGCAGTCTCCGGGCGCTGCGTCGCAGCTGCACGCGCAGTCGGCTTCGGGCGCGACGAGCCCCGCGTAGGCCACGTCCTGAACCGCATAGCCGGCCGGGCAGTCGATCGCGTTGGCAACTTCGGCCGCGTAGTAGGGGCCGAGCCAGCCCGCGGGGACTTGGGGGATGCACGCGTCCACGCACGCCTCTTCGCTGCCGACCGAGGTCGAGCCCGCGACCGAGGTCCCCTCGGCGCTTCCCATCCCGGCCGAGTCGGCACCCGTGGAGTCGCCGCTGGAGTCCGCGGTGTCGTCACCCGAGGTCGGCGTACTGCTCCCTGCGCTTCCCAGCGCGCTCTCGTTGCCTCCCACGGAGTCGAACGAGCATCCGAGTGACGCCACGACGACGAGTCCGGCGAGTCGGCCTGCGGTCCCCATCGGCGTGAGTCTATCAGCGACGGGAATCGAGCCGTACGGTCAGCTCTTCCAATGCGGAGGATGTGCGCGATCGACCCCTGGAAGCTGCGAAAACCGCTCCTTGAAATCCGCGACGCGCGGATGATCAGTGGCGAGCACCGGGATGCCGAGCTCGAGCGCCTGCACCTCGGGACGCCCCGCGATGCGCTCGAGCAGGCAAATCGTGGGGTAGAGCACGATGTCGGCGGCGCTCACCCGTGTGCCGCCGAGCCATGGCGCGTCTTGCAGCAGCGTGTCGAGCGCGTCGAGCTCCTTGCGGAGCGCGTCGGCGTGCGGCCGCAGCTCGTCCGCTCGCTCGGCCGCCTTGCCGCGGAACACCGCGGTCATGAGCGCATGCGCGGCGCGACCGAGGTAGTTCTCGTGCTCCTGAACGCGCTGCGCGATGCGGCCCGCCTCGGCCGGGGTGTCTCCGAACAGCGGAGGCGACGGGACGCGTCGGTCGACGTAGTGAATGATGGCGAGTGACTCGGTGACGACCGTGTCGCCGTCCACCAGCGCGGGCACTTTTCCGCGCGGGGAGATCTTCAAGTACTCGGCCGACTTGTGCTCCTTGTCGGAGAAGGAGAGCAGCTGGTCCTCGAATGGGGCGCCCTTGATGATGAGCGCGAGCATGGCTCTCCACGCGAACGGACTCCCGCTACCCCAGTAGAGCTTCATGCCGCCCGGTACTGCGCTCAGGAGCGCGAAGTTACGCCCGCGTCAGCTCGCCAGTTCCCAGTGCGCAGGACCGGAGAAGATGGCACCGAACGAGCCGGTGTCGGAGGCGACCCACGCGACCTTGGTCTGAAACACGGCGACGCGGGTCAGCGGTCCTTCGCCGAGGTGCACGCGCACGTTGACGGTGTCGCCGGGTTGAACCGGAAGCGACCTCCCGCTGACGCGTAGACCTCCGGCACCGATGTCGGTCACCTTCGCGTCGGTCTCCTCTCGTCCGACCTGCGCGGCGAGTCGGCACGGCAGCCGGCTCCATCGGCGGCGGTTCGAGCGGTTGCGCCGCGACTCTCGGAGCACCCCCTCGAGGCGGCGGAGAGCCTGGCGGTCCTGCATCTTGAGCAGGGCACCGCCGCTCTCCTGCGCCCGGAGCTTGAGGAGGCGGATGACCGCGTCCACGGTGCGCTGGGCGGCTTCGAAGCCCCCGTCGTCGGCATCGTCGTCGTGGTCGAGGGACTCTTCGGCGGGCGGCGCCGGGTCGCGCTGGGGGAGCGGGGCAGACACTGGGCGCCGCGTGCCGATCGCTTGCATCGAGGCCGGCAGAGGCGTCGGGACCCGCTGGGAGCGGGGATCCAGGGGCACCGTCTCGGCCTCCGCCATCGCCTCGAGCAGCCGAGCGTCGTCCTGCTGCGGTGGGGCATCGACCCGGGTGGGCTGCGGGCGGGGGCTCGTCGGTCGAGGGCTCTCGGGCGCAGGCTCGGCGGGGACCTCGTCGTTGGGGTCTGCACCTTCGGGCCTCCACTCGAGGTCACCGGGGAGGGGCGTCGGCAGCCGTACGGCGCGCTCACGCTGCTCGCGAAGGTAGGCGGGCTCCTCGTGTTCGTGCCCGGCGCTCGGAGGTGGCGCGGGCTCCCGAGCGAGCCGCATGCGCTGTCGCTTCGGCGGTGCTGCGCGCTGCTCGGGCTGCGGTGCGGGGGGTTGCTCGTCGATGCGCGCGGTGATTTCGTGAGACTGGCGGTGCGCGGGCATCTCGGCCGTCTGGGCGGTCAGGATCTCGCGAGTCACACGCCGCGTCACCGCCGTGGCGCCCATCGTGTCCTTCGTGGTCAGCTTGTTGAGGAAGATCGCCGACGTCAGCACCTTGCCCTTGATGCTGTCCAAGACGTATTCGGACACACCAACTCGGATGCGATCACCTTCGCGAAGGGGCCGCCGAGCGACCTTGTGCCCGTGGAGGAACGTGCCGTTGTGGCTGCCGAGGTCTTCGAGGATGACCTCGGCGCTGCTGACACGGAGGCGCGCGTGCTGACGCGACACCCTCTGGTCGAGGATCTGAATGTCAGCCTCCGCGGAGCGACCCAGGATCACATCCGACTCGAGGACGTAGATCGCGTGGGCGTGTGCACCCCGGACGCCCTTGAGAACCCAGCTCGTCTTCCCGAACACCGCAACTCCCCCGACTGAGGATAAGCCGGGAGAACGAAAGAGGAAACCGATCTAGCGAGTGCCGACGCGAACCGAGGTGGGGACGATCTGGACGGTGACCGTGTGGCCGTCGGCTTCGAGCTTCTCGGTGACGCGGCCGAGCGAGGCGGTGCGATGCGCCAACTCGCCGCCATCGCGGCTGTAGCGGACCTCCGCACCGGCGTCGCCGGCCGAGACCTTGATTTCGTGGCGGTGGAGGTCGGAGACGACTTCGAACGAGGCTGCGTCGCCCATGCGGATCGCGCGCGTCCTTGCGCGATACACGCGGCCGTTGGCCTCGCGGACGGTGATCTTGACGACGGCGACGGAGAACTCGGCAGCTTCGGCCGCCTGGGCGCTCTGGACGGGCGCTGCGGCGAAGGTCGTTGCGCTCAGAGCAGCCCCGAGAACCCAGGCGAACATACGGTGGTGTCGATGTCGGCTCATGTCGTCTATCCCCTTACGAACTATGACACCAGATCGATCGGTTTTCCCGATCGCCTCGATGTCATTCGCGAGAAAAAGCGACGATTGCGCGCAAACGCGCGAGTGCTACTCGGCGTCGACGCCGAGGTCATCGGCGGCAGCGTCGACCGCTGCGGGCTCGACGCTCGTCACGTGCCAGTGGGCCGCGGTCGCGGCGAGCTCGTCGACCTGGTAGCGGTGGTACATGCTCGCCTGCCGCCACGCCAGGAGCGCCGAGGCGACGAGGCCTGCGCCGAGCAGTCCGCGGACGGGCATCGGCGTGTCGAGCCCTGCGACCGGGAGCAGCCACAGGAGTGCCGCGAACCCGATGCCGTCGTAGGCCGCACCGAGGATCCAGTACCGCCGCGCGAGCGCGTAGGTCTCTCGGAGGCCGGGCTCGGTACGGACGAGGACCCACAGGCGGCTGTAGAGCGCGGCTTGGTCGTTGGCGTACGCGCGGAAGTCGGCGACGCGCTCGAGCCGGTGCTGGGCGTAGAGTTCAGCCATGCGCTTGGCGTTGTCGTGGCCGGCCAGCATGGGGATGCGCTCCAGGCCTTTGCGCCGGATGGCCCGCCCGAGGGCATAGGTGGCGAGGCCGAGCACGTACGCCGCGATGACGGCTACCAGGGCTCGGTCGGCCGACAGTCCCTCGGGGACATCGACGCCGTTTTGTGACAGCCACACGAGGAACGCGCCCAGAGCCGCCGAACCCGCGACGAAGAACGAGAGGTCGAAGACGTCGAGAACGTCGGCCAGCTTTTCGGCGAACTTGCCCGCCGCCTCAGCGAGACTCCCCATGGAGTCTTTCAGGGTACACGTCGCCTCGTGGGACGGCACGTTTGCGCGCGATGGACGATGGGTACGCGTACAGCCCTGAACGTCGGGCAGCCCGAGCACCACGGTGAACAAAGGGAGTAGACTCTGGGCGTGGGCGAGCGGCCTTCGCTTCCCGATGACCGGTACATCCCGGTGCGCATCGAGGCGCTGATGGCCGAGATCGTGCGTCAGGGCGACGCGTTCGGTGAGGTGGCCGCACAGATCGAGCCCTTTGAGCGGGCGCTCGAGCACGCCATCTTGCAGGAGACATCGGCCTTCAAGCGGGCTCTCGGCCGCGCCTACGAGCCCGTGAACCCGGCGCGGGAGACCATCGCTCACGGCGAGGACGGCGACGCCACGGTCGTCGATCGCAGGATCGAGACGCTGCGCGGCATGGTGTCCTACCTGCTCGACAAGGCCAACTACGAGCCTCTCGACGAGGGGCAGGTCGAGGCCACGCTCCACCTCGCGAGCACGCACGGCATGCGCATTCGCGTCAACCCCGATCGCATGGCGTTCCTCGATCTGTACGTCAGAGGCAGGGCCGAGACCACGCGAAACGTCCGGACGTGGCGGCACCCGATTCGCGGCGAGGACCGGAGGGTCGAGATCTTTCGCCGACTCGCGGTGGTGTTTCGCCCCGCCGACGAGGAGCGCGTCAGCCTGAAGATGTTCCGCGAGATCCCCCTCGAAGACGTGGAGGCGCTGCTTCCCCACGCGGAACCGCAGATGACCCAGTTCGACAAGCTCAAGATCGTCGGCGGAGGTCTCGGTGCGCTCGGGGGCGTCGCGACCAAGCTGTGGGCGGTGCTGGTGCACGGGGCCGTGGTCGCGTCGGGCTTCTTGTGGGCTGCGACCGTTGCGATGGTGGGGCTGTCGGTGCGTTCGATCCTGGGCTACCGGCACGCGAAGCGAGTGCGTGCGTCGCAGATGACTCACCACCTCTACTTTCAGAACGTGGCGAACAACGCGGGCGTGCTCGACCAGCTGCTGATGAGCATTGGTCACGAGGAGCTCAAGGAGGCGCTGCTCGGCTACGCGCTGCTCGCCGCGGACGACTCGATCGATTCGATGGACGCCTTCGAGGGTGCGGCGCGGCGCTGGCTCGAGGATGCCTTCGGGGTGCGCGTCGACTTCGATGGGCCCGACGCCCACGAGTCGCTCACGCGGCTCGAGCTGTGGGACGACGCCGAGCGCTGGACCGTCGTGCCGCCGCAGGAGGCCATCGCCCGGCTCGATCGCCGCTGGCAGGCGCGCCGCGGCGCCGACTACCACGTGCAAGCGTGGCGATCGCGTTGCCCGAGTTGAGCAAAACCGTTGCGCAACCCCCTGGTCGGGGCGGGGAAGTCCTCGAAATCAGGGGTGTCATGCCTGGCAGACCACGTGCACCTACATCCAGGCATGCAGTGGACCGCCGGAGAGGACACGTTCGCCGACAGCACGAGGCTGCAGGCCGGCACGCCCGTTCGACCTGGTGGCCGACTGGGGCGCTACATCGTGCTCGAGTCGCTCGGCAAGGGGGGCATGGGCAACGTGTTCGCCGCGCTGGACACCGTGCTGGACCGCAAGGTCGCGCTCAAGGTGCTCCGTCGCTCGGATGACGAGGAGCGGGCGCGGCTCATCCGGGAGGCTCGCGCGCAAGCGAAGCTCTCGCATCCGAACGTCGTGTCCGTGTACGACGTCGGCGAAGCCAACGGCCAGGTGTTCATCGCGATGGAGCTGGTCGAGGGATCCACCCTGCGGCACTGGTTGCGCGCGCCCGAACGCTCGGTGCCGGATGTGCTGGACGCGTTTCGACAGGCGGCGCTTGGTCTTCAGGCCGCGCACCGAGCCGGCATCGTCCACCGCGACTTCAAGCCCGACAACGTGCTCATCGGTCGGGACGGCCGCGTCCGCGTGACCGACTTTGGTCTGGCCGTGCCCGCCGAGATGGCGCATACGCTGCAGTCGATCACGCCGGGCAGCACCAGCCTCAACGAAGGACGTCTCACCGAGACGGGGTTCGTCATGGGCACCCCAGCGTACATGCCGATCGAGCAGCACTTCGGCCTGCCGACGGACGTGCGCAGCGATCAGTTCTCGTTCTGCGTGGCGCTGTACGAGGGCCTGTATCGCGTGCGTCCCTTCGGCGGCTCGACGGGCCGCGAGCTGTGCATCGCGATTCGAAACACCGACCTGAGGGCACCCCGCTCGTCGTCCGTGCCCTGGCACGTTCACGACGCCCTGCTGCGTGGCCTCGCGGCGCGACCCGAAGACCGGTTCGAGTCGATGGGCGCGCTGATCCGGGCGCTGTCTCCGGTCGTGAAGCGACGGCGCGGCGGGTGGCTGCTCGGCCTGGCCGGGGTTGTGGTCGGGGCGGCGTCCATGGTCGGCGCCCAGTTTGCGACGCAGGAGGTCGCGCCACGCATGATGGAGCACTCGGTGCTCACCGAGAAGCTCGGCCCCGTGCTCGAGCAGCAGGCCATGCAGCAGCGCGTCATGGCGAGGCGTGCCTCGACCGCAGCCGAGTGCGAGGCGGAGTTCGGTGCGAACCTCGGCGTGCGGATGCTGTGCCTCGAACACGTCCGGCGAGACTAGCTGCGCTCTAGGTGCGCTTCTGAGCCTTGAAGCGGCGCTTCTTGACCGCGAACGCGACGCCCTGGCCGTTGAGGTCCATGTCGGTCGCGAGGATCCTTCGCGCAAGAGGAGTGTCGAGGTCGTGCGCGGAGAGCAGCTCGTCGAACAACGCGGCCACCTGCTCGCGGCAGAACGCTTCGACGCCCGCATCGTCGAGGTCGGATGCGAACGCCTCGTCGACGATCGCGCCGTAGCGGTCGAGCTGCGCGTGGAGCTGCTTTGCGACGCCTTCGAGGTTGGACACTCCGCCGAAGTGGGTGAGGTAGGCGGTGTTCGCCCCGGTGCCGACGATGCGATCGAGGCTGGCCTTGGCTGCGGCCGCGTCGAAGTCGGTGGGAGAGGTCGAGGGGATCGCGAAGAGGCCGTCGTCTTGGAGCGCCGGGTACACCAGCCCGAACGAGTCACCTGTGAAGATGCCGCCGGATGCCTCGTCTTGGATGCAGAAGTGGTGGTTGGCGTGCCCACGCGTGTGCAGGAAGCGGAGCGTGCGGCCGTTCCAGTCGAGGCGCGATTCGTCGTCCATGATGCGCACGCGCGACGCGGGGATCGGATCGATCGTGCCGTACATCTGGGCGAAGCGCTCCTCGCCGTAGACCCCCTTGGCGCTTCGCACGAGCTTGCTCGGGTCGATCGCGTGCTTGGCCGCGTTGGGGTGCGCGAGCAAGGTGGCGTTGGGGCACGCCTGCATGAGCGATGCGGCACCACCGGCGTGGTCGAGGTGCACGTGGGTGATGATGACGAAGTCGACCTGCTCGGGGCTGATGCCCTCGTTTGCGAGGACCTCGAGCATCTTGGGGACTGCGGGCGCGTTGGCGGTCTCGATGAACGCGGCTCGATCACCTTGCTGCAGAAGGTAGGTCGCGGCAAAGCCTTCGTGGCCGAGGTACTCGGCGTCGATCGTCGTGACGGTCACGCGCGGAGCGTATCAGCGTTGAGGCGGCGGCTGACAGGTAGGGCAGTGGCTCGTGCGGCGGCCGCCGTGTTCGCCGTCGACGACGGTGTCGCCGCAGCGGTAACACGGCTGTCCGCCTCGCCGGAACACCCAGTGGCGATAGTCGCGGCGACGGTGCCCTTGCTCTTTGAGGGCCTCGGCGAGCTTGGGGTCCGTCGTGATGCCTCCGGTCTTGTACGAGCGGCGGGGCATCGCGACGATCGCTTTTGCGAGCGCGGCTCGCTGGGCCTCGGTGCAGTCGACCGGCCGGAGGTCGGGGTGCACGCCTGCCTCGAAGAGGATTTCCGAGCGCAGGTAGTTGCCCAGCCCGGCGATGAAGCTCTGGTCGAGCAGCAGCGCGGTGAGCCCTCGACGATGAAATCTCCGACTGGACAGGCGGCGACGGACCTTGGCTGGGGTGGTGAGGCGATCGAGGCAGTCGGGCCCGAGCCCCGCGATGAATGGGATCTCCTCGACGGCGCCATCGGGCACGACCTCGATCGTGCTGGCGCTATAGAGCAGGGCCCACCGCTTGGGCGTGTAGATCGCGAAACGCAGGGAGCGACGCGTCGTGGGCAGCTGAGGCTTCGCGGTAACCATCCACTTGCCGTAGAGCTGGTTGTGGCTGAACACCGTCAGGCCGCAGGCGAAGCGAGTGAGCATGCCCTTGCCGCGCGTGGTGACCTCGGTGACCTCGGACGTGGAGAGCTCGGCCTGGTACTGCGTGAGCGCGGGCAGACCAAACTCGACGCCGGTGATCTCGGCTCCGACGACGGCCTTGGCCACGCGGTCTGCGGCGCGGCGAATCTCGGGACCTTCGGGCACGGCCGGACTCTACGGCGGCGACCCCGGTTGGCAACTCGAAGCTGGGTAGGCGCTCACTCGGCCGTGCCGAAGAGCATGTCCCACAGCGGGGTGAGCGACGCGAAGTTTCCGCCCCGCATGCTGACGTGGTGCGTGGCGTGCTTGCGGGCCAACGCGCTGAGCGTACGCAACCCGAACGCGTCGATGTCGAGCCCGGCGTGCACGATGATGTTGAGGTTCGAGTGCACGAGCAGGATCAGACCCCAGGTCAGCGGGTGGAGCGGGCCCATCACGCACGCCACGGCGGTGAGCAGGAACTGCCCCAGGAAGGTCTCCACGGGATGCAGGAACAGGCTCTCGATCGCCGTCGGCGCGCGGACGATGTGGTGGACCGCGTGCACCTTCTTGAGCCACCCGACACCGTGAAAGGCGAAGCGGTGCATCAAGTAGTAGAAGAAGTCGTAGACGAGCAGGATCGCGATCGCGAGCAGCACCGATCCTGGGCCAAACGTCTGCGCGTCGTCGATGAGCCAGCCTCCTGCGCCGTAGGTCAACGCAAAGACGAGCGCTCCAGACATGACGAGGTTGCCCCCGATGCGCTTGTACAGCTTGGGTCCTTTGACCTTCCGCGACATGTGCGGCCGGATGCGGCTGGACTCGAGTCGAGATGAACTCCAGGCGATCTGGACTCCGAAGAACATCGCGCCCGAGGAGGCCAGCACGAGGATCAGGATCCAAAGCAGCGACATGGTCGGGCAGGGTAGGTCAGTTCTTCAGGCCAGACCGTGCGACGAAGCACGCGGCTCGGGCCGTCTGCGTGTTAAGATCCGATGTATGGAATATCGCTTGGGTTGTCTCTCGCTCGTGTTCGCGCTCACGGGGTGTTTCTCGGACCCGCCGAGCAGCGGAGGAAGCGGCGGGAGCACGTCCTCGTCGACCGGCGCAGGCTCCTCGGGCCAGGGGAGCGAGTCCACAGAGACGGCGGCGGACAGCACGGGGCAGCCGGAGGGCACCTCCACGGGCGTGGTGGACGGTTCGAGCGGGAGCTCGGGGTTCGAGTGCGAGCTCTTCGACTTCGACGTGCCGAGCGTCGAGTCGGACGTGGTGGTGTTGATCGACGAGGGCGCGAGTCTGGATGTCGGGTCGCTGTTGAGCGGAGGGGCGGGGCTGGTGGGGCCGGGAACGAACGTGGCCGTCCTGGTACCCCAGGACCAGGCGCCCGAGGTCAAGGGCATCCCCTGCGACCTGGGGTGCGGCATGTGTGACCAGGACCCGGCGGTGCGGGTGATCACCCCGTACACCGGTTCCGCCATCGAAGCGCTGACTGCCACCGAGGAATACGCGTGCATTCTGCGCGAGCCGCCGCCAGGCAACCCGACCTCGGGTCCGACGAAGCACTTGTGGCTGATCACCGACGACCCGCTGCAGGAGCTGCCGCCGGAGTTCATGCAGACGGTCGCGGCGCTGAGCTTGCGGGTCCACCTGTCGTGCCCGATGTGCGACGAGAACTTTGGCAACGTCTCGGGTGCTCTCATGGCGGCGGTGGAGAACACGCTCGGAACCGTCTCCAACAGCAACAACCCCATGGCCGTGGGCGTCCAGGCCGACCTCATCGCCGCGTCGCGATTGTCGTGCGGGTGGGCATCCGCCGAGCTCCCGCCGCTGGTCGTCGCCGAGCTGCAAACGGGCGAGGAGAAACCAGAGTACCTGTTCCTCGCCGAGGTTGATGGCGAGGGAGCGTGCAGTCCCGAGGGCTTCTACGTCGAGGAAGGGAGCGGACCCGACCTCGTGTTCCGACTGTGTCCGCAGCCCTGCACCATCGTGCAGACGCTCCCCGAACAGGCCGCCGGAGTGTTCGGCTGCCAATAGCCGCAGCTGGCCGCCCGCGCCGGTGTTACGTTCCTCGCATGAGCGATCGATGGTTTCCGTGCGCCCTCGCGCTGTGCCTCGCCGGCTGCTTCGCCGACCCGCCGGGCTCGGGCTCGGGCTCGGGCTCGGGCGCAGACGCGTCCTCGGGAGAGCCGGCCGGAACTTCGTCATCCACTTCGGGTGACGCTACGACCTCGGATGATTCGACCACGAGCACGTCCTCGGGGGTGCTCGACGGCTCGAGCGGGAGTTCGGGATTCGAGTGCGAGCTCGTCTCCGCCGATCCGCCGCGTGTACCCGCCGACATTGCGGTGCTGATCGACAACGAAGTGCCTGCATCCACGGTCGCCGCGGCGCTCGACGCCCTGTCGGCGCCCGAGGCCAACAACCTCGCAATCATCGTGCCCGAAGGAGTTGCCGCCTCGGTCGATGTGCAGGTCGAGTGTCTGGAGGGCTGCGGCGTCAACGAGTGCCCCTCCAACCCGCGGCGCATCATCGTCCCCTACGATTCGGCCCAGTCGCCTTTCGACACGCTTGCGACGTTCGGCCGGTTCGACTGCGTGTTCCGCGACCCCATGCCGCAGACCTCGGGCCCGGTCTCGAACCTCTGGTACATCACGCACCGTCCCGACTTCATGCCACCCAAGGGCCTGGGCGCGCTGGTGCTCGACGGAGAGCTGTCGCTGCGCGTGCACGTCTCCTGTCCCGAATGCGACGAGAATCTCTTCAATGCCAACGCACTGCTCGCGCAGGTCGTCGACGAGTCCGGAGGCACGGTGTCGGACTACGAAACCCTGGCGCAGATGGTGATGCAGGTGAATCGCCTCGGCGAGGAGCGATACTCGTGCACGTGGGCGACGGACGCCGACCCCGTGCTGCTCGAGTTCGACACGCCGGCCGGCACCGTGCTGGCGGAACGCATCGACGGGCCGAGTGGGTGCGAGGTCGATGGCGGCGAGATCAGCTACGCGGCGTTCTTCTCGACCGCCTTCGGCGTCGCGCTGTGCCCCGAGGCGTGCCAGGCCCTTCAGGCGGTACCCGCGGACTCGGTCTCCGTGTCCGAGTGCATCTGAATTGGAGCGACCCGCCGCGTCGCCGCAGCGGGTCGAGTTGAAGCGCGGGCGGCTACAGCGAGCCCTGCACCACGGTGACGCCGGGCTGGCGCACTGCTTCTTCGATCTGGATGGCGATGACGGCGGTGCCTGGCGGCAGGCCGAGCGAGTCGCTGAGGTCGATCTCGGGCAGCTCGATGCCTCCGAGCGAGTCGCCGCCCAAGCCTCCGATGAGGCCGTCGATGAGCGCGTTCTCCAGCACGCCGATGAGGGTCTCCTCGGTGGCGATGGCCGAGTCTTCGTTGACGTTGAGTTCGGTGTGAACCGACTCGAGGTCGCCGATGCCGATGCCGATCTGGCCGTCTTCGGCGGTGATGTTGACCCGGACGACCGCGGTGGTGAACGCGGTGAAGCTGACGGGCGCATCGAGCAAGTTCAGGCTCGCGTCGATGCGGATGTCGCCGATGTGAGCCAGAAGCTCACCCGTCGCGCAGTCCATGCCAACGGGCGGAAGCATGCCGCTGACGGTGACGTCGAGCTCGCTGACCAAGCCCGAGTCGGGGATGAGCTCTTCGGGGAGCGGGAACTCGAGCAGACCGCCCTTCCACGCGCCGTAGAGGATCTCGTTGATGAGGTCGTCGTGCAGGCCGATCTCCATCACCGCGGTTCGGGTGAGGTTGACGGCCGGCGGGTCGACCTCGCAGCCGTTGCGAAGCGGGAAGCCCAGGCCCTCGTAGGCCTTTTCGCCGTCGGCAAAGCCGCCGCCGCGCAGCACGATGGCGCCGCCTTGCGGTGGTGAAGGCTCGGGCGGAGCCACGCCGTCGTGGAAGTCGGTGTCTCCGAAGTCGGTGATGAGGTCGATGGTGATCGTCTCGTCGGGGTTGCCGATGTTCGGGAAGTCGAGCGAGGTGCTGAAGTTGAAGTTTTGCAGCCCTTCGCCGAGCAGCGGCCCGAGGAAGGTGTCGAGCGACTCGTTGACCGCGCCCTCGAGGTCGTCGACCGAGCCCCCGATGATCGCGTCGCCAGCGAGGCCGAGCAGGAAGTCGGTCCACCAGTTGTTGGAGTAGATCTCGAGGTTGGAGATGTCGGTATTGGGGTTGACGATCTCCACGATGAGCTCGTGCGACTCCTGATCGACGCTGAGCATCACGTCGGCGGTGATGGTGATGGTGTCGATGTCGAGTCCACCAGTTCCGTCGCCTCCGGCGAGCGTGCACGACGAGAAAAGGCCCTCGTCGACGCAGTCGAAGACCAGGTCGCCGTCTACGTCGATGATCTGAGCCTCGAGTGCCAGGCCGCCGTCGATGGCCTGCAGAGACAGCGTAGTGTCTTGGTAGTCGAGGGAGGTGAGGTAGATGTCGAAGCCGGCAGCGTTGGCAACGGGCTCGTTGCCCGCGAACAGCGATGCGAAATCGATACCCCCGACGGCCAGGCCGAGCAGCGAGGCCAGGTCGTTGTAGGGCTCGCTGCTATCGCCATCGTCGATGCCCTCTTGGCTGAAGTAGATCGCGAGGCCGCCGGGCGCCATGCCTTCGACGGGTTCGGTGGGCTTGACGTAGGAGGTGCCCCAAAGGAACGACTGCACGCGGCGCCGAACCTGGCCGGCGGAGTCGGTGGTCTCCAGGATGAGCGTGTTGCCGCCCACCGAGGGCGTGACGTCGTGGCTGAAGCTGCCGTCGTCTGCGACGGTGACCTCGTCTTCGTTGATGCGGAGGCTTTCGATGTCGCCCTTGAGGCTGGTGACCGTGCCCGTGACGGTGACGGTCTCGTCGGGGCTCTTGGCTTGAATGGTCGCTGCACGCGGGGGGTACTCGACGTCGATCTCGGGGCGACACGCGACTGTGTCGCCTTCCATCGTGCCGCACATGCCGCCTTCGCCGCAGACGTCGATGGTGCAGGGGTCCCCGTCATCGCAGTCCTCGGCCACCTCGCAGCGCATGCCGTCGGAGTCTTCGGAGTCGGAGTTCGAGTCCGACTCGGAACCGGAGTCGGTGTCGGAGTCGGAGTCGGAGACCGTGGCGTCGCTGTCTGCGTCGCGCGTGTCGGTCCCCGAATCGGTCTCTCCGTCGGTGCCCGAGGCGTTCGCGGTGTCGTCATCACCGCACGCTGCGCCGGCTCCAGCGAGCACCAAACAAGCAATCCAGTTCCGCAACTGCATAGGGTCCACTCTAACACCCTTGCGACCTGATCCCTGATTTCATCCAGGCATCGGACGGGCCCGCTGTCGCTGGAGGGCGTGGGACCTACATGGGTTCACAGGAGGGCGGCGTGTGGGCCGTTCGAACCTGCGGTCCCGCCGCAGGCTCTGCTAGGCCGCCCTCACCATGCACAGCGGCGTTGCTCATCGGTCACTGGTGTCCAACCAGCTCCCTCTTCGCGCCTTGCTCTGCATGGCGATGACGCCGTTCTGCATACGCGCGGGGTTCACCGCGGATCGACGACGCGGCCCATGAAGAGGATGGCTCCCGTCTGGGTGTCGCTGATGACGAACATGAAGGGCCGGTCGACGTCGACCTTCATCGGCTCGCTCGGGACGCCGCCGGCTCTCATCATGACGACGGCGGTGGCCGCCGCGGCTTCGGTGCCCTTTTCGTCGACGGCGATGAAACCCTTGTGAAAGACCTCGTCGATCTTCAGGCGCTCGACGTCGGGCGCCACCATGCCCTCGAACTCGGCGTCGTCGGTGAACGCTCGCCGCAGCCCGAGGCCCGCAAGCACCGAGGACAGCCTCAGTGACTTCGCGGGCTCGAGCTCGAACTTCGGCATGGCGAGTTGGATGCGTTGGTGCTTCATCGCCCCGAGCTGGCGCGAGAGCGCCTCGGCGGTGAGGCTGGACTCGAGACGTGCGAGTCCGTCGCGTTCGGTGGGAACGGCGAGGGTCATCGCGAATCGCGAGCCGGCATAGGGCATCTGCACCCACGTGGCCTCGTCCGTCTTGGCATGGCGGAACGACTCGACCGTGTGCATCGTCGGTACGTTGGCCCGGTCCTTCCCGTCGACGAAGAAGGGCGCATCCGAGGTGGCTTCTTCGCGGAACGGGTTCTCCCACTCGGCCTTGAAGTAGACCGCGTTGGCCAGGACGAGCCGCGAGTCCTTGTCGAGTGCTCCCTCGGGGAGCAGGTCCTCGATGCGGTCGCGGGTGCGCTCTTCGACCCAGTCGTTGATGTGCGCCCGAGCCTGCTCGAAGGCGGTGAAGTCGAGCCTCTCGAGTGAAGCGCGATAGTCCCGGTGGCTCGCGGACAGGAAGTCTTGCTCGAACTCGAGGCCTTGCGCGCCGAAGAGTCGGTTGGCCAGGGCGATCTCCGGCGGCGGCTTCTGACCCTGTGCGGCGGGCTCGGTCTGCATCCAAGACTCTCCGAGCTGGCCGGCGGCGGCGTGCCAGAGATCGGCGTCGAGCCCCGAGTCGGCGATGTGCAGCACGGACTCGAACTCCTCGGCGGTGCTCCCCCGGGCACCCTGATATGTCATGCCCAGCGCGATGGCGACGCTCGACGGGGAGACGATGAGGTTGCCCGACGACTTGGCCGCCGCGGCGTAGAGGTCCGCCGAGAACGCGTTGATGCTCTTGGCGACGCCGGCGAGATCGGAGTCGGACACGGGGCGGGGCTCGGGGGCTGGGGCCGTCTTCATCGTCGGGCTCGGCGTAGGATCCTGCGTGTTGGTGGCGTCGGAACCGGCGCCCGTCGTCCCCTGCGTCGAAGAGCATCCGAGGACGAGGAGGAGCGGGAGTGTGCGTCGAAGCATCGGTCCTGCCATCAACGCACCCTGTGGGCGTTTGGTCTACTGCTTGGTGGACCGCTGGCCGGCTGATAGCGTCGATCGCATGTCGGCAACCGCGCGCAAGGTGAAGCGATGGGAGCGTCCCGGTGACCGCGTGCCCGCGATCTTGGAGCGTTGGGGGCGGGTCCCCTTCTTCATGACGTTTGGCGGGCTGGTGGCGCTGAGCGTGGCGCTGGGGGTGACGTTTTGGCCCGCGGGCCTGGTCCTCGGCGCGCTGACGGCGTTGTACGGGCTGATGGGATTCTCCGACCTCGCGCAAAGGCACCACACGATCCTTCGCAACTTCCCGGTGCTCGGGCGCATGCGCTACGTGTTCGAGTCGGTTCGGCCGGAGCTGCGTCAGTACTTCGTAGAGTCCGACCAAGAGGAGAACCCCTACAGCCGCGAGCGCCGAGCGGTCATCTACCAGCGCGCCAAGGATGTGCTGTCGACCGTGCCCTTTGGCACCAAGCGCGACGTCTACGGCGTCGGCTACACTTGGATCGCGCACTCGCTTCAGCCTAAGCACCCCAATGAGTCCGCGGGGCGGATCATGGTGGGGGAGGGCCGATGTTCGCAGCCGTACAGCTGTTCGATCTTCAACATCTCGGCCATGAGCTATGGCTCACTCTCGCCGAACGCGGTGCTCGCTCTCAATCGTGGCGCCAAGATGGGGGCGTTCGCGCACAACACCGGTGAAGGCGGTGTGTCGCCGTATCACCTCGAGCCCGAGGGCGACCTGATCTGGCAGATCGGCACCGGCTACTTCGGCTGCCGCACCGAGGGCGGCAACTTCAACCCGGACATGTTTCGCGGCACGGCGACCAAGCCCAACGTGAAGATGATCGAACTCAAGCTCTCACAGGGCGCGAAGCCTGGCCACGGCGGAATCCTGCCGGCGAAGAAGGTCACGCCCGAGATCGCGAAGATCCGCGGGGTTGCGATGGGCAAGGATGTGCTCTCGCCTCCCAGCCACACGGCCTTCTCCACGCCACGAGAGCTGATCCTCTTCGTGGCCAAGCTGCGCGAGCTCAGCGACGGGAAGCCGGTGGGCATCAAGCTCTGCGTCGGCCACCCCAGCGAGTTTCTCGCGATCGTCAAGGCGATGGTCGAGCTGGGTGATGGACCCGACTTCATCACGGTCGACGGAGGCGAGGGAGGCACCGGCGCGGCCCCGCTCGAGTTCTCGAACTCGGTGGGGGCACCGCTGCGCGACGGCCTCCTGTTCATACACGACGCCCTGCGCGGCGCCGGCATTCGAGACCAGGTGAAGATCTTCAGCGCGGGAAAGATCGCGACGGGGTTTCACGTGCTGCTGCAGCTGGCCTGGGGCGCGGACGCATGCAACTCGGCGCGAGGCATGATGTTCGCCCTCGGCTGCATCCAGGCGCTCAAGTGCAACTCCAACAAGTGCCCCGCGGGCGTTGCGACGCAGGAGCCCCGCTTGGTGCAGGGGCTCGACGTCACGGACAAGGCGCACCGGGTGGCGAGCTTTCACGCCAAGACGGTCGAGTCCGTGCTCGAGCTGTGCGGCGCGGCGGGGCTCGACACTCCCGTGGACCTCCGCCGAGAACACATCACCCACCGCGTCTCGGCGACCGAGGTCAAGACGTTCGGCGAGACGTTCCCCGAACTGCACGAGCGCGCATTCCTCGACAAGAGCGCGCCCGAGCTGCTGCAGGCGCAGTGGGACAAGGCGTCCGCGGACGAGTTCTGCCCGACCTGCTAGGGCCGTCTGCTAGACCTTGGTCTTGCCCTTGGCGATGACCGCGGCGTAGACGTCTTTCTTGGCGGTACCCTTGGCCACCAAGGCTTCGGCTTCTTTGAGTTCTTCGTCGATCAGGGTCTTGAAGGCCTCGAAGGGCTGAGCGCCGGAGAGGAAGCGACCGTTGACGAAGAACGCCGGGGTGCCTCGCGCTCCGAGGGTGGCGCCTTGGGACTGCTGCTTCTTCACCTTGGTCTCGAGGGCCTTGTCCTTCATGTCGGTCTTGAACTTCTCGACGTCGAGCTCGAGCTCGGTCGCCCACTTCTCGAAGTTCTCGTCGGTCAGGGCGCGTCCGTTGTCGAAGAGCTTGTCGTGCATCTCCCAGAACTTGCCCTGACGCCCCGCAGCTTCGGCTGCGATGGCGGCAGCGAGAGCCCGGTTGTGCATGGGGAGCGGGTTGTGCTTGAACGCGATGCGGACCTTGTCGCCGTAGGTCTCTTGAATCTTGGCCATCGTCGGGTTGACCCGCTTGCAGAACGGGCACTGGAAGTCGGACCACTCGACGATGGTGATGAGTGCGTCCTGCGGCCCCTTGACCGCCGCTTCGCCCACGTCGACCTTGTAGGTGAGCTTGGGGTCGGGGCGACCGGGGCGTGGACCCTTGGGCGCAGCCTTCGAGGGGGCGCCGGTGGTGGGAATCTTGGAGACCGACTCCTTGACCGCAGCGAGCTCCGACAAGATGTTGTCTTGCTTCTGTTCGATCCTCGAGAGGGCTTCTTGCTGCTGGGCAAACGCGCCCTGTCCTTGACAGGCACCAAGGCCCAGAGCCAACACCAGGGGGAATGCGGTCACGATTTTGCGAACGTGCATGGACAAGGGGCGAACGCGGGCGTGTTCGCAGACATATCGCCACACACGTACGATTCAGTGCGTCGATGCGGGCTGGGCCGGCGTATCGATCGAGTCGTTCTGACGTGCGACGAGGCGTGCGCCGAGGAGACCGGCCAGTGATATTCCAGCCATCACCCAGTAGGCTGATCCACCGAACGTGCCGTAGAGAGGACCAGCGGCCAGCATCATCAGTCCGGCACCAACGCCCGACGACGCCGCGTAGAGCGAGGTGACGGTGGCGGTGGCGCGCGGGTCCACGCGTTCCTGCACGTAGGCGATCGCTCCCAGGTGCAGCGCGCCAAACGTGAGGGCATGAAGCAGCTGAATCCCGAACAGCGACGGCACCGCGTGGGTGGACGCGAGCAGAGGCCAGCGCAGCAGACCGCCAACGGCGGCGAGCGCCAAGAGCCCCGAAGAACCCAGCCGTCTCTGCACCCTCGCGCTGAAGGCGAACAGCACGATCTCCGCGATGACACCCATCGACCACAGCTTTCCGATCGTCGTGTCGGGGACGTCGCTCGCTCTCCAGTGGGCGGTGCCGAACGCGTACAGGACCGCGTGTGAGGCGTGCAGCAGGCCGGTGGTGATCAAGAACCTCCAGTGACTGCGGCGAGGGGGCGCCCGGCGCTGCGGTGGGTTCGTCGGCGCGGGCGCGTGCTTGGGCATCAGCACGACCGCGATCACGACCACAATCAGCGCGTAGCGAAGCGCATCGAGCACGTCGCCCTCCTCGCCGTGCTCGAGCAACCACCCTCCGACGTTGGACGCGGCGATGAAGGCCGCCGATCCGAACAGGCGCAGGTGTCCGTAGTTGAACGCGCCTTCGCTCCCCAGCCTCAGGGCCACCGAGTCGGTCAGGGGGATCAGCGGGCTGAAGGAGATACCCAGCAGCGCGCCCACGGCCACGAGCTGCCACAGCGTGCTCGCGCTGCCGAAGAGCCCGTAGGCCGACGCCGCGAGCACCGCCAAGACGAGCGCGGGCCGCTTGATCGATCCGAGCTTGTCGCTGAGTCGACCCACGAGCGGGTTGGCGGGCACGCGCATCCAGGTGATCGTGCCGAGCACGATGCCGATGGCGCCCTCGCTGTAGCCCTCGGCCTGCAGCCAGACCGGGAAGTAGGGCATGTGCATGCCCAGCGCGAAGAAGATCGCGGCGAACGCCAGAGCGATGCGGGCCTTCGCGAACACCGAGGCTCCTATACACGATGGGGGCCCCGAGGCGTTATCGTCCCCGCTGATGGCCAAACGAGCCGAACCCGTCCGGGTGAACGCGACGCTGGAGATCCCGTGGGAGAGACGCCCAGAGGTCGTCCATCTCACTCGGCAGATCCTCCGGCTCCAGGCGGCAACGGCGTCGACGGTGGTCCAGTCGGTGATCGCGATCGGGGACGCGGCGCGCGAGATTCACGACGAACTCCCGCACGGGCAGTGGGCGCGGTGGTGTGCCGACGCCGTCCCCTTCGCTCGGCAGACGCTTTCGAACTACATGGCGCTGTCGCGCTGGGCCGAGGAGCGCCCCAAAGAGGTCGAGAAGCTCGCGCCGCTCGGGCCGAGCAAGCTCTATCTGCTCATCCCGCTGCCGCCGACCGTGCGCCGCCGGCTGACCGGGCGCACGCCGATCGACATCCCCGGTGGCGGCCGAAAGACGGTGGAGCTGATGACCGTCTCGGAGCTCGCCAAGGTCACCGCCGAAGAAGTGCGCGCGCTGCCCGAGCACACGCCGATGCCGGTCGGGCGGGTGGTCGGGCGTCTGCGGCGATCGATCGCTGGGCTCGACGCCAGCGCGCAGGCGCTCATCGAACGCGCCGACGACGTCGAGCCAGACGAGGCCCGCGCGCTGCACGAGTCGCTGCTCGACGTGGCCGCGTCGCTACGCGATCAGTTCGACCTGTGAGCGACGCGGTGAGAGCTCAGACCAGGCCGACCGCGGCGAGCCCGAGGTAGGTCGCCATGCCCGCGCCGTAGCTGACGAAGGCCACGAGCGAGATGCGGCGCAGGTACCACATGAAGTCGACCTTCTCCATGCCCATGAAGGCCACGCCAGCGGCGCTGCCGATGATGAGGATGGAGCCGCCCGTGCCAGCGCAGTAGGCGATGAGGTCCCAGAACTGGCTGTCGGTCGGGTACTGCTCGAGCGAGTACATGCCCATCGTCGCGGCGACGAGCGGCACGTTGTCGATGATGGCCGAGAGCACGCCGAGCACGCCCGCGAGGACGGTGGGGCTGCCCGCGATGCTGTCGAGGCTGTGGGCCAGGGCGTTGAGCAGGCCGGCGGCTTGCAGCGCGCCGATGCCCAGCAGGATGCCCAGGAAGAACAGGACGCCCGAGACGTCGATCTTGGTGAAGGCGGCGGGCACCTTCACGTGCTGACGGTCCTCGTGCTCGTGGTGGAGGACGTCGGTGACGAGCCACATGACGCCCAGGCCGAGCAGGATGCCGACGAAGGGCGGGATGTGGGCGACCGACTTGAGGACCGGCACCATGATGAAAGCGCCCAGCCCAAGGCTCAGCACGCGGCGGGCACCGAGCTCGACCTGCTGCTCGCCCTCGACCGCTTCGCCGCCGTAGTGGCCAGCTTTTTCGCGGCGCCCCAGCATGATGACCGCGACGATCATCGTGACGAGGCTGGGCACGAGGAGCGCACCCATCACGCCGAGCGTGGTCACTTGGCCGCCGATCCACAGCATGGTGGTGGTGACGTCGCCCATGGGGGTCCAGGCCCCGCCCGCGTTGGCCGCGATGACGACCATCGAGCCGAGCAGCAGCCGGTTCTCGCGGTTGGGGAGGATGCGGCGCAGCAGCGACACCATCACGATGGTCGTGGTGAGGTTGTCGAGCACGGCGGACATGAAGAACGCTAGCGTCGCGAGCACCCACATGATCTTCCACTTGGAGCGGGTGCGGATCTGGTCGGTGACGAGCTTGAACGACCCGTGCAGATCGATCACTTCGACCAGGGTCATGGCCCCGAGCAGGAAGAAGACGATCTGCGCGACCTCGCTGAGAAGCTCGGCGAGCTGATGCGTCGCGACTTCCTCGGAGGGCGCGAGGCCGGAGAAGTAGAGCAGCCACAACCCGGCAGCCAGCAACAGCGCGACGGCGCCCTTGTTGATCCGCAGGTTGTGCTCGAAGATGATCGCCCCATAGCCGAGGACGAACAGCAGGATCATCGCGGCGTGGGTCGAGGTGAAGGCGTCCATGGCGTGCCGAGTTGGGGGGGCGTCTAGCCCGGGGGCCTGCCATGAACAAGGGGAATTCCTCCCCACTGTAGGTGTGTGTGCTCCAATGCCGCGTCAATCGCGGATAGGACCTTGAATTCAGCCGGTTACAGACCTGCGCATTTTCTGCGCCGCGCCGGGCGCGTGGGCGCTATCGCCCGAATTTCAGCACGGGGAGGGCGCCAGCGGCGACGCCGCTAGCCCGGCGGCGTGAAGTCTTGGCAGGCTGTATCGATCTGCGAGATGGCCTCGGTGAAGAACTCGGCGTAGTTGCCGGCGCAGATCTCGCCCTCGGCGTGGTTGGTGAACATGGAGCCGAAGCTCAGGATACGGCTGGCATGGTCGGCGCAGCTCGAGCCCGGCAGGCCCACGAGCGTGAGCATGACGATGTTCGTCTCGATGTTGAACTTGTTGGTGACCAGGCGGGTGAACCACTGCGCCGGGTCCGCGGGGGTGCCTCCATCGCAGCCGAAGAACGGGTCGCAGTCCTCCTCGTCCTCTTCGTCGGTGATGAGCACGACCACGAGCAGTGCGTCGTCGCGCAGGAACCCGTCGTTGCACGCCCCCGGGGCGTTGCGCTCGGCATCGGTGGCTCGCAGGACGCCATGGACCTGCTCTTCGTCGCCGCTGCCGTCGGTGCCGACCTGCGCAGCGCATTGGAACGTTGCGGCGAGATCGGGCTCGGTGTTGTCGAACCAGCGGAAGCCGCTGGAGAAGGGGCCACACACGGCGTTGCTCGAGTCGGAGCCCCCGGTCTGCGTCACGAGGTCGCCGACGCCTCGGCAGCCGCCTTCGTTGTGGTCGTAGCTGTCGGAGGTGACCACGCCGATGTGGTAGCTGTCAGCGAACTGCAGGGCGTCCTGAATGCCCGCGACGAAGCCGGGAAAGGCCGCGATGAGGTTGTCTTGCTCGTCGCCCATCGAACCCGAGTTGTCGATGGCGAACAAGATGTCGACCTTGGTGCACTCGTCGGGCTGCTCTTGGTTGACGTCGGGGGCGGCGCCGAGGTCGAACTTGGGTTCGTCGTTTCCCGTGGCGTCCGTCGAGGGATCGACGGTGTCCCCGGCATCAGTGCCGGACATGTTGCCGCTGGTCGAGCCGCTGTCCGGCCCCGACGTGTCGCTGTCCGAGAGCGAAACGCCGATCGTGACGCCCGTCGGTACGCCCTCGCTCGACGCACGTCCCTCGTCGCCATCGCACGAGACGGTCATCGCGACCGCAAACCCTACCCAAGGAAGCTTCCAACGCCTCATTGCAATCCTCTGACGCGGGGGCCGTTCTCCCCGAGCGTCGAGCCGGAGTTTCGGCGATGTCGGCGGGCTCGGCAAGCGGTACGAGCAGTCGGCTCAGTGCTGGACCCGCACGAGCTCGTAGTCCGAGAGGTACATCGCGGACCCGGTGACCACGCCGTGCGCGGCGTGGACCCGATGGTCGGGGAGCGTCCGCCAGCCTTCAGCCGTCAGGGTCACCAGCGCGACGTCGCCCATGAGGGGGGCTTCGAGGTCGTACGAGACCTCCGCGGGCAGCCTGAACGTCGTGCCTCGAGGTAGGGCGGAGTAGCAGGCGTCGACGTAGTCCTCGAGCTGGCACTCCACCTCCACGACCGAGAGCTCGATGTCGGCGCCGAGCGCTCCGGCGGGGATGTCGAGGCTGAAGCGTCCGTCGTCACTGACGAGCACCCCGCCTTCGGGCCCGATCACCGTCTCCGCGTCGCAACCGAGAACCCACGCCGCGGCGACTGCGACGAGTCCTGCGCGAATCATCGGAACTGCGGTGCGCTGCATTGCGGTCTCTCCAAAGTAGAGGGACCGCGCAATCGTCCGGCTTTCCGGTTCGTTGCGCGTAAATGTGCAGGTTTGAAATCCAGGTGGTCCGCGAGGCGCCGCCTGCATGGCTCGGCGCTGCCGTCGCCCTCACCTTGCGGGGAGCTCGACGCCGAGGACCCAAAGCGGCCCGTCGCCCACGGGGTACACCGCGCCTGGCGTCAGGTTGCCGTCGGCTTCGATTGTGTAGCCGGCCAGCATGCCGCTGTCCTGGCCTGCGGCGTAGAGGAAGTTGCCGAACGGTCCGAGGCCAAACTCGCGAGGGCGCGGCTCGGTGGGCACGTTGGCCTGGTAGGTGAGGCCGCCGTCGGCTCCGGCCGCGAAGACGGCGATGGAGTCGTCCCCGCGCATGGACGCGTAGACGTAGGCGCCGTCGCTCGAGACGTGGATGTCTGCGCCGGTGTTCTCGCCCTCGAAGCCGGGCGGGAGCGCGGACACTGTGACGCCCTCGGTGAGCAAGCCGGTGGTCGCGTCGTAGCTGAACGCGGTGACCGAGCTGTCGAACTCGTTGACGACGTACGCGCGCGTCGCATCGGGGGCGAACGCCATGTGTCGCGCGCCCGCGCCCTTGGGGAGGGACACGCTGGGCGGGTCGTTCGGGGTGAGCGTGCCGCCGATATCGTCGAACACGTACTGCTCGACCAGGTTCGCGTCGCGGTGCGGCACGAAGACGTACTGGCCGCTGGGATCGAAGAGGATCGCGTGCGGCCTCGACTGCACGGTGCTGCTCTGGCTGGGCGTGCCGTCGACGGTGCCGTCGGCGTTGATCGGGTTGACCTGCACGAGGTCCTGGCCGAAGTCTGCGCTGAGCAGCCAGCCGCCGGTCGGGTCCACGCTCATGTAGACGGGACGATGTGCGACGCCAGTGACTCCGAGCTCGGTGAGCGCACCGGAGACCGGATCGATCGCCAGCGCGGCCACGGCCTGCTCGTCGACGCGGGCGGCATACATGAACTGGCTGTTCCACTGCGCGAGCGGGCCCAGGCCCGTGCCCTGGTCGAGAGTCTGCACTTGGGTCAGCGCTCCGGCGTCGTCGATCTCCCACACGCTCACCGCGTTGCCACCCGTGACGTACAGCCGCGGTTCTCCCTGGACCGGCACGCCGCCCGTGGAGCCGGTGCTGTCGCCGGTGGGATCGAACCCGGTGGTGGTGCCCTCGGGCCCCGAGGTCCCCGACCCGGACGGATCGGTCGAGACCGAGTCGTTCGTGTCACCGCTGCCGCTTTGGGTGGAGAACCCGTCGTCCGAGGTCACGCCGACGTTGCCCGTGGCGCTGACGTCGGTGTCGTCGGCGGGGAGCCCATCGTCACTGCACCCAAGAACGAAAGCCAAAGCGAAACCGCAAGCGCGCTTCGTCATGACCAGACGGTAGCAGTCTCTGGTCGGCTCTTCGGCCGGCAAGTCCGGTCAGGGGGCTTTGGATCGGCCAGCCGGACGAAGATCGCGGCCGTCGAGAAAAGTTGGGAACGCTCGAGCCCCGGCCGGAACCACCGGGCGAAACCGCGCGTTCGCGCGGCGAGCATCACCATGAAACGCAACACGTCCCTCTTCTTCATCGCCTCCGTGGCGCTCCTTGCTTCGGCCTGCGTGGTCGGCCCTCACAACGATGACTGGGTCGATCCCTGGGCGGTCGACTTCTCCGGCTACGCCGAAGATGCCGGCGATAGCGTCCAGATTCAGGCGTACGACAAACACACCAACACGTGGGTCACCGTTCGCACGGTGACCGCCTCGAGCACGGCCACCAACTACGGCGGCGAGACCTTGTACCGTTGGACCGCGTCGAACACCAACACCTGGGTGTCGGGCTCGTGCATCTGGGGCGACGGCGCGTGGGCCAACTGCCCCATTCCCGCCGGCTCCGCGTACGCGACGTTCCGCGTGCGAGAGTCGGGCGGCCGCATCTACACGACGTTCGACGACGGCGGGGTCAACTGCGTCATCGACGAGGTCAGCGCGGGCGAGAACTGGCTGGCGGCAGGCGCAGCGTGTGCGAGCCCCGAGTCCCCGGTCCTGACGCTTCGCTGGCTCACCTGAGCGCGACGCTCAGTCGGCGACCTCGACGCCCTTCCAGAAGGCGACGTGGTCCTTGATCTCCGCGGCGGCCGCCTTGGGCTCCGGGTAGTACCAGGCGGCCGCGGCGTTTCTCTGCCCATCGACGACGACGTCGTAGTAGCGCGCGTCGCCCTTCCAGGGGCAGTGGGTCGTCTTGCTCGCGTCTTCGAACGCGTCTGCGTTGATCGAGTCGGGCGGAAAATAGTGGTTGCCCTCGACGACCACGGTGCTGTCGCTCTCCGCAAGTACGGTACCCTTCCACGTCGCGCGTGCCATCGCAGACAGTCTACGCTGCGCGTTGCGGCGGGCGACTCGAACCCCCGTTGGCGGCCGAAATCCAAGACTAGACCTCAGTCGAGGACTGCATCGAAGAACCCGATCATCGCGTTCGCGAGCGCGTCGGGGGCGTCGAACTGGAGACCGTGGGCACCGGGGATGGTGGTCGAGGCGACGTCGAGCTTGGCGATGGCCTGCTGCACGGCGGCGTTGTCGGTGGCCTCGTCGTGCTCGGCCATGACGACCAGGGTGGGCACCGACAGCTTGCGCAGGGCCATGTGGGCACCCATACCCAGCTTCTTGGTGTTGGTCAGGAAGCGGGGGGTGGTGGCGCGCAGCTTGAGCGGGTCGACCTGGACGAACGACTGCAGGCAGGGACCGCCGGTGAACATCTCGTCGGCGATGGGGATGGGAAGGACGGCCGCGTCTTCGGGCGCGTCGGCGTGTGCTCGCTTGCCCTCGGCAGCCGCGGTGATGACGGCCTGGGTGGGGAAGAGGCCGGGCGTCAGCAACGCGAGCGCCGTGGTGCGAGCGCCCAGGGGTCGCAGGAGGTTGAGCGCGAGGATGGAGCCCCAGCACCAGCCGGCGAGGAGCAGGGGCTGCCCTGCGGGGGCGGCGTCTTCGAGGATGCCCAGCGCGTCCTGCACGATGTGCTTGGCCGAGGGCGCGTCGCCGCGCGCCTCTTTGTTGAGTCCCGAGCCGCGTCGATCCGCGCCGACGAGGGCGTAGCCGGACGCGAGCAAGGGTGCGACCAGCGGCCCGAACCATCCCGAGTGGCTCATGATCCCGTTGAACAACGCGATCGTGCCCTTGGGTTCGGCCTCGGGGTGCCAGGCGCGGTAGGTCAGCACGTAGCCGTCCTCCGCTGTCACTTTGCGGAGCGCGTGCGACGGGTGTGCGCCGACTTGGGAGGGGTCGAACGGCGCGAGGGTCATGCCCTCGTGTATCAGGAATCGCAGGCTCGGAAAACTCGCGCTGGGGCGGCCCACCCAGCCGCGCAGGCGCGGTACAACGACGCCAACCCGACATGCAGACCTACGAAACCGATGTCCTCGTCGTCGGCGGTGGTGGTGCCGCGACCGCGTCCACGATCAGCGCGCACCAAGGTGGCGCTCGCACGATGATGGCGGTCAAGGGCCGCTTTGGTGTCCCTGGCAAGCGCGGCGCGGGTGCGACGTCGAACCCGATGGCCGACTTCTGGACGATTCGCACCGTGGGCCCCAAGGGCGGTTTCTTCAACCCACCCGAGCTCGTGCACACCGACATGGTCCAGATGGGCCTGGGCACCACCGATCCCAAGCTGTGCCAGGTGTTCGTCGACGAGGTGTCCGAGGCGACCAAGCGCCTGCGCAAGATGGGCATGGAGTTCGAGAGCAAGATGCTCGCGACGATGCCCGCGTCGGAGAAGACCAAGGGCACCAACAACATCGTGCAGATCCAAAAGGCGGTCATCGAGGGCACGAACACCGAGGTGCTCGAGGGGGCCAACGTGGTCGACCTGATCGTGCAAGATGGGCGCGTACAGGGCGTGGTCGGCGTGCGTGACGACGGCGAGCCATTCGTCATCCACGCGGGCGCGGTCATCATGGCCACCGGCGGGGTGGGGCAGCTCTTCCAGTACTCGTTCAACCCTCCGGGCAACACCGGCGACGGCTACGCGATGGCGCTTCGAGCCGGCGGCGAGCTGTTCAACATGGAGTTCATGCAGCAGGGCATGGCGTCGGTCTACCCGGTGCAGGCCATGGTCATGCTCTACGAGATGGAGGAGCCGTTCCGGATGTACAACGGGCACGGCGAGTCGTTCCTCGAGAAATACCTGCCCGACGGCATCACGCTCGAGCAGGTCTCCAAGGACAAGGCGTTTCACTGGCCTGTGTCCTGTCGAGACACGGGCATCCACCTCGACCGCGCCATGCACAACGAGGTGCTCGCGGGCAACGGCACGCCCAACGACGGCGTGTTCTTGGACCTCTCCCGCGGTGAGCGTGGCTTTCAGCCCGAGGTGTTCGACAAGTTCATGCGCGACCTGGGCATCGACATCAAGAAGGACTTGGTGCAGGTGCAACTGTTCCACCACACGTCCAACGGTGGCATTCGCGTCGACGAGCACACGCGCTCTTCGACCATCGAAGGCCTGTTTGCGATCGGGGAGACGATGGGCTGGCAGGGCGCCGACCGCATCGGCGGCACGATGCTCGGCGGCTCTCAGGTGTTCGGGTGGCGCGCGGGCAAGGCCGCGGCCGAGGCGTGCAAGCAGCGTCCCGACGCGTCCAACGTCACCGCGTCACTGCTCGAGCACATGATCGAGGGCCCCGTTCGCAAGATGCGGGAGACCAAGGGCGGCAAGCGACCCAGCGACCTCAAACCCGCGCTGCAGCGGACCATGTGGAAGGAGCTGTTGGTCGAAAAGGACGCCGAGGGCCTGGCCCGCGCGCAGCAGTTCGTGGACGACGAGCGCGAGCGCCTGAGCACCGACTTGGCGCTCGCCGAAGACCTCGACCTCGCGCTGGCGTTCGAGCATCGCAACCTGCTCGACGTCGCCGAGGCCATCATCGGCGCGGCCAACATGCGCACCGAGAGCCGAGGGTCCCACTACCGCGGCGACTTCCCCGAGCGGGACGACGAGAACTGGCTCACCAACATCTTCTCGACCCACGTGGACGGCAAGCTGCGGCTCGAGAAGAAGTGGATCAACGAGGAGACGGGCTGGGTGGACCAGCCCGGCGACGTCCGCATCATGCCCTGGGGGTGACCTCTCGACGCGAGGTACCGTGGCCCGCCGCTCTCCAGGGCCCCCCTTTGGGTGAGGGGGCCCTTCCAAGCGGCGGGGCGGTGGGTGGTGGTGTCTCGAGGTCGGCTTTTTTTCCGCTGCGCGTCCCCTCCGGGGACGCTTCGATCTCGTGCTGAGGTGCGGGCACGTGGCTGCTGCTTTGGCGAGTGGGCGCATCCCTCCGGGGACGCTTCGCTCTCGTGCTGAGTTGCGGGCTCGTGGCTGCTGGTTTGGCGAGTGGGCCTCCTGATGCTTCTCGCTACCAGTCGCAGTCCCAGCGTTCGTACTGGGGGTTGCGCAGAGTCCAGGTGTCGGACTCGGGCTGGTACAGCCACCGGTTCACCAGGGGCTTTTCGCCCTTGGTTTCGTAGGTGATCTTCACGTCGCGATGACCGTCGCCGTTGAGGTCGATGTGCTCGGTCGTCGCCTTGGTGCCCTCTTCGGGATAGGCATCCATCAGATGGTGAATCTGCGTCGACAACGCCGCGGTGATCCTCGGCGTCACATCGAAGACGTCGAGCGACGTGATCGTGTTGGGTCCACCGCCGGGGCACATCTCGGGATAGCGGATCCGGATGAGCACCTCGGGTTCGCCGTCGTCGTCGTAGTCGTCGGACTTCATCGTGGCAGCCAGCGGAGGTGGCTGGTCTTCATCGAGCCAGGGGGTGCTTGCGCTCGTCACTCCGCGCGAGGCTTGGGCGATCCACGTCGTGCCGTCGAAGGCGAGCATCACCAGCTCCACGTCGACATCCCACGCTTCGCTTGCCTTGGTGTGCCGCCAGAGCACGGCGGCGCGACCGTCCGACAGCGAGACGATCGGTGCAAGCTGCGCGAGCTTGCCCGACAGAACCGCCCGGCTCGCGACCAGCGCTTGCTTCTTGGTCGGCGGCGAGATGGACGGCTCCTCGACCGGCTCTGAACGCGGCACTGCTACTGGCGCCGCGGACTCGGGAGCGACGACCGCGGCCTCTTTCGGCGCATGCGCAGGCGCGAGCTCGGTCGGGGGCGTGAGCTCCGGCGGCGCCGGCTTGGCCGAGCAGCCCAGCGCTCCCAACAGAGCCCACAGCAACCGTCGCACGAATGCAGACTACATCACGGCCGGTCGAATGTGGCACCGTCGGGGACGCTTCGCTCTCTTGCTGGGGGGGCTCGTGGCTGCAGCTTTGGCGAGGGTGGGCGTGGGTCCGGGCTACTGACGCCTCACTCATCGTTCTCGAGTGCGGCCACGTCGGCCAGGTCCTTCGGTCGCCTCGCGGTCCGCTTGTTGACGAGCAACGCACGTCGTCCGATCACCGGGATCTGAAAATCGGCAACTGAGACGACGACTGCGTCTTCGGCGGCCTCATCGAAGGTCACCCCGTCGATTCTCGTGAGAATCTCGATGACCTGCGGTTTGCGACCCATCCGGTAGCCGTATCGCTCATGTGAGAACAGGCCCTCATCGACCTCGTGGTCCGAGAGGGGCGCTCCAAATCGGTGAAGGGCTTCGATGATTCGGCGGGCATTCGCTGGATCGGCCCGCACGAAGAGATCGATGTCGTCCGTGGCTCGACCGTGCCCGTGGACGGCGACGGCCCATCCGCCGACGAGCAGAAACTCGACGCCACATTCCGAGAATTCGCGGAGCAGGTCTTCGTAGTCGGTCGGGAGGTGCAGCTCAGCCACGGTGGGGAATCTCGAAGACCTCGGTCGGCCATTGGCTACGAGGAAGAGGTGCCCTCGTGCGCTCGAGTTCGCTCCAAGCGTGCGCGTTCAGTTGGGTGAATGCGGCCAACCGATCGACGAGGGCGAGGCTCTCGTACAGGCGTCCTTTGGGTGCGCCATCCTCGACGACTCCGAAGCTCCATCGCTCGCGGCGATGTTGCGCACGCTGTCTTCGATCCACCGATTTATCGTAGCACGGCGCGCTCTAGCTGCCCGTCGACGAAAGCCGCCACTGCGCAGGAGAGCGAGCGCCCTCGGAGAGGGGGCGCAGCGGAACAGACGGAAGGGGACGAGTCAGAGGGCAGCCGACCGAACGCCCTCGGAGGGGGGACTTCGCCCCAACGGGGCCGCCCGGAGAAGCCCGGCGCTTTGTCCAAGGACGAGGTACTAGGCCACGCCGCCGCAGACGTTCCAGCTTTGGCCGGTGACGCCGGAGGTGGCGGGGGAGAGCAGGTGCATGATGGTGCCGGCGACGTCGGCGGGGGTGAGCAGGCGCTGCTGCGGGTTCGCCTCGACGATGCTCTGGATGTACTCCTCGGTGTCCTTGCCGGCCATCTTGCTGCGGACGGACATGCCTTGGCGGAGGAGATCGGTGTCGACCTGGGCGGGGGCTACGGCGTTGACGGTGATGCCGAGTTTGGCGACCTCGAGGGCGAGCGAGCGGGTGAAGCCTTCGACGGCGGCCTTGGAGGCGGAGTAGATCGTGTTGTAGGGGGCGCCGAGCTTGGCGGCGATGGACGAGACGTTGACGATGCGACCGTACTTGGCGCGAACCATCGGCTTGAGGCACAGCTGGGTGAGGCGCATCAGGGCGAAGACGTTGACGTCGAAGATGGGGCCCCAGGTGGACTCCTTGCACATCAGCAGGTTGGCCACGAGGTTGGCGCCCGCGTTGTTGACGAGGCCGTCGATGCGTCCATGGTCGTCGCGGACCTGCTTGATCAGGGCTTTGCAGCCGTCGGCGTCGGTGATGTCGAGGGCGTGGGCCTGTGCCTCGAGGCCCTCATCGCGGAGCCGCGCGGCCTCTTGCTCGACCTGCTCGGCCGATCTGGCGATCATGATGGGCAACCCGCCGGCTTGCGCGATGCGGCGCGCCGTCTCGAGTCCGATGCCCCGGCCTGCGCCCGTGATGATGTGAACCTGGTCGGTCAGGTCGATCGACATGGCTCCGTTTACCAGGATTCGATCGGCGTCGCATGCTATCGCTAGTCCGGTGCTGGCCCACAGGGTGCTTGGCGAAGGTCCGCGAACCGTGCTGTTCGTGCATGGTTTGTTTGGGCGAGGCGCAGATCTGGTGCCGTTTGCCGAAGCGCTGCTGGCCGGGCGCGCGCGTGCGGTCATCCCTGACCTGCTCGCGCATGGGGATTCGCCTGCGCTCCCACCCGAGGCCAACCTCGGCACCATGGCCGATGCGATCGTTGCGCTGCTCGACCGGCTCGACCTCGCGGAGCCGCTCCCCGTGGTGGCGCACTCGATGGGTGGACGCATCGCGCTGCGGCTGCACGAGCGGCACCCCGGTCGGCTCGGCCGCCTCGTGCTGCTCGACACGCCCGCAGGGACCATCGACGAGCGGCGCTCTCCACTCTCGCCGTTCCTGCGCGCACTGTCGCTTGCGCCGTCGCGGGCCGCGACCCGACCCGAGTTGCTCGCGCCGTTTCAGAGGGTGATGATGGGTGACCTGCTGCGCGCGTGGATGGAGAGTCGCGTCGTCGAGGCTGCCGAGGGCTTCGGCTGGAACTTCGATCGTCAGGCGCTCATCGACTACCGCAACAACACGCTACTCGAGGCGCTGTGGGACGTCGTCGAAGGGCTCGGCCCAGGCAGGCTCAGCGTGTACGCGCCGCGAGTGTCGGTCTACCTGCGACGCGCCGAGCGAGCGCGCTACGAGCAGTGCGGCATCGAGGTCGTCTCGGTCGAGGGCGCCCGGCACGACCTCTACGCCAACGTGCCCGTGCCCGTGCTCGAGCAGATCCGCGCCGCGGTCAGCCCATGAAGCTCGCGAGCACGCTGCGCGATCTCGTCTCGTCCATGCCGACCGCCTTGGCTACGGCCTGGAGCAGCGCGTCCTCTTCCTCGAGCACGAACCCGTCGGCGCTCGCCACCTGGAAGGCGGCCCGCAGGACCTTCTCCTGAACGTCGGCGTCGAGGCCCGTGGGCAGGCACTTCAATACGTCATTCGGGCACCGTCCCGCCGCCTTCGCGTCTGCGGCACTGCGCGCGAGTTCGCCCTCGGGCAGTTCGCGTCCCATCAGCTCTGCGTAGGCCTGCTCGGCCGCCGCGACCTCGTCGGGATCGACGTCGTCGTCGGCGATGATCATCGCCAGCAGCACGTTGTGCAGACACGGACCGAGTGACTCGCTCACGAGGGCGTGAGTACCATGTTGGCTCGGTGGTCAGGCCCATGCGACAGTGCATGCATGGCTGGAAAACTCGTAGCTTGCCCTTCGTGTTCGAACCACGTCCTCGCCGATGATGCTCTGTGCCCTCACTGTGGCGCCGAGGTTCGCGATGCCCGCGGATTTGCTCTCGGTCGAACCGCGGGCGCCGTCCTCATGGGTCTCGCGCTCGCCGGCTGCCCGGCAGAGGACGACAGCGCAGACACGATGGGCAGCAGCGGCAGCGGGAGCAGCAGCACCAACGCCGGAAGCTCGGGCACGCCCGGCAGCTCCAGCGCCAGCTCCGACTCGCAGACGAGCGACGCGAGCACCTCGGACGTCACCAGCGGGACCTCGATGGGTGAGTCGAGCGACGCTACGACCTTTGCGTCGGGCGCAGCGTACGGCATACCCACGACCGGGTTCGACACGTCTTCGACCGGCGGCGACACGGACACGGATACGGATACGGATACAGACACCACCGGTGGTGACAGCACGGGCATCAGCCCCGACTACGGCGTGCCCACCACGGGCGAGTGAGTGCCGGAGGTCGTTTGAAATCCGACTCGCCGGCCGGGGCTATCCCTGTGCGCCGTGGCGTGCGATCCTCACTGCGTATGGCTGGTCCGTTGGTTGTTTGCCCATCTTGTTCGACGCACGTGTTGGCTCGGGAGTCGACGTGTCCGCACTGCGACGCCTCACTGCGCACGAGCAGCGCGCTCGGCCGAACCGCGGGCGCCGTGTTGATGGGCCTGACGCTAGCGGGGTGCCCGGCCAGCGACGACACGAGCGAGACGATGGCCGGAGACGGCAGCTCGTCGTCCTCCTCGACCACGACGAACAACCCCTCGGGCACCACGATGGACCCGGGCTCGACCACAATCGACTCGGATCCGACGACGCCCGGTGTCACGGCGGCAGCCTACGGAAACCCCGAGACGTCTGACTCGTTCGGCACGACCGACGCCACCGACTCCGACTCGACGAGCTCGGGCGGTGACACCGAAGGGACTACGGGCGGCTCGGGCAGTACCGCGGGCGACAGCACGGGCATCAGCCCCGACTACGGCGTGCCCACCACGGGCGAGTAGCCCTTCCACGAGGTCCAGCATCGTGCCACCCTTGGGCATGGCTGGACCTCTCGTCGTTTGTTCGTCGTGCTCGACGCACGTGCTGGTTGCGGACGCCAAGTGCCCTCACTGTGGAGCCGCGCTGCGCACGAGCAGCGCGCTCGGCCGAACCGCGGGCGCGGTGTTGATGGGCCTGACGCTCGCGGGCTGCCCGTCCGACGACGACGGACAAGAATCGATGGGAGGCAGCGACGCGTCGACGATGAGCCCTGCCACGGAGTCGGGGAACATGGGGAGCTCGAGCACCGACCCCTCGGGCACGACCAACGCGTCCATGTCCGACTCTGACAGCACGACCGACGAGTCGACCAGTGGCTCGACGTTCGGCGCCGTGCAATCCGCCTACGGCTCACCCGATACCGAGACGTTCGGCACCACCGACATCACCGATTCCGACACCAGCACCACGGGTACCGGCACCGACACCGAAGGCACGGGCACCGACGGCGTCGACACCGAAGGGGACTCGACTTCGGCGAGCCCCCTGTACGGGTCTGCGGCCTCGGACTGATGCCGAAGGCTGTCCGTTCCGCTACGCGAGGACGGGCAGCTTCTTCCTGCTCAGCGTCGGGGTGTAGTCCTCGTCGCTCCAGTCCTCGATGTCGAGCTCGAAGCAGCCGAAGTCGTAGGGGTCGCCGGGCGCCTTGTGCTTGTGACGCAGGATCTCGCGCTTGCCCTGCTTCTTGAGCTCGTTGGCGCGGTGCCAGCAGTGCGGGTTGTTGCCCCGCTTGCCCAGAGTGGAGTGGGTGGTGAACGAGCAGCCGGCCCGGCACACGTCGGCGTAGTAGCAGCTCTTGCAAAAGCCCCACAGCTCGCTGGTGCCGCGGTCGCGGGTGAAGGCCACCTCGGGCGTGGTGTTCCAGATGTCCTCGAGCGACAGGTCGCGAACGTTGCCGCCGATATAGGGCGCGGTGGGCAGCGAAGGGCAGCCCTTGATCTTGCCGTCGGACTCGATGCCCATGACGTACTTGCCCGCCTGGCAGCCCTGCCAGTAGCGTTCTTGCTCGGGGCGCGAGCGCAGCAGCTGCTCGTGCGGGCCGTAGTAGCCGAGGTTGTTGCCGATCGCGATGCGGAAGGCTCGCTTGAGCGGGATGGCCTTGTCGTGGGCCTCCTGCAGCACCTCCTTTTGGACCTCGGCCAGCGTGTCGAGCACCTCGAGCATGTGATACGGCTGGAGGATCCACTCGGGTCGGTCTGCCGCAGCGCCCATGGGGGCGGTCATCTGCGCGCGCCAGATGAGGACGCCCGCGTCCTTCATCATCATGGCGATGTCGCGCAGCACGTGCATGTTTGCGCGGTTCACCTGGCTGTTCGTCGTGACGATCATGCCGGCGTCGCGGGCGTGTTGGACGGCATTCATCGCCGACTCGAAGCTGCCCTCGGCGTTGCGCAGCATGTCGTGGATCTCCTGGGGCCCGTCGATCGACACGCCGATCGCAGCCAGCCCGGCCTCCTTGAGCTTGCGACACCGGGTGGCCGTGAGGCCGCGTCCGCCGCTTTGCATCGTCACGCGGATGCCCTGCTTGGCCAGGTGCCGGATCAGGTCGTAGCAGTCGCCGCGCAGGTACGCTTCGCCACCGATCAGCGTGACCTCGCGGGTGCCCAGGCGCGCCAGAGCGTCGCCGACCTCGAACATCTCCTCGGTGCTCAGCTCGTCGTCGCGCGTGGACGGGCCCGCCCGCGAGCCGCAGTGGGCACAGGCGTGGTCACAACGCAGGGTGATCTCCCAGACGACGTAGACCGGGATGTTCTTACCAAGATCAGACTGTCTCAAGCTACGGGCGGTGGCCACCCACGCAGCGTAGCACTCCTCGTCTAGAACTCGGCCTCGAAGCGCTCGAGTTGCTCCTCGAGGGTGCGCTGGAGCCGAGCGCGGTCGCTGCCTGCGAGGAACGCCTCGCACGCCGCTGACGGCGGCTGGGTCACCGGCGTGTCGCCCTCTTCGGGCGCGCAGGTCCCGACGACCTCGAGCGTCTCGGCGTCGGCCCAGAAGCTCTCGCCGGGCAAGAAGCTGTACTCGATGCTGGCGCGAACCATCTGTTTGAGCTCGGCGTAGGTCAGGTCTTGGTCGCGGGCGCCTCGAACGAACTCGGCCACGAGGCTGCTGCGGGCGACGCCCTGGTCGTCGGTGGCGATCGCGACGGGGACGCCGCGGGCGAGGTAGTCGTGCACGGGGTGCTCGGGTCCGGTGACTTCGAGGATGATGTCGTTGCTGGCAAAGCAGATCTCCACGAGGATTCCGCTGTCGCGAAGCAGGTCGAACAGGCCGTCGGGGTCGCTCTCGAAGTTGACATCGATGCCGTGGCCGACGCGCCGGGTGCCTGCGATCTCGACGGCCTTGCGGATGTGGTCCTCTTCGTCGAGGGCGTAGCCATCGGGGATGGACGCCGCGGTGATCTCCCCGGCGTGCAAGGAGAGCCGAAGGGGACTGGTGCCTTCGTAGTACTCGCCGAGGTACTGCAGCATGGCCATCTGGTCGTCGTAGTTGGCCATCGCGGTCGAGCCGTCCTCGGGCCCGACGAGGTTGAGCCCGACGATCTTCGGCTCGACGATGGCGGCCTCGTAGGCGGCGACCATCTGGGCAAACACGCCCGAGTCGGCGCCGCTGCGCGAGATGTACGCCTGGTACCGGGTGACGACGTCACAGCCCCCCGAGGCGTTGGCCGTGCCGCAGTTCTGCTCGGCGTTGGCGATGTTCTCGCTGGTCTCGACGTCGTCGGTCAGTCGGGCGCGCGCGTTGAAGAAGCCGGGGTCGTCCAAGATCGCCTGGTGAAACTCGGCGAAGTCGTCCGGCTGCAGCGACCCTCCACCCAGTGACGCCCACACGTCTTCTCCGAGGCTGCGCGCGGTGGAGTTCGAGGTGAGCATGGGCTCGATGTAGAGCACGTTGCCGTTGGCGGCGCGGCGACGGACGTCGGCCAGCATCAGGCCGTGGCGCGAGCCCGAGATCGCGCCGAACTTGGAGAAGGTCGCGAAGAAGTGATCGGCCCCGGACTCGCTGGGCGAGGGCACGAAGTCCAGCATCGACCAGGCACGCACGACGTCGAGATAGATGTCGCGACGGCCCGTAGGCACGGGCACGTCGTTGCCGTCGCCGCACGAGAGCGACAGCGCGAGGCTGCTCTCGGTGATGCAGTAGTCGCCGTCGGCCTCGGCCCACGCGAGGTACGTCTCGGCGTAGACCGAGCCGGAGAGGTGGTGGTGCAGGTCGCCGCCCAGCGGCATCGCGGTGAGGAACTCCGTGAGCGCACCGTCGTCGTCGCGAACCTCGTCGAGCCGCTGCGCTGTGCGGTCCTCGGCTTGCCTCGCGCACTCCAGCGGCGTGGCGCAGTCCGAGCCGCCCGAGCTCGAGTCGTCGGCCGCCGTACCGCTGTCGCTGCTCGCCTCGGCCGACGTGCTCGACGTCGTCGCTGCGCTGCTCGACGCCGTCGTCGAGCCTTTCGTGGGCTCGGTGCCGGTCGAGCCATCGTCGGTCTCGGCCTCACCGGCAGTGGTGGAGCCGCAGCCGGTCAGGAGCAGAGCGAGGGCGATGGCAGGAGCATGCACGCGCATCGGCGGACTGTAGCAGCCGACCGGGGAGGGGAAACGGTCGAGTGCGGCTCTCCCGCCCGTCCTCGGGTCGGCGACTCTCGCGCAGAATGCACCGGTCTATCCGTTCGGCGGTTGCACATTCTCGAAGTCGCCGTCCATCCAGTCGGCAAACACCAGACTCGGGTGCTCGAGGGGCAGGCGGAAGTCGAAGCGGGCCCTCGTCACGTAGCCGTCCTGAGACACTTCCTCGACCCTCACGTCGAATCCGAGAGTCTTCACCTCCTGGCCGAGCTCGAGCGGGGTGTCTTGATCGCGCCAGAACTCTGAGAAAGGCTCTCGACCGTGTCCACGGGGATCGGAGATTACGATCGCACAGCATCCATCGCGGCGAACCGTCGGAGAGTCAGAGACCCAGAGGTACCAGACGAAGGCTGGCCGCGGGAGCTGGTTGACGTACTGACTCTCCAACAGCCATGTCACGTTCTGGACCGATGGAGTGCTGATCAGCACGAGGTTTCGCGACTTGGTGCCTTCGAGCTCCAGACCGAGCGGCGGTTCGGGCTGGAAGTGAAGCGCGTAGTTCACAAACAGGCAAGGCGCGACCACCACGTGAAGCGCGCCCACGAGTAGGCCGCTGACGCGGCTCAGCCAGCTTGGCTTGGTGACGCCTGAGATCGCTGCCGCGATCGAGGGGCAGAAGCCAATGAACGCGATGGTGAGGAGCCGTTCCTCTGGAGTGCTCGCCACCAGAGGGAGCATCGCGAAAGTGCCCGCGGCCACCCAACGGCGGTGGGGAGAAGTCAACCCAACGCGCAGTACCGCAGCACCGCAGGCCACAAGAACGAGAATCAGCACGATCTCCAGGGGGGCTGCCAGCTCGCCGTCGGGGACGAGCCGGACAGGCGCCACAGCCATCGCCCACAGAGAAAATAGGCGCTCGGGAATCAGCGACACGAATAGCCCTGGCGAGCGTAGAGGGTCGACGTAGGCTCCCGAGTGCACCGCTCCGAACCCGTAGTGGCTGTAAAGAGCACGCCAAGCGAGGGTTGTGAGGACGAGCCCAGCGAGGAGTCCCCATCTTCGACGCGTAGACGTCACCTTCTCCGGTCCCCCTCGCGGCAGTGGCAGGAGGACGAGCAGGCCGAAGACCGCGATGCTCGCCTCGGCGCAGAGAAGCCCGGCTACGAGAGTTGGGATCGCAAAGAGTCCTCGGCTTCTCCCGCCGCACCAGTCTTGATAGAGGAGCAGCGTCGCCACGCAGAACGTGGCACCGAGCAGCGCGTTGCGGTTCGCAATCCACGTCACGGTCGAGGCGTGGTTCACTGAAACTGCAAAAACCACGGCGGCCAAGCTCGCGGACTTGGCTGCGTAGAAGCGGCGGTAGAGGAGGGTGACCAGACCGACCAGGGCGATATGAATCAGAACGCTGTGGACATGCATCACCCAGGCGGACTCAGGCCAAAACCTGTGGTCCAAGAGGTGCGAGGCTGCTGCAAGCGGACGAAAGAACCGGATGTGGAGGTCGTCGACGGTCCACCACGGCATCGCGCCGCTGAAGCGCTTGCCGGGCTCGAAGTCCGCGAGGAAGAAGATGTCCCACCACGGAGACGTAGACGTGCCTTCGAGCGTCGCCCTGATCTGCGAGCCGTGGAGGTAGTCGTCGAGACGGAACCCCGACCCGAGCGTCGTCATGCCGACCACGAAGGCGGTGATGAGGGGCAGGAGGAGCCACTGAGAACTCTCCTTGGTCGGTGTCCCGCTCACGGTGGTTCAAGGGCCGACGCGCGGCGCTTCGAGCATCTTCTACCGCGAGAGTCGGGCTGCGCCTCGTGCGCGGCGAAAAAGTGTGCAACGGTTCGCAGTAGAGGTCGACCACGGGTGCGCGTGACACGGATAGCGATTCCTTCAGCCCTTTTTCTTTCACTCGGTGCATGTTTTTCACCAGGAGCGCCTGTCGAGTCGGCAGGCTCCGAAGCCGAGACAGAGTCAGGGTCGACCGACGGTGTGACGACCGGAAACACCCCGACTTCTGGCGCGATGATGTCCACGACAGCGTCGACATCCCCTTCGTCGGGGCCGGATGACGGGACCGCCAGCGAGAGCGGTTCTTCCGGCGACACGGAGGGAACCACCGCTGGCGCGGAGGCTCCTACCGTCGTCGAGTTCACCGTCAATGGCGACGAACGGCCCGAAGCTGTCGAAGCCGCACAAGCCCTCCAGCTACGCGTCGTTGCTGAAGACGACGGCGACGTCGTTTCGGCCACCTTCAGCCACGGGGGCGATGTCGTCGCCGTGGGCGAGCCGGTTGGTGATGGGGCGTTCGAAGTCGAATGGGTCGTCTCTGGAGCGGAGTTCAATACCATGGACCCGCTGCAGGTCGTGGTCGTGGACGATGACGGTCTCGAGGGCACAGCCTCCGTCCAACTTGATGTCGAGATGCCCAACGGGGGCCTCATCGAAGAGTGGACCTTCGACAGCGGCGTCATCGCGACCGCCTACGGCATCTCTCCCGATCCCGAAGGCGAGGAGGTCGTTTGGGTCGGTCAGAGGACCCTTGGCGACCAGAGCAGCAACGCTCGGTTCGCGCGCGCCGATGGAGGGTGGGTCGACACGATTGCCGACGACTCGGAGTTCGCGTCAGATGTCGTTCGGGACGGCCAGGATCTCGTCTCCGCCATCTCTCTGGGATTCGGCGTGAACAGAACGACCGCGATCCGCTTCTTTGATTCACAGGGAAACGAGGGCTCAACGGTCGAGCTCGAGGGTGCTCCCGGCCCGAGCACCGCGAACCATCCGGTTGCGCTGGAGCGTGACGCAGTCGGCCGACTCTACGTTCTGTCGGTCTACACGAGCGGAAACCCTCCTCAGGGGTCGTACCTGATGCGGCTCAGCGCGAACGGGGCGATCGATTGGGAGCGGGATCTCACCGGGTGGTCCAGGGCCGACGGAAGCGCGTTCGTCCACGACTTCGATGTGTCGCCTGAGGGCCGAATCGCCCTCGCGGGAACCTCTGGGAACCAAGGTTGGATCGGAGTCCTCGATTCGGACGGCGGACTCGAGGAGCAGCTCGTCGTCGGCGACTTCTCTCAGAGCGTCATCTACGACATCGCTTGGAGCGGCGAGTCCGACGTCGTGGCGGTGGGTGCAACGAACGATGGTGATGGATGGACTCGATGGGCGCGGGCTTACTCCGACGAGCTGCTTCCAGGCTGGGAAGACACTGCCGCTCCTACCGGTGCTTTCACTCAGGCGGTAGGAACGGACCACCTTGGTCGCGTCGTTACCCTGTCAGCTGAGGCTTGCGAGCTGAACACCGACAGCTTCGCGTTCGAGGAGTGCCGCCTGGTTGTACGCAAGTACTCGCCGGATGGAATCCTGCTCTGGCAGGAGCAGCCGGAGGGCGGAAATCGGGAGTTCAACGGCCCGGTCCTTCTCCTGCCTGGGTTCAAGCCGGACGTGGAGTTCGATCGTTTCGGCTACATCTACTTCAGTGCGCTGCATGAGTTTCAAGCCGCCGACGGGTCGGCTCGGAGCGAGTGGTGGATGCAGAAACACCATCCATAGGAGCAAGTCCCATGCGGGGTCGTCGTCTCATGCTGGGTCTCGCGCTAGCGTCCTCGTGCAATCGGGGCGGTGCGCCCGTGGTCGACCAGGCGACGACCTCGGAGGGGGGCGAAGGTGAAAGCGACTCCACGAGCGGGGACAGCGAAGCAAACCCGGTCGGGTTCGTACCCGACCCCGCCTGGGAGCGTCGGGAGGTCCGTTTCCCGGCCTACGCTCTGCCCGCGGAGCGGACTACGTATGCGTGTGCCAGCACGAGCTTCGCGCTCGATGAGCTCGAACATGTCGTTGCGTTCGAGGCCGTGATCGACAATCCGGAGATCGTCCACCATATGATCCTCGGCGTCGGACCGGAGCCCGTCGATGGCGTTCAGCCCTGCTACCCGTCGTGGCCTGGCGTGCTCATGCACTGGGGTTGGGCTCCTGGGATGCAACCCCTGGAACTTCCTGCCGAGGCTGGAATGCTGATCGGAGATGCTCCCGGCGGCGAGGTGCACTACGTGCTTCAGATCCACTACGAAAACCCCGGGGAGCGGGACGACTTCGTCGACTCCACCGGAATCAACGTCTACACAACGCGCGACCTCCGGCCTCACCAGGCGAGTGTGTTCTCCGTGGGCGATGTTGCCGGGCTCGCGATCCCGGCCGGTCAGGAAGCGTTCGAGACCATCCACTACTGCTCCGAGGAGGCGACTCGAACGTTCTTCCCCGAGCCGGTGCATGTCTATGGCAGCTGGCTGCATGCGCACCGGATTGGGCGCGCGTTGTGGACCGAGCAGCGACGCGCGGGAGAGGTGTTGGGCGAGTTGGGGCGCAACGACCCTTACGACTTCGGGCTCCAGTACGTGGAACCTCTCGATGCCCTGGTTCGTCCCGGAGATGAGCTCGTCACGCACTGCGTCTTCGACTCCTCAGAGCGCGACGTTCCGACGCATGGTGGTGATGGCAGCGACGACGAGATGTGCCTGAACTACCTCTTTCACTGGCCGGCGCTGCCGTTCCCGCTGCACTGCAACGGCTGAGTCGAGCCGGCGGACGGTGTAAAAAGCTTCACGATTTCATGCCTGTAAGGATTTCTCCTTGAATCGCCGCAGATCTCCGAGTAATCCGAATGCGGGTTCGGATTCGGAAGATGGTCAGTGTAGCGCCCAAGCTGAGGATTCCTCGTCAGGCCCGCAGTCGAGAGACGCTGCGGCGCATTCTCGATGCGTTCGAGGGGGCGCTCCAGGACAAGACGTTCGAGGAGGTCACCGTCGGAGAGCTGTGCGAGCGCGCGGAGTGTTCGGTCGGCACGTTCTACGGACGGGTCGAGTCGAAGGACGCCTTGCTCGAGCACCTGCGTCGGCGGGTCTACGGCGAGATGCAGGAGCGCCTGGCCGAGCTGTTCGATCCGCAGCGTGGGGCAGCCGCGGATCTCGATGACGTGGTGACCGAGCAGCTCGGTGTGCTGCTCGACTTTCACATTCAGCGTCGGGGCGTGATCCGGGCGGTCATCATTCAGGCGCGCCGGCACCCGGCCTTTGCCGAGCAGACGCAGCTGTTCAACGGCGCTGTGCTGCGCTTGGTCAAGGATTCGTGGATGCAGCACCGCGACGAGATCACCGCCGAGGATCCCGTCCTCGCCGCCGAGCAGGCCGCGCTCATGCTCGCTGGCTTCTTCCGCGAAGCCATCGTGTTTCGCGAGCTGTGGCCGACCGAGAGGGCCTTCGATCGCCAGAAGATCTTCGACCACAGCCGAGCCATGTTGCTGCACTGCCTCACCGGAAAAGCCCCGAAGGAACTGACCTCATGAAGAGCGCCGACCAATGGCTCGACCAATATGGCGAGAGCCACCAGAACCCGACCAACAAGCTGATTCACTGGGTGTGCATCCCGGCGATCATGGTGAGCCTGCTGGGCCTGCTCGTGTCGATCCCCATGCCGTGGAGCGTGGCGCACATCAACCCAGCCACGCTGTTCGTCGCCTTTGCGGTCGGCTTCTACAGCCTGCTGTCCAAGCGCCTCATGGTGGGCATGGCCGTCGTCGGATTCGGGTGCTACGCGCTCGCGCTCGCCTTGGGCGGGCTGCCCATTCCGCTTTGGGTGACCTCGCTGGGCATCTTCGTGGTCGCGTGGATCTTCCAGTTCATCGGCCACAAGATCGAGGGCGCCAAGCCGTCGTTCTTCGAGGACCTGCAGTTTCTGCTCATCGGCCCCATGTGGCTGCTGAGCTTCATCTACGGGAAGCTCGGCATCCGCTACTGAGCGGCCGCTACTCCACGAGGAAATCCGCGCCGCACTGGCTCACCTCGGCCAGGCGGCAGCGACCGTTCTCGCACAGCTGTCCCTGCGGGCACGGGCACGTGTCGACCGGCTGCATCTCGGCCACGCACACCTCGTCTTCGCAGCGCAGGCCGCTGGCACACGCGACCTGACCCGTACACGACTCGCCCTCGAGAGGGGCGTTCACGCAGAACCCCGCAGGGCAGTGGTTGCTGATGCACTGCTCGTGTCCGGTGCAGGTGGCTCCGAACTCGCCGGGTCCGCGGCAGACGTCCTCGATGCAGAACAGCCCGTCCTCGCACGCGAGTCCCCCGAGGCACGCTTCGCCCTCGCCGGGTAGGGCCTGGCACGTGTCCGTGGAGGTGTCGCACTGCGTGGGGTAGGGGCAGCTGCCGTTGGGGCAGGGGGAGCCGACGGCGGAGCGGTCGCACGGATCGGCGCAACCGGTGGGACGGCAGACCAAGCCCCGCCGACACGTCGAGTAGCTCTCGTCGGTGTCGCACGGCTCTCCGAGCTCTTGCTCGCCGTAGAGCAGGGTGCAGGTGACGCCGCAGGTTCGTGCGTGGGCCCAAGAGCGCGGTCGACACTCGGCGGCCTCGTGTGCCTCGAGCCGGGCGGCGAAACACGCTCCGTCGAACGTGAAGTCGTACCTGCCGAGGAGGTCGCTGATGCGTTCCGCCTCGGCGGAGGCCCAGCTCGAGCACGTGTCTCCACCGCATCCGCACGCGTCACGGCAGACGCTGGCACGAAGCCGATCTTCGAGGTCTTCGCGAAACGACGGCGCGTCGCTGCAGCCCGTCGCGGCCATGATCGACCCGACGGCCACGATACGAACGCACGACTTCCACCCACCCATCCTGCGCGCGGAGTCTGACACGGGCGCCGTCGTCACGCCAAGGGCGTCACCGCGCGCCGGCTTCGATGGAGAGGTGGGTCATCGACCTCGGAGTCTCGTCCGCGAGGTCGATGACGATGGGTTTCTGAGGCGACCGCTACGACTGGGGCCTGGTCCGTGGCTGAGCGAGACTCGCGAACATCGAGTTCGACCTCCAATGTCCCTGTCTCGTTGTCCGCGATACCGTAGGCGCATGCGGGACGTCGCTCTGCTTCTCGGAGCCATCCTCCTCGGGTCCTGCGAGGAGGATCCTGCTCACGTCTGGCCTGGCGACCACATCACCTACGTCAGCGAGCCCGACACCGACATCGAGCCTTGCGGCGGACAGGTCGCCTTTACCGACCGCCTGGTGCGACACGTTGGCGAGACGTGGGCCCCCGGCGAGGGCTCTTCCCTTGCGGCAACTTTGGAGTTGCGCAGTGAGGGAACCGAGACGGCGTCCGGGCTCGCGACGCGGGGCTCGGCTTGGGCAGCGCGCCAGTCGGCGGTCGTCCACGAGATCGGCCATCTCATCACCTTCGAGGACGATGGTGTGTCGGCGGCGGTGCTTAGCGAAGGCATCGCGGAACTCATCGACGGGGACGGTGTCTTGCAGGCGTATCGTCCGCCTCCCGACCTTGCCGACTTCATGCACCTCCAGCGGCCCGAGTTCTCAGCGCAGGAGTACGCCCCCGCCGCGCAGCTTCTCTCTTTTCTCTCGCGCCGATACGGCCTGGCTGCCGTTCGCGATGCCTATCGGCGTGTCGGGCCCGAATCCTTCCCAGACGAGATCGACGACGCGTTCGTCATGGCATTCGGCGATGGCGTTTTCGATGCTTTCGAAGCTTTCCAGGCCGAGCCGCAGTGCCCGATTCTCCTGTGGCAGTGTAGCGACGACGTCGTCCCTACTGTCGAACTTCCCTTCGCCCTCGAACTCGATCCACGTACCTGCGGCGACGCCGACATTCCTGGCTTCACCGCAAAGGGTAGCGACGACTGGTTCCCGGAATACCTCGGCGTGCTCCGGCTCTCCGAGCCCCGCATCATCGGCTATCGTGTGGACAACGCGATCATCACCCGCCAGCAGTGCCAAGACACCTGTACCCCCATGGAGTCTGTTCCTCCCTGGACGTGGCAGTTCGTCCAGGAGCAACTCGGGCAGAAGGAGTTCACCAGCCACACCCGAGCTGGCGACCACCATGTAAAGATCCGTCCCGAGAACCCTGGGCGGCCTTTCATGGTCGAGGTCGTCGACCTCGGACCGGCGTAGATTCGCGATGCCCGCCAATGCTGCCTCCTCCTCACAAGCCGCGTGTGACGACATCAACCCGAGGGTGGGGCGGGCCCCCCCCCCCGACGACTTCCGCTACCGCCGAGCTTGCGCAGCGCCTGTCTTCGCGCTGCCGAGCGTGGCGTCACTGCGCGCCGGCTTCGATGGACAGGTGGGTCATCACGCAGGTCCTCGGGTCTGTCGTGCAGGTCTCGCCGCGCAGTGTGGCGAGCGTTCGCAGCACGAGGTCGTAGCGCGTATCTCCGTCGGCGGTCAGCACGGCGCGGGTCGAGGCGTACTCCGTTCGGTGAGCCCGCGTCGCGTCCTCGAGCGCCGCGAAGTCGTAGGCGTCGATGCCTTGCCGTCCTTCGACCCGAGGGATGAGTACGCCGCCCAGCGTGAAGCCCTCGGAGTCGATCTCGACGCGGAGGGGTTCGCGTTTTCCCGGCGCGTCGGGATACATGGGCGGGGCGACCTGAAGCGCGCCGCGGGTGCCCGAGGGCGTCTGCGCGACGAGCTCGTAGACGCGAAAGCCCGCGGAGCCCGAGGAGTACAGGACATCCACGAGTGCGTCGAAGGGCAGGCTCGCGTCCGCGTAGAGGGCGAGTCGGTCGCCGCCCTTGCGGGCGTTCCACTCGGAGAGGTGGTCGTGCAGCGGGAGCACGAGATGTCCCTTCATCTGAGACGCTTCGATCTCCCCATCGGTGACCGTCGCGAGGGTCATCGTGTCGAACGCCAGCGTGGTTGGGCCCACGTGCACGCTGGGCAGGTCGGACACGGCGGGAAGCTCTCCGGGGACGCTGGGCACGATGGGGGCGGCGCTCGGCCGCTCACCGTGCACCCCGATGGCCAGCTCTTGCACCGCACCGTCTCGCTCGAAGATCACCGTGAGCGTGTCCGCGGTCTGGACCTCCGCCGTCAGGTCGGCGAGGAACGAGGCCGGATCCGCGTCGAGCTTGATGTCGTTCACGGTCCGCACGATGTCGCCGTTTTGAAAGCCGAGCATGCCCGCGGCGGTGTCCTTGCGGACGCCGAATGCCTTGAAGCCCAGCGGCGTGCCCCGCTCGTTGCGGGTGGGGATCATGCGGGTCTGCCGAAGCACCAGGGGCGGTTGCTCGCCCACGCCGATCAGAAGGGCGCGGTCGACCGAGCAGCCCTCATCGTTGCAGCGGACGAAGCGGGGGTCCCACTCGATCGGAAGACAGGTGCCGTTGCGCTGCTCCATGCCGAGGGCGCAGCGTCCGGAGGATGGGGGCTCGGTGGCCGACGAGGCCGCGGTCGGCGGCTCGGACGTCAGGCCCATCCACCGTGCGGACGCAGCGACGAAGTCGGGCATGCCGGTGGCCGCGAACGCACCCACGGCGACGAGCGCACTGGCGCCGAGACCGACGGCCAACCGCTGGCGCAGCCCGGTCGCGGCTGGACGGCGAGTCCTGCGGAGTCGGTCGATCAGCGCGTCCATCGAGGCGTACCGGTTGGCGGGGTCCGTGCTGAGCCCTCGCTCGACCACGGACTTCACGACCTCGACCTCCTGCGCGGTCAGGCCGCCGCGCGGCGTGCCCTCGAACATGTCGGCCCGCCCGTCCAATACCGACGCCGCGAGCTCTGCAGCCGTCTCGCCCGGGAACGGCCGCTCGCCCCAAATGGCCTCGTGCAGGGCGATGCAAAACGCGAACTGATCGGCGGGCGCGTCGACGCGTGCGCCTTCGAACTGCTCGGGCGCCATGTAGCCGGGCGTGCCCGCGAGGATGCCGGTGCGCGTGATCGCGGGCTCGAGCGCCTGCACGGGCTGCGCCTCGCCGGCGATCTCCTTCAGCAGGGGCGCACCAGGGCTGCGGGCCATCCCGAAGTCGAGCACCCTGACCCGGCCGTCGTCGCCGACGATGACGTTCTCGGGCTTGAAGTCGCGATGAACGATGCCTGCGTCGTGCGCTGCCTGTAGCCCTCGGGCAGCCTGCGCAAACACGTCGAGCACCGCTGGGCCCTCGGGTCGCTCGAGCCACGTCTGCAGCGTCTTGCCCTGGACGAACTCCATGGCCACGAACAGCTGCCCCTCGTGGGTGCCGACCTCGTGGACGGTGACGACGTTGGGGTGCGAGAGCTTGGCCAAGGCCTTGGCCTCGACGGTCATACGCGCGCGGTGCATCTCGTCGCTGCGATGGAGCACCTTCACGGCGACCTCGCGGTCGAGCGAGGGATCCTTGGCGCGGTACACGGTGCCCATGGCTCCGCTGCCAATCTGGCCGGTGATCTCGTAGCGCCCCACGCGAAGGACCTCGCCGGGGTCGCCGAACATCTGGGCCCGGAGCTGGGCCCGGCGAAAGCGCTCGCTCAGCGGGGTGGCCTCGCCGTAGTGCGTGGCGAGGAGGCCGATCTCGGGCTCTTGCGAGCCGTCGCCGTCGAGCGTGGGCATGTCGGAGTGCATCATCGCTGGGGGTGGTCGCGAAAGGCCACCGAGCAATTGGAAAAAGTTCGCCGCCACGAACGAGATACAGTGACGGCGTGAGCGACCAGCGCACCGACCGCGAGCTCCTCGACGCCTGGGCCGCGGGGGAGAAGCCCGCGGGGGCTGCGCTGTTCGACCGTCACTTCGGGGCGCTGTCCCGCTTCTTTCACAACAAAGCGGGCGACGCAGCCGACGACCTCATCCAGCGCTCACTGCTTGCGTGCCTCGAGGCGCGCGAGAGGTTCGAGGGCAAGTCGTCGTTCCGCACGTTCTTGTTCTCGATCGCGCGCAACGTGTTGTTCGACCACTACCGCGCACGCCACCGAGGCCCGCAGGCTCCGGACTTCGGCGTCAGCAGCATCGCCGAGATGGCGCCATCGGCCTCGAGCCTCATCGCCGCCGCCGGCCGCCAACGTTCACTGCTCGAGGCGCTTCGCAGCGTGCCCCTGCAGTTCCAGATCGTGCTCGAACTCGCTTACTGGGAGCGTCTCACCGCCGCCGAGATCGGCGAGATCGTCGGCGCACCCGAGGGGACCGTGCGCACTCGGCTGCGCCGGGCGAAGGAGCTGGTCGGCAGGGAGATGCGGAGGATCGAGAAGCTGGGGATTCCGCTGGAGAGTACGGTGGCGCAGCTCGATGACTGGGCGGCCGAGGTTCGCAAGGGGCTGGCGTGAGGGGGGGCGGAGTCTCGTACCGCTGGCGGCCTACTCCCACAGAAGCAAAACGTCGCGGGATGGTGACCGAGGCGACTCCCTAGGGCGCAATCGGAGAGTGGCCGGACAACTCTCTACTCATGGAGTCGTGCTGGTCTCGCGAGAATTACCTCCATCCGCTCGAGGACCGCGCCGAGGTCTTCGAGATGCAGGAGGGGCGCTGGCTCTCGCGGGGGCCGTGGCGCGCGCAAGGGATCACGCGGGTGCTGACGATCGGATACAGCGGGACCAGTACTACTCCAATAGAAGTGACTCATCCGCCCATTCCCCGATAGCGCCGTCGGGCTGGGTTTCCGTCATGGCTTCGTAGGTCGAGTAGACTCCATCTCCATCTAGGTCACCGTAGACGGTAAACTCCAGACGACAGCCTTGAGCGGTGCGCCGCCAGCTGGCTTTGTGATGGAAGTAAACAGTCGGGTTGACCGTCTCATCCAGCGTGTACATTCCCATGAATCGGAGTAGCTTCCAGTCGCGCGATGACCACTTGTTGCAGTCGTAGACAGTGCGGGGATCCGCGTCGGGAGGCGCGGATGCAGAACAACGACACCCGTTCGTGCAGATTTTCTCGAATGGCGGGACTATCTCGGTCTTTGCCTCAGGAAGCTCAGCGCAGATGCTCTCAGCCTCGGAGTCGAAGTGAGCCATGGCCCCTGACAGGTGAGCGCGCAATCCGTTTGCGCGGGCTTGCCTTTTCTTCTCCTCCAAGCCGCAGCTCGCGGCTAGAAGCGTCGCGATTGCGAATAGTCCTGATCTCGGAATAGGGGTCGTCTGCACGGTGCTAGTCCTCGATGAGCATCTCGGCGATGTCGGGAGGGAGACGGTATGAGTACACTGCCAGGTCCCGAAGCACACTGGCGTGCCCCGTCTGTATATGGAAGTACAAAGAGTGGCGATTCACCTCGTCTTCGCCGATCGACACCGGTGCGGCAGCCCGCACCTTTTCGATTCCGCCCTTGACCTTTCCCCAGTTCGGCGCCTTCTTCAGCAACGCCCCGATCTCCCCCGACTCGACCTGGTCGAGAATGCCATTGACGACCTTGACCATGGGCGTAGCGCTCTTCACCCCGCCGATGGCGTTCCAGAGGTCTTCGTGGAACAGACCCCAGCGCAGGACGATGAGTGCGAGGGCGGCGACGGGAAATGTGGTAGCGAGGGCGGTCTCGTAGATGGCGATGATGACGGTGAGCCAGGCGACGGCGAGGTCGGCGTTGGCGTGGTCGCGGGCGAGGGAGGAGGGGTCGGTCTTCTGGACGGCTTGGTACTTCGAGACGACCGAGACGAGTTCGGCGACGCGGGCGAGCTTGGAGGCGGCGGGGAGCTTGTCGAGGAAGGAGGGGGCGCGCCGAATGGCGAACTCGCCGGCGCCGGAGATGTCGCGCAGGGCGGCGCGCAGGCCCATGGCGCCGCCGACGGCGGTGAGCACTCCGTCGGCAAACTCGATGAACGCCTCTTGCGGCAGCGTCTTGTCGTCGGCGGCCGAGATGAAGCTCTGGCGGATGCCGAGGACGCCGACGGCGACCTTGATGGAGTTGAAGAGCCTCGAGTCGCTCCATGCGTTCGAACGGACCGGATACTTACCATGGGACAGCTCTACACTGAAGAGCTGCCGGAGGCGCCGTTTTGTCTTGGAGTGACCGGCGCCATGCTCGACCGCCGCGTTCACGACCCCCGCCAGGTCGGTATAGAGCGCCTCCATTTCCCTTTCGTCTAGCAGCCCCATGCCGAATATGGATCGGAGGAGGTACGCCGACCCTTTGATGTTGACGCGGTGCGGCGTTTTCTTGTCGAATCGGGCGAGGATGGCGGGGGTCGAGTGTGCCCAGAGCGAGATGATCGGCGCGGGGAGCTTGCGTGCCGTATCGTAGTTGTCGAACGCGCCACGGATGACCTTCGTGAGATCCGTGGGACGCTCGACGAGCTCCGCATCAGGGTCGAAGCGTGAAACCGCCTCGGCCAGCATCGCTTCATGAGAGGAGCCGCTTGGGAGGTCGGGGACCGTGTCCACCAGCTTGGCGGCTCCGCGCGCGACGGCCAGGAACTCTGAGCGGAGCAGTTCCGTCGTCGCTCCCGGACACTGAGACAAGACGTCGAGTACGGCCTCGAAGAACTGTGACAGCATCTGCTGTTCGACGAGGTGCAGGTTGTCCCAGTCCCTGAGTGCGTCGAGTACCACGTCGTCCATCCGCAGGATTCTGAGCAGCCTCTTGGCGGCGAGATCGCGCACTCGAGCAGACGCGCAAGGCTCGACCCCCTCGGTGGCTCCCGCTTGCGCCCACGCGGCGGCTCTCCCGAGCTGCTCGATGAGTGGGTCGACCTGGTTCTTCCGGAAGTCCTTCAATCGCTTGATCTGGACATGGTTGAGGCACTCTTCGCAGTGCTCGTCGCCACGCCAAAAGAGCTGCTCCAGCTCCTGCCTCGTCATCAGCTTATAGCGAAGCGGCAGCGGGTCGACCGTGTCGAAGAGATCGACCCAGACTCGGGAGCGGTCGTACAAGGAGAAATCCTCCGCAAACTGTAGGGCGACGTTGATCTGCTGCACGTAGGCCATCGCGGTGAGGGCCTTGCCGACGTCTTTCCGGTTCTTCTTGATGAGTCGCTTCATCGGTTCGAGCCGCAGCTCCGACAGTTTGGAGATGTATCGGATGAAGCCCCCTGATGGGAGCCGAGGCTCGAAGAGGTCGTCGCGGACGAATAGCGGGCCCCTTGGCGATCGCGTGCTGTCGGCCGAGATCGTCAGGACCGTGTTCTTGACGGTGTCGGGCTCATCGTCGGTGAAGTAGGTGCTACGAAACGCCTTGACGAGACCGGTGTCAGCGTCGCGGATCGCGGCAAACTCGAGTGCCTCATCGTTCAAGGGCACACCACCGAGCGCGTACGCGAAGTGGCGGAGCAAAGCTGGGCGAAGTTCCGCAATCTGCTCGTCCCGGTGGGCCCGGGTGTACCCCTCTTCTAGCTCTGCGGGCGCGAGCATCACGTCGAAGAGCTGCTCGACCGTCCATGACGCCATCGGCTGATCGGACAGCAGCGGATTGGCTCGGGCCGTAGCTAGCGTCATCTTCGAGAGGTCGAAGACGAAGATCCACTCCGTACGAGGTGGCTTGCTGTCGCGCTTGGGGTGCTTGATCGGGCGAGCGGTGACACCAGGCGTAGACTGAAAGGGCATGGCGACTACTTCAAGGGGAGGAGCGCAGCGTGGACCGAGGTCGAGAGTGCTCGCAGGTCGGTTTGCGCAGCGCGGGGTCCGAAGAGCGCGTGGTAGACGCGACCGAGCATGTCGGTCATCAGCACGTACCGTTGAGGCTCGCTCGCGTGCTCCTCGCCCCAGACTAGTCGACCCACATCTCGAAGTGGGGGCAGCGACACCGCTTGGGCCCCGCAACCGGTGATCGTGAACACGGGGACACGCGCTCGGGGCGTGTGGGCCAGGAGATCTGCGCCGAGTGCCTCGGCGAATGGAATTGGGGTGCCCCAGTTCTCGTGGCGAAGAAGTTCCGCCTCTTCCGAACCGACGCTCCACACGCAGAAGGCGACGCCGCCACGGACCTCGCCCTTGATGGCGTCGCAGAGGGGGTCTCCAAGGTCGTCGATCGAAAGCTGCTCGACGTCCGAGACCTCGGGAGAGCGATAGACACGGAACTCGACCGCCGATCCATCCGGCACCGTCGTGAGCGCGGACAACATCACTCGGCCATCGTTCAGAAACAGCCACTGCAGGTCGAAGTGCCGCTGTGCCACCGAAGCCTCGGTTCGCTCGATGAAGTGTTGGCGGTACCAGAAACACGACGATGGCTTGACCGAATCCGCTGGACACGCCGTGTGATCGCCAGCGCGACAGGGCGCCTTGTCGTAGTGAGGCGGCAGGGCTGGGTAGAGGGCGAGAGAGACGCGCCGGTTCTGCCGCGCATCATCGCTGAACTGGTTGAACTCGGAGCATCCAGCCCAGGGGTGAGTGGGGTGTAGCCGCAAGGCGTCGATATGGAGCGAGACCACCGAGACGAAGGCGTCCAGCAACGCGTCGAGCGTCTGTGAGTCGAGCTGCGCTGTGACCGAGATCTTCGCAGGGGCAGCGGCCGTGAGATGGCGGTGGAACATGCCCGCGTTGAACTGGTTCGCGAACACTTGCAGCGCACGCGTAGTGAGTGGACCCATCGTTGCGTCGGCTGGGCCCGGGTCGCATCGCAACGCCCGGAGCATGACCTGCGCCTCGCCGAGGCCCCAGCCTTCGTCCTCGGCGACCGTCGCGAAGCCTTCAACGTCGGCGGTGAGTAGCGCGAGGACGACCTGTGCTCGTCGTTCGGAGACGATCTTGTTGGCAGCCTCATTGCCCGTCGCATCGGTATGGCCGAAGACGCGAACGAACTGCGCCCCGTCGATGAGCGCCTCTTCGAGCAGGGCGCGAAGCTCCGGCACCAAGAAGAGCTGGAGCACACCAGGGGTCGGAAAGGACGAGTTGAATGCGAACCCATTGATGCCCGGCTCTAGCAGCTCCACCCGTTCGGGCCGGGTGACCTGGATGATGTTGTGGCTGCCGACCGTCAGCGCAATCGGCGAGTCCGCAGGCGTTCGCAGCCCCTGCGCGGTGTACTCGAGCTCGTCCATGTGGACTTTGATCTCTCGCGTGCTCATGGCTCACTCGCGGACACGCCGCGAGGCCACTTTGGCGAGCCAACGCTCGAAACACAAGCCTGCCGCGCAGCCGCGGACAGGTAACCCACCGGCCCAGAGCCCGCTACCCGCAGCTGGCCCTGCACTCATCCACAGCCGCGTCGGCGCAGATGTAGTCCCACTCGTTCTCGCAGCAGTAGTCGTCGAAGGCGCAGACGCACTCTTGAATGCTCATGTCGCTGCAGCCCGCGTCGGTTTGGGGCGTGCAGCAGTCGTCGGAGGTGCACGCGTTGCAGCTGTTGGTTGCCAGCGTGACGCACTCGGGGCCCCACTCGCCTTCGCAGCAGCTGGGGTCGAGGTCGCAGACGCACTGCTCGGTGGGGATGTGATCGCAGCCGAAGCCCTCGTAGCAGCACAGGGCTTCGCCGAAGTCGCCCGTGGTGCCGAACTCGGTGTCGCCGAAGGTGGTGCCGAACCCGGTGGAGCCGAAGCCGGTCGTGGACGCCGTGGTGACGCCCGTGGTGGGCCCGCCGGTGGAGTCCGAGTCGGAGGTCGTCATGTCGGGCTGGCACGTCGCCTCGCATCGAGCCTGCGCGATGTCGACGCAGGACTCGCCCCAATCGAAGCCGCAGCACGAGGCGTCCATGTCGCAGACGCAGCTCTGGACGGCGGCCTCGTTGCAGCCGGGTCCCTCGTGCACCGCGCAGCATCCATCGCCGGGCGGCAGGGTGCTCGACGTGCCCGACGGGCCGGTGTTGCTCGAGGTCGGGGCGCTCGTGGACGGTGCCCCGGAGCTCGAGCTCTCCGCAGCCGAGCTGCCGGTCGTTCCGGCCGAGGTGGTCGAACCCGACGATGGGCTCGGGTTGTCACATGCGCCAAGGGAGAGTGAGAGCAGGGCAACGACGCTGAAGTTCAATGGGCGCATGGCGAGATCCCGAGTCTACGGTGTTGATGTCGCGCGAGGTAGGCATCCTTCACACCCCGCCGAGAAAAGCTCGTCGCCGAAGTGCATGCGCGGAACCGAGAGGTTCCCACCCGTCCCAAGAGGGCAGGCTGGTGCGTCGGGGCCGCGGGGCGTCTCTTCAGCGAGCCCGCGTCTCGCACGATGTCGCGCTCATGCGCCTCGACGTCTCTGCCCTCGGTGCCGTGCTCCTGGTCTCTGGGTGTTTCAACCCCGAACCGCCCGCCGAGTCCGAGGAGGACGTCGCAACGAGCGACGCCGCGTCGACCGGAGTGGACGCGGATGATCCCGGCGACCCCGACCCCGACCCCGAGTCCGGATCCACCGGCGACGAGCCCGACGACGCATCCTCGAGCGGGGCTCCCGTCAGCCAGTGCGGCGACGGAGTGCTGCAGGGCGGCGAGGAGTGCGACCTAGGGAGCGACAACGCCAACGACGGCGCGTGCACCCAGTCGTGTACGGTCGCCGTGTGCGGCGATGGCATGGTGCACTTGGGCGCCGAGGTCTGTGACGATGGTGAGGCGTCCGCGACATGCGACGTCGACTGCACGCAGCCCATGTGCGGCGACGGGGTCGTCAATCCGCTCGCGTTCGAGCAGTGCGACGGCACCGACGTCGAGAACGGCTCGTGCCAGGCGTGCACGGCCGTGTGCGATCCAGGTTGGTCGCGGTGTGGTGGAGGCCCCGCGGCGCCGTGCAACTCGGTCATCGACTCCCAAGCGTCCTGCGTCGCCTGCGGGCACGTCTGGCGCAACGAGATCCTGCACGCGTCCGAGCACGTCTCGGTGGACTCGCAGTGGGGACCCATGCCGAAGGTCGGCTTCATCGAGTCATCCCGCTACGACACGTTCGCCGTCACCGGCTGGATGGGGTTCGATCTCGACGACCTCCCTGATCCGATCTACTTGACGCAAGCCCGCCTCGAGCTGCACGTCATGATGCTGGAGGGGCCAGCGGCGGCCGATATCGCCGTCGACGACACCGACGGCTGGAGCGCCGGCGACCTCGAGCCAGGTGCGATCGCCTACGCCGAGTTCGCCCCGTTCGAGTACGGTCTCAACGCCGTCGACCTCGACCTCGGCGCGTGGGACTGGGCCAACTCGCTCGCTGGTGGCTGGCTCAGCTTGGGCCTCGTCCCGCGCGGTGAGATCCAGACCCGGATCGAAGTCGAAGGCACCCACTTCGTCGACACCGGACCCCGCCTGCGCGTCGAGGGCTGCTTCAGCCACTAAGCAGCCCGTGGTGAAACCCGGCACCACGCCTCGCTCGTCTTTTCCGCTCCTGGCGGCGTCGCCAAAACTTGCAGTACACCCGGTACAGCGGCGTTTCGGCTCCTACCTAGGAGCGAAAAATCCTTCGCGATCCGCCGCGCCGGGTTTCACCACAGGCTGCTAGATCGCATCGGAAACCCGTCGCCGCGAAGCTCTGCTTTGATCTCCAGCGGGGTCAGCTCGGTGAAGTGAAACACGCTGGCCATCGCTGCCGCCGATGCGTTGCCCTCGCGCAGCACGGCGCGGACGTGATCGGTGCAGCCCGCGCCGCCCGAGGCGATCACCGGGATGCCCACGGCATCGCTCACCGCCCGACACAGCTCGACGTCGTAGCCCTGCATCGTGCCGTCGCGCTCGACCGAGGTCAGCAGGATCTCGCCCGCGCCTTCGGCCTCGAGGCGACGAGACCACTCGATCGGGCACAGGTCCGTCGGGCACGTTCCCGAACGCCTCGCGACGCGCCAGCCTTCTGGGGTGCTTCGGACATCGACTGACGCGACGACACATTGCGCGCCGAACCGGTCTGCGACGTTCGCGACGAGCCCTTCGACTTCGATCGCCGCGCTGCCGATCGACACCTTGTCCGCACCCACCTCGAGCAGCCGCTTCACGTGCTCCACGCTGCGGATGCCGCCCCCGACCGTCAACGGCATGAAGCAGTCGTCCGCGAGATCGTCGATCAAGCCGTAGTCGGGGGCCCGTCCCTCGCGCGTCGCGTCGATGTCGAGGAACACGAGCTCGTCGACCTGCCGCAGGTTGTACACGCGCACCGCCTGCAGCGCCGCGCCCACCGTCCTCCAAGCGTCGAAGCCCACGCCCTTGACCAGTCCGCTGCCCCGGTAGAGCAGCGTCGGCATGATGCGGGTCTTCAGCACGCGGCCTCCAGGAAGTTTTTTAGCACCTCGAAGCCGGCCGACTGACTCTTCTCGGGGTGAAACTGCACGCCCCAGATGTGCTCACGCACGACAGCCGAGCAAAAGGGCGCGCCGTAGGGCGTGCTCGCGGCCCATGCCGCCGCGTCATCGGGCACGACCCTGTAGCTGTGCACGAAGTAGAAGTCTCGGCCTGGATCGATGCCGCGCATGAGTGCATCGCCTCCGTCGGTGTCTGCGGGGTACACCTCGTTCCACCCAACGTGTGGCACCCGCTCGTCGGCGGGAAGGCGGCTGACGTCGCCCTCGATCCAGCCCAACCCGTCATGCCAGCGCTCCGGGCCTTCTTCGCCTCGGGTCGCGAGCAGCTGCATGCCGAGGCATATCCCTAAAAAGGGGATCTCGTTGCCGAGCACCTCGCTCTGCAGCGCTTCGATGAAGCCTCGCTCTCGAAGCGCAGCCATGCCGTGGCCGAAGGCGCCCACACCCGGAAGGACGATTGCGCCGACGGTGTCCAGCAGCGCGGCGTCGTCGATGACCAGAGGCGTCGCCCCACACACCTCGAGCGCTCGAACCACCGAGTCGATGTTGCCCGCGCCGTAGCGAATCACCCCGACGTTCATCAGCCGTGCTTCTGCAGGACGTGTCCGTTGAGGCGCTGAAGTGACGGTCGCGCCCGAACCCACGAGAGCACTTCGCGATAGCCCTTGTGTTGCTCACCGAGCTGCAGCCCCGCGTAGATCTGCCGTACCAGCTCGAGGTCGTCTTCGGTGTCGACCGTCCAGCGCAAGTCGGCGTTGTCGTCGTCTTCGTGCACCGACGCCATGGAGAATGACGAAGGGTCCTCGCGCACGATGTGCCACGTGACGTGCTCGCGCGCCTGCGGCGAAGTCGCGGTCGTAGCCACCCGCTCGAGCACGTCCATGCGGACCGCCTCCACGTCGAGGCCCCTGGGGTGCGTTCGTTCGAGCACGTTGCTCGCGTAGTCACAGCCGGGGGTGCTCAGCAACGCCCCAACCACGTCGTCGACCACACCCGGGTCGAGCAGAGGGCAGTCGGCCGTGACGCGCACGACCACGTCGGCTCGTGCTGCCCGCGCCGCGTCCACCACCCGCGAGAGCACGTCGTCCTCGCTGCCCCGGTGGCATCGCACGAACAGCCGCTTCGCCAGCGCGCAGATCGGGTCGTCGGTCGCGTTCTCGGTCGTCGCGATCACGAACTCGTCGACCGCGCGGCTCATCGCCAGACGCCGCAGCTGTTGCTCGAGCATGGGCCGGCCACACAGGTCCGCCAGGACCTTTCCCGGGAGGCGCGTCGAAGTCATGCGCGCCTGAACCACCGCAACCACGCGTTGCTCAGGCACTTCGCTTCTCCTGACAGGCATGCCCGAGCTGCTGAGCCGCGCGCTTGATCCTCGGCGCAATCGACTCGGCCGCCTTCTGCACCGCGAGGAACAGCCGCCGCGTGGACGCGAGATTGTCTTGCAGCGTCGTGGCGTCCTTGCCCTGGGCGCTGATCTCTGCGATCTGCTTCTGCGCCACGAGGGAGAGGAAGCGGATCGGAGCGATCGCAGCCGAGAGGGCCTTCTCGGCCTCGGTCAGCCGGTCGAGGTTTGCGCGGCCGCGTTCGACCTTCTTGATCAAGGCGACGCCGCGCTTGGCCGTGACTTGGCAGTGGCGCACAGCGGTGCGGTACTGCTCGAGCCGAGCGAGCGTGGCGCGAGCGCGGGTGCTGGGACCGCGATCCGTCATCGCGTCGAATCGTGCGCTGATGTCGAACCGCTCGTTCATGAACGCGTCGATGGCGTCAGCCAGCGGCATATGACGCATGCCGTCGATGTGCGTGCCGCCCTCGGTGCAGTTGAGCAGCGTCGGCGATCCGTCCTGACTCGCCACGGACTTGGCCTGGGCGATGAACCACCGGCGGAACATCGCGAACGGGACGGTGGTCACCACCTGACCGCCGTCGTGGCCAGGCACCTGGACGGTACGGCACGGCTGGCTCTGCTTGGCGCCCGAGACCGACTGCATGTTCGCGTAGCCGTCGCTGTAGTCGCGGACGATGAGGCTGCGGCCGTCGTCGGACACGTCGGCGCGCGCCCCCTCGTCGACGTTGCCGTCGCAGTACACTTTGCCCTCGGGGAACGAGAGGTCTTGGCCGACCAGCACGATGGGGTTGCAGCCCATCTTCAGCCCCATCGAGAACGCCATGTGGGCGACCGAACCGCCGTTGGGCACGTGCGCGTCTTCGCCGAGCAGCTCTCCCATCCATCCGTCGGTTCGGTTGCTCGAGAACGACAGCGTCCGTCGGGCGGGCAGGGCGAACAGGTCCGGGTGGACCGTGTACGCGAGCGCGAGCGCTTCGACCTCTTCGACGTCGAACCCGTCGAAGTGATACCGCAGGTCCTCCATGTCGGCGGCGAGGACCAGGTCGGGCACGACCCCGGCCGCGCTCAAAGCCGACAGGGTGTGGGAGAAGGCCGCGACCACGGCCTTGCCCTTCAGACCTTTGAGCAGGTGCACGTTCTTCGACAGCGATGGACCCGGCGCGACGATCACCATCGGCACGCCCGCGAACTCTCCGTCGGCGGCGAATGCCGGCAGCGTTGCGATCGCGGGCACGTTGGCCAGCCCCTGCTGGATCCAGAGGTCGCCAAACTTCGCGACCGTGTTGCGGTCGACCGTGGCGGCCGCGAGCACCTCGCGGACCTCCGTGTTCACCCGCTCGAAGAGCGACGCCGAAACTTCGGGGCCCGCTCGCCAGGCGACCATGCGCTCGGGGAGATCGGCCGAGAAGTCCTTACCGACCTCGTCGAGCTCGTTGCGGTCGCGGACCACGATTGCGTGCCCTGGTAGGTCGGTGGGCGGGGCCCCCAGAGACGTCGGCGCGTACACGACGATGCGCTGCTGGCCGAACGCCGCGAGCGCGCGCGCCATGCCGCAGACGTCGGGCCCGATCAGCACCACGAGGTCCACGTCGACGTCCCAGACGGTGGGCAGGAGTCGCTCGGCCAGCGTCATGTAGCCGTCATCGCTTTGGCGAAGCACCGCGTCGTCGGGCACCTCGCGCTCGAGCCAGGTCTGGGCCAGGGCCGCGGCCTCGGTCGCGCGCTGGCGGACGGGCGCGAGCTTGGCGATGAACTCGACCCCTGCAGGCGAGCTGGGGAGGTCCGGCGTGCGTGCCTGGTCACGGGCCAGGGCCGCCCGGATCCCTCGCATCTGGTGCACCTGGTCGCGCACGACACGTCCATCGCCCGCGTCGACCGCTTGGCGCACGCGGGTGCCCGCGTCGGCGAGCGCGCTCAGACGCTGCTGCACGCGGTCCCACGCCGACAGAGCTTCTCGTTCGGTCGTCATACCTGGCATCGTCCTCAACCCAGCGCCTTCTCGAAGAGGCACCAGCCGCAGCTGTCGTAGCCGTCGACCATGCCCCAATGCCCGCGCCGCACGACCTGGAGGTCTGGGTGAGCGGTGGACCACGCCGCCTCGTGGTCTCGCTTCCACAGCGCATCACTGACGCCTCGGTAGGCGATCGAGGTCTCTTCAGGGGCGTCGTACTCGACGTAGAGGACGTAACGACGGCTGACCCGATACATCTCGTCCATCGCGGCCTTCAGGTCGTCGGGGTGGATGTGAATGAGGACGCCCGAGGTGAACACCAGGTCGAAGCTCGCGTCCGAGAACGGAAGATCGAACGCGTTGCCACGACGAATGTCGCACTCGGGCAGACGCTTCTTGGCTCGCGCGACCGCCCCGGACTGCGGCTCGACCCCCGCGAGGCCATCGCGACCGAGGTCGCGCAGGTAGCTCAGGTTCCAGCCGACGTTGCAGCCCACCTCGAGGATGGATGAGGTGTGCACATCGCTGAGCATGTGGCCCCATGCGCCACGGCGCGCGGGTAGCTCCCGGTCGTTGCGTTCGGTGTAGTGCGCCCCGAAATCGGAGGTCCATATGTCCAGCTGCGTCGTGTTCATCCCGTCGGCTCCTCTTGCAAGCGGTACATGACGAAGATCCGGCCTCCTCGAAGGTCGGTCCTCGCCCGTGCGAACCCGCAGCGCTCGAAGCACCGCAGGCTCGCCTCGTTGGCGTCGTGAATCCAGGCCTCCAGTGCGCCGCCGGGGCGCCGCTGGAAGTACGCTCGGCACGCGCCTGCCAGGGCGCGGCGTCCGAGTCCGCGTCCTCGCGCGGAGGCATCGAGGGCGATCGAGACGACGCCCACGCCCTGTCGGTTCTCTTCGACCCGCACCACGCCCACGTCGTCCCCGTCGGCGCGAGCGATCCATATGTGATAGGCGGCATCGCCCAGCTTGGCTCGGTACCAGCGCTCGTGGTCCTCGAGCGCGATTGGCTCGGAGTCGAGCGACGCTCGGCGGACGTCGGGCGCGTTGTTCCACGACCACACCTGGCGTGCCTCCGCCCAGGTGGCGTCGCGGAGGGCGACCTCAGGCTGCGACATCGTCCCTCCGCAGGCCGCGTCCGGCGGGCAGCTCGTGGGCGGCGATCTTTCCGAGCACCGACTCCCACTCGCTCGGCTCCAGGCCGGGGTGCTTGGTCCCACAGCGGAGGATCGCGAGGTTGTCCGGCCCCAGCGTCTCGCCTGGCGCGACCGGCTTGGTCGTGAAAATCGAGCGGCGCGCGAAGCTTCGCAGCTCGGCTTCGACCCCGAGCACCTCCTTGCGGCCGTGCCCGAGCACCGTCTCCGTCTCTCGGATCCTGCTCACCATGCGGCGAAGCTCGTCGGGCTCAACTGCGAACGCGTGGTCGGGCCCGGACAGACGGTTCGACAGCGTGAAGTGCTTCTCGATGACCCGTGCACCCAGCGCGACGGCGGCACACGGCGCCACCTCGGGATCGCGCGAGTGGTCGGAGAGCCCCACCGCGACGCCAAGGCGACGCAGCTCGGTCATCGCGCGAACGTTCACCTGCGAGGGCGGCGTGGGATAGGCGGCGGTGCACTGCAGCAAGACCGCCTCGGCGACTCCGGCGGCCTCGGCCGCGCTCAACGAGTTGGCGACCTCGAGCAGGTCCGCGGTACCCGTCGACATGATCAGCGGCTTGCCCGTCCTCGCCATGGCGCGCACGAGCGGCAGGTGTGTCATCTCGTAGCTCGCACACTTGTGCACGGGCACGAAGGGATCCACGAGCGCGAGGGATGCCTCGTCGAACGCGGACACGAGGAAGTCGAGATCGGCATCCTCGGCGAGTCGAGCCAGCCCGGGCAGCCACTCCGGGGGCATCTCCATCGCTTCGATGATGTCGTAGATCGACTCTTCCCGGCCCAGGTACTCGCTGCGCCCCGCGTCGCGCGTGTATAGCCGCGACGCCTTGAACATCTGAAACTTCACGGCGTCGGCGCCCGCATCGGCAGCGGCGTCGATCAGCGCTTCGGCCTGCGCGTAGCGGCCGTCGTGGTTGCTGCCGGCCTCGGCGATGACGTAGCAGTGGCGTCGGTCAGAGAAGCGGCTCACCGAGACCCCCCCGAATCGAGCGCCAGCGCGGCTTCGACCACGCGCCGCCCCCCGCTTCCGTCGATCTGTCCGGACAACGTGTCGACGAGAGACTCTCGCCACTGGGCGTTGGTCAGGAAAGCGATGAGGTCGGCCGACTCCATGATCGGGCGCGCGCCCAAGCGCCAGCCGCCCGCAATGCATCGGTGCTCGCTCAGCCATCGGGCGTTGCGCGCCTGATTGTCTACGACGGCAAAGGCGGCCGTGGGTACGCCAACGGCCGCCAGCTCCCAGACGATCGAGCCGGCGGCAACGACTGCAGCGTCGGCGGTCGCCAAGAGCGAGGGCATGTCGGGCGAGCGCACCACGTCGATCGTCCAGCCCCCATCACGGAGTCGCTCCAGCCCGAGATCGTCACAGGACGCGAGCGGGCCGTGGACGACGGTCAGACGCCAGTCGCCCAGTGTCTCTGCCGGAAGGCGCGAGAGCGCGGTGGCGGTGGCGCCGGTGGGGTCGGAGGCGCCGAAGCTGACGACGAGGTTTCGGGCGCCGCGCGTCGTGGTGCGCCGCGAGAAGTTCTGTCGCACCGGGATGTACGCGCACCCCTCGAGCACCGACGCGCGGGCAGAGCTCCCGGGGCGTGGCCGGACGGTCAGCGCGGCGGGCAGGTCACGCTCGCCGTCATCGAACACCACGGATCGGCTGCGACGAGCGAGCGCGTCGTAGTACTCGGGCGGGAGCCGATAGCTGTCGACCACGTAGATCGCCGAGGGCCCAAACGTCTCCAGCATCCACGCCGCCTCGTCGAGCGGCTGCTGGTCGTGAAGCACGAACCCGCGGATCTCCGGGTCGAGGTGTTCGAGCAGCACTCGGCCTTCGCTGGGAACGAGGACGGTGACCGAACCGTGCCGCTTGGCGTGCTGCGCGACCGCGAGCTGGCGCATGAAGTGGCCCGCACCAGCTCGCGGGCCGGCGTCGCAGCGAAAGACGAAGTGGGGTGTGGGCTGCATGGTCATGGCATCGCGGCGAGGAGGTCTCGCGTCGCGGCGAGCGTCAGGCGGAGGTCCTCCCGATCACTCGCGTAATAGAAGTCGTCGTTGACGGGCTCGCCCGATGCGGGCCGCGCGTCACCAAAGTCGGGCTGGATCATCAGCACCTCGCCCAGATCGACCGTGCGTGCGGCCTCTTCGGGCGAGATCAGGGTCTCGTGCAGCTTCTCTCCGGGACGGATGCCGATCTCCTCGCGGGGCACTCCGGGCGCGATGGCTTCGGCCAGCGTCTCGATGTCGGTGGTCGGAAGCTTGGGCACGAAGACCTCGCCGCCCTGCATCATGCGCAACGCCTGCAGCACCAGCTGCATCGCGCCGTTCATGCTGATCCAAAACCGGGTCATGCGCTTGTCCGTGATTGTCAGGCAACCGCGATCTCGCTGTTTTTCGAACAGCGGGATCACGCTCCCGGCGCTGCCCATCACGTTGCCGTAGCGAACGACCGAGAAACGGGTGGGGAGGTCGCCCGAGTACGCGTTGGCTGCGATGAGGAGTCGCTCCATGCACAGCTTCGTGGCGCCGTAGAGGTTGGCGGGCGCGACGGCCTTGTCGGTGGACAAAGCGACGACGCGGCTGACTCCGCACTCGATCGCCATCTCGATCAGATTCTTCGCGCCCGTGATGTTGGTGTGGATCGCCTCGAGCGGGTTGTACTCGCAGATCGGCACGTGCTTCATCGCGGCGGCGTGCACGATGATGTCCACGTTGCGAAACGCCGACCTCAGGCGGTCGCGGTCACGAATGTCGCCCACGAAGCAGCGCAGCCGCGGGTCGCGAACTTGCTGTCCCAGGGCGTAGTGCTTTTGTTCGTCGCGCGAGAACACGATGATCTTCGCCACGTCGGAGTGGGCGAGCGCGGCCTGCACGAACGCGCGGCCGAACGATCCCGTCCCTCCGGTGACCAGGACGCACTTTCCGTCCAGCGATGACATCAGCGCGCGTAGTTTCGAGTCACGATCCATGGGCATCTCCGACGAGTTGTCGTTCGAGCGCCGACACGACGTGAATCACGTCGTCTTCCCGCATGTCGGCAAACAGGGGCAGGCTGAGCTGCTGGCGGTAGAAACGATCGGCACCGGCCCGGGGCTGGTCGCCGAATCGTTCGCGGTAGTAGTGGAGGGTCGGCACGGGGATGTAGTGCACTTGTGTGGCGATCCCCTCGCTTCGCAAGCCCCGCATCACGTCGGCACGGGTCCGATCGAGGCCGTCGAAGTCGATGCGCGTGGACATCAGGTGGTGGGCGTTGCGTCGGCCCGCTCGGCCGGCCTGGGGCCGCACGGCGTCGCCAAGGCGGCGCGCGAGGTGATGGGCGTACAGCCCGGCAAGCTCGCGACGGCGCTCGATCCACGCGTCCAGCCGCGCGAGCTGCGAGAGCCCGAGCGCGCACTGGAGATCGGTGATCCGGTAGTTCCAGCCGAGCGCCAGCATGTCGTAGGACCACGGCGCGTCGGGGTCGCCCGCGCGCTTGTCGATGCCGTGGCTGCGGAGCAGGGCGCAGCGCTCGAGCACATCGGCCCGGCGCGAGAGCACGGCGCCACCTTCGCCCGTGGTGATGTTCTTGATCGCGTGCGTGCTCAATACGGTCGCATCGCTGAAGCGTCCGTCCCCAATCGGGGCGCCGTCGTAGCTCGCGCCGAGGGCGTGGCAGGCATCTTCGACCACCCACAGGCCTCGCGTGCGGGCGAGGTCGGCGATGCCCGCGAGGTCGACGGGCAGGCCGCCGTAGTGCACCGCTGCGATGCCCACCGTGCGATCGGTGATCTTCGAGGCGACCGAGTCGAGGTCGAGGTTGCCCGTGTCGGGTTCGACGTCGGCGAACACGGGCGTGGCGCCCTGCAGACATGCCGCGTTGGCGGTGGCGGAGAAGGTGATGGGCGTGGTGATCACCTCGTCACCGGGGCCGAGCCCGAGCGACGCGTACGCGAGGTGGAGCGCCGCGGTCCCGCTCGAGACGGCGACGCAACCGTGCGCGCCACAGGCTTCGGCCAGCGAGGTTTCGTATCGGGCCACCATCGGCCCCTGCGTGAGCCAGTCTCCTCGAAGCGCGTCGACGACGGCTTCGATGTCGGTGTCGCTGATCGACTGGCGGCTGTACGGCAGCATCCAGACGCTGTCTTTGCGAGAACCGAGCCAGCTTCATCCCGCCGAAATGGCGAGGGTTCTCCATCGTCGCGGCCGCGTTGTCGGAGTCTCTGTCGCCAGTTTTGACGACGAGGCTCGCGGTTGCGAGCTGGCCTTGCTGAGTCAGGCCGTCACCATGAGCAGCGTCTCAGAAAAAATCACGCCCCCGAGCGTCCGAGCGTGGCGCCGACTCGAGATTCCGCAAGGTGACCCGTCGCAGACCGAAGTCAGCGCAGAGCAGCTGCGGTCGCTGGCCGCGCCCGGCGAGGGCCCCAGGGTCACGATCACGATGCCCACCCACGAGCGAGGCATCGACATCCGACAAGACCCTGTGCGCCTGCGCTCGCTCCTCGACGAGGCCCAGGCCGCGCTCGGCAGCTTCGGCGACGACGAGCTCGCCGCGCGCAAGCGGCTCGCGCCCGCCCGGTCGCTCTTGGAAGACGAGCAGTTCTGGAACCACGGCGGCCAGGGCCTGTGCCTGTTGCTGGGCCCCTCGCAGTTCCATGCGTTCAAGGTTCCATACCCGCTCGAGGCGTCGGTCTCGGTGGGGGACCGCTGGCGCGTACGTCCGCTCCTCGCGCTGACGATGGCCGACAGGTTTGCCGTGATCGCGATCAGCCGAGACTCCGTCGGGCTCTTCGAAGGCTCGCGCAGCCACCTCGAGCAGCGGCCTCTGGGCGACATCCCCGCCAACATGTTTGCGGTGGTCGGCGGCGAGGCCGAAGAGCCCAGCCTGCAGCACCGGTCGGTGGGCCACGACGGCGCGGCGATCTTTCATGGGCACGGCAAGGGCCATGACGATCGTGACTTCGAGCTGAAGCAGTTCGTGCGCAGCGTCGCCGAGGCGCTCCCGGGCGCGCTCTCCGACGCGAAGCTCCCCGTGGTCGTCGCTGCGGTCGAGCGCACGGTCGCGGAGTTTCGCCGGTACGCAGGCGACCTGCAGCTCGCCCCCCATGCGATCGAAGGCGACCCGGGTGGCTACTCGATGGAGTCGCTGCACGAAGCGGCCTGGTCGCGGGTGCAGCCGTTGGTCGTCGCCGAGCGTACCGGCGCGTTGAATCGGCTCGAGACCGGCCCCACCGAGGGCATCTCTTCGGACCTCAGCGACATTCTCCGGCAGGCGTTTCGCGGAGGCGTCGAGTCCCTGCTCGTGTCCGCGACGACGCGCGCATGGGGAACCTACGAGCCCGAGAACGACACGCTCGTGATGAACGACGAACGGCAGGCCGGAGACCAGGACCTGCTCGACGTGGCGGTGCAGTACGTGCTGCAGCGTGGCGGGCGGGTCCTGCCCGTCGACGAATCGTCGCTGCCGGGCGGCTCGGTCGCTGCGGCCATCCTCCGCTTCTAGCTGGGCAGGGTGCTCAAGCCTTCTCCAGCTCGGAGTGGGACTTGAGCACCCGGTCCCCGTCCTCCTGCTCGACCATGTAGGCCGGGTTGTCCTCGTCGGCGTTGCGGGTGACCTCGGTACCGTCGATCGTGCGGGTGACTTTCTGCGTGAAGCTGTCCTTCACGGTGCCCGTCCCCGTGCCGTTCCCCCAGTTCCACTTCACTTTGGTGCCTTCTGCGTATGTCGTGCTCACCTTGCCGACCTAGCGTACGGTGGCACACTGTCGAGTTTGGAGCGGGCATGCGTTGCGCACGAGCGCTCAGGGTATAGACCCGACCCGAGACGACGCCGATGAGCCACGACATCATCCAGATCTCAGACGACTTCTGGAACATCCGCGGGGCGTTCAAAGTGCTGGGGCTGCTCGACGTGCAGACGCAGTGCTCGCTGGTCCGGCTGCCCTCGGGCGCATTCGTGATGCTCGACAGCTACGGGCTCGAGGACGAGGTCCGTGAGCGGGTGCTCGCGCTGACCGACGGAGGCAAGGCCGTGCAGGCGGTGGTCAACCTGCATCCCTTCCACACGCTGCACGTGTCGGCCGCCCGCACGATGTTCCCCGACGCGAAGTTCTACGGAACGAAGCGCCACCACAGCGAATGCGGCGACATCGGCTGGGAGCCCGAGCACCCCGAGGACGACGGGTTTGGCGATCGCTTCGAGTCCGCGTTCGAGTTTCACGTCCCCGCGGGCGTACAGCTGGTCACGGACGATCCCCACGTGCACTTCTCGTCGGTGCTGGCGATCCACCGCCCCAGCGGCACGCTGCACGTCGACGACACGCTCAGCTGGCTCCCGCTGCCGTGGGGTGGGCGCCTGCACTGGCACCCCACGCTGGGCAAGGCGCTCGAGCCCGGGCCCGACGCCGCGGGCGCCTTTCGGCGGTGGGCAGGGCTGCTCGCCGAGCGCTGCCATGACGTCAAGACCGTCTGCACCGCGCACGCGCGGATGAGTGACCTGCAGGGCGAAGCGCCCGGGGTGGTTGCCGAGAAGATTCGCCTTGCCACCTCGCGCATCGAGTGGAAGCTGCGCCGACACGCGGGCTGACGCGGCGGACCGAAGGTGCGACATATCGTCGCACTGCGCTCGCCCCCGCCAGCCTGCGCGCGCTACATGGCCGCGATGGTCGTGCACGTCGAGCCCGTGGAGCAGCTGCCCACCGTCAAGCTCACCCTGCTCGCTGGCTTTCTCGGCGCGGGAAAGACGACGCTGCTCAATGCGCTCGTCCGAGCCGAACACGGGGTTCGCGTCGGAGTCATCGTCAACGACTTCGGCGAGATCAACATCGACGCCGAGCTCGTGGCGAGCACCGACGGCGACACGGTCACGCTGGCCAACGGCTGCATCTGCTGCACCATTCGCGACGACCTCCTGCTGACGCTGTTTCGACTGCTTCATCGAGATGACGCGCCCGAGCACGTGATCATCGAGTGCAGCGGCGTGTCGGACCCAGCGGCAGTGCTGCGCGGGTTCGAGGAGGCGCGCCTGTATGACATCGTCGACATCGACGCCGCCGTGGTGGTGGTCGACGCGGAGCAGATGATGACGCTCGAGTTTCGCGATGAGCCGCTCGCGCTGCATCAGCTCGCCGTGGCCGATCTGGTGGTGCTCAATAAGGTCGACCTCGTGGACGACGACCAGATCGCTGCGGTGAAGTCTCGGGTGCTCGAGACCGTGCCCGGCGTTCGCATCCTGGAGTCGGTGCGAGGCAACGTGGACTTCGACCTGCTCTTGGGTACGGGTCGCTTCGATCCCTCGAAACATCTGCCCGAGCCGGCTGATGTGCACGTGCATGCCGCGACGACGGAGGGCGGACATGCCCACGAAGCCCACGACACCGTCTACGCGACGTGGAGCTTCACGAGCGACCGTCCGCTGCAGCCCGACCGCGTGCGCGCGGCCCTCGACGCGCTGCCGGTCGGCGTCTATCGGGCCAAGGGGTTGCTGTACGTGCAGGGCGAGCCCAACCGTCGCGTGGTGGTGCAGGTGGTGGGGCGGCGCGTGGAGGTCGAGCTCGGCGAGTATTGGGGTGACGCAAAGAAGCACTCCCAGTTCGTCACGATCGGGCTGCGCGACGGTGTGGACCCCGAGGTGCTCGAGGCGTCGTTCCGTGCCTGTGAGGTCGAAGAGGCACCAGGCGGCGTGGCCCTGCTGGCGAAGTGGGTGCGTAGCTTGTGGCCCACGAAGTAGGCTACGCGGCAGCGAGCTGAGGCTGGGTCGTGAAGGCCCGCAACGTGGCTTCGATCGCCTCGTGCAGCGGGGTCGGCTCCAGGCCGAACTTGGCCCGAAACGCGCTGTCGTCGGGCACGTAGGGTACGTCCCACTGGTATCGCATCGTCGCGAGGGCGGCGACCATCGGCGAGAAGAGACCGACGGCTCGCAGCGCCCACCCGGGGACCGTGGTGACCTGCGCGGTGGTGCCGAGCTGGTCGGCAAAGGCCTCGAGGAACGCACGCGTCGTGGAGGTCGCGGTCGTCGGAAGGTGCCACGCCCGGCCGATCGCTTCGTGACGCGTGCCTAGGATGGCGAGCCCGCGCGCGACGTCGGGCGTGTACGTGTAGCCGTGCGGGGTGTCGACGTTGCCGGTCACGTAGACGCGCCGTCCTCGGCGGAGGCCCTCGATCACGTCGGGGCGAATGACGGTGCTCAGGTGGGCACCGGGCCCGAAGAAGTCCGACGCGTGACCCACCGTCACCTCGAGCTCGCCTGCAGCGTGGCGCGCCCACAGCTCTTCGCCCAGCGCTTTGCGCAACGCACCGTGGGGGGCGCACGGCTGCTTGGGCGTGTGTTCATCGAAGGGGTGCGCGGCGGGTCGTCCGTACATGTAGAGGTTCTCGAGCTGGACGAGCCGGGCACCTCCGGCGGCGGCTGCGTCCCACACGCCTCGATACAGCGGCTGCAAGACTCCGTCCCAGTGCCCGTAGTCGGGCGGGTTGGTGCAGTTGTAGACGCTGGTCGAGCCCTCACACGCGCGGGCAGCGAAGTCCGGGTCCGTGGCGTCACCCTGCAGCCATTGCACGCCTGCCATCGGTTCTCCGGCGGGGCCGCGACGGACGAGCCGAACGCGATGCCCCATGGCGGCGAGCTCGGCCGCCAAGAGCTTGCCGACCTGACCGGCGCCGAAGATGGTGTGTTGCTGCGTCTCCATGCGCTCAGCATGGGGGTTGCGCCGCATGTCGATGAGTCGAGATTGTGCGACCATGCTTTGCGCTCATGCAAAGCAGCAGATGGGACGATCTGCGGGTCTTTCTCGCGGTGTTTCGCGAGGGCTCGCTCAAGCGCGCGGCAACGACGCTCGGAGTCAACGTGTCGACGGCGTCGCGGCGCGTGGACGCGCTCGAGGAGCAGCTCGGCGTTCGACTCTTCGATCGGACCCCCGACGGCGCGAAGCCGACCGACGCGGGGGAGCGCCTGGTGGTGCACGCAGAGGCGATGGAGCTCGGCGCGATGGGGATGATGCGCGCGGTCGAGGGCCTGGAGGTCGAAGCGGAAGGAGTCGTCCGCGTTGCGTCACCACCGGGTGTTGCCGACCACTTCCTGATGCCCCGGCTCGGCCGCCTGCTCGACCGCCACCCCAAGATTCGCCTGCAAGTGCTGGCGAGCATCGGTTACGCCGACCTCACGCGTCGGGAGGCCGACCTGGCACTGCGCATGCGCCGTCCAACGGGAGGCGACTTCGTAGTGAAGCGTCTCGCCAAACATGGCTACGTCGCGATCGTCTCCAGCCGCCATCGCGGAAAGATGCCGCTCGAGGACGCGAGCGCCATGCGATGGGTGACGTGGGGCGAAGACCTCGGCGGCCGATCCGATCGCAAGTGGGTGTTGGATCACGCGGGTCCTGCCGCGGTCGTCGTCGAGACCAGCAGCATGACCGCGCAGCTGGAGGCCGTCCGGGAGGGCTTCGCCGCCATGCTCGTGCCGCACCCCTACCTCATGCTCCGCGGCGTTCGGCAGCTGCAGTTGTCGCCGCGGCTCGAAGCATCGCTGGCGCGCGTTCCGGCCGACTCCCTGTGGCTCGTCGGCCACCGAGCGCTTCGCGACGTGCCACGCATCGCGGCGGTGTGGTCATGGCTCGCCGATGGGTTCGAGCTCGCAGCGGGGTGAACGTCCGGGATTCGGACGTTCGATGGGTCTGCGCTGAACTCAGGGGGGTTGTAGTGCCGGGACGCGGAACTTCGGCGGTGGTGAGGCCCACGTCAGCTTTGGGTGCGACCGCGAGACGATTTCATCACGGAATCGCGGCGGCACGAAGATTCATGGACATGGACGCCGCGCGAAGCCTCGAAGCCATCTCGCCATGGATTGTACTCGCCGGCGTGCTTGCCGGCTGCGACCCGTCCGGTTTGGGGACGGCCGCGGGCGGGACGACCACCGATGGCGGAACGTCCTCGAGCGCCCCCACCGGAGCCGCCCCTGCGGTGAGTACCTCGGGCCCACAGACATCGGACACGACGGGCGGCGGGATGCCAGATTCGAACAGTGGTCCCATCGAGACGACCGTTGGAGGACTCCCGCCCGATGGGACCACGTCGTCGGACACGACGGGCGGGGGGATGCCAGATTCGAACAGTGGCAGCGAGACGACCGTTGGACGACTCCCGCCCGATGGGACCACGTCGACGTCGAGTGCTTCCGAGTCTTCGGATTCTCAGGGTGGCTCGAGCTCGACGACGAGCGGATCGTCAACCTCGGGTTCGGCGGAGTCGTCATCCTCGACAGGCGAACCGTTGTACGCGGAGCTTTGGGCGTATGACCTCCCGCTCGACGTGACGCCACGCTTCCTCGAGCGCCTCGGCGACGGCCTCATGGTGGTCGTTGCGGAAGACTTGGAGGCGGAGCGCGTCGTGATCGTCGGCCTCGACGACGCCGGCGAAGAGCAATTCGTCCACGAGTTCCAGGGGTTCGAGGGGCACGTTTGGGGATCGGACGTTCCCGAATCGTTGGCAGACTGGTGGCAGTATACCCCGCGACTCGTCACGAGCTCCACGGTGCGCGGTGTCGACGAGCTCCTGCTGGTCATCGCGTCGACCGTCTATTCGTTCGATTCAGAGCTCGGAACGCTGAACGAACTCCCGATCTTCACGAAGATCCCGCTGCCCGGTTATTGGGGGTATGTCTCGATCGATGTCCAGCTGGTGGCCGCCAGTGCCGATGGTCGAGTCGCGGTGCGAGGGAACGGCCCTTATTCGCTCAGCGACTACGCAGTCATCGGCTACGACGCAGCGCTGGGCGTCGACTTCTTTGAGGAGGACTGGCAACCGGGTCCGGGCGTCATGGCTGCCCAGCAGCTCATGCGCACCAACTACTTCGGCCACGTCTTCAGCGGCGGAACGTCCATCGACTTGACGCCCACGTTTCAGTCGATTGCAGCCTATGATTCTGACGGCGGGTTTTCTTACTTCTCGGATTCCCCGCTCTTCCTCACGAGCTGGGAGGGGGGGTTCATGTATGCTGCGTTTTCTTGCATGGCGCAGCTGAGCGACGGGTCCATCGCCATCGTGCAAGGCTTCGCCGATCTCGATGGGGGGGTGGATCCCCCATTCGCCTTGTTCGAGCGCTGGAGCATCAACGATGCGCTCCTCACCTCGTTCACGCTTCCCGTCGACGCATGGGGTGTCGACTGTGCACCGGCCACCGATGACTCGGGTGCGTATATCGCGGTGCGGGGTCAGCTCGTTCGGATGACCCCCGACGGTGCTCCGTCGGTCGTGCACGACGACGAAACGGCGGCCTTCATCGACCTCGTCCTGGCGCCTGAAAACCTCAAGGTGACGCTCGTGGAGGAGATGGACGGGGTTGGTACGGTGCGCGCATTGTCCGTCGACTAGCCGCCACGCCCCCTTTCGTCTCACTCCGCCAGCTGAGCTTCGATGAACGCCCGCAGTGACGGGACGGTGAACTCGTCCTCGACGACGGCCCCCAGCGCTGCGTTGGCTGCGGCGCTGGCTTCTTCGGTGGTGTGCTCGGGGAGGTCGGGCTGGGCGTGGGCGGCCAAGAGCTCGGCGAGGTAGTAGATCGCCTTCGAGGCGTCGACGATTTCGGGGTCGGCGTGGTACTGGGTCACGAAGCGGGCGGCGCCGTCGATGGTCTCGGGGGCGCCGATGTCCCTCAGGGCCATGGCAACATGGTCGAGATCTCGAGCGTCGAGGTCGGGCTGGTCGAGCAGATTCACCAGCGGGGCGTAGACCTCTGCGCCGCCTGCTTCCACGGCTTCTCGGGCCGCGTCGCGTAGGGCGTCGCCGCGAAGGCGCTTCGAGGTCAGGCGCTCGGCGAGGGCGTGCACGGTCTGCGGATCGCCGCGACCCCAAGCCTGGGTGAGCAGGGTGTCGGCGTGGTCCATCAGGGACAACGTCGCGTCCGCGCCGTCGGGGCGGACGATGCCCGCGGCCACGTCTTCGACCGTGCGCCGAACCTGGGGGCGAGGGTCTCTCCACAGCAGGGTCAGGGCCAGCTTCTGCGCGGGGACCAGCCGCTCGTCGGGGTCTTCGATGAGACCCTGCAGCAGCGCCACCGTGGTGTCGCGATCGACCGAGTCCTCGCTGTCTTCGACCGGCGTCGCGTAGCCCACGAACGCGGCGCCGTGAGGCTCGACCACGCCCTCGAGCTCCTCGCGGACGCGGCCCGTCTCGCGGTCCAGCCGAACGAGCGCCCCGTCGTCCCGGACGAGCAGCACCGCGTCGGGCATGGCGGCGAAGTCGACGTACTCGCGCTGGTCCATTCGGGCGTGCACCCAGCGGGCGCGGGAGAGCCGGCCTCGCTCGTCGAGGCGCACGAAGATGAGCACCCTGCGACCCAGGAACAACGCGTCTCGGGGGGCGCCTGCGCCCGGAGGCGGTAGCAGGCGGAAGACCACCCCGCCGTGGTGCCCCAGCCCGGGCTCGATACCGTCGACCCGAGCAAAGAGCTGCGCGTCGTCTTGCTCGTAGTCGTATCGGGTACCCACCTGCAGGTCGATCAGCGCGTCGCCGTCCGATGCGAGCAACGTGGTGCCGTGGCGCTCCACTCTGTCGATGTCGGCCGAAGCCGTCGTCTTCGAGCCCAGGATTCGGCCCGTGCGCAAGTTGACGGAGACGACCGTGTCGCCCATCGGCACGAACCCCGCCTTGCCGCGCGCCGCCGGGACGCCCAGCAGCGCCGTGCTCGGCCGCGTCCAGCGGATGCGACCGTCGTGCATCGACATACCGCCCACGACCGAACGTGCCTGCTCTCGCTCTCGGGGCCGTTTGCGCTCCTTGGGGTCGGCTTGAAGGGCCGTCACGATGACGCCGCGTTCGGACGCGTCGAGCCCCGTGAGCACCTGTCCGGGGAGGGCATGCTCCCAGAGCGTCGCCCCCGTGTTGGCGTTGAGCGCAACGGCGCGGTGCCCATACACCGGGACCACCACCGCATCACCCACGCTGACCGGAGGCCCGAACGCGCGGACGGGGCGTCGCCACAGCTCCTGTCCCGTGGCGGGATCGATGCCCACCGCGTGCGCGTCGGAGAACAGTACGAGCCGTAGCGGCGTAGCCGCCGGAGCCTCGGCACCCTGTCGTGCCGCGCGGTTGAACGCGGGCCCCTCGCGCCGCGCCTCGAGTGCTCCTCGGGCGCAGGCGCCGGTGCTCAGGGCCAGCGTCAGGCTAACGACCGCGTGTGCGAACGACCTTGGCAACGGCTTCATCCCGGGCGAGCAACCGCAGCAGCGCCTCTTCGACATGAGGGGCTGTGTTCGCCAGCGCCAGGTCGACGCCGAGCAGCCGGATCTCCACCGAGGGGTCGTTCATCGCCGCCAGCGCGGCCTCGGCCCCGAAGTCGCGGTCGATCGCCGCCAGGGCGACCAGGGCGCGCGCCCGGATGGTCGCCTTTCGGTAGCGGGCATATCGGCGAAGAGCGGGCGCATACTCGGCGCGTGGGTAGACGCGGGCGTTGTCGACGAAGGCGCCCAGGGACTTGGGCGGCAGCCCGCCGGCGACCTTGGCGAGCACCACCTCGAGCGCGATGGGATCGGCGCGCGCCATCATGCTGTCGAACAGCCGCGCCTGACGGGCGTCGTGGTCGAACTTCCGCACGGACGCGGCTGGAGTCGCCCGTTCGGCGTCGTTGGTCGCGCTCCCCAGGAGCGCCAGCACCAAAACCCACATTGCTGCTCGGGCGTAGCATGTGGACTGGCATCGGGAAAATAACCCTCTATGACCGCATGTAGGTGCGCCTGAACGCGCCCAGAGGCGCGGCGGACGGAACCGCGCAGGTGACGCTATCCGAGCATCATCGAGAACGCGGCGCCCCCGGCGAACAGCAGCGAGCCGAGCACGGCCAGCAGCACGAAGTTCCAGGGGATCCCGCCCGACGTCTCCTTCGGGGAGGTCTCAGGCTTGGCGTCGACGTCGAGCGTGGCCAGCTCGGCCTCGAGCGCCTCCAGGAGCGCCCTGCCGCCGCCCACGTTGGCGTCGCGCACCGAGGGCGGCTTGGCGGTCACCACGTCCGCGTGTGCCTCGACCAGGGTCCGCGTCGGGATGCGCTCGGTCTGCGCCCCGGGCACGGGTGGCATCGGCGGCGGCGTCGCCTTGGGTCGAGCGGTCGGTCGTAGGGGCGCTGGCGCACGAACCTCGGGCCGGGGTCGAGAAGCCGCCGGGGTCGTGGGTTTGGGCCTGGGTTTGTGCGTCGGCTTCGACGGGACGTCGATCCGCTCCTTGGCCCGGCGCGCGAGCATGTAGCCGGTGGTCGGGCGGTGCTCCATCGGCGCCGGCTTGGGCGCGACGTTGGTCGCGACCTTCGTGGGCCCCTCGTTGAAACTGGGCTTCGCTGGCGTCGGAAGCTGGAGCAGATTCGGCCCCGCGGCGTTGCGGTTGGGCGGCTCGACGACGATGACGCACTGGCTCTTCGCAAGCAGCGCGAGCGCTTCGAGCGTGCGGAAGCGTCCGAACATGCTGTAGTCGGCCAGCTCGTCGATCGAGCGCTGGCCATCGCACAAGTGGTAGACCGCGCGCGCCAGATCCCACGCGGCTTGGCTCGCGGTGTCCGGCTGGGCGTCGCCCCAGTCCTCCGCGTCGCCCGTCGGCGTAGGCTTGCCGCCCGGTGGCATCGGGCCGGGCTCGTACATCGGGAGCGCGAGCTGGCGAAGGTCGCCGAGCTTCTTCATCATGCGCGGCAGCTCGTCGTGGCGACGCGCGTGCTCGAGCAGCAAGTGCTGGAGCCCGAGCCCGCCGCCTCCGGGCAGGGACGGGCCCTGCCAGCTGATGTCTCCGCGCAAGAGCGTGATGCGGGTTCCCGGCGTGGTGCTGTACTCGAGCGAGTCCAGCGCGTGCTCGCGGACGAAGTCCTTGGCGATGCCCACCCACTCGTTGCCGGGCTCGGCGGCTTCACCCGGCGGCGGCGTGGTCACGCGATCGGGGAAGCGCGCATAGAGCTCCTTGGCCCAGAGCTTGAGGTCGTCGAGGTCTCCCGATCCTCGGGCCCCGGTCACGCGGCCCTTCTCCACGTTGAACGCGAAGCCGCCGGTGCCGTTGGCGTCCTCGACGAGCATGATGCCCGTCGGATCGTGGCCGGACAGCGCCGCGATCATCTCGAGGGCCGGCATCTCCGTGGACGACGTCGCCGTGATGGGGTTGAGGCGCACGACGTCGGTCGACACCTTCGCCACAGGCACACCACCCACGGTGAGGCAGCGCGTGCCGACCTCTCGTGGCTTCTGTCCCTGAAGCTGCGAGGCGAGGAGATCCGCGGTGGTCACCGTATCGGTTCGGTCGCGGTGGGGCTTGGCTGCACGTGTCACGGCTTCGGGATCGGCATGGTGAAGCTCTCGACTTCGCGCAATGGGCAAAGGGGCGCACAGGGGTGTCCCGATTCGGAGCAAACGCTCCAGCACCCATTTCAGCGCCGTTTTCCGGCGTGCGCGATGGTCCCGCCTCCGGTCCCGACGTCGAAAAAAAATCCCGAGCCGGGCCGTCGGTGTCCCGCTGTGTGCGCCGCCTGATCCGAGGGCCAGTCGGACTTTTCCGGACTGCGCCCCACGTGGTGGTTGCGTCTGCCCCCCCGAGCGTTCTCTACTCCGGCCCGTGGTTCACCCGCTTGCAGGCAAGAAGGCGCCCCGTTCTCTCCTCATCGACGTGCCCAAGCTGGTCGGCGACTACTACACGCTGCGCCCCGACCCCGCCGAGGCGTCCCAACGCGTGTCGTTCGGCACGAGCGGACATCGCGGCAGCGCGTCGTCGATGTCGTTCAACGAAGATCACATCCTGGCGGTCACGCAGGCGCTGTGCGACTACCGCAAAGAGGCGGACATCACCGGACCCGTCTTCTTGGCGATGGACACGCACGCGCTGTCTCGCCCGGCCCGCAACACGGCCCTGGCCGTGCTCGCCGCCAACGGCGTCACCGCGCTACTCGACGCCGACGACAGCGTCACTCCCACCCCGGCTGTTTCGGTCGCGGTCCTCGCCCACAACCGGGGGCGAACCGAGGGCCGCGCCGACGGCATCGTCATCACGCCCAGCCACAACCCGCCCTCCGACGGCGGCTTCAAATACAACCCGCCGCACGGCGGCCCCGCAGGCGGTGAGGTCACCTCGAAGATTCAAGCCCGCGCCAACGCGTATCTCGAGGGGCGGCTCGACGGCGTCAAGCGAGTGAGCGTCGCCTCGGCGTTGCGCGCCGGGACCACGCAGCGCTTCGACTACATCACGCCCTACGTCGAGGGGTTGGCCGAGGTCATCGACATGGAAGCCATCGCTTCGAGCGGGCTCGAGCTCGGCGTCGACCCCATGGGCGGCTCGGGCATCAACTTCTGGGGCCCGATCGCCGAGAAGTACGGCCTGAAGATCGACGTCGTCAACGACGCCATCGATCCCACCTTCTCGTTCCTGTGCGTCGACAAGGACGGGAAGATTCGCATGGACTGCTCGTCGCCCTACGCGATGGCCGGGCTGGTCGAACTCAAGGACAAGTACGTCGTCGCGGTGGGCAACGACACCGACTACGACCGCCACGGCATCGTGACCCGTAGCCACGGCTTGATGAACCCCAACCACTACCTCGCGGTTGCGATCGACTACCTCTTTCGCACGCGAGAGGGGTGGCCGGCCGACGCCGTCGTGGGCAAGACGTTGGTCAGCAGCAGCATGATCGACAGAGTCGCGGGAGACATCGGTCGCAAGGTCAGTGAGGTGCCCGTGGGCTTCAAGTGGTTCGTCGAGGGCCTCGTCGATGGATCCTACGGCTTCGGCGGAGAGGAGAGCGCGGGCGCCAGCTTCCTGCGCCGCGACGGCACGGTGTGGTCCACCGACAAGGACGGAATCATCATGGACCTGCTCGCCGCCGAGATCACCGCCAAGACGGGCAAGGACCCCGCGGAACACTACGCCGCGCTGACCGAGAAGTTCGGCGCGCCGGTCTATGAGCGCATCGACTCGCCCGCCACCGCCGAGCAGAAGGCCGCGCTGAAGAAGCTCTCTCCCGATCAGGTCACCGCGGACACGCTCGCGGGCGATCCGATCGTCGCCAAGCTCACCGAGGCACCGGGCAACGGCGCCGCCATCGGCGGCCTCAAGGTCGTCACCGAGCAAGGATGGTTCGCGGCCCGCCCCTCGGGCACCGAAGACGTCTACAAGATCTACACGGAGAGCTTCGGCGGCCCCGAGCACCTGGCCAAGATTCAAGAAGAGGCCAAGGCGATCGTCGAGGCCGCGCTCTAAGCTAGCCCGGGTCCAAGGCCGGGCACACCTCGAGGCGGTCGAATCGAGGCGTTCCGAGTGGGTCGTCCGGAGTTGGGTTGCCGACGGCTAGGCTGACGTACGCGTCGGAGAACCACGGCGGCACGGCGGTCGTGATGAGCTCGGTCCGCAGGGCGCCTCCACTGGCCGCGAACGTGACCTCTCCCGCGGACACGAAGATCTCCAAGGTCAGGGGGAAGCTCGCCGGGTCGAACGCCTCCTGTGCGAGAAACTCGACCATGCCGTCTTCGAAGCGCTCCACCCGGAGCGACCCGTCGAGGACCACCACGCCGAGCGAGTTCTCGTTGTCGAAGATCTCGTCGTTGATCGACAGCCCGGCGGTGGCCTGCGGGAGCTGGGCGACCTCGATGACCACCGTCTGCACGAACGCGGTGCCCGAGAGGTCGCTGGGGATGTCCGTGCGCACGCCAGCGAACGCGAGATCGTCGACGCCCGGGTCGATCGGCAGCGCCAGCTCGCTGAGGTCGAGGTGCCGTCCTCGATGACGCACTGGTTCGACAGCGACTCGGCGAGGTCGCCGTAGCGGTACCCGGACTCACAGGTCGCGTCTGGAAAGCTGCAGAAGCCGGTCGGCTCGCATCGGCCATCGGATCCACAGTCGCTCGCATTGCCTCACTCGAAGCTCGTCTCAGACGGGCAACCGCTCAAGAGGCCCGCGGACAGTGCCACGGGCCAGATCCAACGCCGCATGGCGTGAAGTATACGGCGGACGGGAGCTCAACCGAGGGCGGGGGCGAGCGCCGCGAGCAACAATCCGAGCGATGCGTCGGCGTCGTCGGCCTCGGCGGTGGCTTCGACGGCCGTGACGATGTCGCGCAGCATGGACGCGTCGCGGTCGCTGATGCGCAGCCGAAGCTGGAGCCCGCGGCAGAAGCTGGCGCGTCGCGCCGAGGGGGGCTGGTCGCCTCGGCATCCGACCCACAGGGTCATTGCGTAGGCGAGGCGTCGCTCCTCGACGTCGAGCCCGTCGAACTCGAGCTCGCCGAAGGGAAGGGGCCCCGCGGCCATCGCTCCGAACGGGCTCCCGCCACGGCGAGGGACTGGATGAAGCTTGCGGGCGAGGGCGTGGCCACGCTCGACGGAGCGGGTGGCCAGCTCTCCGCCGCTCCACATCGCCGCGACGGCGATTTCGAACAGGGGGGTGGGCAGATGACCAGCGGATGCACTTGGTTCGCGAGCAGGGGGGAACAGGGACTCTGCGGTGCTCGGTGCGGTGCGATCGTCAGGCATCAATGGGATCTCGGCGCCGACTTCGCGGCGGGTGGTGGGCGAACGGCCGTTTTCGAGGAGGCCGTTCTGGTCGGGGGGCTGTCGCCGGGCGGACACGTCCCGCCTGGCCCCGCGCGAAGCTGCGCACAACGCAGCTCGCGGCTCACCACCCCTTCTGGGCATGCATCTATGCGTTGTTGAGCACCGGGTCAAGGCACATCGTTCGTGCCACGAGGTGTTTCGACCGCTTATGTGGGTGTTTAGAGCACCTCTGATACCGTGCGATTCTGGGCGCGCACGTTCGCGTCATCCGGGCATGGGTCGTCGTTGGTCACGCATGTACGCCGTTCTCGTCGCGGCGCTCACTTTCGCCCTGATCGCTCCTGCGGTCGCACAGGTGCCCAGTGGAGAAGACGATCCGGAGAAGCCCACCGAATCTCACGTCGAGGCAAGCGCGGACCCGAACACAGCCGGTGAGCCGACCGAGCCGCACGACCCGATTTCCGCCCGGGCGACCGCAATTCAATCGTTCCTCGACGGATCGCTCGACCCCGCGGTCGACGCTCGCACGCTGTTCGTATTCGCGCAGGACTCGCTTGGCGTCGAGCTGCTTGCGGCGTTGAGTGCGGAGCCCCCGCCACAGGAGACTCCGCCGGAGGAACCCGGGTCCCAACCCGAAGCGGTGGACGCGCCGGCACGCCTCCGTGCCGCGCTCGCCGCGTTCATCGCGTTGGAGCCCGCAGCTCGCCAGGCGCTGTTCGACGCCCACGACGCCAAAGCCGACGCAGCGTTCGCCGAGCAGCGCCAAGGGGAGCGCTGGGCCGCGGACGCAGAGCGGCTCCAGATGCAGGCCGAGGCGCTCGAGCGACTGGCCGCCGGCGAAGTCGAGCCCGGGGCCGAGATCGACGAGCGGCTGCGTGTCGATGCGCTCGCCTTCCTGCCCCTCGAGGCCCCACCGGAGGTCGAGGCCGAGGGAGGCGAGCTCTTCGTGCGCCGCACCGAGGCTGCGCAAAGGCTGCAGGGGGCCTACGCCGCATGGCTCGAGCTTCCTGCCGAGGAGCGGCAGCGGCTCCGTGAGGTCGCGAGCACGCCACCGGAGCCCGAGCCCGAGATCGAGATCGAGATCCCCGAGGAGTTCGTCGATGAGGAGGAGGCTCGCGATCGCGAGGACATCTCCGATGCCGAACAGGAGGCCGCGGACGCGGCGCGCGAACAGGAGGAGGCGCTCGTGGTCGCCAGCAAGGCGCGAAGCGAGGCGTTGCGCGTGGTGGCAGAGATGCGCGCCGAGCTGCTGGGCATCAAGCAGCGCCAGGCGTTGTTCGCCGCGGATCTGCCTCGATGGAAGCAGTCGTCTCGCGACCTCCACGAGAACGCGCTCGAGTGGCACCGCAAGGTCGACGAGCTCGCTGGCCTCGGGGGTGGTGCCGTGGAGGCCGACGCGCTGTACCAGGATGTCCGCTCCGCCCTCGACGAAGCACGCGCGGCGCTGGCCGAAGCGCTCGAGCGGGCGGCGAACCCCGGCCAGACCGTGCCCGCTCCGTCGGCGGACTTCGACGACGCGCGCCTCCCTGCCGACGTCGATCGCGGCGACGTGGCCGAGCTCCTCGCCGGGCTCGACGCCGAGGTCGAGGCGCTCACGGCCGAAGAGCTGCGCGTCGCCTGGGAGGTCGCGGAGCTGCTGCGCGACGACGTCGTCATGCTCAATCGGGCGAGGTTGAGGCTGCTGCTCAACATGTCCAGCGAGACCCGCGATGAACTCACCGGGCTGGGGACACCCGGTCGTGCCCAGGCGCGTCGCGAGCTCGGGCAGATCGCGCTCGAGCTGCGCTACCACGCGATGTCGCTGCCCCGGGACATCGCGTCGCTGTCTACGACCGTCCGGGAGAGGCCAGTCCGCATCGTGATCACGGCGCTGGAGCTGCTGGTCCTCGTCTCCTTGTTCCGTTGGTGGCGTGGCCTGGCGGACGCCGTGCTTCGCCGCTGGCGAGGTCCGACTTGGGGCTTCACGCAGACGCCCGCGCAGAGGCTGCGTTCGTCGGCCATCTGGTACCTGATGAAGGTCCGGCGGCCCGTGGAGTGGTTGCTCCTGCTCGCGGTCCTGCCGATGGTCGTGGGGACGGCATCGAAGGCACCCGAGCTGCGCCTCATCTGGATGGTGCTGGTCTGGGTGCAGGGTGCACGCGCGGTGGTGCTGACGGTCGACGCAGTCGCGGAGCGACAGAGCGTCTACGGGGCGGCCCAGAGCGGAAACGCCGAGCTGCGCTATCGATCTCTTCGCCTCATCGGACTCACGGTCACCGCGGTTGGTCTCATCTTGACGCTGACCTCGGACATCGTGGGTCAGGGCACGATCTATCGCTGGGTGCTGCAGGGCTGCTGGGTCCTGGTCGCGCCGATTGGGATCTGGCTCGTGGTCCAGTGGCGCCCGACCATCCTGACGCGCCTGGAGATGACGGCAAAGACGAGCACGCTGGCGGGCTGGGTGGTCAACAACCAGAAGGGACTCTTGGGCTTCCTCTCCGCGACCGTCGGCGGAGTTTGGCTGCTCGTGCAGGGGGTGAGCGCCTGGATGGTGCGGCAGCTCTCCGGCCTGGACACCACCCGCAAGGTGCTCGCGTACCTCTTCCGCCGCGAGGTCGCCAAGCAGGCCGAGAGCGCGGCCAAGGGACCGCGCGGGGAGCCGCTGCAAGGCGTCGCGTTCGATCAGCTCGGACCCGAGAGCCGGTCGACGACGCTGCTCCCGCTCGAGGAGCCCGCACGCGACCTCGTGACCGAGGCGCTCGATCTCGCCAACAGCAAGTCGTGCACGCTCAGCGTCGTCGTCGGTGAGCGTGGCATGGGCAAGACGACCTTCCTCAAGCGGGTGGTTGCCCGCAGCGACGAGACCACCTGCGTCGTCGGGTGCCCCCCTGCGGGTTTCGAAGCGCTGCTCGAGGCGCTTGCCGTGCAGTTCGACGCCCCCGACTTCGAGCAGGAGACGGTCGCAAAGACGATCCGCGCCACCGGACGCTCGATCATCTGCATCGACGACGCGCAGCGCATGATCGCCCCCGCTGTCGGCGGGCTCGAACAGCTCGATCGCTTCACTCGTTTCGCGCTGCAGGTCGGCGGTGAGGCGTCGTGGATCGTGGCGGTGCAGGAGGCCGCGTGGCACTTCGTGGAGCGCGCTCGAGGGGAGCGCGTGTTCTTCGACCAGGTGTTGCTGCTCCCCCGATGGACCGAGGACCAGATCTCCACGCTCATTCAGAGGCGCACCCGCGAGGCCGACCTGAGGCCGGACTTCGACGCGCTCGTGGTCGGAAGCGAGGCCACGGGCACGGAGGAGGGGCGCCGCACCGAGCTCGGCTACTACCGCATCCTGTGGGACCACTCCGGCGGGAACCCAGCGGTCGCACTCCAGGCGTGGCGGTACTCGCTCTTCGTCGGTGCAGACCCCAACAATCCGGTCGTGCGTCTGTTCGAAGAGCCCAGCGCGACCGAGATCGAGCGCCTCCCGCCGACGCTGCTGTTCGTCCTGCGCGCGATCGTGCAGCTCGAGCTCGCCTCACCCGACGAGGTCGCCGACTGCACGCAGCTGCCCGTGCCCGACGTCGCCGACGCGATCCGCTTCTCCGTTGCGCACGGCTACGTCGAGCCCACCTCGGGGCGCTATCGGCTCTCGTGGACCTGGTACCGAACGATCACCCGCGTGCTGTCGCGCCAACACCTGCTGGTTTCCTGAACGATGGAAGGCTTCAACACCGATACCGCGACCCTCGAGCAGATCACGGGGCTCATCCGCTGGAGCGGCGTGCTCACGTCGATCTTGGTGATCGTCGGTGCGCTGGTGATGCTCCGCTTTCTGCGGAACACGGTCGAGAAGCTCAGCGGGCAGTTCGCCAACCGCCGCTTCCTGTTCCAGAAGTTCGCGACGGTGCTGCAGTTCACCGTCTACGTCGCAACGGGCGTGACGGTGTTGAACCTGAGCCTGCGCCTCGATGACGACGCCTACACCGTCATTGGCGGCACGGTCGCAGTCTCGGTGGGCTTTGCGGTGAAGGACCTGGTCGCGTCCTTCATCGCGGGCATCATGATCATGCTCGACCGGCCGTTCCAGGTGGGCGACCGGGTCAGCTTCGGCGGCCAGTACGGTGACATCACGGCGATCGGATTGCGCTCGGTGCGGCTACAAACGCTCGACGACAACACGGTCACGATCCCCAACAACAAGTTCCTCAACGAGATCACCTCCAACGGCAACTACGGGGCCCTCGACATGCAGGTGGTCATGGATTTTCACGTGGGCGCCGACCAAGACATCCTGCACTCTCGTGAGATCGTCTCGGAGGCGGCGGTTTCCAGCCGATACGCGTACTTGCCCAAGCCGGTCGTGGTGCTCGTCGAGCAGGTCGTTCAAAGTGACCTGGTCGCGGTGCGGCTGCGCCTCAAGGCCTACGTGCTCGACATCAAGTACGAGAAGGCGTTCGTGACCGACGTGAACCTGCGCGTGATGCAGGCGTTTGCCAAGCACGGCATCAGGCCCCCTGCGGTGCTGCATCGGGCGTCGCTCGGCTGACGTCACGCCGCTGCAGATACGCTCGCAGGATCGCCTGCTCGACCTGTCCGCGGCGGCGAATGGGCGCCGGGTAACGGAGGATCAGGCTGACCGAGTCTTCCTTGGTGGTGACCCAAACGCGCGGCGAAACCGTTGGTGGCTCGAGCCCGTGCTTGTGACCGATGCGCTGCATGTTCTGATCCGCGTCGTCGACGAACTCCCCGCACACCTCGCCTGCAACCTCGAGCAGCAGCCGCTCCGCGGATTCCCAGTCGGCACCCTCGGGCAGATCGATGCGCGTGGTGTGAAGCACGAACTCCTCGGTGAACGTCTCGTTGGCCACCGGACTCGTCAGGAACACCGCGTTGGGCAGCACGACGGTGCGCCCCGTCAAGCGGTGAATGGACGCCTCGGGTCCAACCTCGAGCAACGTCGTCGTCAGCGGTCCGATGTCGATGACGTCGCCGCGAATGCCGTCGATCTCGATGCGGTCGCCCAGGCGGAACGAGCGCGCCGAGATGCGGAGGAGGGTCCCGCTGAGGCACAAGATCAGCTCCTTGGTGGCGATCACCATCGCCGCCGCGATGGCCGCGAGCGAGAGCGCCACGGTCTGGAGCTGCTCGGCCCACAGCACCGTGACGCTGGCGAGGAACAGCAAGATCGCGGCGTTGCGCGACTGGACGAGAAACCGATTGCGACGCTCTGGCGGGAGCCCGGAGTTCTCGAACGTGCGGACCGCGATGCGTCGACCCGCGACGATGAACAGCAGGACCGCGACGCTGACGAGGACCTTGACCGCTTCGGGGTGTTCCCCGAGCTCGGCGATGGTGTCCATCCGCGGAGGGTAGCCCCGTACCGAACGGAATGCAGGCTCGTGGGCGAGTGTTTGCTAGACCTGCACCATTCATGGCTGACGACCGGATCTCAGAGCACCGTGCTGCCGCCGCGCTGGAGCGGGCGGCGCAGCTTCAGCTCGAGGCCGCAGAGCGCGTCGAGCGGTCGACGACCGCGGTGGCGACGCGGCAGGGGTACGGTCGCCAGGAACTCGAGGCGGCGGCCGCCGAAGCGGGCATCGAGCCGCGCTTCCTCGAGCTGGCGTTGCGCGAACAGGCGTTGGCCAAGGTCGAGCCCAGCTCGGACTCCGACGCGGCCCTCCTGCGCTGGCTCGGCACCCGTCAGCGCAGCCTCTCCGTCTCGCGGGTCTTCGACGGCGACCTCGACGCGACGGTCGCCGCGTGCTGTCGAGTCTTCGAATCGGAGAAGGTGCGGCTGGAGCTGCGCGGAGAGGCCGAGCCGATGCGGCGCGATGCGGGCGGCGTCCTCGAGTTTCACATGCCCCGCCTCTCCCAGCTCATGTCGTCCACCGGCAAGTACACCTCCTTGGCCTACCGCCTCGAGCAGCTGGAGATGTGGACGCTGCACGCCAGCTTTCGACCGATCGGCGAACGCACCGAGGTGGTGGTCGTGGGGGACCTTCGCTCGGGCGCGCACGCCAACCTTCGTGTCGCCCGCATCGGTGGCGTACTCGGAGGTGGGGTGGGCGTCGCCAGCGGGCTGGCCTTCGGGTTGACCGCGATGGCGGCGATTCCCGCGGTCGCCCTGGGCGCGACGGGGGTAGGGCTGATGGCGCTGGCCTATCGCGCGCTCTACCGAAGCATCCTCCGCAAGACCGAGGCGGAGCTCGAGGGCGTGCTCGCGACGGTTGCAGGCGACCTCTCGCGCAAGGCGCTAGTTCCCGAGTGACTCGGGGCGTGTCCTCCACAGCGTGCGCTCGATGATCGCGTCGAGGAACGCCCGCTCCTCCGAAGGGGGCAGGCCCGAGCACGCCTGATCGAGGCCCGCTTCGGCTTGACGGGCGAGGTGCCGGGCGAAGCTACGGGTGTAGGCGAGGCTGCTCGCCGCGTCGATGGTGCCCTCGACGAGCTCGTAGGACGCCGGGTCCTTGGGCGTGCAGAGGGCGTGTAGCAGCTCTTCGCGCAGCCCCGGTTCGGCAGACTGCAGCGCGTGCAGGACGGGGAGCGATCGCCGACCCGAGCGGATGTAGGGGTCGTCGGCCTCTCGCGCCACGTAGGTGGCCGTCCCCAGAAGGACGGCGAAGCGTCGGAGCAGCCGTGCGCGCTCTTCGGATGCGTTCGCGATGACGACGCCGCACATCAGCGGCGCCACGAAGGCACTCCATGCGCGCGTCCGGCAGACGACCTTGACGTAGGCGAGCTGGTCGATGTCCCAGCGACGCTCCGCCATCCAGGACGCCAGGGTGCGCTTGCCCGCGGCGTACTCCCGCGCCATCTCGGCGTGGACCTCGAGGGTTCGCATCGCCGCGTCGGGGTTGAGCCGTTGCACGTGTTGCAGCAGCGCCTGAACCGCGAGCGACATCCGGCCTCGGCCAGCCATCCGGGCCGTCGGGCTTCCGAACTCGACGCCAGCCCACTCGCCTCGCGACGCGCCAAACACCCCGCGAGCGAGCTCCACCGCAGCGGCCGAAGACATGGCCAGCTCGCGCGGTCCGCCGAATAGACCGCTGACGGACATGCACAGCGCCGGGCCGAGGCGCTCCTCGAACCCGGTGGGGTTGTCGAGCGCGAGCATGTGCAGCCGCCCGGCCGAGAGGAGGCCAGAGCGTCCAAGCCGGCGGAGTTCGGTATCCACCGAGTCACGTGCAGCCTGCACGCGGCGTTCAAACTCATTGAGCATTGTCTCAGCGACCCGACTCCGTTCAGCCAGAACGGAACGCCCAACATCGGGCGGGTTCGAAGCGGGCGCAGTCTGCACCCGCCCCTCGATGATCCAGGGGTCCGGCGTCCATTGCAAACCCCCGAGCGCCTCAGGGTCGACCGACGCGCGTGCGGAAAGGCGTCCGCTATACCGGACACCGCGTCATCGCGTCGCGACGAGGGCCGTCACCGAGGTGGTCCTCGACGCGCGCTGCCGCCTCGCTCGCCACCGCGCCGGCGGCCCGGGGGCCCCGGACGCAGCTCCTCGTAGCGTTCGAACTGCTCGGGCGTGAGCATGCCTTCCACGCTCGCGTCCGTTGCGCTGCGGAGCTTGTCCGCCTCCTCGCGAACCTCTGCGAAGGGCTTGTCTCCCTCGCGGGCGGCCATGAACAGCGGGATGAGCTGTTCGGTCTCCGTCTCCCAGAGGCCCTCGATCGACTCGCGCTCCGTCTGGTTCAGCCCCGCAACCGCGACGAGCTCGTCGAGGACTTCTCCGTGGCGCTCGGAGAAGCGTTCGCGCATCGCGTCGGTCCGCTTCTCTCGTGCCTCTTCGCGCTCGGACTCGATGATGTCTCGCACCGCGCCCTCGAACTGCGGCGCCTCGTCCGAGCTCTCCGGGTCGTCGGCGTCGATGGTCGCACCACGAGCGGCGGCCGAGCCCCGCACCATCTTCATCCGCTTCAGCTCGCGCTGCATCGCCTCGACCTCGCCCTCGAGCTCGGCCACGCGCGCCTCGAGGTTGCCCGGCTGCGGCGCTTGCTCCTTGCTTCGCGAGCGGGCTCTGCCGCTTCGCTTGCCGGTGTCGCTCGTCGTGTCCTCCGGAGAGGGCTCGTCGCCGCTCATCAGCATCCAGCCGCCCAGACCGATGGCGACGATTGCGACCCCGGCGATTGCGACGCTGCTGACTCCGCGTGACACGGTGGTGGTTTTCGCACCCGCGCCCGTGAACGCATAGCCATGCGCCGTAAACGCACCGCAAACGAGGAGGGTCGACGCCGGGCCGCGATTTTCACGTCGCGGACCCTAAAGGGCTGGGCGCGTCCGCCGATGACTCATTCGTCTGCCCGAACGTTCGACCATGGGGGTCGAGTCGAGGAGGGTGGCCCGGAGCGAACGATGCAACACACGCCCTCACGTACACAGGCCGACCAAGGTTGGCGGCCGATTCTTTCCGCTGCCGAACGCGGTGCAGGTCGCCACCTGCCGCTGCCCTTGGCTGCGAGTACGGAGGAGCGTAGAGCGCATGCGCGCATTCCCCTTCACGTGGCAGCCACGGTCCGCGGCGAGGGCCGAACCCAGACGGTCGCCACGCAAGACGTCAGCATCAGCGGCGTTTGCATCTCCACGGACGTTCCGCTCACGGTGGGCTCCGAAGTCGACGTCGACGTCGCGCTGCCGATCCGCCAGGAGCCGGTCCGGGTCCGAGGCCAGGTTCGGTGGTCTCGCAAGGGCAAGGCGGGCATCGTGTTCCGCTCGGGGGGCCTCGCTGCGGTCGCCGCGTTCGTAGGCAGCATGCTGCTCGCGCCCACGGCCGAAGCCGCAAAGACCTCGGTGCCCACCTTCGACCCCAACGCCGACGTGGTGCTGGACATGAAGGCCGGCGGGGAGCGGCCCGACGAGTTCTCGCTCACGCAGGCGTTCGAGCAGCAGTACTCGAGCTTCGATGAGTGCGTTGCGGACGCGAAGAAGAACCCGAACCAGACGCTGCCCGGCGACGTGGACGTCGAGGTCCTGCTCAACCCCAAGGGGCACGAGCCTCTGGGCATCAACGCGAAGCTGCCCGCCGAGGTCGACAAGAAGTCTCTTCGTGAGTGCTTGCGTGGCGCGGTGGCAGCGGCCGACTACCCGTCCTACGACGGGGTGCCGGTGGTCGTGACCTTCAGCTTCGAGCTGGACCCCGGGACCTACTGGGAGGAGGAGTGATCACCCAGAAGGCCTGAACAGCCCGCCTCAAGGCGGAAAGCATACATGCCCCAGGATCGACGGTGCGCTGGCGCCGGTCACCTGGGGCACGCTCGAAGGGAGTTTCGCCAGCGTACGCGCCGCGATGAGGGCCATGCCCGCCGGTTCGTGATGCATGGGCGCGAGGACTCCCGCGGTGGCAACCTGGACGTCGAGTTCCGGTCCCCGCGCGGCGACGTAGGTGCGTAGCTTGGGATGGAGCGCACCACCGCCCGTGAGGACGACGGTTCGAACGTCGGGTGCATCTTGCTTGGCGGCCCGCACGATTGCGGCCGCGGTGGCGTCGACGCTAGAGGCGAGCAGGTCGGGGCCGGTGAGATGCGCGAACGCGTCGAGAAGCGTCTCGACGTACGCATGCCCGAAGTCCTCGCGCCCGGTGCTCCGGGGCAGCGGGCGCTCGAAGAACGGGTGCCCGAGCACGGTCTCGACGAAGTCGGGGTGCGGCGTACCACCTTCGCTGAGGGTGCCGTCGCGGTCGAAGCTGTGCGCGCCCGCCGAGACGTGCCGTGAGAGCGCGTCGGTGATCATCATCCCGGGGCCGAGGTCCGACGCGCGAACGTTTTCGACCTTGGGCGTGACGCAGGTGTAGTTGGCGATGCCGCCGACGTTGACCACCAGCCGGGTCGGGGAGCCCTGAGGGCAGAAGAACCAGTGGGCGAAGGGGATGATGGGCGCACCCTCGCCGCCGCGCGCGACGTCGGCACAGCGCATGTCACCCACCACGGGGAGGCCCAAGTCCGCGGCGAGGACGGCCGTGCTGCCGATCTGCAGCGTGCAGGGCACCTCGGGGGACCGGGACGGGGGCGCGTGCCAGAGGGTCTGACCGTGCATGCCGACGACGTCCGCGCTCTGCCAGTCGGGGAGGCGCTTGACGGCCTCGGCGTAGTGGCGCGGCAGTACGAAGTGGAGCTCTGCGACGCGACCCAGACTCAGGCTGGTCGGGTCGGTGAGCTCTTGGCGGAGCTCGTCGTCGAACGCGACGTACGCGTGGCCGAGGACCTCGGGCTCGTGCCGCGTCGCGAGGTCGCCGAGTTCGAGCATCACGGCGTCCACGCCGTCGCCGGAGGTGCCGCTCATCAAGCCGATCGCCTTCACCGCTTCGCCTCCATGCGCAGCTCGAGCTCCTCGATCGCCCGTTCGCCGCCCGCTGCGTCGAGGACCACGGTGGCCGCTTCGAGCGCGACTGGGTGAGCGTCGGCGACAGCGACTCCGAAACCGACGGCTTCGAAGACGGTCGCGTCATCGGGACCGTCGCCGATGTGGCAGACATGTGCGGGGGCGACGTCGAACGCCTCGCAGATCTGCTGCAGCGACGCGATCTTGTCGGAGGTACCGACCCAACGCGTGTCCATGCCCAGCCCCTCCATCCGAACTCGCGCGGCCTGGGTCTTGTTGCGCGAGAGCGGGACCACGGGGATGCGCGCCCTGATCCGCAGGAGCGCCTCTCCGTCGCGGACGCTGTAGCGCTGAAGCCAGCCGAGCTCGGGTCCGCCCCACCAGGTCGTGGCGTCGGTCAGCGTTCCGTCGATGTCGAAGGCCAAGAGGGCTGCCTGAGCGAGATCGGGCATGAGCGTCGGCAACGTATCAGCACCGCGTCGCTGCCCCGAATTTCGTCATGCGCAGCCTTCGATGCGGCGCTCGACCCCGAGCATGCGGTCGGCCAGGTGAATCGCGATCTCCTGCCCGGCGCGGGTCAGCACGCACCAGCCCTGGCTGCGCGAAACCCATCCCTGCGCGACGAGCTGGGCGAGCGTGGTCGCGCGTGCCGGGTCCAACCGGAGGTCGAGCGTGCCTTCGAACTCGTTGGCGAGCAGCTCCACGAGCAGCCGACGCTGCTCGGCTGTGGGTGCGAACACCTCCATGCAAACCGTTCGACACTCGTGCCGCCGGATTTTCCAGGAGCCCGATGCACGAAGAGTCACTTTGCTCACACAACGTGCTCATCGGCCGACCTGCTCCCACACGGTCCATGGGCCGGGCAGGGCACTGCTAGACTGGGCCGGTGACTCGTCCTGGGTGCGAGCCGGAGCCGGTGCCGCCTCACTACGCCCGCTTGGGTCGCTACATCGCGCAGCTTCCCGAGGGGCTCGCCTCCTTTCCCGAGTGCGAGGCCAAGGCGTCCGTCCACCGCCGAGTGGTCGACTATTCCGGGCTCGCGCTGACCGGTCTGCCGCCCGAGCTTCAGCGCCTGATCGACGAGCCGCCGACGCACAGCACCTGGATTCCGCAGTGCCAGAGCCTCGCGCTGCTTCTCGCGACCCTCGACGCCGTAAACCTCGACCAAGAGGCGGAGGTGAAGTGGATCCGCAAGGCTTCGACACACGTGTTCTCCTCCCCGATGTACCGGATCCTCATGTGGGCAGCGACGCCGCGAACCCTCTTCAAGGGCGCACACATGCGCTGGTCCGCCTTCTTCCGAGGATCGAACCTGGAGGCCGAGGTTGGTGACGGCCAGGCCTACATCACGCTGTGCAGCCCCGAAGCGCTCTTCACCCGCGACCTTGCGGGCGTCTTCGAGAACGTGCTGGCCGCCGCGACCAACTTCACCGAGGAGGGCGACGGATCGCTGGCGCTCGACGAGTATGTGCCGGGGGCGATCCGCTACCGGGGCGCGTGGCGCTGAGGAGGAACTCGAGCGCGAGACTGCTACACTCGGCGGGTGAAAGGGGCCGCTGCATGGCTCAGCCTCCCGCTGCTGCTGGGATGCGCTCGGGACAACCCACGCTTCTCCCTCGAGGAGACCGAGGCCGGCTCGGCCTCCTCGTCGAAGGGCGGCGTGGAAAGCAGCACCTCGATGTTCGGCAGTGGCAGCGCAGATGGATCGACGAGCGCGTCGGACAGCACGGGCTCTGCCGCGTCGAGCTCGTCCCCGACCGGTGGATCGGGCGGAGGTTCGACTTCGGCTTCGACTGCGACTTCGGGCCCTGATCCCGTTCGGCCCAGATGCCCGTACGCTGCGGATGATCAGGTCGTGGCGCGCTACCGCTTCGGCAAACCTGCGCAGCCGTGGCTCGACGAGACGGGCGCGCACGATGGCGCGACCTATTCGGGCATGCCCGGCACGGTCGCGGGGCCCGTCGGATGCGGTGACGCGTTGGGCGTCGGGCCTGGCCTGGCGGGCGTCGTCGAAGACGCTCCTGCCTTCGATCTGGCCTTGGGCTCGATCGACTTCTGGGTTCGGGCGCCCGCGACGGACGAGACGATTCCCTTGTTGTCCCGGGACGCGTCGGAGGCCGAGAGCGAACATCTGACGTTCTTTCTTTCCGGGGTCGAGACCGAGCAGGGCACGGCCGCGTGGGGGCACCTGGTCGTACGCCATCAGAGCATGTCCACCGCCGCCGCCCTGTGTTCCGAGGACGCGCTGCCGGTGGACGACTGGGTGCACGTGGCCTACAACTTCGGCCCGCCGCACATGGAGCTCTACATCGACGGTGTGCTGCAGGAGTCCGACGACACGCCCGTCGTGCCCGGCGGAGGCATTCCGGCTTGCGACGGGATCACCAACGACCCCGAGGTGGCCGGCGATCCGGTGCCGTTCGTCGGCGGCATGCAAACCAGCCTCCCGTGGTTCATCGCGGCCACGGCACAGGGCTCGAACAAGGTCGCGCCCGAGCCTTCGGCGCACATGGGCGGGGGCGCGCTGGACGAGATCCGGATCAGCGCAGTCCGCCGCAACTTCGCGGCGCTGTGAGCCCGGAGCCGCGACGCGTCACTCGCACGCGGCCATGGCACCCTCGGCGTCGGTGATGCCGAGCTGCAAGCACTCGAACAGTGCGACCGCATCGTCGGGGCTCTCCTCGATGCAGTTGGCGAAGTAGTCCGCCCCGGCGAACTCGACCGTGTTCACCCGCTGGTACGCGGGCGGGTTGTCGAAGAACCCGCAGGTGAACGTGACATAGCGGCCGTCGTCCATCGGCACGTAGTGCGTGGTGTCCGACCCCGAGAACTCCTCTACGCTCAGAACGAACGCGGGGGACTCGCCCGCTGCCAGACGGTCGGCGAGGCAGAGGACCGCGTCTTCGGGGCCGACCGTTGCGTCGCCGCCGCTGCCTGCGTCCGCCTGGGTGATCGTCTCGCACGGGGGGGGCTCGCTCGCGCAGCCCGGTAGCGCATCCTCGACCGCGAGGCACTCTTCACCGATGTCGAGCCCCGCATCGATGGAAGGGTCGTAGCAGGAGCAGTCGCTGGGAAGTGGAGCGTCGGTGTCGGTGCCGGGCTCGTCGGTGTCGGTGCCGGGCTCGCCAGTGTCGGTGGCGAGCTCGTCGGTGTCGGGCTCCTCGGTGTCGGGCTCCTCGGTGCTCGAGGCCTCCGTGTCGACAGACTCGGTTCCGCCCTCCGTGCCTCCGGCGCCCTGGGGGTTCTCCTCAGGGCTCGGGCATCCCGCGGTCATCAGCGCGGCAGCGCCGAGGGTGAGGAGTCCGTACGTAGTCCAAGTCCAATGAGTGGTCATGCTCCCCTGTAATGGCCGGGAGGCCAGTTCCCCGTCACGCCTGACGAAGAATCTGGGAACTGGCTCTTCAGGGCCCTGCGGCGACGTACTGGCGGTGGTAGGCCGCCGACTCGTCGTCCTGAACCCGGTCCGCCTCCATTGCCAGCCATGTGGCGATGGCGTTGGCCATGGGGCGTTCGCCGCGGCCGTGCCACAGCCAGTGCACCAGGGGCGATGCCTTGGCGTCGATGGCCTGAAACAGCGCGCGCTGCGGGCGAGCGCCGGCGCGCTGGTGCAGGCCGTAGCCGTCTTGAATCTCGAGCCAGTCGTGCCACAGCTCGATTGCGGTGGGGGAGATGCTCGCGGCCTGGGCGGCTTCGAGGCGTTTGAGCGCGCACCCGATACGGTGCTCTTGCGCGTCACAGAAGAGCCCGACGGCGCGCTCTAGCGTCTTGCCGCCGCGGGGGATGTCACCGATCGGAGGCATCATCGACGCCACCTCGACGCACAGGGCTCGGTGCAGCTCGACCATGGATTCTTCGACGGTGCGGCTGCAGTCGAGCTCGAGCGATCGCGCACGCACGCGCTTGCGCAGTCCGATGTCCCACAGCGTCTCGTCCCACGCCCGACCGAGCCGCTCGAGCTCCTTGCTCTCGAGTTCGCCTCGGCGGTGCGCTCGCACGGCGTCGAGGTGGAGGCTCGCGGCTCCCGTGCCCGCGAGGCCGTGGCCGTTGGCGGCGCGCAGGCTGACGTCGTAGTCGACGATGGGGAACTGCGGGAGCAGGGGCTCGTCCCACGCGCGCTCGAGCATGGCCCACGTCTTCCAGCGGGCTGGGGCCGACAGCCAGGCCCGCACGAGCTCGCCGCGGCTCGCGTGGCCGAGCAGGCGCCGCGATACGGTGTGCAGCAGGCGGCCCGCCGCGGAGAGTGCCAGCGCATTCTCGGAGCGGACGTTGACCTCGGCCCAACGATCGCGCGAGGCGGCGTCTTCGAGCAGCCAGTCGTTGGCGATCGCTCGCGCGAGAGGAGGGCAGACGTCGGGATCGAGGGCGTCGACGCTGAGCAGGAGTCGGCGTGCTTCGGTGCTATCGCCGCGGGCGTCGGCGATCAGCCCGGAGGCCACGAGCCCAGCGCCTCGTAGCGGCGCCGCGACGATGCCCGCCTCGAGTTCCAGCAGGGGGCCGTCATCGAGCAACCCACGGTTGCGAAGCGCCAGCACGCCCATCAGCGCAGCGCCGCCTTCGGGGTCACGTAGCCACGGCGGTCCGCCCCATCGCGAGGCGGCGCGAGCGAGGCGCCACATTCCCAGGGGCACGAGCACCGCGCGAACGAGTGGTCCGGGCTGCACGACGAGCGCGGTCGCGGCACCCAGGAGCGTGACGAGTGCGCCGGTGCCCCACGCGCCACGCGTGCACGCGTGGAGGGTGAGCGCAGCGGTGAGGCCACCGATCGCGAGCATCGCCGTGCCGCGCACTTCAGCGCGTCGCAGGCTCTGAGCCCGCGCGCCGGCAGGGTCGCAGTCGTCGAGCGGAGGCGTCGGGGCAAACCCCACCACGACCGCCGCGCCGACCAGCAGCGACATCCACACCACCTCGTTCACGACGCCTCCGTGCGCACGATGCTGAGGACGGAGGTTCGGCCACGGACCGGGACGTATCGAAGCTCGTGCTCCAGTCGCAGGTCGGCGTCGCGCAGCTCTGCGTACGCGATCCCGAGCAGCCCGAGGTCGAGCGGCTGCGTGCCGATCGGCGTAGTGAAGGTGAGGGAGCGACCACGGCGTAGGTCACTGCGCAGCGCTCGAAATCGCAGCGTGACTTGGGCTGCGCGCGCTGTCGGCGTCAGGCCCAAGACGTAAAACGGGTTGCACACCACGCGTGCCAAACCAGACGCTCGACCAGATCCCACGTCTTTCCTGACGCCATTGCACGGGGCATTGTTCCCGAGCACCTCGGGAAACACCCGGAAATGTGCAGGGCGTGCAAGCCCGAGCGCACTTGACCCGTCCTGCACCGCGCGGTAACAGCCCCGTTTCAGGGAGCACCGGCCCTCTTGCTGGTGAACCAACAGGGTGAAGAGCATCAAGATCGTCGCGACCGGCAGCTACCTGCCAGAGAAGGTGCTGACCAACAACGACCTCGAAAAGATGGTCGATACCTCGGATGAGTGGATCACCGAGCGAACCGGCATCAAGGAGCGTCGGATCGCCGCCGAGGACGAGTCCACCTCGGACCTGTGTGCGGGCGCCATCAAGGACGCTTGCGCGAACGCAGGCATCGACCCGTCCTCCCTCGACGGCGTCATCGTCGGCACCTCCACCACCGACACGCTCTTTCCCTCCACCGCGTGTTGGACCCAGAAGAAGCTCGGCATCAAGGGCATGGCTGCGCTCGACGTCAGCGCCGGGTGCTCGGGCTTTCTCTACGGCCTCGAGCTCGCCACCAGCCTCATCGTCTCGGGCACGTCCAAGCGTATCGCCGTCGTCGGTGGCGAGGTGATGAGTCGGGTCATCAACTGGAAGGACCGCCGCACGTGCGTGCTCTTCGGCGACGGAGCAGGGGCGGCGATCGTCACCGAGGGCGTCGGCGACTCGGGTGTCTTGGCCTCCAACTGGGGTGCCGACGGGAACCTCGCGCCCATCCTCTACCAACCCGCCGGTGGCTCTCAGCAGCCAGCCTCGCACGAGAGTGTCGACGCGATGGCCCACACCGTCCACATGGAGGGCAACACCGTGTTCAAGCACGCTGTCGTGGCCATGAGCGGAGCTGTGACCAAAGCCATCGAGGCCGCCGAAGTTTCGGGCGACGACATCGACCTCTTCATCCCGCACCAGGCCAACATGCGCATCATGGAAGCCGCGCGTCAGCGGGCGGGCGTCGACGCCGAGAAGATGGTCAACGTGCTGCCCAAGTACGGCAACATGTCGGCTGCGACGATCCCCGTTGCCTTGCACGAGTCGAACCTGGCCGGCCGCCTCAAAGACGGCGACCTCCTGGCGATGACCGCCTTCGGCACCGGGTTCACCTGGGGCGCCAGCATCGTCCGCTGGTAGAGGCTCCGCAAGGAGCCAACCGAACCCCATCGGTCCGGCGTCCCCGTGACGGCTTGAGGTACGATGCGTCGGCGCGCCGATGCCTGCTCCTCCCATCCCGCCTCTGGTCCCCGACGGAGCGGAATTCACATTCGGCAAGAGCCCCTTTCGCGTCAAAGGGGTTCTCTACCGTGCGACCCGCTCGTACTTCGAAACGAACGTGACGGGGGGCTATGAGGCGTTGCTCGCCGTGCTCGAACCGCCGGCGTTGCGGGCGTTCATGGAGCAGCCACACATCGCTTCGAAGCGCTACGACGTCATGCCGGTGCCTTCGCTGATCGCGTACGAAGCTCGAGTCGTCAACACCTCGCTCGAGGCGTATTTGGTGGAGCGAACGCGCTGGCAGGCGAAACAAGATCTTCGAGGGGTGTATCGGGTGCTCCTCAAGGTCATACGACCCGGCTTGATCATCAGGCGACTTCCGCGGCTGCTCACCCAGCTGTTCGACTTTCCGACCGTTGACGTGGACGTTCGCGGAGAGAACGAGCTCATCGCAACGTTCAGTGGCGTGCCGCAACCGCTGGAAGTGTGGCTATCGATCGGCTTCTCCGTGTACACGAAGTGCGCGATGGAGGCCGCTGGTGCCTGGCGGGTCAAGACCGATTGGTCTGGGAGCGACGACGCGGGTTCTCGTGCGGGCCTCCCTCTCCGAGCGCTGCGCATGCACGTCACGTGGGAATGACATCGACACGTGATGTTGCCGAGCAAAGTCGATCTGTGCGTTGTCGGGGCCGGAACCGCTGGGGCTGCGCTGTCATACTTCGCCGCGTCCCAGGGTCTCCGGGTGCTCTGCCTCGACCGAAGGGCGCTGGGGGGTGCTGGCGCGCGATGGGTCAATGGCGTGAGCCGTTCGGACTTCGAGACCGTTGGCCTCGACCTGCCCAAAGGTGACGAACTCCGCGGCGAGGACACCGCGTTCCATCTGACGATCGGGCGAGGACCTCAGCGGCTGACGCTTCGAGATCACGGGGTCCTCGAGGTCGACATGCGGCATTTCGTGCGTCGACTACAGACGCTCGCAAAGGAGGCCGGCGCGGTGCTCGTGGAGCACGTCACGGTGGAGGCGGTCGACGGGCACATGGTTCGCACAGCCGAGGGCGAGGTCGAAGCGACCGTCATCGCAGACGCGTCGGGTCTGCGTGGTGCAGGCGTACTGGCTTCGCGACCCGTGCGGCGGGACGACCTTTGCGCGGCCGCCCAGTCGGTGTTTGCGGTCGCAGACCCCGCAGGTGCCCGCGCCTTTCTCGACCAACACGGGGTGGCCGAGGACGAGACGCTCTGCTTCAGCGGGGTCGCGGGGGGGTATTCGATCCTCAACGTCCGGGTCGCGCACGGAGAGGTCGGCCTGCTGACGGGGTCCATTCCCGCCGATGGCCACAGCTCGGGCAGCCGGCTGATCGAGGCGTTCGTGGCCGAGCAGCCGTGGGTCGGGGAGCGGTTGTTCGGCGGGGCGCGGACGATCCCCTTGGGCCCGCCGCAGCCGGTCCTGGCGCGAGGCCACCGTGCGAGAATCGGGGACGCGGCGGGTCAGGTCTTTGCGGCGCACGGCTCCGGCATCGGCCCGGGCATGCAGGCGGCGAAGCTCCTGGCCGACACGCTCGCCCAAGGTGGTACGCCGCAGGACTACGCGACGCAGTGGATGCGAACCCACGGCGGGGTGTTCGCGGCGTACGACTGCTTTCGCCGCTTCTCACAGCGGCGGACGCTCGAGGACCTGCGCACGCTGTTTCGAACTGGTCTCATCGACGAGCCGGGCGCGGCCGCTGCCTTGGGGCAACGTCTACCGGAGCCCGACGCCGCGCTGTTGGCCCGAGTTCCCGCCGGCCTGTGGCGCGCCGGACCGGGGATCGCTCGTGACCTGGCCGCGACGGCGAGTCGCATGATCGCCGCCATGGCGACGTATCGCGTGTATCCGCGGTCCGGCGCTCTGCAGCCGGGTTGGTCGAGGCTGGCGGCTCGCCTCGACCGCTGAGCGAACTCGAGGAGCCAGGGCCGTCAGGGGCACGTGGCGGAGTCGCAGGCGAAGCAGAGCCGCCGTGCATAGGTTCGAAACAAGCGGGCGTCGTCCGTCGTGGTCGCTGCAGACGTGCCCGCCACGTCGGTCGGCAGGCAGCCGTCCTTCGCCATCGATTCGTGCTCGCTACAGCCTCCTGGGGGCGGCGCGTGGGATGTCTTGGATGCGGTGGAGGGGACGAGGGTGTCTTGCACGTCGCACGACGCACCGGGTGCACAGTCGAGGTCGTGAAGGCTCGACCCCAAGCCCATTGCATCCCACGACATCGGCGTGTTGGTGAGCCCTAAACCCTGGTCATGCATGACGCCGTACTTCGGTCGCCCCGCGCTGGCGTCGACTCCCGTGGTCAGCCAGCTTGCCGGGACGAACTCCGAGCCGTCATCGCATACTTCGAGCATGGCGCCGTCGAGCAGGAAGAGCCCGTGTACGGACTTGGCTCGAGAGATGTACGCCGCGGTGGCGGCACCCTGAGAGAACCCGCTGAGGATGATGTTCTCCCAGACGATGTCCCCGGCGTTGATGTTGCCCGTCGCCGGAATGTAGTAGTCGGCCCACCCCCCGTTGGGGTCGATCGTGTCGAGGTGTTCGAGCACGCGATAGAGCCGGTTGACGACCGAGTCGCCGCGGTCGACCTCGACGTTGGTCGAGATGTTCGTCACGCCTCGCACGACCTCCTCTCTCATCTTGCCCAAGCAGTCATCCGCGCAGTCGAGCTCGGTACCGCAGGCATCGATGGGGTTCGTCGTGTTGTCGTAGGACAGGCCTATCGTCCGATACCCGGATGATGCCGCGGTCCTGAGCATGTCGACATGTTGAGCTGGCTCCATGTTGGTGCCCGGCAGGAACACGACGAGCGGCTCGCGCTCGACCGTCGGCGCGGGTGCATAGACCAGATGCGGCGCACACGGAGAGTTCGCCGTGGCCGCCGTGCACTCGGACGCTTCGGTGCCGAGAAGTCCGACGGGATCGATCGGCGGAAATGTGCTCGGCGGGGTGTAGCTCAGGTTGCAGCTACGGATTGGGGGGCCTCCCGGGAAGTGGCCGCTGCGCGACTGTGCGTCGTCGCCGAGTGCGGTGCTCTCCTCGAAGGCCCCCCCAGGCTCCGCTTCATCGCAGGCGGTGAGGAAGAGTCCGAGCCCGACGAGGAGCACGATCGTCCGGGGGAAACTCTGAGTGCGATGGTTCATGCCCCTCTTTGGGGACGAGTGGCCCTACGATGACACGCCATTGCGCGCCAGCTCGACCAGTTCCCAGTAGGCTGGCGGTCGCCCGTGTTCCGCTTCGAACGAGCTCGCAGCGGCCTCGAGCGCGGCCTTGCGCCGCGCGTGTTCGTCGGCCAACCACGTGGCCCGTAGCGCGACGACGGGGCTCATGCCTTCGGGTACCGGCCCCACCTTGCCGAAGCGGTTGAGCACCCAGCTGTAGGCTTTGGCGACGCGGGCGAGCGGAAGCATGGCGTAGCTGTAGTCCAGCGGCGCGCCGTCCTGGGCCTCTTCGAGCATGATGTCGATGACCGCGTTGTCGACGTGGTCGTCCATCAGCGTTGCGTGGTCGTGCCACTCGGCGACGACGGCGAGGGCGGGGTCGTATTCGAGGTCAGACGGGCTGTGCGTTTCGAAGTGCGTGACGCCGAACGCGGCCATCCAGCGGGCGAGTCCCTCCGAGGAGAAGGTGGAGAGCGTGGGCCACAGCGTGACGCCCAGGTCGGCGTAGTGGGTGGAGGCGACCTCCGAGCAGAACTGCTCGTGCGGGTCGGCAAAGTCCATCTCGAAGTCGTAGGGGATGTGGCGGGCCTTGGCTTCGTCGAGCGCTGCCTGAGCGGCGCGGTGCGGCAGCGTAGGGTCGGCCCGCATCGCCGGGTGATCGGGGCGCATGCGCAGGACGAGCACACGGAGCTTCTTGTCCGCGAAGTACGCGTGCGGGGTTGCGATCGCGACGCCTTTTTCGATGTGGGCCTCGATCACCGCGGCCGTGCCGTCGTCGTCGACGTGCACCACCGCGACGTGGCTGAAGTTGCCCGGGTAGTCGTTGCCTCGCGCGATGAAGGCCGAGGTCGGGGCGCCGCCCCGTGAGACGAGCAGGTCGCCGCTGTGAATGCGGACGCCCTCGTACTCGAGCGAAGGCGTGACCGAGTGGACGGCCTCGACGAGGTTGAGCGTCGGGGCCTGCGCGGCCGGGAGCTGAAGCAGTAGCGCTTCGGCGGCGGCCCGTGAGCCGTAGAGCAGCTTGTAGAGCACTTGGCGGCTCTGCTGCGAGTCGTCCCAGCGTACCGACGCCGCCTTGGCGCTGCGCCACAGCGCGTTGCGGACCTCGAGGAACTGCGGCCCGGCTCCCTCGCAGCGGCCGGAGTCGGCGGCGAGCTCGAACAGGCTCTGCAGCCCGTCGGCCCAGCGAGGGTCGTTTGGTGGGGCGGGGGACAGCGATTCGAGCTCGGCCTTCAGCGCCGCGCCACGAGATTCGATGTCTGCCGGGCAGGTGCCGGTCGCATCGAAGCGCGCCGCGAGCTGCTCGAACGTGGCGTCGGCGTTCCAGGCGAAGCTGCCGTCGGGGCGTTCCGGTGGAGGATCGTGCGGGCACGGGGGGAGGAACAGCAGCACGACGACGCCGAGCACCGCGAGACCGATCCGCGCGAGGGGGCGGCGCTTCATCGAGTGGAGGGTAGCAAGCGATTGGTGGGGATTTCGAAGATCGAGTGTGACGGTTCTTCCCGGGCGCGCCACTACGAAGCGGACCGAGAACCATGATAGCCGCCACCCTCGCGACAATCGCAGCAGCCTTGCTGTCCAGCGCTCCAACACCCACTGCAGAGGAGCCCGACGCCGACGCTCCACCTCCACCCCGCGGAGGCGAATGCAAAGTCGAACTCGACGACGGGTTCGTGACGATGAGTGCCGGGTGCGACCTCGAGGACCTCGCACGACTCGAGATCAAGGCCGGCGCCGACAACGATGCCGCCGCGGCCACGAATCGCGACGGGGCGGCCGCGCCGACCGAGCCCAAGCCGTGCGATGCGACCGGCAATCGGATCTGCGTGGTGGCGGGCCACGACGCGGGGCTCACGGTGACGCTCCCGCCTTCGCTGCACGATCACATCGTCGACCCGGACACACCGTTCAGGTTCACGGTTCAACACTCGGCCTGCGTCGCGCCTCCGAAGATCGTGGGGGAGGCTGGAACGATAGGGCTTTCCGAGCCGGTGTTCGACGGCCAGTCCGTGAACCGCGAGAAAGAGACTCCCGAACAAGAACAGGGGGAGAAGCCCTGTGAAAGTCAGGAGTTCAAATCGTTCCCTTGGTCGGCGGCTCCGCGGCAGCCGGGGGAGGTGAAGTTCAAGATTATGTCCGAACGCAAGGAGAAGGACGCCTCCAAGAACCGAAGCGACGAAAAGGTGCTCGAGTTCATCGTCGAACGGCGGTACGCAGGTGCATTTCGCATCGGTCTCGGCTTCGTCTTCCCGTGGTCCGACGGTCACAGAGACCGCGAGTATGCGTCCATCACTCGTCCCAACTCGTCTCAGGCGGAGATTGTCGCGACACGGGAAGGCCCGATGAACTACGAGTTCGTGGTGGGCTTCGCTCCCTACGTGTTCGACTACATCGGAGGCCGGGGCGGTCGCAGCTACGCATCGGAGCACCTTGCAGACCGGGCATCCAGAGGGATTGCTCCGTACATCGGACTTGGTGTTGTGCAGGTTGGTGACCACGGCATCGACGCCTTCTCGTCCGCGCACCTTGGGTTCGAGTGGGAGCCTCAGCGCAACTTCTCCATCGCCGTGACCGCGATGGCGCGCAGGGTCAAGCGCCTCGGCGGGGGCCTGCGCGTGGGCGAACCGGCGCCGGGCTCCCTGCCCACACGGACCACGTTCCGCTTTGGGCTCGGCTTGATCATCAACTTCAGCCCCAAGTTCTTCCAGTTCGCAACCTCGTCGGGGGTGTTCAAGTCATGATTCCGAGAGCCTACACAAAGTTCCTGATCCTCAGCGCCGCTCTCTCCGTCGGCTGTGGAGAGAACCTCCTCGACGAGAGCGCATGCGATGCCGAGGGCGAGGTTCAGGTCGTTGCCAACCTGCCCTCGGGCGGCACCAAAGGCGTCTCGACGAAGGTCGAGGTCACGGGCACCATCCTCAACGGTCCTGGGGTCGCGGTTCGTTCGATCGAGCTCGTCCTGACCGCCGCCGACAAATCGACGACCGTGTTCCCCGTTAGCAAGGACTCCGACAACTTCAAGACGTGGAGCGCCGAGCTGCCACTGGAGGCTCTCGTCGACGCGGCCGACGTCGAGGGAGACGACGAGACCGCCCTGACCAAGCTGGTTTCGGTGTCCGCGCAGTACGACGACGCATGCGACTCGGAGCGCAGCCCGGTCGAGCTTGGCCGCATTCGAGTTGACCGAGAAGCTCTGCTCACGGTCGAGATGTTGCAGATCTCGCAGCCGGAGTTCGATACCTCGACGACGGCCCTGCCCGTGGGCGGTGCCGACTTCGTGGACGTCGAAGTGACCGCTGACGCCAATGCCATCGGCGCGACCGTGCGACTCGAATCGGACGAACTCGACGTCGAGCCCGATGCGTTGCGTTTTTCCAGGTCCGCATCGGGTGGGGCGAGTGCCAAGTTCAAGATCGCGTCGCGCGACGAGGCTGGAACCGGGCTCCTGACCGCGTCGTCGAAGGACGAGACCGCGACGCGCCTCGTCCGGGTGGTCGGGGCGCCGACGGTCAGCCCATCGAGCTGGGCACTCGAGCCTGGTGAGCGCGTGCAACTGAGCGTTCGCTCTGATGTGGGGATTCGTTGCTCCGCGATTGCGACGGATGGACTCGAGATCACGGCCAATGGGACGACGCTCATCTTCAACGAGGTGTCGAATCCCACCGACAGCGTTGGTCGGCTCGATATCTTGGTGCGTGCGGAGGACGATGCCGATGCGGACTCGAGTGCGACCATCAACTGCAGCGACGTCTTCGGACAACGGGGCTCGTCCACGATCTTGGTTTCCGTACCCGAACCGATGGGGCGTGGATGAGAAGTTGTTTCGCAGTGCGTACGACCGGGGAAGATCCTGTCCGGGGAAGATCCTGTCCGGGAAGATCCTGTCCGGAAGTCGTGCGGTGGCCGAAGAAGATCCTGTCCGGAAGTCGTGCGGTGGCCGACGGGCCGGAAGAAAACCGTGCAACGATCGCGATCGACGGTCGACGTCGTTCGCGTGACCGCCCCACGCGACCTCCGCCGAGACCAGATGCTCAAGGTGACGAGCCGCTGCGTGAACCGCAGCTATCGGCTGGTCCCGACCCCGGAAGTGGTCGAAATCGTCGAGTTCTGCCTGG
>JANSYI010000083.1 GCA_024742475.1 bacterium | reverse complement strand
GATGGAGACACCTCGCTGGGGGTGGTGGACGCCGCTCCGTTCGAGCTCGACGTCGCCGTCTCCAGCGCAGACTCGGGCGCGCACGCCTACTCTGCGCTCGCGACGGATACCGCCGGGCAGACGGCGCAATCGGAGGAGGTGTCGCTGTCGATCAACATCGTCGGGGGCGCGATCGAGCAGCTCAGGGAGGATCTGTTCCAGGGAATCGACGCGTTCGGCCTGATCAACGGCCGAGTGCGAGTCGTCTCCTCTGACCGCGTGGTCGTCACCTCCAGCGTTCCGGGCGAGCCCTCTGCGACTGGTCAGCTCCTCGTCTATACGACGGGCCTCAGCCAGATCTATGACGTCACGCGACCGGACGGCACGCCCGCGCCCGCGGTCCCGCACCCCGACGGTTTTCTCGTCCCCCGGGTTCTCTTCGGCGAGACCTTTCGCTTCGAGTCCTTCGCTCCGGACTCTGCAACCGCAACCGTCCTTGGTACCTACGACGTTTCGGAATTCGATAGTTTCAACGGCGGGTTCCCTCGCGCACTTGCAAGCGCCGACGGATTCGTCATCACGCAGCGCCCGGACGAACTGGCGAGGGTCTCCGACACCCTCTCCGACCCTTCGTGGACTGCGTCGGTTTCTGACGGCATCGTCATCGAGCTCGCTCACGGGCCGGCCGACTCGACGCTTGTCTCCTACTTCGGAACAGACTGCGCGCAAGGTCGAGATGGGTGTTTGCGGAGAATCGCTACAGACGGCAGCACCCAATGGACCCGCGGGTTGGACGAAGAAGCGCCGCACGCCATCGCGACCGCCGGCGACGGCCTCACCTGCGTCGTCAGTCTGGCGGAGGGAGCATCCTCGCTCTGGCTCTACTCAGAGGATGGCGAGGTCACGGTCTCCGCAAGTCTCGGCCTCGCGCCGACCGCTCAGGTCCGCGACATTGCCGGGAGTCCGACCGGAGGTTGCATCGTCGCCGCGACCGTCGGCGAAGGAACGGCCCGAGAAGCGACGGTCGTGCACTACGACTCGAACCTCGACGAAGTCTGGCGTGCCGACGACATCGTTCAGAGTGCCTCGTCGATGGCGTTCTCTGTCGACGCAACATCGTCAGCAGTCTTCGCTCTGGGGATCTCCGGACTCGGCAATGCGGGGCTCGGCGGCACCTCGGGAGATGCTTGGGTTGCGAGGATCTCGCTGTAGACCGGCTTCCAAACGGAGACCGCCTCGTCAGGCCAATCCGACGAGGCGCTTCCCTGTCGTAGGAGTCGGCGAGACGAGTTCCCCGTCGACGCCGTAGGCGACGCGCTACGGCCCCAAGACGACGCCCGAGGAGATCGAGGCCGACCTCGACGAGGCCTAGAGGGTCGGCGAGTGTCCAGCATCGCGGACACCCTGCACCTTCGCGGGCACACCAATTGACACCTCTGGCGGCGTGCAGAAGGCTGTGCTTCATGAAGCGCACGAGCCTCCTCTTCGCCGCCGCCGTCCTCACGGCCTGCTTCTCCCCGGAGGTCAGCACCGAGACCGCGATGGGCTCCGGTGGCACTGATGGCGGCACGGGCACCGACATGACCTCGGGCCCCGCCGATGGCAGCTCAGGGAGCGGCGACCCGGGCAGCGACACCACGAGCGTCGACCCCGACACCACCGCCACGGGCTCCGAGACAGGCATCGACCCCAACGACGCTCCGCCTCAGTTCGAGAGCTTCACCGTCAACGGCTCCACCGCGCCGGCCGAAGTCGACGAGGGCGGCACCATCGCTCTCGAAGCCGACGTCACCGACGACATGGGCGTCGCCTCGGTCGAGTTCTTCGATGGAGACACCTCGCTGGGGGTGGTGGACGCCGCTCCGTTCGAGCTC
>JANSYI010000090.1 GCA_024742475.1 bacterium | reverse complement strand
GAAGTCGAGCATGAGTTCGCGGATCCGCGAACTCACCTCGACCACGACGGCGACAATTGCGGCGCAGAGCGCCTGCATGGCCGCGAGAGGCGCGCGGAGCGCCGCCCACTCCCTCGGTTTGCCGACCCCGATCAGCTTTCGGAGGATGACGCCGAGGTTGTGGGCCATCGCATGCACGATGTACCGCTTACCGACCTCGACCATCCCGCGGATCCATGTGCGCCGACCCGCGCCGGTCTCGCACAAGTGCGCGAAGCCGCGCTCGACGACCTCGGCGCGTCGCCTCTGGAGCGCCTTGCCCTTGTCGCGCGCGACGCGTCGGCGGTTTTCGTAGACGGCTTCGCGCCAGCCGTCGGGCTTGTCGTGCCAGCGCCGCTTGCGCCTCTCCTCGCGCTCCGGGATGTAGCTGCGGATGCCTCGCTCCTCGAGCCAGGCCAACGTCGCGGCCTTGTGGTAGCCCTTGTCGGCGACGATCTCGACGATCGCGCACTGCTGTTCGGTCGCGTCGTTGAGGTTGCCCTGTGCGTCGACGACCGTGTCCTTGCCGGTTTCGCTGTCTGCTTCGTTCGCCGGCGTCACGTCGGCTGCGACGATGATCTCGCTGTCGAGGTCGACGGCGTTCTCGGCTTTGTAGGCGAGGTCGGTCGTGCCGTCCTTCATCTTCGTGATGCGTGCGTCCGGGTCGCTCGGTGACTCCCAGTCATCGTTGCTGGTCTTTCTGCCCTTGCGCTTCTTGTCGAATCGCCGCAGCTCTGCGTCGCTTGGATCCTCGATCCCGGCCTCCTTCGCGAGCTGCTTGAGGTAGGCCTTCCAGGTCGCGCCGCCGTCCTTCCGCACGATCGACTTCATCGCCGCGTTGGCTTCGAGTGTCGTCGAGTCGATGCCGATCGACTTGCCCTTCAGCGTCTTCTTCTCAAAGGCGAGCTTCAGCACGAACGAGAACACCTGTTCGATCAGCTCCTTCGGCAGCCGCTGGCGGATGATCGTCAGACTCGAGTGGTCGGGCGCTGTCTCCGTCGGCTTGAGCCCGAGAAAGCTGCGCAGCGACAGGCTGTCACTGCAGCGCCACGCGATGCCGCGCTGCGAGTCGATGCCTTCGAAGTAGCCGACGAAGAGCATGCGGAAGTAGACGCCTGGCGGGATCGAGGGGCGACCGCCTTCGCGGTAGAGCGGCGCGCAGAGGTCTTCCACATACTTGTCGAACTGCGCGTCCGACAGCAGCGCGTTGAGCGTCACGTAGAACGGGTGGCCGGGTGAGCGCGGCAGCGCGCTCGTCGGCACCATCAGGTCCTGTTGGAACTTGTCACGTCGTCTTCCGAGGGCCATGCACCGTTTCTACGTACGGCGCGGTCGAGGTGGCTCGTCGACTCGACGTTATTCAACGGGCTGT
>JANSYI010000075.1 GCA_024742475.1 bacterium | reverse complement strand
TGCGTCTCCGACCTTCTCCGGCGTGGAATCGCCGAGGTAGGCGGGGGCCTGCTGGTCGGGCAGGCGGCGAACGGTGGCGACGACGAGCTTGCGGCCGAGTCGCCTGGCGAGGTCGGCTCCGAACTCCAAGGCGGCCGCGCATTCTTCGGTGAGGTTGGTGCACACGAGCACGGGGCCGTCGCCGATCTTCTCGGCGGTGAGGTGGACGATGTCGAGCCGCCCGGGGTGTTACTCGGACCGGGTCTGCACGAACTTGCCGACCTCGCGGGGGATCGCGTCGTGGCGAGCCTCCGGGAGCTCGGGCGCAGGAGCCTCGCCGGCCCAGGACTGTGGTTCCACTTGCCGCCCAGCGGACCTCCGCTGCCGTCGAGCAGGCAGGCCGGTCGTTTGAAGACGCGGCGATAGAACGAGCCGCACCAGGGTCTCCGTCTGCGCCCGCTTGCCGGACCGATCCGCGTCACTCGGGCCATCACCACCCCGGAGCAAATGAGCGCCTGCCCGTCGTGCACTTTGCAGCGAAACGCGTCGGCGTCATGCAGAGCGGTCGCTCTGCTAGGTCGACCATGCCTCGCACATGGTCGTCGCTCGACGCGTGCGTTCCCCATGGGTCCTCCGACCCTCGGATCAGACGCGCTGCATACCACCTCGAACAACGAGGGCTACGACGGGCGACGAGCGGTGAAGAACCCCGCTCCAACCAGACCGAGCACGAGCGACGCAGGCAGCACGACGAGCGCGACCAACTCGTCTCCGCGCAGCGTCCACGGCAACGCGATGTCGCAGCTTCCCGGCGCAGCAAAAGCACACGCGATCCCCCCGATCCAGACGTAGGCGGCCACCCAGATCACCGTCGCCACAGCTCCCAGGACGAAAAAGACTGACGGCGACCACCGTCGCCGTCTCCGTTCGCCGGTCGACTTCACACGCCGAGCGTACCATCGACGCCTCGGTATGCTTGACCGCCCCTGGGGCCCCCGAAGCCAGTGGGCGCGTCACTTCGCTCAACCGTGGAGCTCGTCGTGTTGCTGCGTGCCCTGGCCGTGAACCATCGGCATCAGCATGTAGCTCACAAGTTGGCGCCTCCGCCGTGTCGAATCCGGCGCCCAACCCATGATCATCGGTGGCGCGCTTGACGTATTCTTCGACGCTGGTCGTCTCGTAGTCGATTGCGGTCACTCCGAGTTTGATGCCGGCGTCGAGCCGGCCGGCACCAGTGTCGGTGGCGAACATCTTGGCGCCGGCATCAACGAAAGGCGGAGAGTTCGCCGGCGCCCACGCTTCGGATATGCTACACCCATGAGCGACCTCTACGTCGTCACCCAGCTCCGGATCGACGGTCGGCAAGCCCTGTGGCGAGTTCGACCAACAACGGCGACCAACCCCACCAGCCGCGTTGCGACGCGGAGCTTCGTGCTCGCCGCGCGGGCGCTCGCCCCGATGTCCCCGGTGGACTCCGCGTCGGCTCTCGACCTGGACTGGGTGCAGAAGCATGTTGAGGAGTATGTCGAACGAGCCACGCCGCTGGGGGATGGTCGTTCGGCCGACGCTTGGCCCGAGTCCACGGATTCATGGACCGACGAAGCCTCCGCCCTTCGCGAGGGATACGAGCCCACCCGCGCGAGTGAGGATTTTCTCTGTGAACGACTCCCATGGTCCCTGCTCTCGATCGTTGTGGGGGACCAAGCGTTCTTCGATGGGCTGCCGCAGGTATTCGGCACCGCCGCATACGATGTTTGGTGGGACGATCCGAAACGCGAACCGCCTTCCAACGTCGACCCGACGGTGCTCAGAAACTGGGGGGTGTTGGCCTACAGACCGCCCATCGCTCAGCGAGAACTCGACGCGCGCCTGAGGGTTGTTTCGGCCGTCGATCCGTTCACGGCCGTCGGTCTCGAGGGCGGAAAGACAAAGGGCTACACGTCTATCGATGCCGACCTGGTCCCAACGTCGCAGCGCGTGATGAAGAGTGCCAGCAAGGTGTCAGGGCTGGCACACGTCGCGAATGGAGTCTACCTCGCGTCATCGAAGCGCGTGACGAGAGCAGCGGACGGAGAGTCGACTCCGATCGATGCGAAGAGCGGGGCGCTCTTCAGAGGCGGGGTGATCGGTGTGCAGGCGGTTGGCGATGAGGTCGCCATCGGGACGACCGGCGGGGTGAGCATCGTACGAGGTACCGAAGTCATCGCAAAGATTGAGGCCCCCTCCGCGATCAAGGAGGTGCGTGCGTTCTACGCCCGCTCCCAGGAGGACCTCGTCCTCGCTGGCCCGAAGGGCGTCGCTCGCATACGGGGCAGTGAACACGTATGCGTGAGCCAACAAGGCTGGCCGACGACGATCCTTCCACTCGACGAGGACCGGACGCTCATCGTAGAAGACGAGCGCACCTGGATCCTCGAAGATGAGTCGCTCGCGCCCTACGACTCGTCTGGCTTTGGCCGACCTGTTGCCTCCGTACTCGTCGCAGGAAACCGTTGGCTTGTCTCCTTCGAAGGTGCGGTTGCGCGCTGGGATGGTCGCTCCCTCGTCGATGCCCGGACCTTCACGATCGCGCCGACTCGTGTCAGCTCCGCGGTCGCTGATGGCGATACCTTGATCGTGTCGCACGCACGGGCACTAAGCCGCATCCGTTTCTGAGTCGAAACACCCCACGGTGTGTAGTCTCCCCCACGAGAAGTGGGTGCCTGGGTTGTGCGGCGTGAGCCGCCTCGGGTTGGTGTCGAGCCTTCATCGGCTCGAAGGCGACGGCAAGGCCCTCATCGCCCCGTTGCCCGTCTCCCGTCACGCAGGAATCTCGGCAATCGGGCCGCGAACGCTGGCGCGTCTGCGCCCAAGCGGCGTTAGATCTCGTTGGCGGGAGGCACGATGGCGACCGCGGTGGGGCTGATCGCCGAGAGCCCCCGGCCCACCGAGGTGAGGAACAGCCGCTCGACGCGGGAGAGTCGGCGCGAACCTGCGACGACGATGCACGCCCGGTTGTCCTCGGCGTACTTGGTGACGTTGGTGACGACCTCGCCGAGCAGGACGACCTGTTCGTCGACCGGGTGGCCGTGATCGGAGATCCACTTGGCGAGCGCCTCGGCGGCCTCGGCCTTGCGTGCGTCTCCGACCTTCTCCGGCGTGGAATCGCCGAGGTAGGCGGGGGCC
>JANSYI010000035.1 GCA_024742475.1 bacterium | reverse complement strand
GGTGAACGAGATGTGGTGTTCCCGTACGGCACGTACCTGATGGTTGAACGGTACGGCGTCAACGTCGCAAAAAGCTGAACCCTTTTCGGTCCTGGCACCCACAGGTGAGCCTTGCGCTCGCCCGTGAGTGCTGGTTTCGCGCGTCGGGTAGCCGCCGAATCACGTAACTCGAGACCGTATTGGCGCCTCGATGCATCCCTCGCGTGAGCTGGAATCCAGCCGCAGCGCCTCATGCGACCCCCGTCGGGCCCTCGACCGGCAAGCAACCCTGGGTCGGGAAGGGAGTTGGCCGCCGAAGTTTTGGGTCCAGTAGTGGACGTATGGGGCGGTGTCGAGTCGGTAGTAGCCGACGCCGAGTTGGCCGAGGTTTTGGCTCATGATGGCGGAGCAGTGGGGCGGGCTGGCGAGCCAGGCGTCGACGGCCGCCTGGGCGGTGTTCATGGCGGTGCCGGCGGTGATGTTCTCGGCGTGATTGCCTCCTTCGTCCCAGCCGGCCATGTCGAAGATCCGTTCTGAGGGGGAGGTGTTGCCGGTTCCGGTGTGGCTGAAGAAGGCGTTTTCGGCCATGTCCCGGGAGTGGTTACGGGCAGAGCAGGTCAGGGTGCCGTCGTACTCGACGGGCCCGGCGGCGGGGTAGAAGGTGGCGCCGCAGTTGCGGCCCACGGAGCGCGCGGCGTTGACCAAGTCGATGACGTCGGCCTCGCGGTTTTCCCAGCCGTTGGTCCAGACGCTGTTGCGGACGGGCGAGCAGTAGCCGCTGATCGGGATGCCGCCACCATGCTGGGAGATGCAGTCGTTCGAGCAAGTGTCGTCGTCGTCGTCGTCCCCGTCGTCACACTGCTCGCCCGGACCGTTGAAGCCGTCGCCGCAGGTCGCGTGTTGGCAGGCGTTGGTGCAGGCGTTGGTGTTGGATTCGTCGCCGTCGTCACACTGTTCGCCGGCCTGGACCACCCCATCGCCGCACTCGGCCACGGGGGCGCCGGTCGTGGGGTCGGAATCGTCGGTGGGGTCGATCGGATCGGTCGTCCCGGACTCGTCCATCGAGCCCGACGAGCCATCGGTCCCGCCGGTCGATTCGCTCGTGTCTCCAAGGGATGGGTCGATGCCGTTCGTAGACGACTCCGCACCATCGGCCGAGGCTCGGTCTCCAGTCGTCTCTTCGCGCGGGTCCGCGCCGGTGCCTCCGGTGCCGCTCGACCCAGAGGTTTCAACCGCGATGCCACCGCTCGTCGTCGCGACACCCGATCCAAACGCCATGTCGTCGACCCCGGTGTAGCAGCCGCCGAGCAAGACAGCGCCCGCCAGCGCACCCCACAAACGTCCTCGCGTCCTCACGAACACAAAGAGGGGACGACACGGGTGGTCTTGCACCGCGGACGGAAAAAAGAAGAGGAGTCTGCGTCGGTTGCGCGAATCAGGAGTCTGCGCGGGTGTCGAACAGGCCACGAAGACTAACCTCGATATCCGAGATGAGGGTCTCGACCAGCGGCATCGCGGAGTCATCGAGCGGATCTACGATCACCTTGGCGCGAGCCCGGATCCGCCACTCCAACTCGGTGCGCGCGCGTGCGAGCCATCGCGACATGGTCGACTCGTGTACGCCATGCTCGTCGGCCAGGCTCGTGGCGGTTTGCCCACTGACGTATCGGGCCCGCAGAAGCCGGCGGTCTCGCGAAGGGAGTTCGGCGAATGCGTCGCCGACCGCAGTCCGAAGCCGGCGTCGGCGCAGCGCGCCCCGAGAGGGAGGTTCGACGCTCGGCAGCAGGCCCATCCGCTGGAGGGGTTCCGGCTCACCCGTGACGGTGCGCTTGGCCTTGCGTTCGTACGCGTAGCGCAGGGCAGAGGTCCGCAGCCAGCCCGCGAGGCTCCCGCGGGCGCCATAGCGAGCGATGCGTGGCTTCGTCCCCGGTTCGGGCGCGACGAGGAGGTGCATTCGAAGCTGCTGCATCATGTCGGCCACTTCGGCTTCGGAGGTTCGCAGCCGCTCGAGTGCTCGCTGAATCTGTGGCGCGAGGTCCCGTTCGAAGACTGCGACCGCTGCGTTATCGCCCTCGCCCAGGGCGACGGCGAGCAACAGGTCGGGCGCGACGAGGCGTTCGAGCACATCCGGCCAGCCATCGAGCGGGGTGTCTTGCAGCGCTGGCCACAACTGTGCCGCCAGGCCCTGGGTGCATGGACCGAGTTCGGGGTGCGCCTGCGTTGCGCGCGAGACGAACGTGTCGACGGCCGCGCGCGTCGTGCCGTCGAGCACGGCTCCCGCTCGGTCCCCGAGCTCGTCTGCAAGTGTTCGCGTCTGCTCGCTCATCTGGCGCGTTCGCAAAGCATCGCACGGTCGCGCGACCTTCAGTCGCCTGCAAAGGCGCGCGCGTCTCCCTCGATGTACGCGAGCAGCTCGGCGGCGCTCGCCGGCTTCGTGAAGTGCGAGTCGAACCCGGCCTCCTTGCAGCGCTGCCGATCGCTGTGTTGGCCATAGCCGGTGAGGGCGATCAACGTGGTTCGGGGCTCCCCGCCGCGAGAGCGGATCGTTCTGCCGACCTCGACGCCGTCCATGTCCGGTAGCCCCAGGTCCAGCACCCAGACGTCGGGTCTCGGACCGGTGAGGGCAAGGGCGTCCTCTCCCGTGTAGAGCGCGGTGGCGACGTGGCCAGCTCGCTGGAAGAGGATCACCAAGAAGTCCGCCGCGTCGTGGTTGTCGTCGACCACGATGATGCGAAGCGAGCGAGGCGGCGCGACGCTCGCACCGCGGGATGCGTCGGGTCCGGCTGGCCTGGGCTCAGTCTCGGTGCTGAGAGGAAGGCGAAGCTCGAAGCGGCTTCCGTGCCCACGCCCATCGCTCGCAGCGCTCAGCTGCCCTCCATGTCGTTCGGCGAGCGACTTCGCGAGGGCGAGGCCGAGGCCCAAGCCGCCTACGCCGCCAGTCTGTTCGGCGCTGCCTCGGACGAAGCGCTCGAAGAGTCGGTCGAGGAGCTCCGCGTCGAGCCCCGCCCCGTCATCCTCGACGAACAGCACCCCGCAGGCGCCATCGCACGTCACGCCCGCTCGGACCTCGGAACCGCGGGGACTGTAGCGGGAGGCGTTGACCAGGAGGTTGGTGGCGACCTGTACGAGTCGAGCGAGGTCGCCGTCGACGAGTACAGGCGTGTGTACCTCGTCGACCTTCAGCCGCTGCGCTCGCCGAGCGAGGGTGGGGCGGACGCTCTCGCTCGCCTGTTCGAGAACGTCAGCGAGTTGAAGGGGCTCGCTCTCGAGGCTCAGGCTGTCGGTGGTCAGCCGGGTCGAGTCGAGCAGGTCGTCGAGGAGACGCTCGAGGTGGCCGCCATGCCGCGAGACGATCTGGGCCGCGCCTTTGACTTGGTCTCCGAACTCGTCGTCCTGCAGGAACTCGGCCGCTGCGAGGATCGGCGCGAGAGGGTTGCGAAGCTCGTGACCGAGGAGCGCGAAGAACTCATCCTTGACCCGGTTGGCCTCCGCGAAGCGGTCGAGCTCGATCGCTTGTCGGCGAACCGTGCGTTCGTGGGTGAATCGCGTGAGCGCACCCGCCAAGAAGGTGGCTGCCTGGTGCACGATGCGAACGTCGCCCTGGGTGAACGGGGCTGCGTGCCGCTGAAACAGAATCGCACCGACGTCGCGCTCTCCGGCGAGGAGGGGGTGGCACGCGAGGGCGAAGGTATCGCTACTGAGGGTGGGAACCTTCGCCTCGAGTGTCTGCGCCAGCTGTCGGGTCAGGGCAGGGTCGACCTCGTCGTGATGTCGTACGTCGATGCCACGCGCTCCGGCGTCGGCGCAGTAGTAGCTCGGTCCGGGCCTGAGCGCGACGACCAGGGCATCGAAGTCGATGACCCACCCCAGGCGTTCGGCGGTGACGGTGAGAAGCTGCTCTTCGTCCCTCGCGGCCGAGGCCTCGGTGAAGTACTCGAGCAGTGCGGCCACGCGGGCAAACTCATCGGCGGTCGTCATGATGCGGCCATCAGAGCTCGGAGAACATTCGGTCTGCTTCCATGCCGGTAGCATCTGCGATGGTGTTTGCGTAGAGGGCGAGACCGGCCATCGAGATGACTTCGAGAATCTCGCCGTCGGTCAGCCCGTGCTGCCGCAACGAGTCGAAGTCTGCCGCCTCGAGGCTCCGCGGCGCGCGTGCGCACTTGACTCCAAAGGACACGATGTCCCGAACGCGCTGCGGGCGGATGGAGTCTACGTCTGCCGCGAGCTGCTCGAGCGTCTCGGGGTCGACGCCGAGCATGCGACAGCAGGCCAGGTGCGCCGCATCGCAGTAGTGACAACCGCGCTCCTGGGAGATCGCGGTGAACATCAGCTCCTTGACGGATCTGGGTATCGAGCCTTGCAGCAGGACCTCCTTCACCACGCCCCACGTTCCCTTGGTGACGCTCGAGCTGTGGCCCTGGGTCGTGATGAAGTTTGGCGGGGCCGGAAATCCCATCCGACGCTGAAAGTCTGCGTACACCGCGTTGGTCTCCTCGGGCGCGTCGGCGGGGTCGAGGGGCGGAATCGCTGGCATACCGCAAGAGTACCGGCGTTCCTCGACCGAGGGGGGGCTACTCTCGGGTGGTCCGCAGGGGGCGTTGGCGGTGCGATAGCATCGACGGGTCGGTGGAGTCGTCCTGTCCAGACGCTGATCTCGTCGTCGCGTTGGCCGAAGGACGCCTGCGCGACGCGGAATCACGCGTGCTGAGTGCCCACGTCGGCCAATGCCCTCTGTGCAGCATGGTGCTGGCCGAGCTGGACGCCGGCCGTGACGCGACTTTGACAGCCAAGGCGGTCGCGGACGAGCTCGGGGGGGATCTCGCGCTTCCGATGAAGCCGGGCGACAACGTCGGGCGCTACCGCATCGTGGATTCGGTGGGCCAGGGCGCGATGGGGGTCGTCTACGAGGCCGTCGACCCGAAACTCGAGCGCCGCGTTGCCGTCAAGACGCTGAGGCTCTCGAATCGCAACCCGGGCGCGGCGGACATGCTGCGCGAGGAGGCGCGCTCGCTCGGGCTGCTACAGCATCCCAACGTCGTCCCCATCTTCGACTTGGGCCGTTGCGCGACGGGGTGGTTCATCGCCATGGAGTTCGTGGACGGGCAGCCGCTGGGCACCTGGTGCCGCGGCAAGCCGTGGATGGCGATCGTCGACCGCTTCATCGACGCCGCGCGGGGCCTCGCCGCGGCCCACGACGCCGGAGTGATTCACCGCGACTTCAAGCCGGCCAACGTCCTGGTGGGCAACGACGACCGGGCCCGGGTTGCGGACTTCGGCATCGCGACCTCGTCGTCCATGCCGGGGCGCTCGCATACCCTCGACGCGTCGTCGAGCGACGCGCCGGCCGCCCACAACCCAGGCACGGGCACGGGGTCGCTCATCGGGACGCCGGCCTACATGGCGCCCGAACAGCTGCAGGGCAGACCCGCGACGGCACGCAGCGATCAGTATGCGTTCTTCGTCGCGCTGTTCGAGGCGCTCGACGGGACCCGCCCCTTCGCGGGATCCAACCCGGCTGCGCTGCTCGAACAGCGAAGGGAAGGGGCACCCAAGCTCGCTCGCGACGACGTGCCCGCGTCGCTCGTCGAGATCATCGCGCGCGGCCTCAGCTTCGAGCCTGAAGCTCGCCACGCCTCGATGGGGGCGGTGGCCGACGCCCTGGTTCGCGCTCGGAAGCCGCGGTTCAAGGGCTGGGTGGGCGTGCTCGGGGCTGGAGTCGTAGCGGCCGCGGTCGCGGTGTCGTGGAGTCAGGCTGCTGAGACCGGATGCAAGGACGCGGCGACGGCATTCGAGTCGTCGTGGCAGAACGAGCATCGGCCGATCGTCGACGACCGGTGGCAAGGCGAGCTATCGCCCAGTGCGCTGACGCGGCTCGACCAACGCTTCGACGGCTTCGTCCGCACGTGGGCGAGCGAGTATGCCGCGAGCTGCGAGGAGGTCCCGGCGGTTCGAAGCGCGATACAGCGTTGCTTGGAGCGCCGTGCCACGGAGTTCGAAGCGGCGCTCGAGGTCTCGGTTGCCGAAGAGACGCCGCGGAGCAAGGTGCTTGCCGTCGCCATCGCAGCGACGCCGCGTTCGAGCTGCAACGACTCGGGGTCAGGTGGGGGGGAGACGTCGCTGCTGAGCATGCTGCGCTCCAGCAGCGTCGATGCCACGCTTTCCCGCGCCCGGAGCCTCTATGCCGCCGGTCGCTTCTCCGAGGTCACCGCGCTGCTTTCCGAGCGTTGGGGCGCGATCGAACGCCATGGAACGGCCGAGCAGATGGGGTGGGCGGAGTACCTCCGGGCGCTCAACGAACTGTACTCTGGCACGAGCCGAAGCAGCTTCGAGAGGTTGGGCGTCGCCCACAACCTCGCCATCACCGCTGGCGCCGACGAACTCGCGGCGATGATCGGGTATGCCGCGGTGACCTGGGCGCCGGTTGTTGCGCCCGCCAGCACCGAGGCGTGGGTGCAGCGCGCCCTGGCTGATACCAAGCGGGCCGGATCGGTGCGCATCGAGATCTTGCTGCAGCTCGCGCTCGGCCGGCGCGAGCATGCGCGAGGCAGCCTCGACCGCGCCGACGAGAGGGTCGCCAAGGTCCAGGCGCTCCTCGATGCTCACCCCGAGCACGAAGATCTGACGTGGCCGCTCGCGACGCTCGAAGGGAACATCGCCTTGGGTCGACACGAGGGAGAGCCCGCGGTCATCGCGTTCGAGGTGGCGCTGGATCGGCTGCGCGCGTACGAGCTCGCCCACACTTCGCAGAGCCTTCGGACTCGCGCTGGCTTGATTCAAGCGCTGCTTCGGGTGGGGGACGTCGAGTCGGCGGGCGTGTTGCTCGACGAGTACGACCGGGTCCTCGGTCCGACCGACGACCTGCCGACGCCGCGGTTGGTCATGCGGACGCTGCTCTACACCGCCTACTACGAGGCGCTGGGGGACCTCGCGAGCAGCTTGAAGGAACTCTCTCGCCTGTTCGCGCGGATTGGGCCCGAAGATCGCAACTGGATCAACACGGCCACCCGCCTCGGCCTCGCCCACTCGAGCGCGCGCGACTACGCCTCGGCGCGAAACGTGCTCGAGCGGGTTCGGGTGCACCAGGAGAGCACGCTCGGCGGGGACGCGCAGCACTTGGGCATCACCCTGCACAACCTGGCCGAAGCCGAAGCGGGCATGGGCATGGCCGCGCAAGCGGCGGAGCACTACCGCGAAGCGCTCGCTATCGCCGACCTCAACGGGACCGACACGACGCTGCACGCGTTTGCCCTGACGGGCCTGGGCGAGGTGGAGTTCGAGCTCGGAGAGGTCGACGCGGCGAGGATGCACCTCGAGCGTTCCGTCGCGATGCCCCACGATGACGAAGCTGAGCGGGCCGAGGCACGCGCGTCGCTCGCGAGGGTGCTGTGGCGACTAGGCGGAGACGAGAATCGCGTGCGCGCGCTACGCTTGGCTGAGCAGTCGATGGCCACGCTGAGCTCGACGGCGGGCCGAGACGCGCAAGCGCTCGAGCTGTCCCGCTGGATCGAGACGCTCTAGCCGGACGTCGGAGAACGCCCACGCAGTGGACCGATTTGAGCCCGCGCCGGTGTCCTTGTGTGTGCAACATGATGAGAGACTCTGCGGGTGAAGCTCGACGCCGCTCGACTGCTGACGTTCTCGGCCAAGCTGCAGTCGGCCGGAGACGTCGGAGACCTGCTGAATCTGACCGCCGAGGAAGTGGGCGAGGCACTCGGCTACCGCACCGTCTGGATCGCGGTCTTCGACTTCGAACACGACGCCGTGCGCATGCTCGCCATCGACGGAGACAAGGACGCCGACGTGTGGGAGCACGCGCCCGTGTTCCCCTTGTCCGCGGACCCGTACATGCTCCGCATCGCGTCTTCCACCGAGCCTGCGATCGTCCGCGACGCTCAGACCGATCCCGACGTCAACCGGGAGGTCGTCGAGACGCTCGGCAATCGGACGATCGTGAACGTGCCGATGTGGCTGGTGGACCAGCCCTTCGGCGCGCTGGGAATGGGGACCTTTGGCGACGAAGGCGTGCTGGTCCCCACGCCCGAGCAGCTCACCTACCTGCAGTCGATGGCCACGCATCTCGTCGCCGCCTCGGCGCGTATCGTGCTCATGAGGCAGCGAGCCGACGCGGCGGCAGAGACGGCGAGAATCGAGCGGCTGCTCGAGCAGCGAGGAAGGCTCGCGAGCCTCGGGCAGCTCGCCGGCGGCGTGGCCCACGACTTCAACAACCTCCTGACGGTGATCATGGCCAGCACGGAGTTCCTGCTGGAGGGCGAGACCGACGAGTCCCGCGGGGATGAGCTTCGCATCGTCCGGGACGCTGCAGACCGCGCGGCGGAGCTGACCCGAAGGCTACTGGCCCTGGGGCAGCGACAGGTCTTGCGCTTGGGCGAGGTCGAGCTCGACGAGATGCTCTCCTCCCTCGTGGAAATGGTTCGTCGCGTCACCCCGAGCAACGTTCAGATCGTCCTGCAGGCCACGGAGCCACTGACCTTGGTCGCGGACCGCTCGCAGCTGGAGCAGGTCATCACGAACCTGTGCCTCAACGCGCGCGATGCCATGCCCGAGGGCGGCACGCTGACCATCGGCAGCCAAGAGATCCTCCTCGACCGCGACGCCCTGTCGGATTGGCCTGGCGTCGAGCCGGGCCGGTTCGTGGAGATCACGGTCAGTGATACGGGCACCGGCATCCCGCCTGAAGTCCGCGAACATCTGTTCGAGCCGTTCTTCACCACCAAGGAGTCGGATCGAGGCACTGGGCTGGGCTTGGCGATCTGTCGCGGCATCGTTCAACGACACGGGGGGGTCATTCGTCTGGAGACCGAGCTTGGCGAGGGCACTACGTTTCGGGCAGCCATACCGACACGCACCGCGACGTCAACGGCCATCGACCGGAGCTCCTCGACATCCTTTCGCGGGGACGAGCGCATTCTGGTCGCGGACGATCAGCCCCACGTGCGCAGGGCGATGCGACGGACCCTCGAGCAGCAGGGATACCAGGTGACATCCGTCCCCGACGGGCAAGCTGCAGTCGATGCGGCCTCCGACCAGACGTTCGACCTGGTCATCCTCGACGCCATGATGCCCAAGCTCGGTGGGCGGAAAGCCTACGACGCGATCCGAACCGTATGCCCTCGGACGCGGTTTCTGTTCGCGAGCGGCTACGGTGCGGAGGAGGTCACGACCCGCTTCCTCGCCGACACCAACGTCGAGTTCCTCGCCAAGCCGTTCGCGCCCCCGATGCTGCTCGCAACGGTACGGGCTGTCCTCGACTGCCCCGCCGAAGGCGCCTGATGAGGCAGGCACACGTGGCCGGTGGAGCGCGCGGCCGGCTGTGCGATACTCCTGCAGGGCGTGGGAGGTCTGTCGATGCGCGTGCAACTGAAGTTTCTGCTGGCGATAGCCATGACGACTGCCTGCGCGGGCGGGAGCGAGGCGACCGGTGGGTTTGGCGCGGAGGTGGGCTCGGGCGCGTCCGAGACTCAGGGAACCGGCGGCGATACGATGACGAGCATCGAGACCACCGGGATCTCCGGCGCGAACGGGGCGGATGCAACGACGGCCACGCCCTCCACGACGGCCGACGACACCACCGGAGGATCGAGCTCGGACGAGTCGACGACCGGTCGCTCCTCGACCACCGGCAGTCGCGACGAGAGCACCGACACGGGCTCGGGTCGCGACACCGAGAGCGACACTGACAGCGACACTGACAGCGACACCGACTCCGAGACAGACGGCACCACCGACACGGGCGGCTGCGACCTCGTGATGCCGGACAACACGTGCGAGATGGCGACGTCGCTGACGGCGGTCAGCGGTGACGATGGATCCCAGGTCGTGGAGACCGGCACGGGCTCGACGTGGCTGCTGGTCCAGGTCCAAGAGACCAACGCCAACATCTTCGAGGAGGACCTGAGCTACAGCGTGGTCCTCGAGTCGCCAGCCGAGGTCGACTACGACCTGTTCGTGTACGAGGGGCCGCAAGACGGCGACCCGGACTGCGACGTGACGCCAGTGCAGGGCACCCCGAGCGGCGCGATGAAGACGGTCACCGCCAGTTGGGACGACGACCAAGGGTTTGGCGGCGAAGACGACAGCCTCTGGCTCGCAATCGAGATCGTCCACATCACGGGCACGGACTGCGCTGCGGAGTGGGCGCTCACGGTGACCGGCGGCGTCTGATCCACAGACGAGGCCGTCCCAGCGCGACTCCAGCGAGCACGGCGAACAGGCCAGCTCCAGCGAGCACGTGTTCTTCGCCACGTCCGGCCATGGCGAGCGCAGCCAGGAGCGCGACCGCCATGCCGCCTTGCACCCTTGCCGGTGACAGCGCTTCTCCGCCGACGTCGGTGCACGCGTCGCAGGGGCCCTGGGTCACCAAGACGACGGCATAGGCTGCACCCACGCCGATCGCGGCCCATCCGATCGCCGAGGTCGGCAGGCCGAACACGGGCGGCGTGGTCCACCACGTGGCCACGGTGGCGAGGACCAGGATCACGGCAAACGGGATCGCAACGGCATGCCGAGGCGCCAGGCGGACATCGAGCATCAACGCCATGGCCACCGCGACGCCCACCGGCCAGTTGCCGGTCCAGGTGATCCACGCGGCGAGCCCGGTGACGATGACCATGTCGCTGAGCTTGGGCGTCGGACCCACGGTTCGGTTGACGATCCGCGTGCCCCCCATCAGCGCCGCGAGCGGCAGCACGTCGGGTCGCAGCCCGTAGACCCAGCCGGCCGCCGCGAGCGCGACCGCCACGAACGCCGCCGGATTGTCATCGGGCGCGGTCTCCCGGCCGTACGCCCACACCATGAACACGAGCAGCATCGCGTGCCCGCCCGACAGCAGGGCGGCGCCCACTCCATCGCCACTCGCTATCGCCAGAGCGCCCGCCCCCACCAGGACGACCGCCATCACGATGAGAATCGCGAGATTGGTCCGATACTTCGGCTCGACCGGGCGCCCGATCGACGTGATTCGCAACAGCGGGTCCGCCACGGCTGACGGTATATCGGCCGGACTGCGAGCCGGCCAGCGCCGGGGCGCGAGGACCCACAAATCCGCCGGCAGCACCAGTGTTTTCTTCGCCCTCGTGTGACGCGCGTGACCTTCAGCAAGTCGTCTGGTGTTGGATGAATCCAACAGACGGAGGCCGGCTACGACAACGTCGGGGACTGCGTCGACAAGGTCTGCGGAAGCCTGGGCACGGGCGAGCTGACACCAGAGGATCGGGGGCGTGCGGCGGCCGAAGCCAAGTTTGCCGCAGGCGAGCTCGACGAGGACGAGCTCGACGAACTCGAGGAGCAGGAGGCCGACGACGAGGCGCTGCTGCAGGCCGAGATCGACGCGGTGTACGACGAAGAAGACTGACTTCAGGACCGGTCCAGCGCCGAGTCCCTGCAGGCGCTGGGGACCGCTACCATTCAGCCGGATGCTTCGGCCGCGCGGAGCTGGGCTCGGGCCTCGGCGACATCAGGGTGGTCGGCGCCGAGGGCTCGGGCGAGTCCGTCGACGCCCGCGCGCATCGTCGCCAAGCCTTCGCGCCGTCGTCCCGCCGCGATTTGGGCCTCGCCGAGGTTCACCCGGGCGGCGGCCGTGTTGGGGTGCCGCTCGCCGAGCGCAGTCTTCCAGATCCGCTCTGCGGCGGACAACGCTTCGACCGCGCCCTGATGGTCGGATTGGCCGGAGAGCGCGGCGCCCAGGTTGAACTGCACCTCGCCGACGAGTGGGTGCTCGTTGCCGAGCTTGCTCTGCCGGATGCTCAGCGCCCTCCGCAGGCGCGTCTCGGCCTCGGCGTAGCGCTCGAGCCGAATCAGCGCTCCAGCGCCGTTGTTGAGGTTGTATGCGACCTCGGGGTGGTCCGCGCCGTAGGCTCGTTCGTTCAAGCGGCCAGCACGCTCGTTGAGAGCCAGGGTATCGGCCGGGCGGTCCTGCATCATTCGCGCTTCACCGAGGTTCGAGAGCGCGACGGCCAGCTTGGGTGAATCCATCCCGTAGATCTCCTCGAGTGACGCGAGGGCGGTCTCGAACTGGTGTGCCGCCTCTTCGGCGCGCCCCAGAGATCCGTAGAGAATGCCGAGGTTGTCTCGGGACGCGGCGACCCTCGGGTGTTGCTCTCCCCACAGGTCGATCTCGATCGCCAACCCCTTCTCGACCAGGGGCAGGCCCTCCTCGGCACGTCCGAGCTGCTGGAGCAGGTTGCCAACGTGCTGGTAGGCGTCGGCCACGTTGGGGTGGCGCTCACCGCTGATCCCCTCGTAGAGGCTCAGGCCGCGTTCGGCATGCTCGAGAGCTGTCTGCGGGTCGCCCTCCTTTTCGAGGGCGGCGGCCAAGTGCATCTGCAGTCGGGCTTCGAGCTCCGGCGGCGAGCCGATCTTGGTGATCAGGCCCTCGGCGACCTTGGCCCATCGTCGGCGCTCCGCGGGGTCGCTTCGATCTGCGCTCGCGTACTCCATCAGTTCGAGGGCGGCGTCTGCAGCCATGAACTCGTCGCCCGAGGCGAGCCACTTGGTCATCGCTTCGGTCAGCCGCGCCTCGGCCCGAGCGCGGTCGCCCTTGGCACCGTCGATACGCGCGAGGCCGAAGAGCGCCGCCGCCTCGGAGGGTTCGTGCTGCAGCGCCTTCGCCTCGGCCAGGGCCCCCTCGTACATCGCTCGGGCAGGGTCGAGCCGCCCGGCAAAGTACTCCAAACGGGCTTTGGCGAGGGTCTCCTCGAGGAGAGCGAGACGCGCGGCCCCGTCCTCCCCCGCGGGAAGCTGTGGGTTGTCGATGAGCCACTCGGTGTCGCTGCACAACGCAAGGTTCGGGAGCGTGGGCACCAGCGCGGGGGCGCCTGCCCGGTCGTCATCCGACTGAGTGAGCGCAGTGGCCAGAACGCGCAAGCGGACCGCGGCCGACTCGTAGCAGCGCATCCGCAGCTGGAGGAGCGCTTCGGACTGCTCGCCTCGCTCGCGGGTGGCCCTGCAGGCACTCGCCCGGGCGTCGGACCACCGCTGGGCCCATCCGTCGATGTCATCGACCACCGAGTCGGCCATCGCACGCACGTGCGGGCGAGCGTCTCCCGCGTAGGCTTCCTGCACCTGGCCACGGTACGGTCGGTCCCACAGCTCGGCGCGCAGCAGCTCCGAGTCGATGCACTCCGCTGGGGAGTCGACAGGGCTGTGCTGCGCGCCCACGCCGTAGGCGATAGCCAAGGCAACGGAGCCGCCGAGCACTCCGACCATGGCGACCCGCCGCCGCGACGCCCGGCGCAGGTCGAGCTCGGCGAGCAGCGCGTGCATCGACGAGAAGCGATCTTCGGGGCGAGCCGAGAGGCCGCGACGCAGGACGCGATTGAGCCTTGGTGCGACGCGAGACCCGGTCGGGGACTCGGTGACGATGCGCCCCTCTTCGATCGCCTCGAGGACCGATGCGCGGGTCCGGCCCTTGAACGGCCGCGTACCGTGCAGCGCTTCGAACAACGACACGCAGAACGCGAACTGGTCGCTGAGCGTCGTGGCTTGTTCTCCGCGGTGCTGCTCGGGTGCCATGTAGGCCGGCGTGCCGACGACGGCTCGCGTGGCGGTGAGCCTGTCGATGGGCGAGTCGAGCGACTCGTCGGCGGTTTCTTGCGTCTCGGTGGCGGCGTAGGGGGCGGCGAGCCCAAAGTCGAGGACGACGACCCGGCCATCGGCCCCGAGCATGACGTTGCCGGGCTTGAAGTCGCGGTGCACGCTCCCCGCGTCGTGCGCAGCCGCGAGCCCGCGCCCGGCCTGGCAGAAGACGGAGACCACTTCGCGCCAGGGTGGACGGTCTTCCATCCAGACGTCGAGGGCTCGCCCGTCGACGAACTCCATCGCGATGAAGGCCCGTTCGTCCACCTGGCCGACCTCGTAGACGCTGGCGACGTTGGGGTGGTTGAGCTTGGCGAGTGCGCGTGCTTCCCGGCGCATGCGGGCGCGTGCACGGGGCTGCGACTCATCGAGCTCCGACTTCAACAGCTTGATTGCAATCCGGCGATCGAGCTCGGGATCGAGGGCGGCGTAGACGGTGCCCATCGCCCCCGCCCCGACCTGTTCGAGCAGCGTGAACCGCCCGAACTTCGCCTCGGAGTCCGCGGCACCGAGGAGGTTCGCCGACACCTTCGCCAGGGCCCGCGCAGCGTCCACCGAGTCGACAGGCGCGCGCTCGGGGATCCGGGCGTCGTCGGAGGAGGGGTCGTCGGACACGCAGGGACGATGATACTCCGAACGGCCGGGGACTTCGGGGTGGCCGGCGTTTCGTGGCGCCGGGTTGCACCGCGCGCGGCGATGCTCGATCCTCGATCCGGTGTTGCGGCGCTGGAGCACAATCGGAGGCATCGGTCTGGCGGCGCTGGGGCTGGCAGGCGCGTGCTTGATGCACGCGCGGCCGAGCTACACCTCGAACTTCGGCGGTCTGCAGCTGGCAGACGGTGTGATCGTGGACCGCAGCAGCGGGGCGCCGTACTCGGGGCGCTTGGTCGCTCGCGACGCCGAGCTCAACGCGATCGGCTGCTGGGTGCTGGCGGACAGCCCGATGGAGGATCTGTGCACTGCCGACGCCACCGGGATGGTCCTGGACGCTGAGGTGGAGCAGGGGCGCCTGGTCGGATCCGCCTCGCTCCGCGCCGACCTGGCCTCCGAGCGCTTCGGGCCGGCAGTGCACGACATGTTCGGCGACCTCTCGGGGTTGGCTCAGGACGCCGTGCAGACCGTCCAGGTGGCCAAGGCGAGCTTCTCCGATGGCCACCTCGAGGGCACGATCGAGTTGTACGAGCCGTCGGCGGATCCCGGGGGGAGCACGCTGCGCGCCCAGGCGACGATCTCCGACAATCGCTTGCACGGCGTCGTTCGTGCGTACGAGCGCGGCGTCGTGATCCGGGAGCTGAGCTTCGATGCCGGCGTTCGCTCCGGGCCGCAGCGCTGGTTCTTCGCCGATGGTTCTCTCGCCGAGGAGGTCAGCTACGTCGACGGGCGCCCCGATGGTGAGGCTGTCGCCTACTACTCCGACGGTGCTCGCCGTCATCGGGAGGTCTGGGATGCCGGTCAGCGCGTCGGCGTCTGGGAGGCCTGGTACCCCGACGGCACCCTGCGGCGTCGCCAAGCGTTCGATGGCACGTCTCCGCAGGTTCGAGAGTGGTTCTCCAATGGAGGACTCGCCCGCGAGACGACCGGCGACGAGGTCCGCGAGCTGCTGCCCGACGGCCTCGTCATGGAGTACTACGACACGGGGCAGGTACGGACGAAGGCGCGCTACGTTCAGGGCGCGCTCGAAGGCACCCGCGAGGTCTACTACCGCGACGGCAGCCGCTGGGCGCTCGAGTCCTACGCCGCGGGCAAGGCCCAGGGCGTGCATCGTAAGTGGTGGAAGAATGGTCAGGCGGCCCTCGAAGCCCACTACGCGGGTGGCGAGCTCGATGGGTCCTACGAGCGGTGGTACGCCAACGGCAAGGCTTGGGAAAAAGCGACGTACGCGGCCGGCAAGCGCGTCGGCGATTACCGCAAGTGGTGGAAGAACGGCGCGCTCGCCCACGAGTACCGCTACGTGGACGGCAAGCTCGATGGTGACTACCGCACCTACTACGACAGCGGCGCCAAGTGGGCGGTCGAGCAGTACCGGCGCGGCAAGCCGATCGGTGTGCACCGTCGGTGGTTTCCCGACGGCAGCGTCGGCTACGTCAAGCACCACGAGCGCGGGCGCCCGCACGGCACCTTCAAGCGCTGGTGGGCCGACGGATCTCCGCGGCTGGACGCCACGTACGTTGATGGCAAGCTACACGGCCACTACGAGAACTGGCTCGAGGACGGTACGGTCTACGAGGTCGCGACGTACGAGGCCGGCACGAAGGTCTCGCCGCAGATCCCCGAAGACATGGCACAGACGGCGGCGCTCTAAACGGCGACCACGGATGCGGTGGTCGATCTACCTTCGCGGGTTCCTGATGACCCCGCTGGGCTGAAGGCTGCGTCGGCTCTGACGCTTCGCGGCTTGCAGGCGGTCGCTGCGTCGTCCTTGCGCGCGTGCCCGCAGGGTCGGCACGGTGAAGGGGTCACATCCGAGGAAGTAGGGCGTCGCGACGCCGCGGCGCGTGGCTTCAGCGTCTCGGTGGGCCACGGCGATCTTCCGCTCGAGCCGCCAGGACGGCTCGACTCCGTGCTCTGCGTGCATGTCGACGTAGGCGTCGAGCATCGCCTGTGTCTGCACGGCCAGCTCGGGGTTCTTGGTCTGACTGGCGCGGCACGTCTGCACGCGAGCAGCGGCCAACACGCGTTGTTGCCCGGGAGCGTCGAGCATGGGCGCGGGGTGGCGTGGGGTCGGAGCAGTCGTCGCTGCACCGCACCCCGAAGCCGCGAGGAGGAGGACGATGAGGCTGGCAATGCGCATTCGATGACGCCATGGCCACCGCGCGGGGGATCTATGGTTGGGCGGCCGATTTTCCTTGGCCCGCGCAGCTCGAGCCCAGCCGTGCGGCGACGGGCGAGCCGGGGCGGGCCGAGAGCAGCGCGTCCATGCGGGTTCGGGCGTCGGTCTCGCGGCCCAGGGCGCACAGCGTTTCTACCCACAGGACGGTGCGCACGTCGGGCTGCGCGGGCTCGCGGAACGTGCCCTCGTGCTCGCGAAGCAGGGCCTGCGCGCGCGGGGCATCGCCTCGGCGCAGAGCAGCCTTGGCCTCGCGCAGCAGCCGGGTGTCTGCCGCGAGGTCGTGAACACGCGGCTTGGGACCCGGTCGCGGCCGTCTCGTTTGGGGCGCAGCACGGGCCGGGTCGGGCTCCGGCGGCGTCTCGATCACCGCAGGCGCGGGCACCTGGGTAGGGGCCGAAGCTGCGGGAGTCAGCGAGGCCCGCACCGGCGGAAGCGGGATCGAGGCCACCGGCGGCGGGGCGGCGGGCTGCATCTGCGCCACCCCGATCACGCCTGCACACGCCAGGCCGAGCGCGACCGCACCGCCGAGCACGAGTGGAGTCCCCGAGGCGGGCGTCGCGATGAGCGGCTGCAGCAGCATCCATCCGCGAGCGCTCGCGGCCGGCCTGGACTCGCGGACCTCGCCGCCGACGTTCCGCTCGAACCGCTGTCGCAGGACGCGAACGCGCGAGTACAGCGTGGGCAGCTTGCGCCCGAGCGTCGCCGCGAGCTCGGGGCCGGTGAGGCCGTCGACCTCGGAGAGCACGAACAGCTCGCGGTCGTCGGGAGACAGCGTGTCCAGGAAGCGATCGAGCGCGGTCTTGGCCCCAACGGTCGACTCGACGTCTCGCTGCGCTCGAGGGACCTCGGCCGCGCTGACGTGCCGGGCCGCTCGCCGCCCTTCGGTCCGCCGGTAGCTGCTCGCGACCCGGCGGCCGATGCTGTACAGCCAGGCCTTGGGCCGGCGGCCGTCGAAGGCTTCGAGCCGGCGATAGGCGACGACGAACGTGTCGTGCACCGCGTCTTCGACCAGCATCGACGCGACACCGTGGCGGCGAACGGTGGCCCAGACGAAGCCGTAGTGCTGGCGGTAGAGGCTCTCGAAGGACTGCATGGTCCGTAGTCAGTCCATGCCCGCCGACGTCGAGTTCTATGAGGCGGGCTCAGAAAAAATAGATCTCTAGCCCCACAATGCCCCGAATCGAGCCCCGCGTCGGCTCGAAGACGGTGTCGTCGTCGACCCGGATCTGGGTGCCAAAGACCGGTCCGGCACCCTCGATGGCCACCAGCGCCCCGATTCGCCGAGCTTGGTACAACGCGCCGGCCCGCAGCAGCGGCGCCAGCCACCGGCCGTTGATCGTGCGTCGGCCCTCTCTGCGCCCGACGCGTGCGAGGGTCGCGCCGGCCTCGAAGCCCAAGCACACGGGAAACTTCCACCGGCCCGTGCCCGGCGTGCCGCACCCCCGCGCCGCAGCCCCGGCGACCTGGATGACCGCATCACCGAACGAGCCGGGGCGACTGCGGGGTGAGAACCAGAACACGTCGGCCTCGGCGCGAGCCCAATGCCACGCGTAGCCGCTGCCGACCGAGACGCGCGCGGTCACGCCCGGGAGCGCTCCGGCCTCGAGGCCCCCGGCGATGCTGAGGAAGACGGGGGAGGTCTTCGGTGGCGCATCGTCGAACTCGGGTTGCGGCGCAGTGGCGGGCGGGGTCTCCACCACGTTGGACTCGGTCTTCGGTTCGGGCTCGACGTCCTCGGGCGGGGCTGGCTCTGGCTCTGGCGCGGGCTCCGGCTCTGGCTTTGGCTCTGGCTCGGCGGTCGTGTCGTCGTCCTCGAGCGTGGGCTCGAGCGCGACGGCGAACAGCATCGCCGCCGCTTCGCCCAGCTCCGCGCACCGCTCCGCCCGCAGCTTTCGGACGTCGGTGAACTCGCCCATGCGCGTGACCAGGTCGAGCCGCCATACTCCCGGCCGCTCTTCACGGATGACGGCCTCGGCGACCATGACGCCTTCGCCGGTCGGGTTGGCGTGAAGGAGCTCGCGGTAGCGCCCGACGACCTCCTCGCCGCTCGGACACCGCGCGGGTGCCTGCCAGGTCAGCTCGATCTCGGCCGGCGGATGCGGCGGAGACAACGGCGTGGGCGCGGGCGCCAGCGCGAGGACCAAGCCAAGCACGGGCGCACATGGTAGGTCATCGGGCGGCACCTCGGATGGTGGCAGCAGCTCTAGCGGTCACACCGACGTGGGACCTGAGCGTGTTCGAATGCTGAGTCTCCGTCAGCCCGGCGGTCGGCTCGGTCCGAACAGACTCTCGACTTGGAGCTCGAGCTCGAGCGGCGAGCCATCGACCACGAGAGCACGAACGGCGCTGGGGTCGACGCCCGCGGGGATGTCCACGACGATCGACTTGCGGTCGAGGCTGTAGGCACGAACGCCCGCGAGGCCGGCTTCGTCGAGGCGGTTGCGAACCGCGTCCGTCGCTCGTTCGACGTCTCGTTCGCTCGCGCCTTCGGCACCGTAGGTCTGGCGTAGCCCGCCAACGGCATCCAGCTTGGATGGTGTCGAGTCTTCGGCGACCTTCGTCGGAGGGCGCGGTGGGGGCTCGCTCGCACCGCAGCCGGCGAAGACGAGTCCGAGCCAAGTCGCGAGCAGGGTCATGCGGACCCGATGGATCGAGCGGCCGTGAGACTTGCGCGTGGGCATGGCTGCCAAGCGTACCGTTCCCCATGCCCGACCCGCGACGGCTTCGCCGGGCCCTCGCACGGCTCACGGTCGAGCGGAGAGTCGCTCTTGGGCGACGTTCTTCGAGTAGTCGCTGCAGCAGTCGCGCACGACGTACTTTGACCATTGTTCGCGTTCCTTGGCCGCGTCGCCCTTTGCCGCGTATGCGTTGGCGGCTCCCGCGAACGCCATCTTGTCTCCTGGGTCGAGCTCTTGCGCTCGCTTGAACGCTTCGAGGGCAGCGTCGGCATCGTCGCTCGCGAGGAGCGCTTCGCCCAGCGTCGTGTGGATCGACTTGGTCCGAGGCGCATCTTCGGCCGCGACCCGCAGGAGTGCGAGCGCAGCCTCGACCTTGCCCGCGGCGAGCAGGCTTCGGCCGCGGCCAACCTGATTGTCGACGTTGGTCGGGTCGAGAGCGTACGCCTTCATCGCCTTCTCCAGCCCGCCGGCGCCCTCGTGTGCACGACCCAGCGCTTGCCACCACGCGGCGACATCGTCCTTCTTCGAGACCGCGTCCCCCAGCAGTCGCGTGGCGTCTTCGTGATTCTTGCGCTCGAGGTGGAGCAGGCCCAGCTGCGCCGCAATGACCGGGCTCTCGGGTCGGGCTCGTTGCGCTCGTCCGTACAGCTCGACGGCGTCCTCGAATCGACGACTGCGCTGCGCCATCGCACCAGCGCCCATCCACGCGGTCATCTCGACGGCCGAAGCCACCGTCTCGGTTGTGACTTGCGGCGGTTCCGGTTCACACGCGCACAGGCAGGACGCAGTGAGGGCGCCAACGGCGAACAGGCTTCGAACCGGCGTCATCGATCCTGGTAGAGACGGCCGGGCGGGTTTGGATCAAAACAAAACCGTCGCGCAAGCTTTCGTCTATCCTGCGGGCGATGAAAGCGACCGAACACTTCCGCGCCCACGCTGGCCAGGAGATCCGCGTGATGGATGGCGATACGCCGCTGTTTCACTACGTCTTGGCTGACGGCGACCTCGACGAAGAGATGATGGAAGAGCTGGTCGAGAACCTTCACCCCGAGGGCGAACTCGAAGAGGGATGGACCATCGTGTCGATCGAAGGGACGATCGAGGAGGGGGAGGCCGAAGCTGGAGGATTCCTCGCCGTGCATGACGAGGACGACCGTGCGTTCCTGTGCGACGAGGGGACGATCCGGGCGCTCTCGCAGCCCGCCTCCGCGCTGAAGCTCGTGCCAGGACACGAATAGGCTCGGGCGTTGCCGAGCGCGGCGCAGCTCAGTCGCGGTTGAGTGCAGCGCGGACCCGCGCGAGCAGCACAGTGGCGCTGTACGGCTTGGAGACGAAGTCGACGTCTTCGTCGGCGACGGCCTCGCGCAGGACGACTTCGTCGGTGTAGCCCGAGAGAAAGAGCGTCTTCGAGACGACGCCGCGCTCGGTGAGACGCTCGGAGAGCTCACGGCCCCCAAGCTCCGGCATGATTACGTCGGTGATGAGCAGCGCGGCTGGGTTCGCCTTCTCGAGGGCTTCTTGCGGGTCGCCAAACTCCTGAACCTCATAGCCTGCGCGCCGCAGCATCCTGGCGGTGATCCTTCGGACGCTCACCTCGTCTTCGACGTAGATGACGGCCTCTCCTCCCGGGACGGTGTCAGCGTCGCCGGTCTTGGCGGAAGGGGCTTTGAGCTGTCCCGCCGCGAGCGGGAAGTCGAGCGTGAACGTCGTGCCCTGACCCTCGACGGAGTCCACTCGGATGCGCCCACCCGCCCGGCCGACTGCGCCGTGAACCATCGCGAGCCCAAGCCCCGTGCCCGACCCCGAACGCCGCGTGGTGAAGAACGGCTCGAAGAGCCTCGCCTTCACCTCGTCGGACATCCCTCTGCCCGTGTCTCGGATGCACACGCGCACGTGCGGACCCTGCTCGACGATTGCGCCCGTCGGTTCGACCTGCGGCAGATCCGAGCTCGTGATCTCGACTCGCCCTCCTCGCGGCGTGGCCTCGCGCGCGTTGGTGAGGAGGTTGACCAGTACGCGTTCGAGCTGCCCGACATCCATCACGATGTGTGCATTTGCGGCGTCAGGACGAAAATCGAGGGTGATCTCGGTCCCCACAACCCGGCGGAGCTTTGGCAGCCACTCCCCGATTGTCGCGTGGAGGTCCAAGTGCTGCGGACGTACGACCTCCTTGCGCGAGAAGGTGAGGAGTTCACGGGTCAGTTTCGCTGCGGACTCCGTGATCTGATCGAGCTCGTCGAGCAGCGTGAGGTTCTCGGGGTCGTGCGTTCCCAACCTCAAGAGGCTCGTATTGCCGGCGATCGCCGTGAGGAAGTTGTTGAAGTCGTGCGCGACACCGCCGGCAAGTCGTCCGATCGACTCCATCCGCTGCGCGTGGCGGAGACCCGCCTCGATTCGGGCGCTTTCCTGCTCCGACTGCCGTTGCTCGGTGACATCGATCTCCGCCCCGTCCCACAACACCGAGCCGTCGGCTTGCGGCCTGGGGTTGGAGCGCAGCAGTACGTGGCGCGTCGCACCCGTGCGTCCGATGAATCGCGTCTCGCGAAGGAACGGTTGCCGGTTCGCGATGGCGCTGGCCTCGGCATCCATGAATCCCGCCGCGTCTTCGGGATGGAGCTGGTCGTAGAGGACGTTCGGGTCGGCGAGGATCTCATCGACCTCGAGCCCGTGCAGGGATGCGAGCCCAGGGCTCGCGTACAGGAAGTCGCGTTGACCGTTGGCGGCGACTCTGAGCTGGTACGCCCCGATGCCATACATGTTCTCCACGAGGCGTCGAACCCTGAGCTCGTCCTCGCTCCGTCTGGCTTCGTTGCGCTTGCGGGCTCGAATATCACGCACCGAGGCGATGACGTAGGGCTCACCGCTGAGTTCTGCAGTACGCAGCGAGATCTCCACGAAGAACGGCTCCCCGGCCTTGGGCCGGCAGACCCATTCGAAAATCTGGGTCCCTTCCTCTGCCGCCTTCTGGATCCAGTGCGCGGCGTGCTCCTGCGTGTACGGGGCCTCGTTGAGGCTGACGTCGCCGACGTCGAGCGTGCGGAACTCCTCGCGTGTGTAGCCCAGCATCTCGCACGTTCGCTCGTTGACCTCCACGATGCGTCCGTCGAGGTCGTGAATGAAGAGCGCGTCACTCGTCGCGTCGAAGAGCGCGCGGTCGCGAACGGGGCTCGGTCGCACCGACGAAGCATAGCCTGCTCGTCGACCGGATCGCATTCGGTCCGACTCCTCGGCCCGCCGTCCGAGTCCCCTGGTTGCGCTCGCATGCTCGGAAGCGAACGCAAGTGGGCGGACCTCGTCGACCGTACTTCAACTTGACGCCGTTCCGTCCCAATGTCGGCTCCCACCTCCGGGCCGCGGACTGCTAGTCGACTCGTAGGGTGTGCGTACGCCCGAGGTGCTACGCGAGAGACAAGCGAGCCCTCGAGCGTCAGGTCGCGGCAAGCCAGCGGCTCGAGTCGGTCGGGCGATTCGCAGGTGGAATCGCGCACGACTTCAACAACCTGCTCACGGTGATTCAGTCCCACGCCGACTACGTCATCGAGGCGCAGCAACCTGGCGCGACGGCACTCGCCGACGTCTTGGCCATTCGCGAGGCCGCAGATCGGGCAGCACGGTTGACCGCGCAGTTGCTGGCGTTCTCCCGCCGTCAACCGCAAGAGCTGCGCGTCTTCGACCTCTGCGACGTGGTTCGCGACACCGAGCCCATGCTCCGGCGGTTGCTCGGTGAGCACGTGCGCTACGAATACGCTGCCAACTCCGAGGTCTGCCCGGTCAAGGCCGACCTCTCGCAGATCGAGCAGGTCTTGATGAACCTCGTCGTCAACGCTCGCGACGCAATGCCCCATGGGGGCCGGATCGTCGTCGACACGGCCGTCGTCGACCTCGATGGCAGCACGGCCCGCCCGTACCGCGTCACGCCCGGTCGCTACGTGCGTCTGAGCATCTGCGACGACGGTGTCGGGATGAGTCCCGACGTCGCAGCACGGGTGTTCGAGCCGTTCTTCACCACCAAGGCACCCGAGAAGGGGACGGGCCTCGGGTTGGCGACCGTCTACGGCGTGGTGAAGCAGTCTGGGGGCTACATCGAGGTGACCTCGGAGGAGGGGCAAGGGACCAGGTTCGTCCTCGATCTGCCCCTTTGCGCCGACGTGAGGCCACCGTCGCGTCGCTCACTGCGCGTGCACTGAGCCAGGCCACGTGAAGTGGACCGTCGTGCCCCGGCCCTGGGACTGAAGCGTCACAGCTCCGCCGCGGGCTTCGACGGTCTTCTTCACGAGGGCCAACCCTGCACCCGTGCCTCCATCTTCGGAGGGCTGGAGGCGCGTGAACATTTCGAACGCCCGCCCGTGGTGCTCTTGGGGGATCCCCGGCCCGTCGTCGGCGACGGAGAAGCTCAGGATGTCATCGCCTGGGGCGTCGAAGGAGAGCTCGATGCGTCCGGCGGGGCGGTCGTGGTGGCGGGCGGCGTTGCTGATGAGGTTGCGCAGGACGAGCTCGAGGGGCGTGCGAATGGCGGTGAGCAGGAGGGGCGCTTCAGGGACGACGAGCTCGAAGCCTGGTTGGAGGCCGCACGATCCACGAACGCTGTCCACGAGCGCGGCCATCGTGAAGCGGCTGGGCTCGGGCTCGCCTCTACCCGCGCGCGCGTAGAGCATCAAGTCGTCGAGCAGGTTCTCCATGCGACGCACGACGGACTTCATGAGCTCGAGGTGCCGACGCGTGCCGTCGGGGAGCTGCTCTGCGGGGAGGTCTTCGGCGACCCAGCCAGCGAGGCTGGCGAGGTTCCGCAAGGGCGCCTTGAGGTCGTGCGCCGCGATATGGGCGAACTGATCCAGCTCTTCGTTGCTTCGCCTGAGCTCTTCCACCAGCGAGTCGCGAGCCTGCTCGGCGCGCACCCTGTCCCTGACGTTCACGTAGGTGACCACGATCAGGTCGGTGGACATGGGCGCCACGCGGATCTCGTAGGACTCGCCGGCGTAGGGCAGCACGGCGATGACTTGCGACTGCCCGGTTTGCATCGCGGCGACGTATTTGTCGGGCACTTCGCTTTCGACCAGCTCCGGAAACGCCTCGTCGAGCGTCTTGCCGAGGAACTGCTCGATGGGCGCGGAGTCGTGCGCACGGGCGAGAGAAAGGGCGTGGTCGTTCACCCAGACGTAGCGAAACTTGACCCGATCCGAGCGATCCTCCCACCGCGCGATGGTGATGCCGACCGGGATGCTGTTGGCCAGGTCCTCGAACGCACCGAGGTCGAAGTGCGGCCCCCCAGCCGCCCACTGTCCACGCGTTGCCGTTCCCACGTCCCCATCATAGCCGTGACTCAGCCTCCGCCTTGGCAGGCGGTTTCAACTTGGGACGGCAGCGCGAGCGTCCACGTGTCCTCGCCGTGCGTAACGGTGTACTGCCCCGGCGGGACGTCGTGCAGGACGCACTCGGCCTCGAGGGTGCCGCACACGGCGATGCACGGGTCGCCCGAGTCGGACCATGTGCCCTGGCTGTGAACCACGATTTCCCGGCCCTGGAGCTGGGCCTCGCAGCTGGTCTCGGTCTGGGCGCAGGCGCTGATGCACTCGTCCAGGACGACGGTGAACACCAAGTCGCCGGTCGTCTCGTGCGTTGCAACGGCGTCGGGGTCGACGCACACCTGGCCCTCGTCGACGATGACCTCATCGGGCACGTCACAGGCGCAAAGGGCAGCGAGCATGAGGAGGGGCAAGGCCAGCTTCATGCCGGTGAGTGCCCGGAAGAGGCGAGCTTTCGTGAACCTGCTAGCGGCCTCGGCCGCCCCGGGAGCCCTCGCCGCGGCCCCGGCCACCGCCCCCGCGACCTCCGCGGCCCGACTCAGGGATGCCGCCCGAGCCGGCCGACCCCTCGCCACGGCCTCTGCCGCCGCGGCCACGACCGCCACGCCCTGCGCGAGGGGGGCGGTTCGAGCCCGCTCCGTCGGAGCCTCGACGACCTCGTTTTCCGCGGTCTCCCTTCTTGGACCTGCCGCCAGAGGGGTTGATCTCGATCGGAGGGACATCGGCGTTCGAGCGATCGACCTTTGCCGACGGAGACGCCGGCACCGTCGGCGGTGCTTTGTCGAGATCGGGCGGAGTATGAACGCTGACCGAGGGGCCCGTGGCGTTGGGCGCTTGGGATCGTTTTACCCGGACGCTGGGGAGCAGCGCTGTGTCGACGAGCCACGCGGGGTGAATGACCCAGTCGCCGTTGATCTTCATCGCTCGGCCGTTGCCCTGGTGGACAGCCTTGGTCTTTGCGTCGTCGACCAGGGTCTTGGCCGCCGCCTTGGAGAGCCCGGTCAACGAGGCCACGGCGTCCGATGAAGCACCCGCCAGGTCGCTGATCGTCACGATGCCGGCCTTCTGCAGCGCAACGAGCTTCGTCTGGGCGGCGCCCAGCTTGGTGATGGCACCGGCCGTGCCTCGCAAGCGAGGGTCGACGAGCCAGCGCGGATCGACGAGGAAGTACTCGTCGAACATCCAGTTGGGGTCGACGATGCTCGAGCTCCCGATTGCGCTGAGTGCCGCCGCTTGTACCGACTTGCCGCCGGGGATTCCCAGCACGCTGGTCAGGTTGGAGCGCTTGGTCTTGGCCAGGTCGTAGATGGTGTAGATGCCGGCCGCGTGAAACACGTCCACGGCCGCGCGTGCCTTGGCGAGTGTCCACGCGTACTGCTCGGCGTCGACGGTGTCGGGGTGCTTGGGTGCCTTCTTGGGCTTGGCGATCTTCTTCGGGGCGACCTTGCGGCAGTTTGCCCACGACCAGGCGGTCTCGGTCGTCATCGAGCCGGTCCCGGGTTCTTGTCCGGCCGCGACCTCGTATCCGGGCGGACACATGTGCAGCCACTTCGAGGTGGTGGCGTGCGCCCGCATCTCCTTGGGGTTTCGGTCGATGTCGAAGGCGATGCTCGAGGAGATGGTCCCCTTGTCCGAGGTGCCGACCAGCGGGCTGCACCACGCCTGGATCGTGTAGTTCGCGTAGGGCGAGTCGAGCAGCGCCTTCGTCGACGGGAGCGTGAACGAAACCCGGACCGTCGCCTCGTGCCATGTGCCGTTGGGGGGCCACGTGCGGGTCACGGTCACATCACCCGAGGTGAAGATCACCTTGGTGATGCGTTCATCGAAGTCGGGGCACGTCACGTGGATCTCCGCGTCGTGGATCATCGACCCGCTCGGATGCAGGGAACCGCTGGGCATCTTCACCAACGCCTCGTTCTCCGGCTTCTCGGCGAGGCCCACGCGCCACATCTCGCCGTCGACGACCGTCATGTAGATCGTGTTGGGGACCTTGAACTCGATCTTGGGCTTGGCCCACGCGGTGCCACTGAGCACCATGGAAAGCCCCACCGCTAGACCGACCCACCCGAACACTCGCGCAATGCCCATCGTTCGGGGAGCATACCGAATCCGAGCCGCAGCGAAACGCTGGGCTCGGCTTCGTCATGGTGCGCCGCGCTCGTTCAGCGGTTCTTGCCGGGAAGCCGGCGGTTCGAGGGCTTGATGCCCGGACGCGGCTTCGACTTGCCCTTCGACTTCGAGGCGGCCTTCATCGTCTGGCGGGCCTGCTGCACGTTTGCGGCCTCGCCCTTGCCGGACGACTTGATCTTGTACTTGTGCGCGTTGGCGCCCCAGCGCTGGTTGTTGAGGTGGATGAGCGGAACCGTGCCTTCGACGCCCTTGAAGGTCTTCTTGAAGCTCTTCCTGCCGTCCTTGCTCAGCACCACCGTCTCCTGCGCGACGTCGTCACCGTTCTCGTCCACGAAGCAGATCTTCGCGGTGAGGTTCTTCTTGGCCTTGCCGCCGGTGCGCTCGAGCTCGAGCGTGAACTCTTCGTTGACCACCGGCGTGCCGACGAACTGACGCTCGGTCGAGACCGCGCCCGTCTGCGGGCGGTTCAGTGGCAGCGCGCGGGGGCCGATCTTCCAGCTGCCGTCTTCGCCCTCGTTCCACGTGTCCTTGATCTCCTTGGCCGTCTTCGCGAACTTCTCGAGGTCCTCGATGCACTTCTTGGCGGCCGCTTCGTCCTCGGTGTTCGCCTGCTTGCAGACGAACTTCCCGACCGGGACGTAGAACTTCGCGATCTTGCTGGTGCTCTTGACCCACGTCGACTTGCAGCTGGTCCCCGCGTGCGCGGTCATGGGCACGGCGGCAAAGAGGGCGGCGAGGGTGGAGGCGATGGCGATGCGTTGAATCATGGTGAACCTGCTTCCCGAAGCCCGTTCGAGTGGCTTCGGTGTGGAGGAGTCACCGCGGTCGCGATCGGATTTCGTTTGACTGAAGTTTGCGACTCGAAGCGGCAAACACCGTTCAGTTGCGGTTCGCTTCGGGGCTACCTCGCGCCTTGACGCGCAGGGGGCCGATCGGCCCAGAATGGGCCCATGGATCGTGGAGCGGAGGAGATGGAGCGAGCCCGGGTCGATGCCCTCCGGGACTCGGGCATCCTCCTGCTCACCGAGGATCGGCAGCTTCACGCGGCAACGCGCGTAGCATCGCGGGCGCTCGAGTGTCCGATCGCCCTGGTGTCGCTCGTCGATGACAAGCGCCAACGTTTCATCGCTTCGGTTGGGCTCGCGGCGAAGGAGACCCCCCGCGAACACGCCTTCTGTGCCCACGCCATTGCCGACGACGCGCACTTCGTCGTGCCCGATGCGCACCAGGACCCGCGCTTTCGGAACAACCCCTTGGTGACGGGAGATCCCAATATCGTGGCCTATGCGGGGCGTCCACTGTCCCTGGCTCCCAACGTACGGGTGGGCACGTTGTGCGTCATCGACAAGACCCGGCGGGAGTTCACCGAATCCGAGCTGTCCACGCTCGAGGATCTCGGTGAGCTGGTCGAAGCCCGGCTCCGAGCGTCGAGCGCCGCCCGCTTCGATGACGAGGCGCAAGCGCAGGCGAGCACGCTTCCCTCCGTTCACGACCGGCGGCTCGCCATCGCGCTCGAGGCGTCGGGCGTGGGCATCTGGGAGTGGGACCTTCGCAGCAACCGGCTGATCTGGGATCCGCGCATGTACCAACTCTACGGCCTCGACCCCGCCGCGACCGCGGACCTCTATCCGATGTGGGCGGAAGCACTGCACGATGAGGACCGAGCGCGCGCCGAGGCCGAGGTGCAAGACGCCCTCGCGGATCGAAAGAAGCTCGACACGGCGTTCCGCATCCGCAGCCCGAGGGGAGGGGTCCATCACATCCGGGCGCTGGCCGACGTGCTTTGCAACGGACGCGGCGAGCCCGAGCGCATGATCGGCGTGAACTGGGACATCTCCGAGGACATGGAGCGCGAACGGATCGCGCAGGCGCAAGCGCGAGACCTCAGAGCCTTCTCGCACGTGGTCGCGCACGAGCTTCGCGCGCCGCTCCGGCATGTTCGCGCCTTCGCCAAGATGCTGCGAGAAGACTACGGGAGCCACATCCCCGAAGATGGGCAGGGGATGCTCAGCGCCCTGATCGGGGCGGCGGGCACGCTCAATGAGATGGTGGTGGGGCTCCTCGAGTACGCCCACAACCGGTCGGCAGCGCTCCACATCGAGGCGTGTGATCTCACCGAGATGGTCGAGGGCCTGCGCCCGCTGCTCGGCGACACGGACTCGCAGTTCGTCCTCGAGGTGCAACCGCCCCTGGGCACCGTCCACGTCGCTCCGGCGCTGTTCTGCCACGTGCTTCGCAACCTCATCGAGAACGCGATCAAGTACCAACCTCCTGGGCAGACCCCGGTCGTCAAACTGTGGAGGACCTCGACGACCGGAGTCGCTCGAATCCACGTGAAGGACAACGGCCTCGGCTTCGACCCCGGACTGTCCGAGCTCGCGTTCACGATGTTTCGGCGGCTGCACCCCGGCAGCAAGAAGTCTGGCACCGGCATGGGCTTGGCCTTGTGCAGGCAGATCGTCGAACGGCACGGTGGCACGATCAGCGTCGAAACCGCCCCGGGCGAGGGCGCTCACTTCACCGTGACCATCCCCGATGTGCCGACGCGCCGAGACGAACAGAAAGGACGTGCGCCTGAGGATGACCCAGCGGCTTGATTTCGGACGTCTCGAGAAGTTCGGCTTTGCGTACCCCAACGCCCTGTGCGTGGTCGACGTGCGCGAACGTGCGGAGCCGATCCTCTTCGCCAACGACGCTTTCTGCACGCTCACCAGGTACTCGCGCGAGCAGCTGCTGGGGCACAGCTGCCGAATGCTGCAGGCACCGGAGACGTCGGCCCAGGGGCGAGGGGTTCTACGGGCTGCGATCGACGCTCGAACGTCGACCGTCGTCGACCTGATCAACGCCCGTCCCAACGGCACCCGCTACCTCAATCGAATCGCGGTGTTCTTGGTGGATGACACGCACGCCGTGGGATTCCAGCATGAGGTCACGGACCTCCCGAGCGCCCGGTGGATCGAGGCGCCCCTCGAGGGCGCGCGAGCCGAGAAGCTCGCTGCGCTGGAGACCGAGGTCATGGCCTCCCTACGCGCCATCCTGAGCGGAGAGGCGCTCGACTACAGCTCGCTGTGCGACCAACTCGTCGCGCTGTCGCGGCGGCTCCATCAGTTGTAGCCGCTTCGAGAGGTTGAGACCCTCAGAAGCGCAGCTGCATCCTGAAGTACACGGTGCCGCCGTTTTGGGAGTTGGCGCCAAACTCCATGTGCCCGTTGTCCAGCGGGGCCGACCACGAGGCGCCGTAGTTGCCGCCGCCGTTGCCGATGTCCCTGGCGTACAGGCGGGCGTCTCCGGTCTGACCGAAGATCTGCTGGCGCCACCGAGCTTCGGCGCGGACGTCGGCGCGCTCGCCAAACAGCGGGGCGAGATCGGTGGAGATGCTGAGGTTGACGCGCTGGCCAGCGATGGTGAGGTCGCGGTCGATGACGTCGGCGCGCATCTTTGCGATTGCGGCGCGAATCTCTTCTTCGGGCATCTGAGAGACGCCGTAGACGGCGCCGGCCGCTGCGACGACGACACCTGCGGCTCGAACGTTGGCGGGCAGGCCCCGGCAGATGTTCTCGACTTGGCCGGCGACCTGCCTGGCGCCATGGTCGATGACCTGCTGGGTCTGCGCGTTGTCGTTGGGCGCGTGCTTGCGGAGCTCGCGCTTGATCATGCTGCGGAGCGCATCGGCCCCGTGCCCACACAGCTTGGGGTCCGAGATGGCCTCGAGCAGCTGCGCGGCCAGTCGTTCGATCTTCGGATCTGGCATCGTCTTCCTCCCCGGCTCGCCGACGCTACGGCGAGTGCGGAATTATCCTACCAGTTGCTGCTCGGATCGGACAGTCGGCCGTTGTTGTCTCTAGCAGGCTGTGGAACGCGCGAGTTCTTCCACAGCCTGCTCTAGAACCGAAGGGCCGTCAGTTCTTGGCGCCGAGCACGACCAGGCCGTAGTGCTCGACGAAGATCGCGAGCTCGGCACCGGGCTTGCCGTCGAGCTCGCCGACGGCGGCCGAGAGCTTGGCGCCCTCGCCCCGGACCTCGAGGATGGGCGTGCCGTCTTGGGCGTATGCGACGACGCCGCCGCGACCGAGCACGACGATGTCGTTCTTGCCGTCGCCGTCGATGTCGACGTCGGTGACGGGAGCGTCGTCCCAGCGGCCCTGGAAGACGGGCACGGGCGTGCCTTCGATCATGGCGGCGCCGCCGGTCTGCATGCCCTCGGGTGCCTTGGTGGGATTGCCCTTGGTCTTTCCGTCGGCGCCGTAGCGCAGCACCTCTCCGTCGACCTGCACGAGGACGTCGGAGCCGGCGGTCGCGACGGACTCGAGCCCTTCGATGGCGTCGGTCTTCCAGCGCGCCTCGGGGATGGCCTTCATCGCGACGACCTTGTCCTCGTCTTGCAGCACGATCTCGGAGTATCCGTCGCCGTCGAGGTCGGCGATGCCTTTGACGTCGGCCATGCGGTTGGTCTTGTAGTCCCAGTAGATCTCGCCTTGGCTGTCGACGACCTTGAGGGACTGCCAGCCGGCGAGCACCCACTCGGTGCGGCCGTCGCCATCGAGGTCGGCCGCGTGGGCGCCCATCGTCCAGCCCGACAGCGGGGTGGAGCCCAGGTTGTCGCCCGAGGCCGTCCACCGGGTGAGGCCGTCGCGTCCCACGATGGCGAGCTCGCCTTGTTTGCCGTCGGACCCGCTGGCGATGGTGATCGCGTTGAGGTTGCCCGAGACGGTGCGCTTCCACTGCACGTCGAAGCCGGCGGGGGCGAGCTCGACCGAGAACAGATCGCGCTCGGAGTCCTTGCTGTCGTCGGCGATGAGTTCGGCGATCTCGTGGTCGAGCTTGTTCTGCAGGTCGGTGTCGTAGCCGGTGCGGGCGTGCGCGACGCGGCCCTCGCGGTCGATGACGTACAGCGCTGGGATGGCCGCGTAGCTGTAGGACGAGAGCTGCTCGTCGTCTTTGAAGACGACCTTCAGGTCGAGGCCTTCCTTCTCGAGGAACGGTTTGATCTTCGAGCGCGACGCGTACCCTTCGGTGTTGATTGCGAGGACCTCGACGCCTTTGTCTCGGTTGGCGGCGAGGAACTTCTGCAACACGGGCATCTCCTTCTTGCAGGGTCCACACCACGTGGCCCAGAACGTGAGCAGCACGACCTTTCCGCGGTAGTCGCTGAGCTTGACCTGATTGCCCGAGAGGTCTTTGAGCGAGAAGTCTTGGGCGAGCTCGGCCTGCGCGGTGACCATGCGCGCCGACTTGCTCTGCATGCCGAGATCCTTCTTGGTCTGGTCGTACAGCTCGCGCAGCTTGGTGTCGCTGACGAAGCCGACCGTCTTGGCGAGCGCCTGTTTGGCCTCGTCGTCGCGGTCGAGCTCGTGCAGCGCTGCGGCGCGAAGCAGGTGCAGCGTATCCATGCGGCCCGTGGCCAGGGTGCGTGCGTCCTTGCCCTGCAGCAGGATGCCCGAGGGCACGCTCTGCGCCGCCTTGGACGCGCGGCCCAGGGCGGAGAGGGCCGCGGTGGGGGCCTCGTGCTCGAGCTGGATCTGGGCCTCGAGCAGGTGCGTCTGCATGCGCTGGTAGTCGATCCACATCGCGGCCCGACGCTTGCGGGCCTGGTCCTTCTCGGTCTCGACGTCTTGCGCCCAGTCGCGATCGAGGCGTGCGCGGGCTTCACCGAGCAGCCGCAACGCGCTGTCGATGGGGAGGCCGTGCTCGAGGTGGTATTCGCGAACGAGCTCCACGGGCAGGCGCGTGGCGTCTTCGTCGGTCTTGCAGCGCAGCTCGACGAAGCGCGCGAGCTCGGCTTCGTCGTAGTTGCCCTCTTCGATCATGGCGTCGGTGAGCGCCTCGAGCACGTCGCCCGAGGCGTGGTGCCCCTCGTTGTCGGCGATGAAGCGCTTGCACGCCTCGATGCGCTGGGTCAGCTCGGGCGTCTTGGCCGCGGCATCGCCTCTCTTTTGGACCTTCCGCCAGTCCTCGAGCTTCATCGGGGGCGAGTCGTCGACGGTGACCACGGGCGCCTCGGTGGCCGGACCTTCTTCGGCTGGGGCTGCGGCCACCGGCGGGCTCGAGCTGGGCGTCGCAGCGGTGTCTCCTTGGGTCGCGCAGGCGACCATGGGACCGATGAGCAGGAGCAGAGCGGGGTTGAGCAGCTTGGTGGGCATGGCGTGACGCCTCCTATGTCTCGCAGGACGGGGGAAAAGGTTCCCATGTCCGCATGGCGGCTACACCTAGGACACGAAGCCGGACGCGGAGGTTCGATGCCATCGTCGCCGGCCATGGGGCAGGTCGACTGCAACGGCGTGGGGTTCTCGAGCAACGCGGAGCTCGTGGACGGCGGCATGGTTCAGAGTCGCCGAGCGTCCGCTATGGGGAAGTTCGGGGCCCCTGCGTTCAACTCAGACCGCTCGAGCTTCCGCGTTGCGGACGTTCGGCCGCGCTGAGCGACCTAGACCGGGGGCAGCACGACGCATATTACAACTGCAAGACACCTCGATGGGGCGCCCTGTGCTCTCCGGCGACGGGAACAACGCGTTCTTCGTGCTGACCTCCGCGATGAGGCGCACTCGACCATGCGCTCTGGAGCCCGACGGAAGACCTGGTCTACTTCAGGACTAGTTTGGATAAACAGATTTACCTCAATCGTCTGGACCTCGTCTCGAGCGCGAGCGCAGAGATTGGTGGCCCCTTCCAGAATTTCGGGTTTCTTGGGTTCTCCCCAGACGGTTCGCAGCTCTTCTTCGAGGCGGGCTTGGACGACGCGGACGTCTTGATGGGAATCACCACCTCAGAAACACCACCGCGCCCGGTCCAGTACGGCGAGGCATTCGACCACGAGGATGGCGGAATCCACCACGCTGAGCTCTCCCCAGACGGCAAGACGCTCGCCTTCACCCGATCGTCTGAGATTTACTCCGGCGAGGAGGCGCTGGCGTACGTCCGAATCGACGCACCGGAAGACGTCGTCTGGATCGCACACCCGGTCCTGTGGTTTCGGTTCATCGAGTGACGCCGGGTTCGAGCCTGCGTAGGCCTATCCTGCGCTGATGGGCTGCGACGCCGCTCAGCGAGCCGCAGACCGCGAGCGCGGATGCAACGGGGCAGTCGCTTCGCTCTCGTCGCTGTAGCGCACGGGCGGGAGCGTGCTCTGTCGCAGTGGTCTCGTAGCCGTGGCGGCGTCGAGAACCTTCGACCAGTCCATCAGCATCGTGTGTCGGCTCGGCCACCGGCCCTCGGCGATCGTGAACGCCTGCCGATGTTCGTCGAGCATCCGGCGCACCGCGGCCACACCAAGCAGCCCTGCGGCGCTGGCGTGGATGACGAGGTCTCGATAGAAGAAGATCTCGTGGCGGCCGCGCTCGGTCTCTCGCCAGACTCCAAGAGGCCTCGACGTGCGAAGCGCCAGCCTCGCTGCGTCCTGTACAGAGTCCACCGTGCACGACGGGGGAGCGCGAAAAGGGGGCGCGGTGGTGATCTTCACGGCGTCCGTACCTTGACCGACCGCTGTTACGGCGTCGTCTCGGCGAAGTGAGATGTTGCGCTAGTCTGGAGTGCAGCAGTCGCCGTCGTTCGTGGCGCAGGTTGCGTTGGCCGGGGCACCGAGCCAGCCGACGTCGGTGCTGTTGCCGCAGTCGAAGTCGTTCGGTGCATTTTCGTTGGCTGCCCCCTCACCCCAGTCGCTGCCCGTGATCACGAACTCCGGGTACGGGAAGCCGCTTTGAATGTATGCACCACCGCCGTTCGTTTCGGTCGCGGTGTTGCGGATGACCTGCCCGCCCTCGAAGACGACCGGAGCGTCCTGGACGTACAAACCTCCGTGTTCGGTCACGTTGTCGCGAATGATGCTGTCGACGAAGGTCGATGAGATGTCTCGAATGGCGACCGCGGCATCGACGGCACCCTGAACGTCTTCGACGATCATGCCCTCGAACGTGGCGGAGGCGTCGTCCGGTGGATTCGCGCCTCCGCTGATGTAGACGCCGGCGTCGTCGCTGCCCCGGAACGTGACGTCACGGATCACGACCTCGTGGCCGGGGCCTTGGTAGAGGAAGACCGAGACTCCGTACCGGCCACCTTCGAGCGTGAAGCCCTCCAGCGTGAAGCCCGAGTTGACGGCGTTGAACCCCGCGCCGTCGGACTGCCCCGACATGAAGCTCGCGCTCGTCTCGATGTGCACCAGGTTGGGGCCGGCTCCGACCACCGAGATGGGGAAGTCGATCTCCATCGTCGCGTCCTCGGTGTACTCCCCCGGGCAGATGTAGACCGTGCCGCCCGGTGGAGTCGCCGCGACGCCGGCACTGACTTCGCTGTACGAGCCGCCGCCCTCGACCCGCACCGGAAGGTCTCCGTCGTCGCAGTCGATCGGAAGGGACGACTGCCCGGTGCTGGAGCCCGTCGACGCCCCGCCGCTCGATCCCTCCGCCGAGGTCTCGCCCGTACTCGCGTCCCCGGTCGTGTCGGCGCCCGCGGTCGTTACGTCGGAGTCTCCGGTGCTCGACGTCGAGTCGCTGGTGCTCGTCTGTGGGGTACCGGACCCCGAGGCCGACGCGCTCGAGGCTCCTCCGCTCGAAGAAGCCGTCGTAGCAACACCCGAGGATCCTCCGGACCCGTCTGCACCCCCATCGTCGTTGCCGCCGTCGTCGCAAGCGCCGAGGGGGGCGGTGAGCAGTGCGAACGCAAGCAAGCGAGTCATCGGCGTCATCGCCCCGAGAATGCCACGAAGGAGCCCTCGCCCGGCGCGCGGCTCAGAGTCGCCGAACGTCCGCTATGGGGAAGTTCGGGGTCCCTGCGTTCAACTCAGACCGCTCGAGCGTCCGCATCGGGGAACTTCGGCGACTCTGAGCGACCTGGGACTCCTGACGCCGTCGCTCATTCCACAGGCTTGGTCGCGTCGAGCCGCTCGATGAACGCGCGGCTCGATGACGTCCGTGCGAGGCGCTCAGCGAAGGCCTGGGCGATGGGCTCGGCGGAGGGATCGCCGAGCGCCCTGAGCGTGCGCACCTGGCCCAGCGTGGCCGCGTAGAGGACCATTGCGCCGTTGATGGCCGTGCAGTCGCAGCTGGCCGACTCGCCGAACGCGGCGGCGGCCTCGCGTAGCCGGCCGGCGCGCTCGAGCACGTGCCCGCGGACGAGCTTGGCCAGCGCGACGGCTTGCGGAGATGGGTCGATCTTCATGGCCTCGTCGATGGCTTCGAGGGCCTGTTCGGTCGGCTGATCGTCGAGCAGAGGAGTGACCGCAGCGATGATCATCTTGGTGAAGGGCGAGTGGGACTCGACCGGCTTCAGCCTCTCGAGCGCCTTGGGGTCGGGCACGCCACGTGCCGCCGCGTAGTTGGCGTGTAGCTCGGCGGGGACGGCGATGAAGGAGCCCACGTCGTGTTCGAGGGTGCTCCAGAGCTCGGCGAGCAAGGCTTCGACCTTCTCGAACTCTCCCCGTGCCGCGTGCACGCGCGCCAGGGCGGCGCGGGCCTGTGACACGTGGCTGCCCACGTCTCCATGGTGCAGGGTCGCGATCTCGAGGACGCGCCGCCCCGACACGAGCGCCTCATCGAAGCGTTCGGTGTTGATCATGACCTCGGTCTGAATGCCCAGCGGCAGGAGCAGATTGTAGGCGGTCGTGCCTTCCGCAGCTTCGATGCTGTCGATGGTCGTTTGCAGGTAGCGCTCGGCCTCGTCGTGAAGCGGGGTGCCCAACAGATAGTAGGCGGTGGTGCTGAGCGTACGTCGATAGAACGGGTGCTCGGGGCCGAAACGCTCGCGGGCGAAGGTGATGGACTGCGCGGCGGCGAGGCGGGCGCCTTGAAGGTCTCCCGTCGAGGCGAGCACGACGGCCTGCCACGCGCGAAACTCGGTGGTGCCGTAGATCGGCCACCCGCTGCGCTCGAGCGCGGACTCCCACCGGGGCAGCTGGGCGAGCACCTCGGGCGTGGCGTAGTCCGATCGTCCGGCGGTCTTCAGGGAGCGCAGCGCCCAGAGGTTCGCGAGGACGAACGTCTGGTCGCTTCCGGTCTTCTCGGCGACGCGCGCACCTTCGTACAGCATCTCCAGGCCCTTCTCCAACGGAACGAGGCCAGCCATGAAGTCGCCGTTGCCCCGCCGCGCCAGGAAGTCCGCTTTGGCCGGGAGGTAGTCGGTGGCGTAGACCTTCTCGATGAGCTCGTTGCCCTTGGCGACCGTTGGCTCGTACGCGATGCCAGGCTCTCCGAAGTACGCCGCCTTGCCGCGCTGCTCCATGATCCGCAGCTGCAGCAGGTTGTCGAACAAGGTCGCTCTCTGGGCGTCGGGCAGGGGCGTCGTCGCGGCGACGAGCGCGTCGTTCTGGCAGTCGCCGGGGAAGTAGAACGGCATGTAGTCCCCCGACGCGGCCGCCGCGGCGACCTCAGGCGAGAGTTCGGCGACACCGATCGTGCGGACCTGCAGCTCGAGCAGCCGAACGTCGAGGCACGTCATTCGCTTCTCGAACATCGAGGGGTCGCGCTCCGCTTCGTCGCCTTCGCACGCCTCGGTGTAGATCGTCGCCCACGTCTGCGCCCAGTCGTCGAGCAGCGGCATCTCGGTTCGAAAGAACTCCTGCGCACGGGGTTCGGAATGCATGTAGCGCAGCCTCATCCGCTCCTTGATGCCCTCGGTCCAGACCGGCTTGAGACGCTCCTGAGCCGGACGACACCCCGGGTCGTTCGAGGCCTGCGGCCGCGTAAAGCCCCACGTAGCGCCGCCCAGGGCGACCGCGACGGCGGCCCCCAGCACGGCAGACCGGCGCCTTCGGGTGCCGACGGTGCGCAGGTCGGACAGCTCGTCGAGCAGGGGCTGCATCGCGGGCCAGCGCGCGGCGGGATCGGGGCAGAGGCCGCGCTCGAGCGCTCGGCGCAGGCGACCCGAGCCTCGCGGGTGCTTGGGCGCCACGAGCTTTCCCTGCGTCACGCTCGCCGCGAGCTGGCCGACCGTGCGTCCGGCGAACGGCCTCGCGCCGTAGAGGGCCTCCCACAGCGCAACGCAGAAGGCGAACTGGTCGCTCGCTGCGGTCGTCTTCTTGCCCGCGAGCTGCTCTGCGGGCATGTACGCTGGCGTCCCCAGCACGGTGCCGGTCTCGGTGAGCGAGCCTGCGGCCGGGGTGATGCCCGCGACCGTATCCGCCGTGGGGTCCGCATCGGACCCCGCACCCGCGGCGGGAGCGTGCAGCCCGTCCTCCTGCTCCTCTTCGAGCGTCTGGACCAGGCCGAAGTCGAGGATGCGAGGGCGACCATCCGTACCGACGATGACGTTGTCGGGTTTGAAGTCGCGGTGCACGAGGTCGCGGCCATGCGCAGCGACGAGGCCGGCACCGGTGCGCAGGAACATGTCGAGGAGCTCGTCCACGCTGCGTTCGCGCTCGGCTACCCACGCGCCGAGCGTGACGCCTTGCACCTGCTCCATCGCGATGAACAGCCGGTCTTGCCAGTGCCCAACCTCGTAGACCGTGACCACGTTGGGGTGCGAGAGCTTGGCCAACGCCTTGGCTTCGCGTCGCAGCCGTTCGGCGTGGCGAATGCCGATCTCCCGATGCAGCAGCTTGACCGCGACCGGCCGCTCGAGCTCGTCGTCGAACCCTGCGAGCACCGTGCCCATGCCACCGGTGCCAAGCACTCGGGTGGTTCGGAAGCGACCGACCTGCGTGGGCACCCCGTTGCGGTCGACATCGCGAGGGGCGTCCCCGCCGAACAGCGCGGCGTGAACGTGCTTGCGAACGGCGCTCTGCGGGTCGGACGGCTCTGGGGTGGGCGCTCCGTCCCCGCTGTCATCCAAACCCATCCAATGCGCACGGTCCCACGCCCGGAGGTGACCCGTCCAGTCCCCGAAGGCGCAGTGTCTCGGGTTCCGCCGCAGCCGTCGCCCGCCGAGGCTTACCGCGGCTGCGCAGATCGTTTTCGGACGCTTGGGCCGTGTTAACGTCGATTCGTGAAGCGGGAGACTTTGGTCGGTGCGTTGCTGTTCCTCGCGATGGTCGGGGGGTGCTCTGACGCTGGGGTCGAGGGGGGCAGCTCGAGCGGGAGCACTGGGGCAGCGAGCGGCGGCTCGGAAGCCGACGCGGGGCCGGGCGCGAGCGCGAGCGGGGGTCCTGGAAGTGCGTCCGGTGGTGGCCCGACCGGCCCCGGATCCGAGTCGGGTGAGGGTTCGAGTGGAGGCAGCGAAACCACCGGGGAACCTGGGGGAACGGCCGGTGAGCCGGAGACGCTGGCCGAGAAGTACCCGGGCGACGTCGGCATCGGGTCGGACCCTGCGGTGCTGTTTCACGACGACTTCGAGTCGGGGTGGGGCCGTTGGGACTCGCCCGACGCGGACACGACCTACCTCTCCGTTCTCCAGGACGCCGGCTTGGCCAACGCGGGCGAGGCGTTCTTGCAGTCGCGGGTGACCCGAGCGCACCTGGACGAGAACCAGTACATCTCGGCTTCACCGCGCTTTGCGTTCGATCAAGTCGAGGAGGTCTACTGGCGGTTTCACGTGCAGTTCCCTCATGTCGCGCCCAAGCCCCATCACTGGGTACGCGTGGCTGCGGGCAATGACGAGTGGAACAGCTCCGGGCTCGCAAACACGGTGCCGGGCGGGGACCAGGGGTTCTGGTTCGACCTCGACGTCAACAACGCCGACGTTCTCAACTTCTACACGTACTGGCACGAGATGCGGTCGGGCCGTTGCAACGACGGCTCCGCCACGCCCGGCTGCGACGGAGACCAAGGCACGACCTACTACTACGGCAACGTGTTCCAGCCCAACGACCAAGAACCGCTTCCGATCGGCGAGTGGGCCTGCATCGAGATTCACGCCAAGACGAACACGGTCGGTGAGTACGATGGCGCGCTCGCCTTCTACGTCAACGACGAGCTCGTCGGCGACTATCGAGAGGGCAACCCGATCGGCACGTGGCTGCGCGCCACCTTTCACGAGGACGGATGCGAGTTCTCCGCATGCACCGACCCGGCACCGTTCGAAGGCTTCAACTTCCGGACCTCGGACCAGGTCGGGTTCAAGGGCGTCTTCCTCGACTCCTACTACCAGCGAGACACCTACGAGAACAAACGGCAGTACCTTCTGGACCAGGGGCTCATGCCCTCCGAAGAGCAGACGATCTACTACGACGACATCGTCGTCGCGACGTCGCGAATCGGCTGTAGGCAAGAGCCCTGAGCGGCTCGCGGGAGTTCTGCCGTCGGCACCCGTCCAGTTGGGACGCCTCGCAGCCCCCTATACTGAGGCCCGTGGGTCGTCTCGGGCATCTCCTCGTCGCATCGTTGTTCGTCGTTGGCTGTGGGGCCGCAACGTCCGACTCCGCGGACAAGGCCACAGAAGGGCCGAGGGAAGGCACGCGGTCCGCGTCTGCGGCCGTGCGTCCCTCGGCGTGCCGGCTCGACGGCGTGGCCACGCTCGCGCGCTCACTGGAGTCGGCAGGACCCCGGGCTCGTCGTACGCTCGTTGCCACGGGCTTGCCCGAGTCGTGCGACCTGCCCGAGGCTTTCGACGCGTTCTTCGTGTCGACCGCGACGGCCCGCGGTGACGAAGCGTTGGCGGCCAAGGCTGCCCGCAGCGAGATCGCGATGCTGGCGTCGATCTGCGAACACGGCGACGAGGTCACGCGCGCTTTGGTCGAGCTACCGCCCCCCAAGCGGGCGCCGGCGATGTTCGACCGCTGCGGATTCGGCCGTCTGGGACTGGCCGATCGCGAGGCCTGGCTGCGATCGGGGGCGACCTCGGGCATGCCGTTCGTCGCGCTGCATTGGCTGCGGGAGCAAGGCGTGCCCGAGCGTGACGCCAAGCCGATCGCGGACGCGATGTGGCTGCGTGCTCGCGCGGTCTGGGGATCCCCAGGCCAGCGGATCCCGGTGTTGGGCGGCACGTTGCCCCCAGTTCCCCTTCACGCGATCGAGGTCGCGGTCACGCCCGAGGAGGTTCGGGTCGCCGGGGCGTCCGTGCTCGAGCTCGCCAAGGGTGCGCTTCCGGAGGGGGAAGCCGGCGAGGATGCGACCAAGACGCTTCGCGACGCGCTCCTGGCCGAGCTGGAGGCCAGCCCCCAAGATGAGGAAACCCCGATGGTGCTGGTGGTCGACGAGCGGATCCCCATCGCGACCCTGCTTCGTGTCGACGCGATGATGCGCGAGGCGGGCCCGAGCGCTGGCATCGTGGCTCAGACCGAGCCGCTGGCGTTCGGCCTGATCGCCTTCGAGACGACGGAGCACCGCAGTCTGGGGACGCCAGCGCTCGAGATCGATGCCAAGGGGTTCGAACTGACCCCGCCCAGCGGCGGAGCAAAGCAACGCATCGGCGACGGCGCGCAGACTCCCTACGACTTCGAGCTGCTCGCAGCAAGGGCTGAGGAGCGTGCGGGGAGCGGCGATGCGCCCACCGCAGTCGTCGTCCGTCCGGATCACGATGTGTCGGCAGGCGTCCTGCTGAACGCTTTGCATCGATTGCGGGGCGAGCGATGCAGCGACGATCCTACGCGGTGCTGGTTCGAGCAGATCCAGGTGCAGACGGGAACCGATCATCGGCGGCTCGCGGCCAAGGCCGGACTCCTCGGTCTGATGGCGAAGATCGAACCCGAGGAGGGGTTGATCGGGATCGGGGCGGGGTTGGGCGATGAGGACGTGTGGGGCGGACTCGCGGGTGGGGAACTCGGCGATGGCGTCGGCGGGCTTCTCGGGGCGGGCGACGACTTCGGTTCACTCGGCGGCGCGGACTGGGGCGGCGGTGGCGGTGGCGGTGGCACGGGCTCGAGCGGCAAGAAGCGCCCCCGCGTCAGACAATCCAAGCCCACGGTCAAGGGGTCACTCCCCAAGGACACGATCCGGCGCATCGTCCGACTGCACATCAGCGAGGTTCGTCACTGCTACAACAACGCGCTGTCGAAGGAGCCCGATCTCGAGGGCAAGATCATGCTCAGCTTCGTGATCGGAACCTCCGGCCGTGTCGCAAGCGCCAAGGTCAAGTCGAACACGCTCGGCAACGAGGACGTCGGCGAGTGCTTGGTCAAGGTCGCAAAGCGCTGGACGTTTCCCGAACCCGCCGGTGATGGCATCGTCGTGGTCAACTACCCGTTTACATTCACGCCAGGCTGACACCTTCGAGAACCCGCAGGCGCTCTCCATGAAGCGAGCCCGGCGTTGTCCGCGGCGGGACGTCGTCGGGGCGACCGCAGTGCTTGTCATTCGGAAGCGCCGTGCTACGTTGTGGGGCTGGCCTCAGAGGCCATCGCCACCAAGCATCTGCGGCTCGTGCCTCGGCTGCGCGAGCCCCCATGCAACACGCCCACGCCTACGCTTTCAACACGTCTGTACAACGCTTCACGCTCTCCCCTCGCGGCTACGCCATCGAGGCGATGTGCCCCGGAAGAGCCTTCGTCACCCAGCTCGACGGCAGCTGGGACCGACTCAACAGCGAGCGCGCCCAGTGGGCGTATAGCCACGGCCTCGAGCCCGTGGATGGCGCCTATCTTCATGAGCTCCGCCGGCGTCGACTCACGGCGAGCCAGCTGGGCGAAGCCTTGGCCGTCTTCGGCGAGAGCTCGCAGAGGATCGAGCGCTGCCTGCATCGGCTCGCGGACCTCGGGTTGATCGAGCCCACCTTGCTGGACACCGACCCCGAGCTTCCCGCCCAGCTGGCGCTCGACGGTGAGCTCGACGCTGCGCTCGAAGACCTGCACCGCGTTCTCACCGAGGTCGACGGCACCGAGGCACTCGACCGGCGGCAGGCCTCGGTGATCCTCCGCCGCGCGATGGCCCGCGTGATCGCGGCACGTCGCATCTGCGGCGAGATTCTCCCAGCCAACGCACGATCAGCTGGGATTGCAGAAACCCCAGCCGGGCGTGTCCAATAGCGGCAAGCACTGCACGCCGTCGGGGCAGGTCAGCTCGCCCTCGATCTCGCAGAACTGCTCGCACGTCACCGGGCCGGCGAGCTGAGCAACGCACATCAGGCCTTCTTCGCATCTCGAAAGCCCGTTGCATTCCTCGCCTAGCTGGGCCGGCCCCGTCGGCGTGCAGATGGTTGCCGAGCCTGGCTCGTCTCGCGAGGCGATCGGCTGGCAGCCGGTTCCCTCGGGACAGTCGTCTCCCGCAATCGCGCACGTGGGAGAGCAGACCCCATAGTCCCAGTTGAAGAAGTCCACGCATGCCTCCCCGGCGTCGCAGGTGCCTTCGGAGCAGATCGAACGGCACACGCGACCTTCCGCCACGCCAAAGTTGGAGCAGAACAGCCCCGGAGCGCAGTCGTCCTCGCCAAGGATCCCCCCTGGCAGAGCACACGCCTCACCCAGCGCACCCTCGCCCAAGATCGGCTCGCAGGCAGCGATCGGGTCACCATCGTTCCACCGCAGCCCGCATTTCGCGGCCTCGGGATCGACGCAGTCCTGGGCGATGGGGTCGCAGAGTGCCGGGTCTGGTGAGCCCGTCGACTCGGAGCCCCCGGACTCGCTCGAGCTCGAGGAGCCGGCTGTGCTCGACGTATCGCCGCCCTCGCTCGAGCTGCTCTCTCCCGTGGGCGTGTCGGTCGTCGTCGTCGACGTCGTCGTGGGCAGCGCCTCGCCGGTGGAGGACGAAGAGGCCTGCATCGGGCCTGAATCGTCGTCTCCGCACGCGCAGGGGACGAGGAGCAGGCCAAGGAGGGTGGCAGTGCGCAAGGTCGGCATGACCACGGAGCCCCGCTCGACCCGCGTTGGATCACCGGGGCGATGCTTTTTCATTGCACCTGCTCACGAGCAGGACATGGACGCCCCATTGTTCGACGACCAGAGACCATTGGGAGGCGGTGCCGGCCTCATTCCGCAGTGGGGCGCGAGGTGGGCCGTTCCGCGTCCGCGTCTTCCGATCGAGGGGCAGGGACTCCCGTCGCGGCGTCCAGAGCGGCACGCACGTTCGTGGCCAGCTCCGAGAGGCGAAACGGCTTGGTCAGCACGGCAGAGACCGAGACATCGACGGACTCGTCTGGCGGTGCAGCCCCCGACATCAAGATGATGGGGACGTCGATGTTCCGCTCACGCATCGAACGCGCCAGCTCGAGTCCGCTCACGGCCGGCATCGTGTCGTCGGTCAAGACGAGGTCGAACGTCTCGTTTCGCTCGAGTCGAGCCATGGCATCCAGGGCGGACTGCTCGGGGGTGACCTCGTATCCCAGCGCTCGGAGGCCGCCGCAGACGGAATGAAGCACGTGCGGCTCGTCGTCCACCACCAGGAGGTGTTCGCTCCCCGCGGAGCGTTGACGCGTATCGCTTGGGTTCTCGGGTCGCTCGTCCGGGGCGCGGGTGAGTGGGAGCCTGACGACGAAGGTCGTCCCCTGCCCGGGTTTGCTCTCGAAGGTGATCGTTCCGCCCAGCTGTTCGACGATGCTGCGAATGACCGACAGCCCGAGCCCGGTACCCTCTCCGACCGGTTTGGTCGTGAAGAACGGGTCGAAGATGCTGTCAGCGACCTCGCGGGGGATGCCGGCTCCGGTGTCCGCAACCTCGATCCTGTAGGTCTCGGGCTCGAGGCTCGCCGTGACGCGCAAGTGACCACCCGTGGGCATCGCCTGCACGGCGTTGGTGCACAGGTTGGACACGATCTGAAACAGGTCGGAGGGGTCAGCACGTATCGCCGCACGTTCCTGGGGAAGGGTCGTGTCGAACTCGACGGACGAAGGTGCGCTCGCGCGAACGAGGGCCGATGCCTCGGACACGTACGGAGTGGGGTCCATGGTGGTCCGCTCGACGCCCTCGGAGGGGCGAGAAAAGAGCAGTACCTGTCGAACGAGCGACCGAGCGCGCATCGCCGCCTTGGAGACTTCCTTCAGGTCGTCGACCTCTGCGCGGTCGCTGGGCAAGCTCGAGATCGCGGCGTCCGTGAAGACCAACACCGGGGTCAGCAGGTTGTTGAGATCGTGCGCGATGCCTCCGGAGAAGACGGCAAGCGCCTGCAACCGCTCGGCCTCTCGTAGCTTGGCTTCCCTGCGGCGCTGCTCGGTGACATCGCGCCCGATCGATCGGCAGTCGGTGGGTTGACCGTGCTCGTCGAAGAAGACCCTCGAAGTCCAGTCGAAGAGCATTCGCTCTCCACCGACCCCGAGTGCATGGTGTGTGTAGTGCACCACGGGAGACTGGGGGGTGGCTTGACGGACGGCGTCGAGGAACACGTGGTGTTCCTCGGGCGGCGTAATCTCGAAGACGGTGCGCCCCTGCATCTCGACGGGATCCGAGCCGCGGAGCTCGGTTGCCATTGGGTTGACCTCGACGATCCGACCTTCTCGGTCGATTCGGACCACCACGTCGGTAAAGTCCTCGACGATCGATCGGTACAGAGCCTCGCTGCGACGCAGTTCTTCCTCACGCGCCCTCCAGCGGTCCGCTGCGATGACGTTGGCGGCCAGCTGCGCCAGCCAGGCGGCAAACGCCTGCTCTTCGGGCGTCCAGTCGCGCGCTCGCGACGTGTCCTCGTGGCAAACCACGCCGAGCGCGGCCGACCCCACGTAGATGGGAGCATCCAACATCGACCGAATGCCCGCCTCGGTGAAGTAGGTACAGAGCTCGGCGACCCGAGGGTCGGCGTGTACATCCCGGACAGCGAGCGCCTGTAGGTCCGAGCACGCGCTGAAGTAGCGGGGATAGTGTTCCGCAAGCAGCTGCTGCCCAGAGCAATGTTGCTCACCGTCGCGCTCGTACCCGTTGGCGCACCCGAGCAGGCTACGATCTTCGTTGAAGAGCCAGACGGACGCTCGCGAGACCTCCAAGAACTCCGCTCCAGCGCGGCATAGCGTGGCGAAGTGCTCGCTCAGCGTCCGTCCCGGCGTGCGAAGCTGTACCGCAACCTGCCGTAGCGCCTCGCTCTGCACGCGCTGTCGAGACCCCATGTTCCGCTCGCCCACGGTTGGCGAGAGCGTATCAAGCCAGCCCGTTGGACTCGACTGCGGTGTTGGCGACACCGCGCCCGGTGTCCGGTTCGACGGCCGGCAAACTGACGGTGGCAGCCAGCGCGCTCAGCGGGTGCCCGCGTGCCCGAGGATCCGGTCTCCGTCGACCGTGGATGTCGGGGTCGCGGTCCATCCGCGATCGAGTCGGGCGTCGAGCAGCGCGTCCGGCGTTGGGCGCTGTGACCACGCGGCGACCGCCGCGATGCCGCCCAGTCACGTCGCGTCGAATACGAGATAGAGCTCGGGGCTGATCTCGAAGACGACGTCGAGCGTGAACTCGTCCTGCTCGAACACGCCGAGGAGCCGGTGTCCGCGCTCGAACGCCCACCGAACCGCATCCTGCAGGGTGCCGTGGCCCGCGACGTCGCGACGGAGCTTGGCCGCAGCCGTGGGCGAGAGGGGCGCACGGTCGTCGATGTGCAGCGGCGTCACCGGTTCAACGTGAACGGGGATGGCCGCGAAGACAAGCCGGTGAAATCGCCGTGCACCGTGGGTGTGGCGGGCGGCCGCTCGACGGCGCGCGACTACTTGTCGTTGAGGGCCTTCTCGATGCGGGCGCCGACGTCCTGGTCGATGTTCTTCCAGTATTCGATGGCGCGGAGCATGACCGGCTTGCTAACGCCGTCGGCGAGGTGGCCGGAGGCGTTGGCGACGAGGCGATCGCGCGCGGCGTCGTCCATGACCTCGCGGACGAGCGCACCGGCCTGACTCCAGTCGTCGTCGTCCTCGCGCTTGGTGTATGCCGACCGAGTGAACTCTCCGGAGGCCTCCCAGCCCGTGTCGAGGGGGTAGCGCTGCGGGTCCGCCGCGGGACCGCCCTTGGAGTTGGGGGCGTAGACCGGGTCGGTCGCCTTGACCATGCGCATCGCGCCGCCCTTGCCATACGCGTGGAAGGGGCACTTGGGGGCGTTGACGGGGATCTGGTTGTAGTTCACGCCCAGGCGAGCCCGGTGCGCGTCGGCGTAGGAGATGAGGCGGGCGAGCAGCATCTTGTCGGGGCTGGGTCCGATGCCGGGCACGAGGTTGTTGGGTGAGTAGGCGACCTGTTCGATTTCACTGTGAAAGTCGGTCGGGTTGCGGTCGAGCTTCAGCGTGCCCACCTCGTGCAGCGGGTAGTCGGCGTGTGGCCACACCTTGGTCAGGTCGAAGGGGTTGAGGCGGTAGGTCTTGGCGTCCTCGAACGGCATGATCTGAACCTTCAGCGTCCAGCTGGGATGCTTGCCCTGCTCGATGGAATCGAAGAGGTCGCGGCGGTGGTAGTCCGCGTCCTTGCCGGCCATCTCTACCGCTTCGGCTTGGGTGAAGTACTCGATGCCCTGGTCGGTCTTGAAGTGGTACTTCACCCAGAATTTCTCGCCCTCGGCGTTGGTCCACATGTACGTGTGGCTGGAGTAGCCGTTCATGTGTCGCCAGGTCTTGGGGATGCCGCGGTCGCCCATCAGCCACGCGACCTGGTGGGCCGACTCGGGTGACAGCGTCCAGAAGTCCCACTGCATGTCGTGGTCCCGCAGGCCGTTGTCGGCGCGGCGCTTCTGGGAGTGAATGAAGTGCTGGAACTTGAGAGGGTCGCGGACGAAGAAGACCGGCGTGTTGTTGCCGACCATGTCGTAGTTGCCCTGCGACGTGTAGAACTTGAGCGCGAATCCGCGGGGATCTCGCCACGTGTCGGGGCTGCCGCTCTCGCCGGCGACCGTCGAGAACCGCGCGATGACCTCGGTCTCCGTACTCGGCTGGAAGACCGCCGCCTTGGTGTACTTGCTGATGTCGTGGGTGACCTCGAAGCGGCCGTACGCGCCGCCGCCCTTGGCGTGAGGCTGCCGGTCCGGAATCATCTCCCGGTTGAACTTGGCCATCTGCTCCATCAGATAGTGGTCGTGGAGCACGATGGGCCCATCGGGCCCGACGCTCAGGGAGTGTTCGTCGCTCGAAACGGGGATCCCGACTTCATTGGTCGTGGGCTTGCGGTCTTCAGCCATCGCGGGCGTCCTGTGTCACGCGAGCCGGGTTGCAACCGGCCCGCGTATCTCTCGGGGAGGAGGGCGGCTACCCAGAGTCGCGGTCGCGCAGCTTGACCTCGCCGTTGGCGTGGCGATCCGAGTATTCGAGCGCAGCTCGCAGCTCGTCATCCGTCGGGGGCGGAGGCACGAGCGCCTCCGGGGAGAGGTCCTCGGACTCGTCGATGCGGAACCGGGGCTCGAGCATGCCCCGCGGCGGGGTGGGAAGCGCGCCTGGCTCCACGCTGTCGGTGAGGCAGGGGGCGGCAGCGAGCTCGTCGTCGACGCCGGCATCCGCGGCGGCCGAAGGTTCGTCGAGCTCGTCCGCGGTGACATGCTCATCGCATCCCCCCGCGGCGAGCATGAGCAGAGGGAGGAAGAGGCGAAGGATTGGGTGTTTCATCGTAGGGGTCTCCATGACTAGTTCAGGCCCCACGTCGAGGGTCCACAGGTGGCTGCGGAGGCGAGGCCGCGACAGATGCCCCGCTCCATGACTCGAAAGTCGTTTCCGTCGCGAAGCGCCGTCGCGAAGCTGCCGTCGGCGAACGGCGCGAACCGGACCGCCCGCTGCGTGCTCGCGGTGTCGCTGCTGAGGTCCCGGACGGAGAGGCCTTTCATCGCACCGAGCGTCTCGTCGTCGTACATCGCCTGGCCCGAGCCGTCGGCGACGTTGGTCCACGTGTTGTGCCAGAAGCCGCTGCCCCTGCCCGAGGGGAACCAGGCCTCGCTCAGCTCTTCGCCAAAGGCTTCGCTGATCGGGTCGCTGATCCACACCCTCACCTTGTCGTAGTCGGTGTTCTCCTCGGTGACGGTGAGCCACAGCGCGCCGCGGTGGGCATCACCGTCGAGCGGCGTGCCGTCGGCCGCTCGGTAGGCGTGGTAGGCGATGCCGGGTTTGCCCGCCGTCTGCGGGCCGGTGCCCGAGAACGCAGCGTGCAGCTCGAACCGGTTGGAGTCGCGGTCGTAGCAATACAGCCGGACCTCGCCGCCGGGGTCGGAGAGCGCCCCGCAGATCGTGCCGCGAACGGTGGCGTGTTGGTCGTAGGGCCAGCTCGTGAACGACGGCGCGTGCTCGCCGGCGATCGTCGCTGCGCTCTCGTCGAGCAGCGCGCCGCGGTCGGTCGACCATCCGTGCCATGCGGACGTCATCGTCTCCCACCGATACTCGCCGCCGATGCCTCGGTAGAAGATGCCGATCACGTGGTCGTCACCGCCAAAGTGGGTGGGCGACACGCGGACGGCCTGCAGCTCGGGTTCGCGGTCCGTGTTGGCGACGTGAAACTCGTTGCCGGATCCGTTGCCGACGAGCGTCAGCTGACCGGAGCTCGCGACGAGCATGCGGCGAACCCGAAGCGTGTTGTTCTCGCTTCGATACGCGAGCACCATCAGGCCGTCCTCGAAGATGGCGGAGACGCCCAACACGTCGAAGTCCGTCGGGACCTCGACCGCGGCGCTCCAATCGGCGCAGTCGTCACCGAGGGTGCCGCCCCCAGGGCACGAACCGTCCGAGCCCGGGCCGTTCATCTCGGCGAAGCGGTACACCATCCGGCCGTCGTCGACGTACACCGCGTAGAGGCGGTCGCCGGCCTTGACCAAGGCTGGGGTTGCGGCGGGAAGGTCGGGCTCGGTGTGAATGTTCTCGTAGTTGGTCGAGAGCGCGCCGCTGCCCGCCGTCGACGCGTAGGTCACGGGGGCGCGGACGGGTTCGGGCGAGTATTTTTTGTCGAAGTTCCAGTCGACCTGTCCGCTCGCACCAACCACCCGATAGTAGGGGTAGCCTTGCAGGTGGCTTGCGTCCATGCCGAGGCCGGCCTCCTCCTCGACGAAGCTGGGATCGAGCACCACCGTGGACTCGCCCAGCGAGAACTTGCCGGCCGAGTAGGTGAAGGCGTAGTTCATCAGGCTGTCGTAGTGCGGCTTGCCGTTGGAGGCACCCCAGTTGACGTGGCCGTAGTGCGCCACGCCCACGCTGTGTCCGAGCTCGTGCACGAACGCCGCGATGTTGGGGTTGTAGGCGTTGCCGCCCCATCCCAGGCGGTCGCCGGGCTGCCACGCCTGGCCTCCTCCGCCGACGCTCATCAGGGCGTAGCGGAACACACCCTGCCGAGACACTGCGCGATACGTGTCGGCAGCGGAGCCGTACGACGTTCCGTCGGGGACCGCGTTGCTGCCCTCCCAGTCGCCGCAGAGCGCCACGGCGTTGGGGCAAGGCGTGCCGATGTCCATATGCACGCGCACACCCGGCAGTCCGTCGGGGTTTTGCAGGTCGACCTCCGAGCCATCGGAGAAGATGGCGTTGATCTCGAGCACGTCGTCTTCATCGAGCGGCAGCGTCGCCAGGTCGTCGTGGTGATCGACCTCCACGAAGACGTCCTTGTGCAGGGGGTCCGCCCCGTACATCGGCAGGTACTGCGGCGCCGGCCAGGCGTCGATGCCCAGCACCTCGGCGCCGTCGGGAATGCCGTCCCGGTCGGTGTCGGCGGGGTCGATGACGCTCGCACATCCGGGCATCGTGGCGTCGTCACAGGTGCCCAGCGCGAGCTCGAGCCGCCACCCTAGACCGTCGCCGTCGCCGTCGAGCGGGTCGTTGGAGTAGACGTTGATCGGACCGGGGAGCCCGTAGCGAACGCCGACCACGACCTCGTCGATGTCGGGGTGGTCGAGCTTGGTGCCCAGGCCCACGCCGCCGCTGAGGTCGAGGTCGACCATGTGGCCGCTCTCGTGCAGGCCCATCGCGATGAGGTCGACCGGACCCCCGGGCGCTGCCATGGCTTCATGTTCGACGTCGAAGCCTCCGTCGACATCGAGCCGGACGCCGCCTACCGGGATGGCGCCCATCGACGCGCCGTTTCGCAGGAGCACGGCCGTCCCGTGCGAGGACGCGTCCGATGCCCGCACCATCAGGTAGTAGTGGCGAATCTGGTTGCTGCCGTTGGTGAACGTGACCGATGCGGTGTCTTGGGCCACCTCGCCCGTGCCGAATTCCCACAGGTGCATCACGGGCGCGGCGTTCCGCGAGAGGCTCGTGAGCGCGTAGGTGACCGTCTGTCCTGGCTGGAGCAGGTGATAGGTGAAGTAGAGTCGGTCGGCGGTCTGGTCTTGGTGCACCGCTGCAGCCTCGGCATCGCCAGCCACAGCGGCCGTCAGGCCCAGGCAGACCGCAAACGCGGCGTATCGGGGGAGGGTTCGCATACGCGCTCGACAACGCGCAGCCGTAGGCGGATACCTCAGCGGTCTCGCAAACTGTCGAGGAGCGGTGCGCTACGAATCGACGCGTCGCCTCAGAACGGCTTCGAGATCTTCGGCCGGGAGGAAGTGCAGCGTCTTCCCCCTCTTCAGCGAGGTCAGCAGACCTTCGGCTTCGAGGCCGAGCAGATCGGTCCGAGCGGTCTGATACACGACGGCGTGATACGACTGGTGCTCTCGAATGGTGTACTCGCGCCCCGAGTGGGCCAGCGCGTGCCGCAGGAGCGCCACCTGTCGATGGTTGAAGCGGTTGGTCGCGCGTAGCAACCCGTCGAAGGTTCGCTGCTCATCGAGCGAGCGCTCGATGTATCGCCGCAGGTCGTCGATCGCTCGCTGGATCACCTCGAGCTGGTGGATGATGAAGTACGTCGCGTCGTTGTCGTCGGTCTCGGTGTGCAGGAACGCCCTGCCGTACTTGGCGGGCGCACGCTTGATGACGCGGGAGATCGTGATGAACTCGAGCAGCCAGTAGCCCGAGCGAAGCGCCGACCAATAGAACAGCGCGCGGGCTGTTCGGCCGTTGCCATCGACGAAGGGGTGGTCGTAGGCCAGCCAGAAGTGCACCAAGATCGCCCGCACGATCGGCGGAACGAACGCGCCTTGGGTGCCGGGGTCGTTGGCGAAGGCGCACATCGCTTCGAGTCGCTCGGGAAGCGTCTCGCTGGGCGGAGGGTCGTGTAGGATCTCGCCGGAGTCGCTCTTGACGAAGATCTTCTCGTCCGGCCGTCGTAGTCGCCCAGACTCGTCGTTGCGCTCGAGCGTTCCGACGGTGAGGTGATGGTGCAACTCGAGGACGAGCTCAGGCGTGATGGGCTCGTCGACGTGCTCGCGAACCCACTCCATCGCCCGATAGTTGTTGGCGATCATCCGCTCGTGGGTGTTGCGAGGCTTCCGCTTCGTGCGGAGCATCTGCTGGGCGACCTTGCGGGTGGTCGCGGCGCCCTCGAGCTGGCTCGAGGTGATCGCCTCCTCCATCAACGACATCACGATGTAGCGGTCGCGAGCACCGCTGGAGCGGAGCTGGCCGTCCATGCTGACCGCACCGTGGGTACGGCTGTCGATCTCGTGGATTCCGCGGAGCGCGGGCTCGTCGGGCAGGTTGTAGATGAAGGGGCGGCCGAGCGTGTCGGTGAGTGGCAGCCTCCGCGCTCCGGCCCTGGCGAGCTTGAATGTCCCCCACCACGCCTCGAGAGACAGCGCGCCCGGGGGCGCGCGATGGCGAAGCTCGTCCCAGTGCAGGTATCGGCCCTTGCGGTCCGTACTGGACAGATTCGTCCAGTTGCCGTGCTTTGCGAGCTCGGCCACGCAGCGGTCGAGCGGCGGCGGTGACGCGGGGATCTTCAATTCATCTACTAATATGTACTAAATTAGTAGATGGGCACAAGGACCTTTGTTCAGGTGACCGCGACCAGCTTCACCGGGCAGACCTTCAGCTCGGCGGTCTCGGTAATCGGGTCGTAGCCGGCGCCGGTCAGCTCGTTGACCGGGGTGTCGCCGAAGCTGAAGCTGCAGAAGACGGTGCCGCGAGGGCTGCGGTCGGTGACCTCGACGGCGAGCTCGACCTCGCCGCGCTTGGAGGCCATCTTCACGCGGCCGCCGTGCTTCAGGCCCCAGGCGTCGGCGTCGGCGGGGTGCACCTCGAGCGTCTCTTGGGGCACGAAGTAGTGCATGCCGGCGCGGCCGGTCATGGTGCGCGTGTGGTAGTGCTGCAGCCGCCTTCCGGTGGTGAGCCAGACGGGGAAGTCGTCGTCGACCACCTCGGCGGGCTCGCGGAACTCGACGCGCTTGAACGTGCCCTTGCCGCTGGGGGTGGGGAAGTCTTCTTCGTGAAGGCGCGGCGTGCCCGGGTGGCCTTCGGCGGGCACGGGCCAGTGGTACTTGGCCTCGCCGGCCTTGTCCCAGTCGACGCCCCGGTAGATCTCGCTGAGGCTGCACAGCTCGTTGAACACGTCCTTGGCGGACTCGTATTCGAACCCGGGTAGCTCCATGCGGCGGGCGATCTGCGAGAGGATCCACCACTCGGGCTTGGACTCGCCGTGGGCCGGGACGGCCGCGCGCACCCTCTGGATGCGGCGCTCGGTGTTGGTGAAGACCCCGTCGGTCTCGGCCCACGCGCTCGCGGGCAGCACGACGTCGGCCAGCTCGGCGGTCTCGGTCTTGAAGATGTCGATCACCACGAGGGTGTCGAGGTTCTTCAGGGCCTTCTCGCAGTGGTGTCGGTCGGGGTCGGAGACCACGGTGTTCTCGCCGCAGATCACCATCGCCTTCATCTTGCCCTCGGCGGCGTAGTCGAGCGCGCGCACCTTGGTGATGCCGCGCTCGCCGTCGATCTGCCGGCCGTACGCCTTGGAGAAGCGCGCTTGGTTGGCGGGATCGTCGACGGGCTGAAAGCCGACGTAGTTGTTGGGCAAGCCGCCCGCATCGCCGGCGCCTTGAATGTTGTTCTGGCCCCGCATCGGGTTGATGCCGGTGCCGGGCCTGCCGATGTGCCCGGTCATGAGGGCCAGGTTGCACAGGCTCTGCACGTTGTCGACGCCGCAGATGTGCTCGGTGATGCCCAGCGTGTAGAAGATGGCGCCCCGATCGGCTCGGCCGTAGGCGAGCGCCGCCGTCTCGATGTCGGCCGCAGGCACGCCGCAGATCGACTCGGCCCACTGCGGGGTGAAGCGCTTCACGTGCTCGAGGAACGCCCCGGATTCGGTGGTGCGCGCGGCGATGAACGACTCGTTCACGAGGCCCTCGCGCGCGATGACGTGGGCCATGCCCAGCAGTAGGGCGACGTCGGTGCCCACGTTGAGCTGCAGGTGAAGGTCGGCGCGCTGGGCCAGCGGAATGCGCCGCGGGTCGGCGACGATCATCATGGCGCCCTTGTCCTGCGCCTTCTTGATGCGCGTGGCCGCGACCGGGTGGCACCCGGTCATGTTGGTGCCGATCGCAAAGATGACGTCGGGCCGCTCCATGTCGGAGAGCGGGTTGGACATGGCTCCTCGTCCGATGGTGGCCGCCAGACCGGCGACCGTGGGGGCGTGTCACGCCCTGGAGCAGTTGTCTATGTAGTTGGTGCCGAAGCCCGCTCGGATGAGCTTTTGCAGCGTGTACGTGGACTCGTGCGGAGCCCGGCCGGACGCCACGGCGTAGACACTGTGTCGGCCGTGGTCGCGGGAGGCCGCCGCGAGGCCCTCGGCGGCGCGGTCGAGCGCTTCGTCCCAGCTGGCGCGCCGCAGCTCGCCCCTCTCGCGGACCATGGGATAGGCCAGGCGGTCGTCGTGCTGCACGAAGTCGAAGGCGAACTGGCCTTTGACACACAGCGCGCCCTCGTTGGCGCCGCCGTCCCGGGCGGGGCGGATGGCGACGAGCTTGTCACCCTTGGACATGAGGTCGACCGAGCAGCCCACGCCGCAGTACGGGCACACCGAGCGCGTGGCTTCGAGCGGCTCGGGCAGCGACTCGGCGCGCAGAGCCTTGCGGTCGGCGAGCGCACCGGTGGGACAGGTCTGGACGCACTGTCCGCAGAACGTGCAGTCGGAGTCTTCGAGCAGGTTGTCGAACTCGGTGGTGATCTGCGTGGAGAACCCGCGGTTCATCACGCTGATCGCGTAGTCGCTCTCCTGCTCGGCGCACACGCGCACGCAGCGGTAGCAGGAGATGCACTGGTCGTAGTCGCGCAGGATGAACGGGTTGGGGTCGTCCTCGCGCGAGGTGCCCGAGGTCTTGCCCGCGAAGCGCTCTCCGGTGGCGCCGTAGCGTCGCTGCAGCGTGACCAGCTCTTGCGAGGCCGCGCCCCGCAGCGGGTCGATCTTCTTGTGCGGGTTCTCGGAGGTGAGCAGCTCCACCAGCGTCTTGCGGTGTTTTTCGACCTGCGCGGTGGCGGTACGCACCTTCATGCCCGCCATCGCGACGGTGGTGCACGACGCGACCGGGTTGCGGTAGCCCTCGACTTCGACCACGCACAGGCGGCAGCCGCCGAAGGGCTCGAGCCGGTCGTCGTAGCAGAGCGTGGGGATGTTGGCCTGGTGGCGCTGGGAGACCTCGTAGATCGTCTCGCCCGGGGTGAACGGGACGGCTTCACCGTCGAGCTCGAAGGTGGGGGTATCGGTCATCGGTTCTTCTCCACGTGTTGCTGGACGCGCTCGGGGAAGTAGCGCAGGAGACTGTCGGTGATGAGGGGCGCCGCGGTGCCCAGGCCGCAGGCGCTGGTGGCCTTCATGGCGCTGCCGATGTCGAGGACCTCTTGGTTCCAGACCGGGAGCGCGCTGGGCCCTTGGCCGCCGAGACGCTCGGCGAGGCGCTGGGTGCCGATGCGGCAGGGGAAACACTTGCCGCACGACTCGTGGGCGAAGAACGACATGGCCTGATGGGACACGTCGACCATGTCGCGCGAGTCGTCGAACACCATGATGCCGCCCGCACCGAGAAACGACCCCTTGGCGCGGAGGGCGGGCTCGTCGAGGGTGATCGACAGGTCGTCACCCGCGACGAAGCCGCCCGAGAGGCCGGCCATGGTGGCGGCCTGCACGGTGCGGCCGGGCAGGGGTCCGCCGGCCCAGTCGTCGACGAGCTCCATCAGCGGCAGACCGATGGGGACCTCGTAGTTGCCGGGCCTGGTCACGTCGCCCGAGAGGCTGATGACCTTGGTGCCGGCGTGCTCGCCCAGGCCCAGGTCGCGATACCACTGCGCACCGTTGCGGAGGATCGGCGCCACCGCGCACAGCGTCTCGACGTTGTTGACCACGGTGGGGCGGTCGTCATAGCCGTGCGTGACGGGGTAGGGCGGTCGGTTGCGCGGGAAGGGGTGCTTGCCTTCGAGCGAGTTGAGCAGGCTCGTCTCTTCGCCGCACACGTACGCTCCGGCGCCGCGGCGGATCATGAGGTCGAAGCCCTCGAGCAACCCCGCGTTCTTGGCGTCGTCGATCGCCTTCTGCAGGATGGGCACGGTCTGCGGATACTCGTAGCGCAGGTAGATGAAGCCGACGCTCGCTCCGGTGACCAGCGCCGCGATCGTCATGCCTTCGACGAGCGCGTGCGGGTCGTGGTCCATGAGCGCGCGGTCCTTGAAGCAGCCCGGCTCGCCCTCGTCGGCGTTGCAGACGATGGTCTTGTGTCCGCCGCGGGCGTCGGCCTCTGCGACGGCTCGCCACTTGCGGGCCGTGGGGAAGCCGGCGCCACCGCGCCCGGCGAGGCCGCTTTGCTCGAGGGTGCCCAGCACACCGGACGCGTCGGCGCGGACCGTCTCGAGCGCGACGTAGCCCCCGGTGCGGCGGTAGCCGTCGAGGGTGGCCCTGTCGGGCTCGCGAATGCTGGCAAACACGCACTCGCTGCCCTTGCCGGGGTAGGCGGGAGGCAGCGGCGTGGGGACCTCCTGCAGCGCTCCGGCGCTGGTGCCCACGCGCACGGTGTGGCCGGTGAGTACCGGGATGGGGCCGTCGCATCGGCCCGCGCATGGCATGGGCGAGGCGTCGGTGAGTGCGGCGTGAAGGCCGTCGTAGCCCCGCATGCGGCACACCGGTCCGTCGCATACGCGCGGCTGGTCGAGGCCTCCGGGGGTGCGGGCGAAGTGGTGGTAGAAGGTCACCGTGCCGAACAGGTCGGCCGCGGGCATCTTCAGGCCCTTGGCCACCGCTCGAATCGCGTCGTCGGACAGATATCCGTCGCGGTCGTGAAACGCGTGGAGGAGGGGCAGCAGCGGGGCGGGCTGCGAGGCCCAGGTCGCAATCAGCTCGGCATCGGTCGGTTGGGGCACGGCGGGGCTCGTCGCCAGGGTATCAGGGGCGGCGAGCGGGAGGCCGATGTTCCCGGTGAGCGCCGGCTCACGCGCAAACGTCTACACGGCGTTGCATTCGATGTAGCCCGCCTTCAGCGCCCCGGTCAGGGTGCCGATGCGCTCTTCGAGGCCCTTGCGCAGGTCGTAGCAGGTCTGCTTCTTGAGCGCGTGCGTCGCCTTGCTCGTCTTCTCGGATTCGCTGGCCCCGAGCGCAGCGCTGTAGGAGGTGGCGCTGGTCGAGACGACGTCGAAGGGTGTGTGGCACAGCGGGTCGGGCTCGCCCTTGCGGAAGATGACGAGCTGCCCCTTCAGCGCACCGCCCGAGCCGGTGGTGGAACCCAGCGCCTTGGCCTTGCGCTCGTGCGTGGGGACGACCACGCCGACGTACTCCACGAAGTTCCACATGCGCATGAGCTGCTTGACGTTGTGCTCCTTCTTCACGTCGAACTTCTCGCGCGGTGCGTAGCGCAGCTTGGAGTCGGTCATGAAACGGACCATGCTGTTGGTGCCGTCCCACGGCTCGCCGAGCGTGCGGCGCAGGCTCTGATAGGCGAGGTAGGTGATCTCGTGGTTCTTGGTGCCGAACCCCGCGATCTCCTCGTCGTTGCACGTCTTCGCTGGCGCATCCAACTCGGGCAGATTGTCGTGCCAGGTTCGAAAGGTCGCGTAGACCTCGTCGGCGCGTGCGGTGACCTCGGCCTCGGAGTGCTGCGGAGCCTTGGGCTCGGACTCGGACGAGGAGGCGGAGTCGCAGGCCGCGAGCAAGGTGACGAGGGCGAGGGCGTGCGGCTTCACGAACGGATTGTATCGCGTCGGCTGCCCGGCGGCCCGCCGCCTGATTCCTCCAAGACTTCGGCGACCGCGGTCACGACGTCGTGCGACCGGAACGGCTTGAGCAGCAGTCTGCCCTCGAGCGCTTCGGGGCGCACGTCGTCGGTGTAGCCGCTGATGAAGATGACCGGCAGGTCCGGGGCTCTCTCGCGCATGCGTTGGGCGAGCGCGTCGCCGCTGAGCCCGGGCATCAGGACGTCGGTCACGAGGATGTCGAAGTCCTCGGGTTCGGCGCGCTCGAGGAGTTCTACCGGGTCGGCGAAGTCGGACGTCTCGTAGCCGGCACGCTCGAGCACGCGCACCAAGCTCTGGCGTACCAGGTCATCGTCGTCGCACAGCAGCACCCGACCCGTGCCGACGCGGTCCGCTTCGGGCTCGCGAGCCGCCTGTGGCGCTGGCGGCCCGGTGACCTCGGGCAACACGAGGGAGACCGTGGTGCCCTCGGCGAGCTCAGAGACGATGTGCATCTCTCCGCCCGACTGCTCGACGAACCCGTCGACGGACGAGAGCCCCAGCCCGTTCCCGTGCGCGCGCGTGGTGAAGAAGGGCTCTCTGGCCTTGGCCAGCGTACTCGAGGACATCCCGATGCCGTCGTCTTCGACCGAGACGACGACCCAACCGGCGGTGCCACGAAGTGCGGTGCTCGGGAATCGACGCTGCAGCCACGCTCGTTCCACGCGGTCGACTCTCAGGGTGATGCGACCACCCGAGGGCATCGCGTCGACGGCGTTGAGCACGAGGTTGACGACGGCGAGCTCGAACAAGGCGGTGTCGACCTCGAGTCCTGCGCCCTTGGCACGTGGCTCGATTTCGATGTCGATCTCGATGTCGTCGCGCACGGTCGTCTTCAGCAGCGGCAACAGGGCCGCGAGCTGGGCGCTCGCATCGATCCGGCTCGGTGCGATGGGCTGCTGACGCGCGAACGCCAGCAGACGGCGCGTGAGGCTGGCCCCACGCTCGACGCAGCGGTCGAGGCTGTCGAGAGGCTGCGTGCGCGTAGGGTCTTGCGTCTCGTCGCGGAGCACCGCAGACGCACCGGCGACGGCGGTGAGCAGGTTGTTGAAGTCGTGCGCAACGCCTCCGGCCAACCGACCCACCGCCTCCATGCGCTCGGCGACCGACAGCCGTTGCGCGATTCTCTCGCGCTCTTCTTCAGCCGCGATGCGCTGCCGGACCTCACGCTGCAGCTCCCGGTTCTTCTCGGCGACCGCCCGTCTCCGCCACGCGTGTGCCCCCGCTCCAGCAGCGGCAACCAACGCCGCGATGCCCAACCAAAACGAGACGCGCTCGTAGAGCTGGGGCTGCATGTCGAAGGCGAGCCGCATGACGTCTGAGGGCACGCCGTCTTCGTTCGACGCGCGGAGGTCGATCGCGTGGCTTCCCGGACGCACGCCGCCCAAGGTCAGCTGACCATCCTGCGCGACGCGCCAAGGGCCCGGGTCGTCGTCATCGAGCACGACCCTGTACTCGAGCGTCGCGAGCTCGGGGTGGCGCAGCGTCGCGGCGGTGAACTCGACGTGGACGCGGCCGGGCCCGGCGGGCACCACGAGGCGTTGCCCCGGCTCGAGGGGCAGACCATCGACGTCTCCGGCGCGCAGCACGACGGTGGGCTGCACGTCGTTGCGAATGACGTCCTTCGGGGAGATCGTCAGCACGCCCTCGATCGTGGGCAAGGCGAGGGTGCCGCTGCGAAGGAGCACGCCCGCAGGGTGTCCTCCGCCGTTGCCCTCGGGCGTGTGCCACCGCCGAATGCGGGGCGCCTCGAGCGACCCAGTCAGCCAACTCTGCAGCGATGCGCGTTCGATTCGATTGAGACCCCGGTTTCCGTTGATCCACAGGGCGCCCCGTCCGTCGTCGATGATGCTCGACAGGGTGTTGCCCGCCAATCCGTCGGCGGCCGTCAGGCGGTGAAACGTCGGCCCGACCTTGGCACCCAACCCTCCGCCGTAGCTGGCCATGAACACGACGTCGTCGCCCACGAGCAGGTCTCGGATGGGACCGGGGGGCACGCCGTCGGCCTGGGTCCATCGCTGAAGCTCCCCCGCGTGCAGGCGCGCCAGGCCGGTATGCGTGCCGAACCACAATGCACCCTGCGAGTCCTCGGCGATGGCCAGCACCCGATCGTCGCCCACATCGACGGCTTCGAGTACGCCGCCTGTCCAGCGCTTCACCCCGGCGCCATCGGTTCCGATCCACAGCCCGTCGGCGCGCGGCAACACCGTGAGCACGCTGCGACCGACGTCGACGATGGGTTCGAGCGCGTCTGCGACCCAGCGGTGCACTTCGTGCTCGACGCCCAGGATGATGTCGCCGTCATCGACCGCGATGGCGCGGACGCAGTCGTCGAGCAGCGGCTCGAAGCCTCCGCCGACCTCGTGTCGGAACAAGCCCCCCTTGCCGCAGTAGCCGGCGACGAGGAGCTGTCCCGGCGCTTCTTCGACCATCGAGAGCACGCCTCCCTCGAGCGCGGCGACGCTCCACTCTTCAGGGGTCAGGCGGACGAGGCCCGCGTCTTCGGTGCCCACCCAGATGTTCTTCTCTCGATCCTCGAAGAGGGCGACGACCGGGTGTTCGACATCGACGCGGGCGGCCCCGTCGAGTGCACGAACCTCCGAGCCGTTCGCCGCCCAGATCGCGCCGTCGTGCCCGCAAAGGAGCGCGTCGGCGGGCGCTGCATCGAGACGGACGACGCCCTCGTCGCCGAAACGCACGACGCCGCCGCTCCCACCGACGATGAGGCCGGCTTCGCCGCGACACAGCGCCTCGACGCTGCCTGCGGGCGCGTCCTGACGTTCGAGGTGGCCACCCCGGGATCGAAAGAGGCCCTCGGAACCACCAATCCACACGGACTCTGCGTCGATCGAGCCGACGTACACTTCGCCGGGGACGTCGAGCACATCCCACGATTGCCCGTCGAAGTGGGCGGCCCCGCCTCCACCGACCGCCACGATTTGCTCGTCGGAGAGCGCCACCGACCAGACTGCGTGCCCCTCGAGCGCCTTGGGGATGGGCAGGTCGTCGGTCGAACCGTTCGCCCTCCGCAGCAGCCGGCCGTCTTGGGTTCCGACGAACATTGCACCCGAGGGGTCGACCGCCACGGCGGTCACCCGCAACCCAGACCACAGGGCGCCGTAGGCTGGGCCCGTGGGCTCGAAGGTTCGTCCGTCGAAGTCGACCAAACCACCGTATGTGCCGACCACGAGGGTGCCGTCTGGTGTCTGCGCAATGGAGGTGACCGACGACTGGGGGAGTCCGTCGGCGGTCGTCCACGCCGTTCGTTCGAGCTGCCGATGCGCAGGCGTTGCCCAAAGGAGCGCGAGTGGAAGCCACCACACTCCAAAACACTACCGTCCTCGTCCGGGCGGCAGGGGCATCGCAGCGACCCAAGATGGGCTCCCTTCGGGCTGCTGCGATTGATATCTACCGAAACTGCCCCGCGCCGCCGACGCTCCGAGCGGTTTGTGCGCGCGTTGACATTGCAGGGGCCGCTCTCGCCTCCTCGGCTCGCGCGGCAATGGGCCCCTGCACCCCTCGGGCGTCCCCTCCTTTTGGGGACAGGTGGAAGCGACGCCCTCCGAGCGACGAGGACCCGAGATACCGCAGCCGCGCCTGCCCGTCTGCGAACCAACGAAGTGAATCGTTCGGCTTTGACCGCAAGAAACGGAGTGAAGGTAACCGGGCGTCGGAGCACCGTCCCTGAGCGCGGCGCCACGCCGCCTGAGGAGACCATGCAACGACTGGAGAAAGAAACCGCCATCATCACCGGAGCGAGCTCGGGCATCGGCCGCGCCGCCGCCGAGCTGTTCGCGCGCGAGGGCGCCGCCGTGGTGCTCGTCGCGCGACGGGCCCCCTTGCTGGACGAGGTTCGCGGGACCATCGAGAACGCGGGAGGCCGCTGCGCCGTGGTTGTGGGCGACGCGGCCGAAGACTCCACCATGGAGCGCGCCGTGGATGCCGCATACGCCGACTTCGGTGGACTCGACATCGCGTTCAACAACGCCGGCACGCTGGGCCCCCTGGGGCCCGTGGAGTCGCTGGAACTCAGCGGCTGGGAGGATACCCTGCGCACCAACCTCACCAGTGCATTCGTCGCCGCGCGGCACCAGGTCCCCGCGATGCGCAAGCGAGGCCGTGGAAGCATCATCTTCACGTCCACCTTCGTCGGCTACACGGCGGGCATGCCCGGCATGGCGGCCTATGCGGCGAGCAAGGCGGGCCTCGTCGGCCTGACCCAAGCGCTGGCCACCGAACTCGGGGGGGACGGCATCCGCGTCAACGCCCTGCTTCCGGGGGGCACCGATACCCCCATGGGGCGGACGGTCGCCAACTCGCCGGAGGCTCGGGCGCATGTCGAAGGGCTGCACGCGCTGGGCCGTTTGGCGCAGCCGGGCGAGGTCGCTCAGGCCGCACTCTTCCTCGCGTCCGGGGCGTCGAGTTTCGTCACGGGATCGGCGATGCTGGTCGACGGCGGGGTCTCGGTCCTGCGGAGCTGACGATGGATGATGAGGCGCGATGGGCCGCTGTGATCAACCGAGACCGCACGCACGCGCGGGCGTTCATCTACGCGGTGCGCACCACGGGCATCTACTGCGTGCCCTCGTGTCCCTCACGGCGACCCAAGCGCGACAACGTCGAGTTCTTCTCGACGCCGCGCAGGGCTCGGGATGCGGGGTACCGCGCCTGCAAGCGATGCTTGCCCGACGCCCAGCAAGCCTCGGACGTCGAACTCGTCGCGGACCTGTGCGCGTTCATCTTCGCCTGCGATGCGCCGCCGTCTCTCGATGAGATGGCAGCCCACGCCGAGATCAGTGCGTCACACCTGCATCGAACCTTCAAGGCGCACACCGGGCAGACCCCGCGCGAGTTCGCGGCGGACGTTCGGGCGCAGCGAGTTCGCGCCGCGCTGTCGGCCGGTGTCAGCGTGACGCAGGCGCTCTACGAGAGCGGCTACGGCTCGGCGAGTCGCTTCTACAGCGATGTTTCGACCACGCTAGGCATGGCACCCCAGCGCTACCAAAACCGAGGTGAGGGCGTGGACGTCCGGATGACGCTCGCCGAGACGAGCCTCGGCGTTGCCTTGGTGGCTGCGACACCGACGGGGATCTGTGGCGTCGCGTTGGGTGACGACCCCGAGACCCTGGTCGCCGAGCTGCGCGAGCGGTTCTCTCAGGCCAACTTCGTGGCGACCGACCCTACGTTCGAAGGCCATGTGGCGTCCGTCGTGGCCGCGCTCGAGGGCATGCCGCCTTCGCTCGAGCTGCCGCTCGACATCCGAGGCACCGCGTTCCAGCACCGCGTCTGGCGAGCCCTCGCCGCCATGCCGCAGGGCCAGACCGCAAGCTACGCCGACATCGCTGCGGCGATCGGGAGACCGCGCGCAGTCCGTGCCGTGGCCGCCGCATGTGCCGCCAACGAGATCGCCGTGCTCATTCCTTGCCACCGCGTGCTGCGCTCGGACGGCTCACTGTGCGGCTACAGGTGGGGTCTGGAACGCAAGCGAGCGCTGCTCGATCGCGAGACCGGGCCATGAGGCGCTACTGCACGAACGCCTGTCGAGGCATGGGACGTATCGGTTTTTTCTATGCCCGCACCGGCCGACTTGGGGTGGCTCCGCGTGGCGCCCGAGGCCATCCCTGAGGCGGTGCTGGAGACGAAGCCGAGAGCCCCTCGCCGCCGCAGGCCCGCGACCCGCCGCAGACACCGCCGTCCGCCTCCCCTGCAGGAAGTCGTCGACAGGGCCGTGCAGGGCCGCCGCGAGCGTCTCACCGCGCTCCTGCCATCGTTGGGCATCGGTGCCCTCCTGCTGTTGAGCCTCGTGCCGACTGCGTGCGCCGCCTTCGAGCTGTAGCCCTGACAGAAGCCCCTTTTTCTGGCGCGCGAAAGCGTCACATCGGGCGTGGTCGTCATCGACCTCCTGACACGCCGCTCATCTTCCGCGGCGTGAACAGGACGTACGATGCAACGAATCAAGCTTCCCCTATGCCTTTCTCTCGTCAGCGCCGTGATGGCGTGTGATGGCGCCCCCCAGCCCGACCCTCCACAGGCGGGCGACGAGATCGACGTCGAAGGCTCCGAGGAGTCCGGTGATGGCTCGACCGGCGCGGACGACGACTCCGGAGGGATGGCGGAGCTCGACCCCGACGACGTCGTCGGCATCGTGGCGTACGGTGGCTTCGACGACCGGCCCGCGGGGACCCTCGCGTTCACGGCCGACGACCTGCCCGACTCCTTCACCAAGCGAGGTCCGACGAGCTTCACTGACGGGCCCGACGTCATGGCGGCGGGCTACTTCATCCCCGAGCCGGTCGGATACGGTCACTACTGCAGCATGGTCTGGCCGGGCGGAGGCTGGGCGTTCGCCTCGGATACGAGCGGCGGACACCCTTGCCAGTACCTACGCGATACGTTCGGCAGTGGCGCTGTCCGCCGCGCCGGCATGTTCAGCGCGACGGGAACGAACCAGGCCGTCGTGTGGTGCGATGGACAGACCTGGGGCCCGGCCATCTACCGGGGGCAAGGCATTGGGCCGCTCGACTCGGCGTATTCCGCTGCCGTCGGGGCGCAGGAGCCCGAATGCGTCATCACGGTGTCCCCGCAGCGGCTCCCCATCTTCGCGAGCAACCCCGGCTTCTTCGACGTGGTGGGTACAGGCGTCGACTTCGCCCGTGACAACGGTCCCGTGCTCGACACCGGGATCTTCGGTGCGACGGGAGCCAACGACGACTCCGCGGCCACCCAAGTGAACTTTCGCGGAAACGCGAAGAACGGCTGGGTCGACAACCATGACGGCTGGGACTGGATCGCCGACGAGGGCACGTCGCTGTTCACGATGGCCAACGGCTACGTCCTCCAGAGCCGCGACTATCAGACCACGGCGACCGCGTGTCCGACGGAGGCCTCGGCCAAGTTTGCGGCTCGACAGGTCAACAACTGCATCAACCGCGACTTCCCGGTCGAATTGCCGCCCGATTGCTCTGCGTGGAACGACGCATCCACGGACTGCCAGAACGGGTTTGCCACGGGGGACTTCATCGAATACCGAAACGAGGGGTGGGACGGGAGCGCGCAGGGCGAGGTGTACGTCCGGCACCGAGTCCAGACCAACCCGTCGGAGTACAGCGAGAGCTTCGTCGTCGGCTACTTTCACGTCGATCGTGCGGACACGCCGGCGCCGTACACCGCCGTGGGGTCTGGGACCAAGATCGGCGAGGTCGCCAATACCGGATGGACCTCGACCGCACACCTACACATGACCGTCATTCGTGAGACCAATGTGGGCACCACCGACGTCAATACTCGCTGGTTCAGCGCGAACCCGGACACGTGCAGCACCTGCCCCGGCGGCTCTCACGAGTTCCACCAGTACGCCATCGACCCGTTCGGTTGGGCTGCGCCGCTGAACATCGACCCGCGGGGCTGGGTGGTGCGCGACGGGGCGATGAGCGTGAACCTGTGGACTCCGAACTGGTATCACATGCTGTTCGGGTACCCGCCCACGGGCGAGTGGGGGGCGTGACGCGTCGAAAGCGTAAGCTGGATCGCGCACAAACCCGTGGATTGAGGTCCCTACTTCCCGACTCAACGTCCGGTGAAGGGACGAATGAAGAGCTTGGGAGGCCTCGCGAGCGTGCTGCTCGCGCTCGCCGGCTGCTACACGGGGGCGTCTGCGGGTTCGAACGGCGATGCCGACACCGACGACCCGTCGGTCGCCGAGTCTGGAGGCGACCCCACTGGGTCGAACGGCGAGGCCGGCGACAGCGGTGAGCCCGCAGATCCCGCGGCCACGTGCCTCGACGAGCTCGAGCCTCGCGCGCTGCGGAGGCTCTCCCCCGAGCAGGCCCAGAACACGGTACGCGACCTGTTCGGTGTTCCCGACCTCGAGATCCCCTACGGTGACGAGAGCGACGTGATCACCGAGCTGGGTGTTCGGCAGCTGCGCGGCACGGCCGAGGCGGTGCTCGGGGCCCGCGACGCGTGGACGGCGGACGTCTACGGCTGTGACACGTCCGGCCCGGCCGACGACGCGTGTGCCGAGACCTTCATCCGCGAGTTCGGGGCCAAGGCGTTCCGTCGCCCTCTCGGCGACGCCGAGGTCGACCTGCTGATGTCGGTCTACGAGAGCACGGTCTACGGCGAGCAGCTCTCCTACGCGGACGGCCTCGACGTCGTGCTCACCACGATGCTGCAGTCGCCGGGGTTCATCTACGTGATGGAGAGCGGGACGCCGGTCGAGGGTGCATCGGGCACGGTGCTCGAGCTCGACGGGCACTCCCTTGCCAGCCGCCTGAGCTACTTCTTGTGGAACTCGATGCCCGACGACGCCCTCTTCGCCGCGGCCGAATCGGGGGAGCTCAACACCCCAGCTGGACTCGAGGCGCAGGTCGAGCGCATGTTGCAGTCGCCGCGCGCCCAAGATCGCATCCGAGCGATGGTCACGCACTGGCTGCACATCGATGGTGCAGGTCTACGCCTGGTGCTGGAGGAGTTGGCCAAGGAGCCCGACCTCTACCCCGAGTTCAGCCCCGCGCTGCTGCAGGCGATGCGCATCGAGGTCGAGGCCTTGGTCGACAAGGCCCTGTTCGACGACGACGCCGGAGGGTTCGAGGTGCTGATGTCCTCCCGCGAGGCCTACGTCAACGCGTCGTTGGCCGAACTGTATGGCGTGCAGGGCCCCGCCGACGATGAATCGTGGGCCTGGGTGACCTTGCCTGAGGAAGAACGGTCGGGCCTGCTTACCCGTGCCGCGTTCCTCTCCGTGCATGCGCACCAGCGCGTACAGTCGCCGATCTATCGCGGCGTGTACGTCCTCGAGGAGATCCTCTGCGCCGAGCTCGGTGAGCCGCCTCCGACCGCAAACGACACACCGGTCGAGGACCCACCGGACAACGACCCCGACGCTGGGGAGATGACGATCCGCGAGATGGTCGAGCTGCGGACGATGAACGACGCGACGTGTGCGACCTGCCACGCGCTCATCAACCCCACCGGGTACCTGTTCGAGCACTACGACGCGCTGGGTCGCTGGCGGAGCCACGAGGTGCAGTCCGGCCTCGAGGTCGACGCGGCCGCCGAGCTGACGATGGGTGACGTCGCCGGGCCCATGCCCGACGCGACGACGCTGTCGAAGTCGCTGGTCGAGAGCGACGACGCGCGGGCGTGCTTCGCCAAGAAGTGGGCACAGACGGCGCTGGACACCCACACGTTCGACCCGTGCACCGAAGAGGAGGTCGTCGGATCCTTCGTGCAAAGCGGCGACGTGGGGGCCCTGCTCAATGGCATCGTCGGCAGCCCGGCATTCCGCTACGTCCGCGTCGAGGAGGAGGAGTAATCATGTTTGGTCGGTTCAAGCATTCGGGACGACGAGGATTTCTCAAGGGCGCAGGAGGGCTCGCGCTCGGGCTGCCCTTGCTCGAGTTCACCCACGGGGACCTATGGGCGCGCGGCGGCGGAGCGCCAAAGCGCTTCATCACCGTGTTCTCGCACGGGGGAACGATCAGCAACCAGGGCAAGAACTGGCGCCACGATGGGGGCGGCGGCCACCACGGGCTCGATCTGTGGGCTCCCCTCGACTACGAGGATTTCACGCTCGGGCCGATCCACGAGCAACTCCAGTCGCACGTCGACAAGTTGCTGTTGCTCGAGGGCATCGACAACAAGTCGGCGATCGAGCAGGACCAGTACAGCTCCGGGGCGCACGGCATCGCCAATCGCACGGCGCTCACGGCCGCCGACCAGGACGACAACGGGTCGCTGGGTCCCAGCATCGATCAGGTCGTCGCTGAGCGCCTCGCCGCGAGTCAGCCGACGCCCTTCGAGCGCATCCACCTGCGCGTGCACGGGCACAACTACGGCACGCCCTACTACCGGACCGCGGGTGAGTCGATGGGCGGCATTCGCTACCCGGACGAGGCCTGGGCGACGCTCTTTGCCGGTGTCGCCGACGGCGGCGAGCCCAGCCCCGAGGTCGCGCGGCTCCTCTCCATGCGCACCAGCGCGCTCGATGGGCTGCTCGACAGCTATGGCGACGCGAAGGCGCGGGTGAGCGCTTCGGACCGACACAAGATCGAGGCACATCTCGATCACTTGCGGGCGCTCGAGGTCGAGTTGCAAAACCCCGTGCTCTGCACTCGGCCCGCCGATCCTGGCGAGGTGGATGGTGCGGCCAGCGTCGGCCCCGTGCACGTCGAACTCATCGTCGCGGCCATGCGGTGCGGGCTCTCCAACGTAGCGGCGCTCGAGATCGGCGACATCCTCACGCCGTGGACCACCGCTGGCAACGTCACCGGCGTGACTCTGGGCCACTCGCTCGGCCACGACGCACGAGACATCGGGCCGACCGGACCGAAGGCGGGCATGTTCGACGATTGGTTCGCCGAGGCGCTCGACAACCGGCGCTGGCGGATGAGCCTGTTCAAGCAGCTGCTCGACGGGCTCGACGACCCGACGTTCTTGGAGGGCAACGGAGGCACCGTGCTCGACAACTCCTTGGTGATGTTCACCAGCGAGTTCCGCAACGCTTCGGGACACTACGCCTACAACCTTCCCATCCTACTGGCGGGGTCGGCCGGCGGCTACTTCGAGACGGGTCGGTGTATCGACTACAATAGGCACGGGGGCAACGGGCCCACGTTCGAGTACGAGTCGGACGAGTCGACCCACAACTTGTTCACGTCCATCCTGCACGCGATGGGCGAAGACGACGCCCACTTCGGGAACGACATGGCCGTGCACCAAGGACCGCTGCCGGGGCTGGTGTGATCGGGTAGTCTCGACGCCGTGATTCGCTGGGGAATCGCCGCCGTGCTGCTGGGCGGTGGCTGCTCGTTCGACACCGAGTTCAGCTGCGAAGACGACGGGCAGTGTGCGCTCCGCTCCGGTGGCCGGTGCGAGCTCGATGGTTGGTGTTCGTACCCTTCGGGAGCCTGCGAAAGCGGCCACGTCTACGGGCCGTATGCGCCGCCGGGGGTGGCGGATGTCTGCGTCGTGCCCGAGAACACCGGCACGGGGTCCCAGACCGGAGGCGGGACCAGCAGCGGAACCGGCACCGGGACCTCGAGCTCTACCGACGAGAGCGACGGCGGCTCGTCGACGACCGGTACGCCCGAACCTGCGGCGGTGTGCGGCAACGGCATCGTCGAGGAAGGCGAGTCGTGCGACGACGGCAACACCGCCCGGGGGGACTCGTGCCACCCGCTGTGCGTCGACCTCTACGAGGCGGTCTGGACGCAGGAGTACAACGGGACCGACCGCGACGATCGTGGGTTCGCGGTCGATGTCGACGTCGAGCGCGACGCGGTCTACGTGGTGGGGCTGACCGAGCTCACCGACACCAGCGACAAGGACCTCCTCGTTCACCGTTTCGGCCTGAGCGACGGCGCGCCGGGATGGAGCTGGTCCCGCGACGCAGCCGGAGGGGACGACCGCGCCGAGCAGGTCGCGGTCGACATGGTGGGCGACGTGGTCGTCGGAGGCCACGAGACCGACGAAGGCGGGGTGGAGCATGCTTGGCTCGCCAAACTCAGTCCCGACGGACAACTGATTTGGGAGCTACGAGATTCGATGGGCTCGAAGGCCGAGGGAGTTGCGATCGCTGACGACGGCCGCATCGTCGCGGTCGGGCGGCTCGGTGAACTCGGAGACTCGGTCGCGTGGCACCAGTGGTACGGCCCCGATGGCATCCCCGACGGCGCTCCGGTCCTCTCCGGCATGGAGCCTGCCTCCGATACTCGGGGCATCGACGTCGTCAACGTGCCCGGGGTCGGCATCCAGATCACGGGCGTCTTGCACGACGGCGCGCCGAACCTCTGGACGGCGCGCTTCGATGGCGCGGGGACCCTGCTGGCCGAGCACCGGGTGCCCGACCCCAACGGCGATGCACCCCGAGGCGTGGGACAGGCGCTCAGCCCACTGGGCGGGACCGCGATCGGCGGTGTTCGCAACACCGACCGCTTCGTGCTGTTCTACGACGACGACCTCGTACCCGCCCATGAGCCCTGGGAGGAAGGCGACCCGGGGCAAGACGAGGTCGCGGATGTTGCGTTTCTCGACGACGGACGATACGTCCTGGTGGGCTTCATCGGGTTCAACCTCCAAGAGACTGGCACCGCCGACGGTTGGATCCGCTTCAACGAACCCGACGGCACGCTCATCGAGCAGCGTCCGATCAGCGGGAACGGCGGTGGCCTCGACAAGCTGCTCGCCGTCGAGAACGCGCCCGACAGCGTCATCGTCACCGGCTACGTGAAGAACGAGACGACCGGCTTCGACCTGTGGCTGCGACGCTTCGCGATCTAGCAGGCTTCGGCTTGGAGCTGAGGTCTCGCTCAGCGCAGCAGGTCGGCCAGAGAGGGGAGCGGGCCGGACACCGCGAGATGGCGGGGCGTGATCGCGACGTCGACGCTGCGGCTGCGCTTCTCGACGACGAACCACCGAACCACGCCCCCAAGAAGCAGCGCGCTGCCGACCCCGAGGGTGATGCCCCCGGCCAAGGCGCGGGTCTCGGCGCGTTCGACCGCTTCGCCGAGCGCTTGGTCGGTCTGAGCGTCGTTCGCGTTGCCCTCGCGCACGCCGAGCGCCAAGACGACGCCCCCGGTGACCGCACCAGCGACGCCGACGGCGGCGAGCGTGTCTCCGAGCGGATCTCGATACCACGGCCGCTGTGGTCGCTCGGAGGCCGGGAGCGCGTCGGGCTCTGCTTCGTCGGCGAGGCGCAGCGCCTCCTCGCGTGCGCGCTCGGCTTCGAGTTCGGCCTCGCAGTACCGCACGCGGGGGGCGACGAAGTCGTGCATCGCGTCGCTCTGGCCCGTCGCGAGGAACTCCTCGTAGGCGACGAGTGCATCTGCACATTCGCCACCGAGGCGGAGCGCCTCGGCCATCGAGAAGATGATCTTTGGGTCCTCCTTGAACTCGAGCATGGCGCGGTAGTGCGTCACGGCGTCGAGGTAGCGGCCCTCGGCGACGTCGAGCTCGGTCTGTTCGAACATTGCGTCGTACTCGGCGTCGGAGTCGACGTTCTCCGTCGGCGTCAGCGCGAGCCAGCCTGACAGTGCGAGTGCGAGCGGGGGAGTCATCAGAGGTCAGGCGGGAACAACGTGCCCTCGCGTTTTGTGGCCTTGGGTTCGGGCACCTTGGGCTCGGTCACCTTGGGTTTGGTACCCCTTCGGCCGCGGCGCTGTCGTGCTTTCTTGCGCGGCGGCCTCGTGCGTCGCTCCGGGGTCTGCGCTGACTCTGTGCGCACCTGATCGAGCGCGGTCTCGCGTTCGTCGTTGGGCGGTTGTTCGTCCTGCGGGTTGGTGGTCTCGGCGGGCTCGGCCTGCGCGACGGCGACCGGCTGCGTCGGGACGGAATCGGGAACGATCGAATGAAGACCCGGTCGTACGAGGCGGACGGCGTCGGGACTGCGCAGCGCCAGCGCGCCCGCGGCCCCGAGCAGCAGGGCCAAGGGGACGAGCGCGTAGCTGAGCCAGGGTCTGGAGGGCGACGGCGTTGGGTGAAGCGTATCGGCCCCGCGCACCCGGGTGCCGCCTCGTAGATCGATGATGGTCGAGACGCGGTCGAGCTCCTCGGGGTCTGCGATCGGTGGCGGCTCGCCAAAGAGCTCACGCATCATCTTCGCGACCGAGGTCGGACCGATGGGGATGCCTTGCGTCCGGCCGAAGGCGGCAATGGCCTCGGCGAACGCGGCCGCGCTCTCGGGTCGGTCTTCGGGCACAGCCGCTAGAGCGTGATGAACGATCGCCGAGAGCCCCGGCGGATAGCCATCGAGCACCTCCTCGGGCGGCTCGTAGGAGGCGCGGGCGACCTTTCCGAGCACCGCGAACTCGTTGGCCCCCGAGAACGCGCGGGTACCGGTGGTGACCTCGTACAGCAGGATGCCCAGGCAGAACACGTCGCTGCGGCGATCGATCGACTCGCCTCGAGCCTGCTCGGGGCTGGAGTGGCCGAGCTTGCCCTTGAACGTGCCGGTGCGGGTGGCCGACGTCAGGTCCATCGCCTTGGCGATGCCGAAGTCGGTGAGCTTGACCGACCCGTCGTAGGCGAGCAGGACGTTCGAGGGGCTGACGTCGCGGTGCACGAGGCCGAGCGGGCGTCCGTCGGGTGAGCGGTGCTCGTGAAGCTCGTGCAGGCCGCGCGCGACGTCGATGACGATCTGCAGCGCCGCCTCCAGCGGGAGCGGCCGACGGGCGCGCTTGAGGGCCTCGAGCAGGTTGACCCCGTGCACGTACTCCATCGTCAAGAAGTGCTCGCCGTCGGCTTCCCCAAAGTCGAGCACGTGGGCCAGGTTGGGATGGCCGAGGTCCGAGGCGAGCTTGGCCTCGGCGAGGAACATCTGCGTGAAGGTGTCCTCGTGGGCGAGGTGGGGGAGGATGCGCTTGAGGGCGACGATCTTGCTGAACCCGGCGGCGCCCGTCTGCTGCGCGAGGTACAGCTCCGCCATGCCGCCGATCGCGAACCGACGAACCAGCGTGTAGCGGCCGAGCTGAGTACCCGGCGCGAGTCCCGCTGCGTGCGCACCCACGGAACAACAGTACCAGGATTGCGCCAGCGATCAGGAGTTCGAGCGGTTGGCCGCCGCGGTCACTGGACCCAGCGCGCGGGACCAACCCTCGAGGTCGGCCAGGAGGCTCTCGCGCAGGGGGCCCGGTCGCGTCATCGCGGCGATGTTCTCCCGCAGAAGCTCGCGTGCCCGCGCCAGGCGGCTTCCGAGGGTGCTCTGGTTGGCGTCCACCACCTCGGCGATCTCGGCGAGCGACATGTCCTCCCAGTAGTAGAGCTCGACCAAGACCTGCAGGGGCACCGGGAGTTGGGTCAATGCCATGAGCACCAGTTGGTGCTCCTGCTTGCGGACGGCGACCATGCTCAGCGATGTCGCCTCGCCGCTCTCGGTCCCGTAGCGCCGCGCGCGTGGCCCCTTCTCTTGGCTCTGCAGGTAGCGCAGCAGCTGTTTGTGGGCGATGCCGAACAGGAACGTCTTGAACTGCGAGCGCCCCTCGTAGCGGTGCTTCGCCTCGAACAGGGCCAAGAACGTCTGCTGGGTGAGGTCGTCGGCTGCGTGGGTGCAGCGCAGGTCGAAGAACCGCCGAACACCGCCGTAGTAGTGACGGACCAGCGCGTGATCCGCCCCAGGAGCCCCGCGCATCCACGCGGCCACGAGCTCCGCGTTCGGGTCGAGCGTCACCGCTGCAGGATACGGCAAGCGGACGCGCGGGTCAGGACCGGACCCCGCCGCCCTACTTCTGCACCGGCTGAATCGACAGCAACACGGAGAACGCAAAGTCGCCGTCGGGGCTGCAGTCGACCTCGTACAGGCCGCCGAAGGCCTCGTCAGGGAGCTCGATGACGCAGGTGCCGATCTCTTGGTCGACGAGGATGTCGGAGTCGCGCATGCGGAAGGTGAGCGGGTCGAGCAGATCGAGCGTCATGATGCCGATGGCGATGGTCTCGTTCCACACGGGGTCGACGGTGTTATCGACGAACGAAGAGATGAACTCGAGCTCGGCGATGTCGAGGTAAGGGTCGGGGGCGCCATCGAAGGCGTCCCAGGTTCCGCCGCCGGGTTGGGTGGGCACGATTTCGCCGTCGAGCAGGACGACCTGCCACTGCGCGGTGGTGCTCAGGACGCAGTCGATGCTGTCGCAGGTCTGGCCGTCGACGCAGACCTCGCAGGTCTCCTCGAAGCCGCACGCGCTGTTGTCGAAGCCGTCGTAGCAGGTGTCGCCCACGCAGCAGCCGTCGCAGGTCTCGATGCACCCGGGCGAGCTGCAGACGCCGAAGTCGCAGATCTGGTCGCCCGTGCACGCCTCGCACTGCAGCCCGAGGAAGCCGCACGCGTCGTCGTTGCTGTCGCCGTCTTCGACGCAGACGCCCTCGGCAGTGCAGCAGCCGAAGCAGGTGTCCTCGCAGGGCAGCTCGCATGCGCCCTCGATGCAGGTCGCGTCGGCGTCGCACGGCGTGCATTCGTCACCACCGGCTCCGCACGCGTCGTCGTTGGGGGTCGCGATGCAGTCGTCGCCGTCGCAGCAGCCGTCGCAGTTGTCGGGGCCGCAGGTGGGCGGGGACTCGCACACCCCCTCGGCACACACCGCGGGCGCTTCGCAATCGAGGCACGGGGAGCCTCCGCGACCGCACGCGTCGTCGAACTCTCCGGACTCGCAGATGCCGGCGGCGTTGATGCAGCCGGCGCAATCGCCCTCGGTGTCGGAGGGGTCGAGCGTGGGATCGGAGGGGCTCGAGTCCGTCTGCGAGTTGCTCGTCGGTACCGCGCTGGTTACGCCGGCCGAGGTCGGGCCCGTCGTGGTGCTCGTTTCGTCGCCCGTCTCACCCGTGCTTCCGCCGATCGACGCCGTGCCCGTCGGTGCAGCCGTGTCCGTCGCCTCGCCTGCGGGGCAGCCCGCCGCGATCAACGCGCCGAAAATCCAAGTCAGTTGTTGGGGTCGTACGCCCACCAGACAAGGCTGGCACGGGTCGGGGCCGTTTGTCGACACGGCCTCACGCTTCGGGCCGGGCCGAGGCGCGAGCGATCATACTCGCCTTGCCCGGGCCCGGCGCGGTGCGGACGACGATCGCGGGCGCCATGATGCCCTCCTCGGCGAAGGCATCCATCACGCGCATGTTCACGTCGGTCTCGAACGCCTTCTCGTAGCGGGTGTCGAGCACGTAGGCCTTCACCCGAAGTCGTACGGCCAGGTAGTTCTCCGTGATGACCTGGTTGACCAGCACGACCACGGGTTTCTCCAGGAACGTGTAGCGGCTCGAGACGGCGCACTCGGACGCGAGCTCGCGCGCGCGCCGAACGTCTTGGTCGGGGGCGATGAAGAAGTCCATCGTGCACTGCATGTCGAGCGCCCCGTAGTTGCCGTTGGACGTCATGTCGCTGAGGAACTTGTTGTTGGGGATCGTGACCGTGTTGTCGCCGAGGGTCTGCAGCCGAACCGAGCGCAGGCCGATCGCGGTGATGTCGCCGTACTCTCCGCCGAAGGAGATGCGGTCGCCCACCTGGAACGGGCGGTCGATCATGATCATGATGCCGGCGATGAAGGACGCGACGAGGTCCTTGATCGCAAAGCCCACCGAAACCGCGATGGTGCCGCCGATGAGCGCGATGATGCTGTCGCTCAGCTCGACGCTGAGGAAGATGACCGTGAGCGTGGTGCCGACGTAGAGCAGGAACTGCGCGAACGTGGCGACCTTCTGCAGAAGGAGGCGGCGGTTGGGAAAGCGCTGGCTGAGGGAGTCGACGAACTGCCGAAGGAAGCGCAGCGTGAGCGCGGCGCCCAAGATGACGAACAACGACGTGAACACGCCGCCCCATTTGATGACGCGGGCCAGCTGACCCAGGGCCTGCACGTCGGGAGCAGCCTCGGCGACGAGCGACCCGGTCATGAGTGCGAGAGTGGAGATGACCATGGGCGGCTCAGTTCAGGGAAAGCAGGTGTTGGCGTTGAAGGACGGTGGTGATGGTTCGGTACCAAGGCCACGACATGCGGTAGCCGTTGTGGAACGGCTCCACGTATCCACGCGAAGCGCAGAAGCGGATGATGTCCTCGATGTCGGTCGCGGGCAGCTGGGTGGCGCGGGCGATCTCGGCGATCGTCGCTAGCTCGAGCTGCACGACGGTGCGAAGCACGAAGAGCTGCGAGAGGGACAGCCCCTCGACCTCTTCGGGGGAGGGCTCCTTGAACAGGCGAACCACGACGGCGTCGTTTTCGTCGCGGAACAGCGACTCACGAAACGCGTACATGGCCACCGCTGGGTTGCCACGGGAGAAATCCCAGAGTAGGCGGTAATAGCTGGCTTCGGTGCGATCGCCCTGGTCGGGCAGCGGCTCGTTTTGTCGGGGGACCACCAGCCCCTCGAAGCTGGGGTCGATGGTGGCCTGTTCGCACTGCCCCTGAATGAGCTCGCCGAGCTGCTCTTCGGACCAAGGGGGCAGCTCCACGACCTGCTCGAAGGAGACGCGGTCTCGTCTCGCCCGGCGAATGAACTGCCACGCCGCCGAGCCGATCGTGACGACCCACGACACCTCGCCGCCGACCTCGCGGCTGAATCGCGTGAACGCGTCGAGGTCGCGGAGCCCGTTGACGGCCGGCACCACCAGCCGCTGCACGTCGTCCACCACGATGACGCAGCGGCCCAGGTTGCGGACCGCGGTGGCAAGCGCCTCGCCGGTGGCTCCCGGGGCGCCAGCGAACCTTGCGAACTGGCCGAAGAGCGCCTGTGCGCCCTCTTCTGGGCACTGGACGCAATGCACCGGGACGTCGGCGAGGCTCGCCGCGAGACGCTGCACGAACACGCTCTTGCCTGCGCCGCGCTCGCCGATGACCGCGGTCAGCGTGCGGCCCGACGTGATGGCCACCCTCGCGACGCTGTCGAGCTGCTGTTTCGAGACGGAGTCGAGCAGAGGGGTGGGGATCAGCTCGGGGCTGAAGTGCTTGCGGATGTCGTCCTCGACCGGCGTGAAGCGACCGTCGGCCTCGGTGGCCGCGGCTTGTTTGGCGAGCTCGCGGCGGAAGAGGTAGGCGAGCAGCCGGCGGGTGACCTCGAGGCCCGAGAGCTGGCGCATGGTCCACGTGGCCGAGCCCTTGCCGAGCAGGTAGACCGCTCCCGAGGCGGCGGCGACGAAGCTGGGGGCGCCCGTGCGCTGACCGGTGACCCAGCGGGTGAAGGCGGTCTGCTCGGGGACCTCGCCGACCAGCTCGAAGACGATCGGCTTCCAACGGTGGACGAGGTAGATGGCGACCGGGAAGCTGAGCACCCAGCACGTGGAGAGGACCCACGAGTAGATCGCGCCGCGCCCGACCAGCTCGGCCGAGAGCGCGAGCAGCAGCCCGACGGCGATCACGTTGGCACCGACCACCCGCAGCGAGTGGATTCGAAGGGCCGAGTTGTCGCGCTTGGACGCGGTGTAGAGGGTCTCGCGAGCCGCGATGGCGTCGAGCAAGAGGATCGCCGCCAAGCCGCCGAGGATCCATTTGGCGGCGACCCAGACGAGGCTGAAGGACGGCAGCCAGCTGATTCCGGCGATGACGTAGAGCAGCCCCCACATGACCGCAAGCACGACGAGAGGCCGCTTGATGCGGCGGATGTACCAAAGCGCCGAGATGGTGCCGCGCAGGCCACGGGTCATCGGGCGCCGGGCTCGGAGCGCACCCTCGAGCTTGGCGAGCAGCTCGGTGCCTCGTCGGCGCCACCACGCGAACACCGCGACGACCGCGGCGAGCTTGAGCAGCGCGATGAAGACGGCCACGGTGGAGTTGACGAGCTCGTCGAAGAAGCTCGAGCGGTGGTGGGCGAGGCTCGCGAAGAAGTAGCCGAGCTCGAGCGAGATCTGCTTGAACTCCCGCTTGACCTGGTCGACGCCGTCGGCGCCGAAGCTGGTGACGTCGCGTCGCAGGCTGGCGCTGGCCAGCTCGAGCAATCGGAGGCGGCTCGCGTTGAGGGCGACCAGGTCGTCGCGCGAGGCCGTGGCCAGCTCCCAGGTCAGCTCGGTCTCCATTTCGACGAGCTCGGCTTCCTTGCGCGCGACCTCGCCTCGAAGCTCGGGGATGTTGCCGCGGTCGACGGAGGAGGGGAGGTCGGCGTCGAGCGGCGTGCCCACGCCTGGCACGTCGTCGCCGGCGCTGCGGAGGCGACGGAGGTCGTCTTCGAGCCGCCCGCGCAGAACGTCGAGGTCCTTGCGAATGTCCCGGTACATGGGGTCGGCTTCGGCCGCGATCTCGCTGGCGAACTTGGGCGACTCGGCGAGCACGCCGACCTTGAGCGCCCACTCGAGCACGCGGTCGTGATCTTCGGCCCGCATGACGCGACGACGGGCCAAGGCGGCCTCGTGGTTGGCTTGCGCCTCTTGAATGCCGAGCAGGCGGGCCTGCTCCTCGGCGAGGACGCGCTTGGCCTGCGTGTCGGCCTTGCGCGCAGCCTCCTCGGCCGCAACGCGGGCGGCAGCTTTCTGCGCAGCTTCGGCCTCGGCATCGGTGAGCACGTCCGACGCCTCCTGTCGCTCGAGGGCCGCGAGCTCGCGCTCGGCGAGCGCCTGCTCGACCTCGGACTCTTGCTCGGGATCGGCCTCCATGATCGCCTCGGCGGCGGCGGCAGCCTCTGCGTCCGCGCGCGCTTGGGCGGCCGCTTCTTCGGCGGCTCTTCGCGCAGCCTCGGCCGCAGCGACGCGCTCGGCGTGCGCGCTCGCGAGGGCGGCTCGCTCTTCGGCGGACAAGGCTAGGTAGCGCCTCCGCTGAAGGTCGAGATCGGAGCGGGCGACGCCGTCCTTGGTGCTTCGTGTGCCGTCCGCGGTCTCGAGCAGGTCGAAGCGCAACAGCGGGGCGGGGTCCACTTCGACGTCGAGGGACTCGGTGAGGTAGGCGCGGAGCTGGTCGGCGTGGTTCTGCGCCGCCAACTCGCGAGCAGCATTGTCCTTGGCCTGACGCTGCGCATCGGTACGCCGGGCGTCGTGGGCGTCGAACAGCGCAAGCCGAGCCTCGGCGGGCTGCGCGAAGAACTCCCGCAGCGCGGTCTCGAGCGCGTCGTCGGGGTTGAGCGCCGCGAGGTCGGGCTTGGCCGAGCGTCGTCGCGGGCGCTTGGGTGCCGCGGCCGGGCTGCGGGCGCGGTCGAGCGCGGCCGCAAACCGCACCCCGGCCTCGGAGCCCCAGAGGGGATCGGTGAGGTCGAGTCGGAACAGATCTCGAGCGTCGACCGACGTGTCGAGTGTGCCTTCGACCAGCGCACGGACGTGCTCGGCGCGCTCACGCAGGGCATCGTCGGCCGACGGAGCTGCGGGTTCGGGTTCGGGTTCGGGCTCGGGTTCGGGTTCGGGTTCGGGCTCGGGTTCGGGCTCGGGCTCGGGCTCGGGCTCGGGCTCGACCGTGGGGGCTTCGTCCTTCGCGTCTTCTTCAGCCTCTTGGGCTGCCTCTGCGGCCGGCTCGGCATCCTGCGCGGAGGCTTCGCCTGCCGACTCGGCGACTGGTGGCGCGGGGGCGGCATGGGCGAGCGATGCCAGCGTCGACAAGACGATGAAGACGAAGAGAGCGCGCGTCACTGCGCACGATAGTGTGCGCCCACGAGGGCCGCCGCAAGGCGATTGCACGCCCAAAACCACGGCGAACGCCCCCCTCGTACGAGGCGGGGCGTTCTGCAGCACGGCGGGGTGGTTTGCCGCGTCAGTCGGCGAGCAGCTGGACGTCGCTCTCGGGCGTTTCGTCGTCGCCGATGTCGTCTTGGCTGGCGTAGCCGAGGCGGCCGTGGGTGCCCTCGCCCCAGCAGCGGACCGAACCGGTGCCGGTCACGATGCAGGTGTGGTTGCCGCCCGCCCAGACGCCTCGCGCCTCGACCTCGAGGGGCACGACGCCCACGGCGCTGGGGAGCTCGTTGTCACCGATGCTGTCGGTGTTGCCGTAGCCGAGTTGCCCCGAGGCTCCGAAGCCCCAGCACTGCACGCTGCCGTCGTCGAGTGCGGCGCAGCTGTGCGCCAAGCCGGCGGCCACCTGGCGTGCGGGTCCGTCGAGGCTGAGCACGCCCTTGTCGGCGGGCGTCTGGCCGAACCCGACGTAGAGCGTGTCGCCGTAGCCCAGGCGCCCGTCGTTGCCGCGACCCCAGCACTGCACGTCGCCGCCTTCGAGGACGGCGCAGTTGTGGTTCCATCCGGCCGCGATGTCGATGACGAAGTCGGTCAGGGGGACGTCGCCGGCGGTGGCGGGCGTCTCGTCGTCGCCGACGATCTCCGCGTTGCCGTAGCCGAGGGCGGCCGAGGCGTTGGTGCCCCAGCAGCGGACGGTGCCGGTGGCTGTGCGGACGCAGGTGTGGGCACTGCCGGCGGCGATCTGCTGGACGCCGACGCCGACGTCGGTGACGGGCGAGGCCGACAGCGGCTCGTTGTCGCCGATGTTCGTCTGCTGCCCGACGATGCCGAGCTTCGCGTTTGCGGCCTGACCCCAGCACTTGAAGTCGCCGCCGTCCAGGGCGGCGCAGCCGTGCAAGGCTCCGTCTCCGGTGCCGATGGCGCTGACGGTGTCGCCGAACGCGATGGCGTCGACGCTCGTCACCGCCTCGTTGTCGCCCAGGGGGATCATGTTGCCGTAGCCGAGCTGGCCGGCTCCCGCGGCGCCCCAGCAGCGAGCCGAGCCGTCCGAGAGCGACACGCAGGTGTGCGACGCGCCCGCAGAGACGGCCTCCACGAAGGCGCCCTCTCCGAGGTCGATGAAGTCGACGGCGGCCGGCGTCTCGTCGTCGCCGATGCTGTCGAGGTTGCCGTAGCCCAGGCGGCCGCTGGCGCCATGGCCCCAGCACTTGACGTTGCCGCTGTCGAAGCGGGCGCAGGTGAAGTCGGCGCCCAGTGAGAGGTCGAGGACCTCGTGGGCGCTGCAGTCGTTGCGGCAGCTGTCGAGGTCGTCGGCGTCACCATCGTCGCATGCTTCGACGCCAAAGTGCGTGAACCCATCACCACACGTCGCCGCTTGGCACGAGACGCAGTCGTCGGTCGAGTCGGCGTTGCCGTCGTCGCACGCCTCGGTGAGCGCGTGCTGGAAGCCATCACCACACACGTTGACCGTGCAGCTGGCGGTGCAGTCGGCGCTGTTGGCGTTGGCCAGGCCTTCGTCGCACTCTTCGTCTGCGTCGACGATGCCGTCGCCACAGAAGGGCTTCACGCTCGAGCCGGTGCTCGACGAGTCGCCGCTCGAGCCTGCCGAGTCGGACGAGGTGCTGCCCTCGTCGCCGGTCGATCCGCTGCCCTCGGCGCTGCCCGTGCTGCCCTCGGCACCCGTCTCGTCGGACCCTCCAGTGGAGCCCTCTGCGGTGGTCGTGCCTTCGCCAGTGCTGGCGGTGGGGCCCGAATCGGTACCGCCGTCGGTGGTGGGGTCGTCGGTGGTGGGGTCGTCGGTGGTGGGGTCGTCGGTGGTGGGGTCGGCGGCGGAGGTGCTTCCGTCGTCGTCGGTGGTGGACGTGGTGTCGTCACCGCAGCCCGAGAAGGCTCCCACGGCGAGGACTGCAACCAGGGCTCGAGACGTCATGCTCATTGTCCCGGCGAATCGGCCCATCGCGGATCGGTCTTGAGGCTTGGTCCCGAAATGTGACCGAGTGCGGCTCAGGCGCAACGCGGCGAATCAGGGATTCGCTCTTGCCGAACCGGTGGCGCATTTCTCCCGTGCTCAGGGCTTCAGCTCCACGATGTACTGGTGGGGCAGCGTGTCGGTATCGGTGCGAAGGTGGGTCCAGCCCGCGCCTTCGAGCTCGGCGACCAGCTCGTCTGCGGCGATGCGCATGTGCGGCGGGGGGCCGGGCGCATCCTCGGCCGCATCTTTCTTGAAGTCGACGATCACCAGTCGTCCGCCTTCCCTCAGCTGCTCCCGCACCTTGCCGAAGTAGGCAGGTCGGTCAGCGATGTGGTGGTAGACGTCGCACACGAACGCGACGTCGGCGGGCTGGGGAAGCTCGGGCCCGGTGGCGCTGCCCTGAACCGGCACGATGTTGGACAGGCCGTTCTTCTCGGCCCGCTCGCCGAGGTAGCGCACCATGTCGGGTTCGACGTCGTTGGCGAGCACCGTGCCCTCGGGCACCCGCGGCGCAATCTTGACCGCGAAGTAGCCCGTCCCTGCGCCCAGGTCGGCGACGACCATGTCCGGCTCGAGCCTCAAGAAGTCGATCACCTCGTCGGGTTTCTGCCACGCGTCCCGTGCCGGGTTGTCGAACTGCTCGGCCCATGCCTCGGCGTCTTCGAACCGATGGTGCCCGTGCGTGCGCCCGCGGTGTGCCGCGTTGGGACCCTCGACGTGATCGGCGGCAGGCGCGGGCTCCGGGTCCGTGGGCGAGGAGTCCGCCGACCTGTCGCAGGCTACGAGGCAGAGGAGGAGGACCGGCGTCGAGACGAGTCGCATCGCGGAGCGCAGGGTAGCAACCCACGCTTCGCAAAGGGGCTCACCGCGCTTGGCACAGCGCGATGGCGTCGGCGTGATCTTGCACGATCAGGTCGGAGATCCCCAGCTGGCGGGCGAGGCGGGTCGCCTGCAGGACGCCGACCGAGGTGCGCATCAGCGTCACGATCGGGTCGAAGCGCGCCTCGATTTGGCGATGGAGATCCACCAGCTCGTTCTCGAAGTCGGGATCGTTGCGTCCTGGCGCTGCCCTCACGTCGAGGATCAAGCCCGGCGCGAGCGCCTCGGTGTTGGCCCGCTCGACCGCTCGCGCAATCGCCCACTGGTAGGCAGCGGTCAGAGATTGGGCGCTGTGGGGGATGGGCGATCTGCGGATCACGACGACCCGATCCTCGACCTCCACAGCCACGAGCGCCTCTGGGCCAATGGGGTGCATGGGGACCAGGTCTTCCTTGGGCATCTGGGTGCCTGTGTCGAGGTCCAGATCGTGCCGGCCTACGGGCGCTCGATTGCGGCCGCGATGGGGCGGAGCGTCTCCAGAGAGATCGTGGCGCCCGGCCGGTCGCCGGCGTAGCTCAAGCTGAACAGACGCGACTCCCCCTGTCGAAACATGAGGTGGCTTTCCTTCGCTTTGAACGCGGCACCGTCGGCGATGCCGTCGACCGCCTCGAAGCCCTGGGCTGTCTTGGCTTCGAGCATGCGGCTCGCCCAGGTGTCGGCCTCGTTCTCGGCGGGCTCGACGGTGACCTGAAGCCCGACCATCTTCCCATCGAAGCGCCACGTGCACGACTTGGCGTTCTCGTTGAACCGGTTCGCGTCGAGCTCGTCTCCAACCTCGAGCTTCGTGTCGTCAGCGAGACCGAGCTGCTTGCGCAGGAGGGCTTCGTCCATCAGCGAGCAGGGGTCGGGCACGCCGGCTTGCTTGGCGCTGGGTTGGCCCTTCGCCTCGGGAACATTCGGCGATGCGCCGCCGTCCTCGCCCTTTGCCGACTCGGACTTCTCCTCTTTGGCGTCGTCGCACGCGGGGGCAAGGGAGAGGAAGGGGAGCGCAAGCAGACAGGAGAGGAACGTCCGGTTCATCGGCGGCAGGGTACGCGAGTCCTCGCTGGTGAGGCACCTGTAATGCGCGCAGGGCCGCGGTAGCATCGACCTCGTGTCTTCTTCGGACGTCGTGACCCCGAGCGCGCGCCTCGGTGGGCCGCCCGAGCTCGGCGATCCCGTCGACCGCGCGGCGACGTTGGCGAGCGTCCGTCGCAAGCTGCTCGATGCGGAGACGACCGAGCAGCCCACGCTCAGCCGGCACGTGCTGCTGCGGCGGATCGGCTCGGGCGGGTTCGGCATCGTGTTCGAGGCGTACGACCCCGACCTCGATCGCAAGGTGGCGATCAAGCTGCTCAAGAGGTCGCGCGGTTCTCGGGCGCAGCGTTCGGCCGACCTACGCGCCGAGGCGCAGAGCGCCGCAAAGATCTCGCATCCCAACGTGATCGCGGTGCACGACGTGGGCACCTACGCCGAGTCCGACCTGCGCCACCTGACCGCCGCGCGCTCGATCGGGGAGCTGCCGCCCTCGGGGGTGTTCGTCGTGATGGAGCTCGTCGAGGGGTCGAGCCTCTCGCAGTGGGCTGGCCGCGACGGCCGTCGGTGGCCGCAGACGCTCGACGTGCTGCGCCAAGCCGGCGCGGGGCTGGCAGCGGCGCACGCCCAGTCTGTCATTCACCGCGACTTCAAGCCGTCGAACGTGCTCGTCGGTGGCGACGCCCGGACGCCGCGGGCGCGCGTCGTCGACTTCGGCCTGGCGATGCCGGCCGAGACCAGTCAGTCGTCGGGCTCGCAGGGGCGCTCGGCCGATGGCGCACAGGTCATGGGCACGCCCGCCTACATCGCCCCGGAGATCTGGGGAGGCGACACGCCCAGCGAGGCATCCGACCAGTTCAGCTTCTGCGTCTGCGCCTGGGAGGTCCTCGCGGGGGCGCGCCCCTTCAACCGTCCGGTGCGTGACCCTGCCCAGGCGGCCGCCGTGCTCGCACGCCTGGGCGCGCCGACCGACACTCGGGTTCCGGCGCGCGTCTGGAAGGCGCTGCGACGTGGACTCGAGCCCGACCCCGCGCGTCGGCACGCCTCGATGGACGCCTTGCTGCGCGCGCTCCGAGACCCGCCCTCGACGTGGCGTCGCGCGATGCTGACCGGCCTGTCGATCGCCGGCGCTGCGGCGGTGACGGCCTTCGTGCTTCGACCCGCCGACCCGTGTGAAGAGGCCGCGGGCCGCCTCGATCGCGTATGGACGCCCCAGGCCCGCGAGGCGCTCCACGACCGCATCACGCGGGCCCGCCCCGAGGGTGCCGAACAGGCGTGGGCGACCGCCAGCGCGACCCTGGACGCACACGCCTCGGCGTGGAGCCGCCGGTCACTCGAGCTGTGCACTGCGCGTCGGCGTTCGGGCAGCGACTCGGTTCAGCTGACCGAGGGGGCGGCGTGTTTGCAGCAGCGCGCGCTGGAGTTCGAGCGGACGCTCGACGTACTCGTCGAAGAGGAGGAGTCGGTCGCAGCGCGGGTGGTCGCCATCGTCGAGGGGTTGCAGCCTGCGTCCGTGTGTGACGACCCCTCGCACGCGGGGCCGCCTCTGCCACCGCCGGGCCTCGAGCGCGCCGAGGCGATGGAGATCTTGGCCGAGCTCGAGCGGGCGGAGGCGCTGTTCTTGGCGGGGCAGCAGTCTCGTAGATCTGCGGTCGCAGCAGGCGCGCTCGAACGGGCCATCGTCTTGGGACATGGGCCCACCGAGGCGCGGGCGCGCATCTGTGTCGCGGGCAGCGACTGGGACGCCGAGCGGGTGGACGAGGCGCTCGCGGGCTACCGGCAGGCGCTGCTGCTCGCCGAGCGGTCGGACGACGACGCGACCTCCGTGGAGGCGATGATCAAGATCGCGGGCATGCTCGGGAGGCCGCTGCGCCAGCGGGAGGACGCCGCTCGGATGCTCGATTGGGCCGAGGCCCGAGCCGACGACCCGGTCGCGCGCCTGAAGATCCACCGGTACCGCGGCGTGTTCGCGTTCGAGCGCGGCGAGTACGACGACGCGATCGTCATCCTCGACAACGCGCTGCGGGACGCCGAGGCCACGATGGGGCCGCAGGCGCTCTTCCTCTCCAGCCTGCTGGTGCCGCTGGGCAACGCGTACTCGGCCGTGGACCAGGCGCGTGAGGCTGCCGAGGTCTACCGCAGGGCACTGGCCATTCGGCATCGAGCGCTCGGTTCCAGCGATGGGGACGCGATGCTCTACAACAACCTCGGTGTCGTTCTGCGGACCCTCGGGGAGCAGCAGGAGGCGTGCGCGCACTACGAGCGCGCGCTGGGCATGTTCGAGCGGACCTACGGCTCGATCCACGGGACGGTGGGCATGGCGCTCAACAACGTGGGGAGCTGTCTGAGCCTGCGCTCGGAGCACGAGGAGGCGCTGGCCATGCACCGCAGGGCGCTCGAGGTCAAGCAGGCGGCTCTGGCCGACTGCCGCGTGGACTGTGGCTACTCGCTGGTGAACCTGGGCGACGTCTTGCTCGCGTTGCAGCGCCCCGAGGAGGCCCTGCGCGAGCACGAGAAGGGGCTGGCGAGCTGGTCCGAAGGCCTCGGCCCCGCGCACCCGCGCCTGTCGATCCCCTACGCGGGCGTGGCCGAGGCGCTGCTCGACATGGGACGCGCCCAGGAGGCTCGCGTGGCCATCGAGCGGGGCCTGGCGGTGCTCGATGGGCCCGAGCTCCCCGAGGTTCGCCTGCGGCTGCGCTTCCTTCGGGCCCGGGCGCGACCGAAGGACGAGCGCGCCGCTGCCATGGGCGAGGTGCGAGCTCTGCTCGAAGGCGCCGTCTTGCCACGGGACCAGGAGATGGCGGATAAGATGAAGGCGTGGCTTCGGACCGCCAACGCGACGGCTCGGCCGTGACGACCGATCGCGAGCTCTTGCAGGCGTGGGCCGACGGCGACGTCGGGTGCGGCGACGCCCTGCTCGCGCGCCACTTCGACGTGCTGTATCGCTTCTTCCGATCCAAGCTCGACGGGCCGATTGACGACCTCATCCAGGCGACGATGCTCGCATGCATCGAGACGCGCGAGCGCTACCGAGGCGACGCGCCGTTTCGCGTGTTCTTGCTGGGGATCGCTCGCAACAAGCTTCTACGGCACTTTCGCGATTCCTACCGCGCGGGCCGGGTGTTCTCCCCGGCCGAGCACTCGATGCACGACGTCGCCGCCCAGGGCTCGCGTTCGATGCGAGGGACGGTCGCGCGCGGGCAGGAGCGCGAGCTGCTGCTTCACGCCCTTCGACGCCTGCCGCTCGACCTTCAGATCGCGCTCGAGCTTCGCTACTGGGAGGAGCTGCCCCTGGCCGACATCGCGGCGGCCACGGGCACGATCGAGGGCACCGTCAAGAGTCGGCTGGCGCGCGCGCGCAAGATGCTGGCGCGAGAGATGGCCGTGCTGGCGGCGGGCGACGAAGACTGGGTGCAACAGACGCTCAGCGGCCTGCAGCACTGGGCCGACGCGCTCAAGCGCGATCTGGCCGAGCCTCAGCCTTCGGGCTCGAACTCGTCGCAGGCGACGTCGACCAAGGCGACGGCCTCCTCGAAGAAGCCGTCGTAGCTCGGCGCTGTAATCTCCCCGAGCAGGCCGCGGTCGCCAAACATCGAGACGAAGTCGACGAAGACCTCGGCGCCGAAGCTCGCCGAGACGATGCCGAGCACCACGACGTTGTTGGGGTTGCCGCCCTTGGCCGCCACCAGCGCGTCGAACCACCGATCGGGATGCGCGAGATAGCCGGCGTCTTCGAACTGCGAGGGGGCGTTGGCGCCCGGAGGGTCGTCGGTGATGAAGGTGACGACCAGCAGCGCGTCGTCGCGAAGGAAGCCCTCGTTGCAGGCGCCGGCCTCGTTCTGGACGGTGATCGCCTTCGTGGCCGCGGTGACCGGGCGCTCCATCGCCATGCCGGCGTCGCCGACGAGTGCGAGGCACGAGAACGTCTCGGCCAGGTTGGGCTGCGAGCCGGTCATGTAGCGCTGATCGCCTTCGATGCCGCAGTCCATGCCCTGCTCGTTCCGGCGCTTGCCGGCGCCGTGCGTGTCGTCGCAGCTGGCGTCGGGGTCGACACACTCGGTGGCCTCGGCCTCGCACGTGCACACGCACAGGTCGGTCGGGCTGCAGCTGGCGCACAGTGGCTCGCATGTGCCGTCGGCTCCGCATCCGCTGACGTTCGCGCCCATCGTCGCGAACGCGTCGCTGTCGGTGACGAGGATGCGATAGTCCTGCGCGTTGATGTTGGACTGGATCGCGTCGATGAAGCCCGGAAAGCTGGCCGCGAGGCTCTGCTGAAAGCCGCCCATCGACCCCGAGTTGTCGATCGCGAACACGAAGTCGACCTTGCCGCAGGGCCCACCCGTCGGGCCTCCCTCGCCGCCGGCCAGGTCGAACTTGAAGCCCGTCGACGCGTCAGCCTCGGGCGTCTCCGATCCCGCCGCGTCCCCTGTGGACGCCGGGCTGCCCGACGTGCCCGCGCTGGGGTCGTTCGAGCCTGCCGTCGTCGTCGGTTCACCCCCCTCGGCTTCGCCCGGGCCCCCACCGAACGGGTCGGTCCCGCGCGTGGACGTGCACGCCCCCAGCGCAAGAAGCGCAACACCACAGAGCAATCGTTGGGCCATGAGCGGGGAGTTCCCGCAGGAGCCGATCGGTGCGCCCAAAAACGGTTCGGTCGGGCCGAGTTTCGCGAAAGGCGAAGTTCAGCGTGTCCGTTCTGAAGCCGGACCGCCCGAGCTTCGCGAAAGGCGAAGTTCAGGCGGCGCGAGTTCGGGTGCAACGGGGGGGCTCGACGGCCGACGGGGGTGGTGATGGTGGTGGTTCATCTGGTCGCGCGCCTTCGAGCGCCTCGCCGAGATCTCGGGACGTTCGACGCGGCGCGATGGCTGTGGGTGCGGCTCGAAGCGCTGTTTCCTGGGCTGGTGGCGGCGGCGATCATGCCCAACCACCCGCACGTGCTGGCGGAGGTCGCTGATCCCGACGAGGCTCGACGCCGCTTGGCGAGGACCTGCGGACAGCTGCAGCGCCAGCTGAGAGCCGATGACCTGTTCGAGCCGCTTCCTCCGCCGGAGCTCGTGGAGCCGAGCAAGATCCCACGGGTCGCCCGCTACATCGAGCTCAATCCGAGCCGCGCGGGGCTGGTCATGCACCCCGCCGAGTGGCTGTGGTCGACCTTCAGGGACGTGGCCGGGACGACCGTGTGGCCGGCCCTCGACCTCCAGCATCACGCGCGGCGAACGAAGGCCCGGCGGCGCGACGCCTGGCTGGAGTACGTCGAGCGTGACGACCGGGTCCCCGACCGCCGTGCTCTGGGCGCCCCGGTGCCGGGCGAGCGAAGGCTCCCTGCGTTCGGGCTCGAGACGATCGCCGCGGCCGTCCTCGCGGCCACCCGCGCGCGACCGTCCGCGATGCGGGCGCGAGGTCCGATTCGCGAGCTGTTCATCGCCGCCGCCATCGACCAGGGCATCACGTCCCCGTCATTGCTC
>JANSYI010000098.1 GCA_024742475.1 bacterium | reverse complement strand
GCCTGTCAGCTCCACAAGGTCGCCGCTCAGGAATGGGTCAAGGAACACCTTGATCGTCAGGTCGTCTGGCGTACAGTCCTCATCGATGCTGAACGGATAAGTCACGTTCGCATCACAGTTCACGTTGTCCAGGGAGCAGAACGCGTCTGGCGCTGTGAAGCTGATCTCAGGAGCCGTGTCGTCGTATACCTTGATGATCTGAGTGTACTGGTAGTAGCCAGTCTCGTCATACTCGAAGCTGTAGTAGTCGTTCGATACGCCACAGAAGTTGATGCCTGGAACGTTGTTGTCAGGTGTCTCGTCTGTGTCCTGGTCGAAGTAGATCTTGCCGTTCGGGCGCGCAAGCAGCCAGAAGCCCTTGCCGTTGTTCGCAATCCGGTCGCCGTCGCCTGGCGTGCCGTTGCAGTCCTCGTCGCGGCCCACGATGTATGGGTCGCTCTCGCCGTCGTACTGGCACCAGTTGATCACCTTCCACGTACGGAAGATCTTGTAGCACTCGTCGCCGGAAGCAGAGAACGTCTCGTCGCTGCTTGTCACTGCAAGCAGGTCGCAGCCAAGCTCGTTGTACTCAACGGTGTCTGGTGTTGGCGTGCCGCAGTTCGCTTCAGCATCTTCAGGGAAGTAGATCTCGTAGTTGTGCACCTCGTTGATCGTGATCACCTGCACACAGCTGTTCGTGCTGCTCAGGCCGTTCACGTCTGTGACGCGGAAAATACGAGTGATGGAGCCGTAGCCGCACTCCAGGTTAGCGTTCGATGCTACCTGCTGTACAGATGCTACGCCGCAGTTGTCTGCGCCGGTTGCCATGCCGAACAGGTCTTCCAGCTGGCCTGCGTCAGATGCGTCGAAGCCGTATGGCAGGTCGTCGCAGTCAACTACTACGTTGTCTGGCGCATCACAGAATGGGTTGATCTTGTCCTCTGGCGTAACGCTCAGCCAGCAGGAGTTCTGGTTGCCGTACTGGTCCGTTACCACCAGTGTGATATCAGATGTAACGCCTACGTCACAGCAGAAGAAGTCGACGAAATCGCCGGTT
>JANSYI010000095.1 GCA_024742475.1 bacterium | reverse complement strand
TTCGAGATCCTCAAGCTCCAGCTCCATCTGATCAATCAGTCGAGCGGTGCGCTCTGACCTTGCCCCATAGATCTGCCGTTTGAGCTTGGCGATCTCCAGATTCTGGCGTGCGATTATGGCCGCATCGTCGGCATTCCTGGCCCGGGCCAGTGCAAGCTCCGCCTCGGCCTGTGCCGCCCGGGCGCGCTCGGCGTCCAGCGCCGTCTTCAATGCCTCTATGTCGATCGACGAATCCATGACTTCAGAGAATCACAACCCGTCGCCCGTCGCCCTAGGAAAACGCCGTTATCCCGCACGTTGCGGCCGGAATGTGTGAACCGGGTTACGCCAATCGATCCCGTCGAGCATGTAGGCGAGTTGCGCCGCTGTAATCGCGACGCTGCCAGCCTCGGCAGACGGCCACACAAAGCGTCCGCGCTCAAGTCGCTTGGCATAGAGCGAGAGGCCGAGCCCATCATGCCAGAGGATCTTGATCATATCGCCGCGCCGACCACGAAACACGAACAGATCGCCGGCGAATGGGTCGCGCCCGAGCGTCTCCTGCACCTGGAGGCTGAGCCCGTTCATGCCGCGCCGCATGTCGGTGCGTCCTACCGCAAGCCACACGCGCACGCCCGACGGAACCGGGATCATCGGCACCTCAGGAGATCGAGAACGCGCTTGAGCGCCCGGGCATCGAAGCCCGAGCCGACGCGGACAAGGCAGCCGCCGCAGACTTCGATCTCGATGGTGTCCGATGGGCTCGTCGCTGCCGGCGTGCCAGCCTCCGTTGCGGACACCGGCGTGATCGTCACCGGCACCAAAGCCGGCGTCGAGCGGCAAGTCGCTGCATCGGGCTGTTCGATCGCGCCCCGATACCGCCGCCGCCACATGAAGACCTGGTTCGCGTTAACGTCGTACTGGCGCGCAATGACCGAGACCGAAGCGCCGGGCACAAGCGATGCCGCCACGATCTCCCGCTTCAGAGCCTCCGGCCATCGCTTGTTCCGACGGCGCCTGCCCTCACTTGTGTCCACATCCGACATCGTGGGCACATCCTCGCCTGACCAACACATCAGGCCCGAGGCTCCGCGATTGCCGGCAACCAAGCAAGGCGGTGCTCACCGGAGGGAGAC
>JANSYI010000046.1 GCA_024742475.1 bacterium | reverse complement strand
CCTCCCGCTGCGGCCGGCGAAGCCGCCCTTCGCTTCACCCCAAACGGTCGCCCTCTCGGGCTCCTGGTCTTTGCTTCGAGGGGCCTTTCGCAAAGGCCCCTCCCGCTGCGGCCGGCGAAGCCGCCCTTCGCTTCACCCCAACCGGTCGCCCTCTCGGGCTCCTCGCCCGTAGTGACCCCCCACGGCATCGCTTGCCCTTTTCGACGGAGGCGAGACGGGCAACGCGAGGCCCTCGAATCGTGCGACTGTGGGGCATGCGTCGGCTCTCTTCCGCCGTCCTCGCGTTCGTGTTCTGCGCGAGCGGCTGTCAGACGCTCCAGGAGCAGTTCGGGCTCGACGCGGGCAGCTCGGGCGCGGTCGAGCGTGAGGCCGACGGCGACGGCACGGGCGAAAACGAGGACGGGGACGGGGACGGGGACGAGGACGAGGCCCTCGTCGAAGCCGAAGCACAGGGAAAGAAGCGGAAGAAGCGGAAGCGCCGCAAGCCAAAGGCGCCGCCCACCCCGCCGCCTCCAGACACCGAGCTCCACGCGGCGCTGGCTCGCGCCGTCGTCCCCAGCGAGGACGACCCCAACGCGTATCGCATCGATCCGTTCGTGCTCACCCTCGTCGCCGACACGCTTGCGCGAGGGGAGGACGACCTCCCCTTCAGCCGAGTCACCGCCAAGGAGCGCAAAGCCGGAGCGCCCGCGTCCTTTCGCGTCGGCACGCTCGCATCGCCGTCGATGTGGCGAACGCTCGGCCTCAAGCCCGGCGACCTCGTGATGTCCGTGGAGGGCACCCAGCCTCCGGGGCCCAAGGGTCTGCTCGAGCTCCGAGAGCGTATCCCCCGCGAAGGCACGCTCAGCGTCAGCCTGCAGCGCGGCGGTGTGGTTCGCGAGCTGAAGTACACGATCGAGCCGGGGCTCGCGTGGACCCGGTACCTCGAGACCGAAGCGGGGCGGACCTTCGATCCCCCGCCGGCGCCCAAGCCCTCCAGCGGGAGCAAGGGCGGCAGCTCGACCAAGGGTGGCAGCGGAAGCAAGGCCAGCTCGAAGCCCGCCGTGGTCCCGGTCACCTGCAGCGGGAGCACGTGCCGGGTCCCCAAGTGGTACTTCGACAGCCTGGTTCGTAGCTCGTCGAAGGCCAAGCAGCAGATGCGCGGCAAGAGCATCGGCAGCGGCTACAAGGTGAGCTTCGTGGGCCCTGCCTCGCGCAAGGCCGGGTTCGCCGTGGGCGATGTGATCACCACCGTCAACGGGCGCCGCACCAACAACCAGCTTCAGATGCTGGCGCTGTACGGGAGCCTCCAGAGCACCAAGAAGTTTCGCGTCGAGTTCAGCCGCGGCAGCAGCAAGCGGTCCAAGACCATCCTCGTCGAGGGCTGACCTGTAGCCAAAAACCTCCGCGTATGAAAACCTGAGGCCGAGGGGAACTTTTGACCGCCACGGAAGTCGATCCTCCCGTGCAAGGCGCCGCGAAGTCCGAGCCCTCGGGGCCCGGAGCGTCACAGCAGGCTGAAGCCCCGGCGCCTGCGTCCGACCGTGCGAGTGCCGACGCGCGCGACCGGGCGCTCATTCGTCAGCTCAAGGCCGGAGACCAGCGCGCGTTCGAAGAACTCGTCCGAATCTACCAAGACCGCGTGTTCTCCCTGTCGCTGCGGATGATCGGCAACCGCCAGGAAGCCGAGGACCTCGCGCAGGAGGTGTTCATGACGGTGCACCGCGCGATCGCTTCGTACCGCGGAGAGGGTCGCTTCTACACGTGGCTCTACCGCATCGCGTCGAACACCTGTAAGAACCGCATCAAGTATCTGCGCGGGCGGCACTTCCACCGCAGCGTCCCGGTCGACGAGACCCCCGAGGCGCAGGTCCCCGCAGGCGAGGCGGGTCCAGGCGTTCCCTTGCAGAGCCGCGTGCATGGGCCCGAGGCCATGACCGAGGGCAACCGGCTCGAGGCCGCGGTCCAACGCGAGCTCGCCGCGCTCGACCCGGAGCACCGCCTTCTCATCGTCCTGCGCGACGTGCAAGGGCTCAGCTATCAGGAGATCCTCCGCATCACAGGGCTGCAGGAGGGCACGCTCAAGTCCCGACTGCACCGCGCCCGGGTCGCCCTCAAGGACCGCCTCAAACCCCACCTGGCCTGAGACCCCAACCCGCACTACGATCACCCAGAAAGCCCCGCTCTCGTGACCACCTCCACCGACACAGGCTCCGACTCGGGTCTGGCCAAGGATCTCACCGATGACCTGGCCAGCGCCTACCTCGACGACGAGCTCGAGGCCGAGGACGCCATGGCGTTCGAGGAGCTGCTCGAGAGTTCGCCCGAGGTCGCCGAGGAGCTCGCGGACCTTCAAAAGGTCATCTCCCTGGTCGGAGGCCTGGGCGACGTGGCCGCGCCCGAGGACTTCTACGAGAAGCTCAATCGTCGCATCCGCCGACGGCAGATCATGCAGCCGCAGACCGCGTCGAAGCTCACCGCGATCGCGGTGCCGCTGCAGATTCTCAGCATGATCGTCATCCTCACCGTGGCCGCGCTGTACATGATGTCCGAGCTCGACCAGGCCCCGGCCAAGATGGAGCGAGACACGCTCGCGCCCATCGGCACCACCGACGCCCCCTCGGCGCCCCGTCCGGTGACGCCGTAGCGCGACGCTGCAGCGACCTTCAGCCCTCGCTGGGCGCGTTGCCGCCGCGCTTCGCGGCGTACATCGCTCGGTCGGCCGCATCGAGCAGCGACTCGGGATCCTCCCACGCGTCGACGACGTGCGCGCCCCAGCTCACGCCCACGTCCACGTCGCCGACGGCGGTCGGAATCGCCTGCAGAATGAGCGCCTCGACCCGCGCCCCAACGGCTTGGGCGTCGCCCTCGTCGACGCATCCGTCGAGCAGCACCACGAACTCGTCGCCGCCGATGCGCGCGACGCAGTCTCCCTTCGACACGCTCTCGCGAATCCGGGAGCCGACGACGCGCAAGACCTCGTCACCAGCCGCATGGCCATATTCGTCGTTCACCTGCTTGAAGCGGTCGAGGTCGAAGTACAGCAGCGAGAACCCGCCGCCGTTGCGACGAGACGCGGTGATCGCCTCTGCGAGTCGGTCGTCCAAGTGGGCACGGTTGGCCAGCTTGGTCAGCGGGTCATGGTGAGCCCGGCGCCGCACCACCTCTTCGCGCTCACGTCGCTCGGTGATGTCCGTCTGCGAGCCAGCGATCCGCTCGAGGCGGCCGTTTTCGCATCGCTGCGCACGTCCGCGAAGGTACAGCCAGCGACATGTCCCGTCGGGCAGGATGACGCGATACTCGACGTCGATGGACTCCGTACGACCCACCGCGTGGTCGCGCAGCGCCCCGTTGAGCGACGCTCGGTCGTCGTCGTGAACGAGCTTCATCCACGCGCTCAACGAACGGCAATCGGCGGCGCCGATCGATTCGAGAAAGCGCGGAGAGAGGTAGATCTCCCCGGTCCCGATCGACCAGTCCCAGATGCCATCGTTCGAACCGGCAATCACGGCCTCGAAGCGCCGCTGCAGGGTCACCAGCTTCTGTGCTTCTCGGGTTCGCTGCAGCCCGTAGCGGATGACTCTTGCAAGCGCCCGCCCACACAGCTCGTCCTTCGAGATGAAGTCGCTCGCACCCAGCTCGAGCGCGGAAGCTTCCAGCGTGGGATCGCAGCTTCCCGTCACCAAGATCATCGGGCAGCTGACACCGTGGCTCCGCGCCATCTGAATCAGCTGTACGCCCGTGCGCAGCCCGAGATCGTGATCGACCAAGGCGACGTCGAACTGACCGGAGGAGAGGAGGAACAGCGCCTCATCGTACAAGGCGACGCTGCGACTCTCCGTGGGCAGTGACGCGCGCGACAGCATCCGCGCCGTGATGAGCGCATCGGGGCCCGAATCGTCCACGATGAGCACACGCGTCGGCCGGTCCTCGGGCCGTCGAGTCTTCGGGTCGGGCTTCACACGGTTCGCAGCCATCACCGGATCTCTGTTCGGTTCGGGCCGCCGGGGGCGAGGCTGAAAACGGGACACGGCGTCCCGATACGGGCCGCACGAGAGCGCTATCCGACGGCACGTGGACGACGTTTGCTGCTCTTGGCCCCGTACATCGCGGCGTCGGCGTCCGCCAGCGCAGTCGCGCTGGATACGCCGGCCTCGGCCACGACGCGCACACCCCAGCTCGCGCCTACACGCACCCTCCCGACGACCGCCTCGATCGGACGTGCCACGGCCTCTCCCAGGCTCTGCGCGAGCTCGGTCGCCAGTGCGAACGAAGCGCACCCCGGCGCGACCACGACGAACTCGTCCCCCCCGATTCGGGCGGCGGTGCCACCGGTCGAGACGACTCGCAACAACCGAGCGGCGACCTCCTGCAGCACCTCATCGCCCGTCGCGTGACCGTGTCGATCGTTGATCAGCTTGAAGCCATCGAGGTCGAGCAGCACCAGAGAAAACCCGATGCCATGGCACTCCAAGAGCCCCTGGAGCTCCTCCAACTGCTGTTCGAGCGCAGCGCGGTTCCCCAGGCCGGTGAGCGGGTCGTGAAAGGCGCGATGGCGTGCGTCCTCTTCGCGCTCTTTGCGTCTCGTAATGTCCGTCTGAGAGCCGGCGACCCTCTGCAACCGGCCGGCAGCGGCTCGGCACCCCTTCCCTCGCAGATGCATCCAACGCACCTCGCCCTCGCCACGCACGACCCGATACTCGATCTCGAGCGTGTCGCTCTCGCCCACCACCTCGGCACGCAGGGCCGCTTCGACCCGGGCGCGATCGTCGGGGTGAATGCACTCCAGCCAGCTTCGCAGCGAAGTCGGCGCTTCGGGGTCTGCCCCGATCAGCTCACAGAACCGCGTAGAGAGGAACAGGCTGCCCGTGAGGGGGCTCCAATCCCAGACGCCGTCGTTCGACCCCTCGATGATCGCCTCGAGCCTCGCCCCCAACCGCGCGATCTGGTTGACTTCGTTCGCCCGCTGAATGCTGTATCGAAGCGTTCGGTCCAGACTCCGCGCAGTGAGTTCGGACTTGTCCAAGAAGTCCGTGGCCCCCCGGTCGAGCGCGGTCAGCTCGACCTCGGAGTCCATGCTCCCAGTCATGAGGACGAGCGCGCACTCCACACCTTCATTTCGCGCGAGATCGATGAGCTCGAGGCCTGTCTGCGCTCCGAGGTAGTGGTCGATGAAGGCGATGTCGTAGCCACCACGCACGAGCTCGCGCCGGGCCGGCTCGAATGCGTTGACGACCTCCACCTGCACCTTGCGCTGCAGCTGCTTCAGCCTGGAGATCGTGACGCACGCGTCCGCCGGATCGTCGTCGACGACGAGGACGCGGGTTGCCGGGGCGTTGGACCCGGCGCCTCCACCTCGCACTCCAGCCATGCACGGATCATCGTGCGCTGAGCGTCGAGCGCGAGCCCCGATCCGGGACGAAACTGCGAAGAGGACGCCCCTAGCAGGACGAGTGAGACCGCGCGGCGAGTCGCACCACGGGCTACTCGAGCACAGGCTTGGCCCGACGCGATACGCTCCCTGTCGATGCGACGCCTCGGCCTCCTCGCGCTCTTCGCAGCGACCGCCTGCTTCAACCCCGAGGACACGGACCTCACCGGGACCGACTCGGCCGAAGGGGCGAGTTCGAGTTCCTCGGGCTCGACGGCCGCTGACCCGACGAACGGACCAACCTCCACCACCTCCACCACCTCCCCCTCCGGCACGACCACGCCCGACTCCTCGGCGACGACGTCCACGACCGCGCCCGGCTCTACCGACGAGACCGGTGCCACCGATCCCGGCATGACCACCTCGGAGACGGGCGACGTGCCGGCGTGCGAAGGCGGCGAGCGCTGCGTCGAGTCGGCGCCCGACGGCTGGACCGGGCCGGGTCTGCGCATCACCGCAGAGTCGGGACCGCCACCGGAATGCGGGATGACCTACTCGATTCAGGGCCCAGGCGGCTTCACTGGCGCGGCCGCACCACCGGCGCAGTGCGAATGCAGCTGCGAGTTCCCCACCAACATCGAATGTGCCGACGCCCAGGTCACCTACTACAGCGGCAACACGTGCAACACCCCCGAGGGCGGCAACACGCTCGACAACGCCTGCGGCACGTTCTTCATCGGGCAGGGCATCAACTCCGTCACCGCAAACGCGACCCCTCCCGACGACGTGAGCTGCACACCCTCGCTCGACGAGACCATTCCCCCATTGGGCCCCACCGAGCCCACCTCAGTGTGCCTTCCCGAGTCGCTTGGTCGATCGTGCGGCGGCGACTCGACGTGCCTTCCCGAAGAGGACATTTCCACGTACTGCATCTCCGCCCCCGGCGACGTGCCCTGCCCCGCCGACTCGGCCTACGACGCACGGACGGTCCTCTACACCGACTTCGAAGACACGCGGACCTGCGGCGCGTGCCAGTGCGGGGCAGCGGACGTCGACTGTGGAGGAATCGTTCGCGCCTACGAGGGCAGTTCGTGCGGCGTCGGCAACTTCATCAACGTGCCCATCGACAACAGCTGCGTGGGGAGCATCGACGACGCGTTCAACAGCGCCCGCTTCTTCCCCGACGATGCGACCGGCGCGTGCCCGTCTGGCGGCGGGGTGCCCGACGGCGACGTCACGCCGATGACCCCCACGACGCTGTGCTGCGCGGACTTCTGATCCGGGTCAGCCTGCCCCCCGCGGGCGTGTCACTTGAGGTCACCCTCAGGTGAAAGCCCGTGCAGGAGGGCATGCGCCCGGATTCTCGGGAAGCGGTCGTTTGTGGTATCTATGCGGCCTTCATGGCGCGCGAAGTCACCCTCGTCGACGCCGGGCTCGGCAACATTGCTAGCGTGGAACGCGCTCTCATTCAGGTTGGGGGCGCCGTTACCGTGACGCGGCACCCCGATGAGGTTGCAAAGTCCCGCTGCGTTGTCTTTCCTGGCCAGGGCGCATTCGGCGCCACCACGCAGAACATCATCGAAGGACAGATGGGCGACGCGCTGCGCATGGTCATTGGACGCGGCGACCCATTCTTGGGGATCTGCCTCGGCATGCAGCTGCTCTTCGATGGAAGCGACGAGAACGACGGTCAGAAGGGCCTCGCCATCCTGCCTGGCCGATGTCGCAGGTTCCCCGACGGCATGGAGGTCGGCGCGGAAAGCGGCGCTCAGGAGATCGCTCCCGAGGCTGCGGAAGCCAAAGCCGATACCGCGCTCGCACAGACGATGGCCACCGACCCGGCCAGCGAGCCGCACGGGGCTGCGAGCCTGCCCACCGGCATGGGCGGCATGGCTGCCCCCGCGCCGTCGAGTCCCGCCGGGGCCAAGCCGGTGGACAAGCTCGTTCGCCGGCTCAAGGTGCCGCACATGGGCTGGAACTCGGTCGAGCCGACCGGCGACCACTACTATTTCGTCCACAGCTACTACGTGGAGGCCGAGACCAGCAACGACGTCATGTGGATGACGACGTATGGCGGCATTCGCTTTCCCGCAGCCGTGCGGCGCGACAACATCCTGGGCTGCCAGTTCCACCCCGAGAAGAGCCAAAAGGCCGGACTCAAGTTCTTGCGCGCCTTCTTGCTCGGGGGCGGGGGATGATCGTCATTCCGGCCATCGACCTGATGGGCGGCAAAGCGGTGCGGCTGGCTCAGGGTGAGCGCGACCGCGTCACGACCTACGCCGACGATCCCGTGGCGCTCGCCAACGACTTCGCGCGCGCAGGTGCGGGCAGCATTCACGTGGTCGATCTCGACGGTGCGTTCGATGGCCGCCCGAGCCAACGCGCGCTGATCGTGTCGATCTGCGAGGCCGCGGCAAAACATGGCGTGCGCGTGCAGACGGGCGGCGGCATTCGTGATGCGGCCACCGTCGACGCCCTGATCGACGCCGGGGTCGATCGCGTCGTGCTCGGCACGCTCGCCATCAAGGAGCCCTCCACCGTCGAGGCCCTCTGCAAGCGGCACCCCGACCGCGTCGTCGTGGCCGCCGACGCCCGAGACGGCATGGTCGCCGTATCCGGCTGGACGGAGAAGAGCGAAGTCTCCGCGGTCGAGCTCGCCGAGTCGGCACAGCGCTGGGGCGCGGCCGCGGTGCTGCACACCGACGTGTCCCGCGATGGCATGCAAGGCGGACCCGCCGTCGAGGCCACCGCAGCCATTCAAAGCAAGATTTCCATCCCCGTGTACGCCAGCGGCGGCGTGGGCAGCCTCGAGCACATCGAGGCTTGCGCCCGCGCCGGAATCGCAGGCGTCGTGTTGGGACGCGCCCTCTACGAGGGGGCCTTTACCGTCGAGGAGGCGCTGAGCCGATGTTGAAGCGACGCATCATTCCCTGTTTGGACATCAAGAACGGCCGCGTGGTCAAAGGCGTGCACTTTGGCGGCCTGCGAGACGCGGGGGACCCGGTCGAGGCGGCACGCGCCTACGACAAGCAGGGTGCCGACGAGCTGTGCATGCTCGACATCACCGCGACCACCGAGGGTCGTGAGGCCTTCCTCGACGTGATTCGCCGCGTGACTCCGTCGTTGTTCGTGCCCGTCACCGTCGGCGGTGGCATTCGCCGCGCCCGCGACGTCGACCGCATGCTCGCCGCAGGCGCCGACAAGGTCGCCGTGAACTCGGCCGCGGTCACCAACCCGTTGCTCATCGAAGACCTCGCCACGCGCTACGGCTCGCAGTGCATCGTCGGCGCGGTCGATGTGCGCCGCCTCCCCCCCATCGCCGCCGACAACGGTGAACCGGTCTACGAGGTGGTCGTGCACGGCGGCACGCGAGGCACCGGCCTCGAGGCGGTGCAGTGGTGCCGCACGCTCGCCGAGCTCGGCGTCGGCGAGATCTTGCTGACCAGTATGGACCGCGACGGCAGCCGCGAGGGCTACGACCTGTGGATCACTCGCACCGTCTCGCGCACCGTCGACGTGCCCGTCATCGCCAGCGGCGGCGTCGGGTCTCTCGAGCACCTGCGCCAAGGGCTCGCCACGGGCGAAGGCGAAGCGGACGCGGCCCTGGCGGCTTCGATCTTCCACTTCGGCCTGTACTCGATCGGGCAAGCCAAGGGCTACCTGCACGAGAACAACATCCCCGTGCGACCCTCGCGGTAGGGCTGCTACAACCGCGGCCATGTCCTTCGACGCCGACGCGGTGTGGTCTAGCCTGAAGTCCGACGAGCGTGGCCTGGTGGTCGCCGTCGTTCAGCATGCGCACTCGGGCAAGGTGCTCATGGTCGGCTACATGAACCGCGACGCGCTCGCGGCGACCGCCCACAGCGGGCACGTCACCTTCTTCAGCCGTTCGCGGCAGTCGCTGTGGGAAAAGGGCGAGACGTCGGGCAACACGCTCGACTTGGTGGAACTCCGCACCGACTGTGACCGCGACGCGCTGCTCGTGCAGGCGCTCCCGCAGGGGCCCACGTGCCACACGGGAACCACGAGCTGCTTCTTCGCGCCTCTCCTCCCCCAGACCGAGACCGACGACGGCCCGGCGGGCAACATGCTCGGGCGCGTGTTCGAGACGATCCTCGATCGCAAGGCGGGCCGCGGGTCGACCAACGCTCAGGGCAAGAGCTACGTCCGCTCGCTGCTCGACAAAGGCGTGGAGAAGATCGCCTCGAAGATCACCGAGGAAGCCGGCGAGCTCATCGAAGCGCTTCGCGGCGAGACCCCCGACCGCGTGGCGAGCGAAGCGGCCGACCTGGTGTTTCACGCGATGGTGGGTCTGGCGTCGCGGGACGTCTCGTGGTCCGACGTGGCCGCCGAGTTCGCGCGGCGCTTCGGTGTCAGCGGCATCGACGAGAAGGCCGCGCGAGGCTAGTCACGGCTCGCGAGCGGGATCCCGCGTATCCTACGCTCGACCGTGGACACCCTGCTGCAGAGCGCGCCCGCGTGGTGGGTCGCCGCGTACCTGATGGGCGCGATCCCGATGGGTGTGCTGCTCGCGCGCGCCAGGGGCATCGACCTGCGCACCGTCGGGTCGGGAAACATCGGGGCGACGAACGCGGCGCGGGCCCTGGGCACCAAGCTGGGCCTGGTGGTGTTCGCGCTCGACGTGCTCAAGGCCGCGACCCCGGTGTGGCTGGCGTCGTCCTCGTGGGCCCTGGGGCAGCTCGACGACCCCAGCTGGCCACTAGGCGGCGTCGCGTTCATGACCGTCGTCGGCCACATCTTTCCCGTGTACCTGCGCTTTCGCGGCGGCAAGGGCGTCGCGTGCGGCCTGGGCATCTTCGTCGCGCTCGATCCGCCCGTCGCGCTCGCCGCGATGGTCATGTACGTGCAGGGCTTGGTGCTCACACGGACCAGCGCCGTCGGCTCACTGACCGCCGTCACGTCGATCTGCTTGTGCATGTTGATCGCCGACAAACCCGACGCCTACGTTGCCGCCGCGCTGGCCTCGTCGGCCCTCATCTGGGTCCGGCACACGAGCAACATCAAGGGGCTCATCGCTGAGGCCAAGGCGCGCAAGCGGGCGCAGCGCGCCGACGGCGCGGCTTGAATCCGGCTGGCGCCGCGGATCCGGGAACGCTAGGTTGTAGTCCGGGTCAGGACAGATGAGCACCTTGTACGTTGGCGGCCTACCACCGAGCGCAGACACGGAGTTTCTGCGTGAGCTGTTCGATCGGTTCGCCAGCGTCGAGTCCATCCGCCTGATCCGACGCGAACCCCAAGGCCCGCATCGCGGCTTCGGATACGTCACCTTCACCAACGCGCGTGAAGCCGCGGCGGCCGCTGCGTCGCTCGACGGCGAGTCGGGGTTGCGCGTCGCTCCAGCGCGCTGAGGACCACGGCGCTCAGTCCAGGTCGAGGCGCTTCTTCATCGCCTCGAGCTGGTCGTCGACCTGCTCTTCGATCTCGGCCTCGCGGCGCGCCTCCGCCTCTCCGGTCGGCTCGCCCTCCCAGTACTCGACCCCCGCCTCGTCGGGCACGAACGCCGTGAACGTGCGGCTGGCGAGACCCGGCGCGCCCCCGGCAAAGATGCCCCGCTTGCCCGAGTCCGGGTAGACGACGACGTCGGTGGGGTTCATCGTCGAGAGCGCGAGATAACGAAGCGGCGCATCGGAGGTGTTGATCACCTGGTGCGCCGCGTCCTCGTGGGCCAGGAACGCCACGTAGTCTCCCGCCTTCAGGGTCCGCTGCGCCTCGCCGAGCCGCAGCGTGCCTCGACCCTCGAGCACGTAGATCGCCTCTTCGTTGCCGAGGTGCGCATGGAACGGCCAGGCCGTCTTGCCCGGCGGCACCTCGGTGAGACTACAGCCGATGCGCTCACCGCCGGCTGCGGCCGCGAGCTTGCGCCGGCGGTTCTCGAAGACCGTCCCGCGCTGCGTGTTCACCCACTCGACGTCGTCCTCGTGCACGATGCTCACCGCGCCAGTAGAGCACATCGGAGCGGGAGGAGAACCGCCGCCCGGCTCGACGAACCTCGCGCTGGCATCGCGGGAGACCGCGCCGACACGCCCGCACGCACGGAGAGGTGCAGTCGGTGCTGACACACTGGTCCGCGCACGCCTCGAGGCAGTCGAGGTGCTCTTCGTGGCAGTCACGGAGCGCCGACGCGAGGACCACCGCCCAGAGGATCACGCGGAGAGCACCTTGCGAACGAGGGCCATGCGGTTGGGCGCGCCGACCTTCTTTCGGACGTTGGCGGCGTGCATCTTGACGGTGCGGCCCGCGATCGAGAGCACCTCGCCGATCTCGTCGTAGATATAGCCGAGCGCGATGAGCTTGAGGACGGATGCCTCGCGCGGCGTGAGGCGAACGAGCTCGGCGTAGCGGTCGACCGCTTGCTCGATGTCGGGGTTGAAACGAGGGACCGGCCGCGAAGGGCTGGCCTGATTCCAGTGCGGCGGGCCGCGTCGCCGCGCCGTCAGAGGAGCGCTGGCGACCTGCGCGCGAAGCCGGTGCGTCTCGAGTACGCACCGAGAGGTGGCCTCGACGACGGCGTGGGCCGTGAGCGGCGGAATGACGAGCTCGTTGACCCCCGCCTCGACCAGCCGGCGGACCGAGGCGTCGTCGGTCACGCTGGCCACGCCGACCGCCATACACGGGCTGGAGCGCTCGCGCAGCGCCCGAGCCACGCGCAGCAGGTTGGCCCGGCTGATCTCGCCATCGAGCACGGCGGCGTCGAAGCTGGTGGACGCGTCGGCGAGCACGTCGAGCGCGGCCATGCTGGAGCGGCACACGTTGACCCGGCCCCCGCGCCGGACGACTGCGGTACCCATGCCCAGCGCGGAGATAGGGCGGGTTTGAACGACCAGGACGCGAGCGCCACTGAGGGAGGACTGACGTGCGGGGAGGTGTTCGGCGGTGGTCATGAGCACCGACCCCGTCGGCCACCGACCTCCCCCGTTGCAGACTATTTTTCGCTTTCTTCTCGTGCGCGAGGACTCACGCGCGGCCCGGGAATACGGCCGCCCGGCTCAGGTCCGCGAGCGCAGCGGCGCGTCCTTGGAGGGCGCACGGCTGCCGTACAGCCGCTCCACCTCGCCCGAGATTCGCCCGGTCGCGAAGTAGAAGAGCATCTTGAAGTCCGAGGCCAGCGACCACAGCGGGTACTTGAAGGTGGCCGGACGGTTGTGCTCGATGAAGAAGTGGCCAACCCAGGCCGGTCCGTAGCCGAGCACGAAGCCCAGGAGCACCAGCCAAGGGTTGCCGGCAACGACCGCAGCGATCGCCGCGGTGATCGCCATCGAGGTACCGAAGTAGTGCAATGCCCGGCACGTCGGGTCGCGATGCTCTCCGATGTAGTACGGCCAAAACTCTGCGAACGACTGGATGCGATCTTCGTCTGCCACCACGAACCTCGGGCGGCAGTGTACTGCCATCTGCGTCCCCGCGCCGCGGTGCGGACTCACGGGCCCCGATGCAACATTGCAGCGCCGGCCAGCACTCAGCCCGGAAGCCGAAGCCGCGGTTGCAGCAGGCTGGGCAGCTCGGCCAGGTTGCCCGAGGCCAGCTTGCTCAGGCTCGCGGCCTCATCGAACGTCTGCAGCGCGTCGGCCCGCAGGGGTGCGCCTGGAGGGACCGCGAAAGTCCCATCCTCGACGTTGACGCCTACCCGGACCGAGGTGGCCACCACCACGAACGCCTCGGAGCGGTACTCCAGGGGAAGCCCCGTGGCCTCCCAGACACACAGGACCTGGCCGGCGGTCTGCGTGCGAAGGCACGACTGCCCCGCCACGGTGTCGACGGCGCCCGGATGCGCATCACGACCACGTGCGACTTCGCGATGCCACGTGCGGACGTGGTCGACGACGGCGTGCTGGGTGTCGACATCGAGCTCGAAGAACGCCGCGCCGATGCGCCCGAGCGGAAGCGGCACCGCCTGGGCCGAGCCCTCCGCTGCGTCGGTCCACGAGACAGAGGGGCTCTGGACCGCTCGGCCGTCGATCGTCATCGTCTCGCCATCGGGCATGGGCATCTGCAGCGTCCATGCCTCGGCGCGCCGGGACCCCTCGGCGACGACCACGTTCATCGTCCCCTTCATCCCGCCTGGTCCCTTCACGTCGTAGTCGACGGCCACGGGACCCGAGGGCAGCGGGGCGAACTCGGCGTACAGCGCCTCCGCGTCCACGGGATAGTCGTCGATCACGACCGCATCGGGGACCTCGAGGTCTGGCTCGCTCGACTCCGTCGGCGCCTGAGCGCACGCAGCCATGGTCGCGACCAGCACGAGCGCCTGACGAGCCTTCACACGATCGCCCTAGCACGGGCGGCGCGTGGCTCCGATTTTTCGGCGTACCCGGAGCAGGGGTATTCTCAGCCTCGATGAGCGGCCTGACCCTCTACGGCACTACGACGTCCCCCTACGTCCGACGCGTTCGCATCGTCGCCCACGAGCTGGGCATCGAGGTCGACCTCGTCGACACGGCCGAAGACGACGGACAAAGACGCATGCGGGCGGCCAACCCGGTGTGGAAGGTGCCGACGGTGACCGTCGGTGAGCTCTCCATCCTCGACTCGTCGACGATCTGCGAGTACCTGGTCAACGAGCGTGGGCCCGGAGAGTTGGAGCGCTTCAACGCCGACAACCTGCACGAGCGGAACCTCATGACGGTCATCGACGGCGCGCTCGACTCCCTGATCAACGCCTTCTACCTCGCACGCGACGGGGTGACCGCACAGTCGTCGAGCTATGCGGCCAAGCAGAAGCAGCGGGCTGCCAGCGCGATGCAGTGGCTGGAGCAGTGGGCCACGGGCCCTTGGCTGTCGCAGGTGCACAAGCTCGGGCTTCCCGAGATTGCGATGGTCACGACGCTCGAGTGGATGCAGTTCCGCGAGACGTACGACGTCTCCGCGCACCCCAAGCTGGTGGAGTTGGGCAAACACTGGGCCGATCGCGAGAGCTTCGCGCGCACGCGACCCGGCGCATGACCCCATCGTGATCGCAAAACGGCCGCCTCGATGGGCGGCCGTCGTCGATTGCGTTCGAGTACGAGGCGCTACCAGTTGTAGTCGCCGCCACCGCCACCGCCGCCGCCTTCGCGGCCGCCACGACCCCGGCGTCCGCGCCGATGGCCGCGATCCCGGTCGCGCCGTTCTTTGCGGAAGTCGTCGTCGTCGCGGAAGCCACCGCCGCCGCCGCCGCCGCCTCCGCCTCCGCCGCGATAGCCACCGCCACCGCCACCGCCACCGCCACCGCCACCGCCACCGCCACCGCCACCGGGACGGCCGCCGCCGCCTCCACGACGCGGCTTACGCTCTTCGGCGATGTTCACGCGAACAGCGCGTCCATCGAGCCGTTTTCCATCCATCTCTTGCATCGCGGTCTTGGCCGCATCCCCTTCGCTGAACGTCACGAAGCCGAAGCCTCTCGAACGCCCAGTCTCCCGGTCGGTGATCACCTTGGCTTCGACGACCTCTCCAAACGCCGTGAAAGCATCGCGTAGGCCAGCGTCATTCGTGTCCCAGCTGAGTCCACCGACAAACAACTTGTTCGACATCTTCTCGTTCTTTCCTTCTCTCGAGGCGCTGCGGCGCCGCCAGAATCATACCCCGCACGCGGCGGGCGAACGCGACGGCCCCACAAAGGGCCGCCCTACCCGATCTGGGGCGGTTCCTGGCTGTGGGAGCGCCGACGCAGGCCACCGCGCCGCTTCGCCCACGTGTGCGTTTGACAAGCCGAACACCCGCGCGCTAGGTGGTGGGGTGCGCAGCGCCGCAGAAACGGCCCTGCGACCGATCACAGAGTCACACAGGCAAGCATGGCGAGAAGCAACTACTCCGCGGGAAAACGGCAGCGAGAAAAAGAGCGCGCAAAGAAGAAGAAGGAAAAGATGGAGCGCGCGCGCGAGCGGAGCCGTGCCGGCGGCGGCGGCGGCGTGCCCGTCGCGACGGTCGACGAGATTCAAGGCGGCATGATGACCATCGACCAAGTCATGCGGAACATCGAAGGTGGAGGCGACGAGGAGCAAGAGCAGCGCGCCACCATCCCCAGCCGCCTCTTCATCGGCGGCCTCGACTGGCGAGTCAACAACGACGAGCTCAAGAAGAAGCTCGAAGAGTACGGACCCGTCACCGACGTTCACATCGTGACCGACCGAGACACCGGTGACTCTCGCGGCTTCGGCTTCGTGACCATGGCGAACCGCAAGGACGCCGACCGAGCCATCAAGCAGCTCGACGGGCAAGAATTCTCCGGGCGCAACCTGGTCGTCCGTCAGGCCACCGAACGCAACCGCTAGCCGCGGCCTCGGCCGAACGCGAAGCCCACCGCACCCCGTGCGCGTGGGCTTCTTCGTTTAGTTGGCCTCAGCTGCCGCGCTGAATGCCGAGCAGCTTCATCTTCTTGTGCAGGTGCGTGCGCTCGACCCCCAAAGAGGTCGCGGTGCGAGAGACGTTCCAGTCGTTTGCGATCAACCGCTTGCGGATGAAAGCGCGCTCGATGGCTTCGCGGAACTCGCGGAGGGTCATGCCGTCGGGAACGGTCTGACCGCCAAAGTCGAGCAAGGAGTCGTCGCTGGGCGGCTCCTCGGGGGCGCCGCGGACCTCTTCGGGGACGTCTTCGAGGGTGATGTCGCCGTCGGAGAGGATGACCATGCGCTCGATGACGTTGCGGAGCTCCCGAACGTTGCCCGGCCAGGTGTAGCTGCGCAAGGCGGAGAGCGCTTCGTCGTCGAGGCGCTTGGGGGACAGGCCGTTCTCTTGTGCAGCGAGGTCGATGAAGTGACGCGCGAGCAGGGCGATGTCTTCGGTGCGGTCGCGCAGCGGCGGGACGCGGATGGGCACGACGTTGAGCCGGAAGTAGAGGTCCTCGCGAAACTCCCCCGCCTGGGCCTGCTCCTGAAGGTTGCGGTGGGTCGCCGCGAGCACGCGAACGTCGACGTTGATGAGCTTGCTGCCGCCCACGCGCATGAGCTCGCCGCTCTGCAGGACGCGGAGCACCTTGGCTTGCGCGCCCAGGGCCATGTCACCGATCTCGTCGAGGAAGATGGTCCCGCCGTTGGCGACCTCGAACAGCCCCTTCTTCTGCGCGGTCGCCCCCGTGAAGGCGCCGCGCTCGTGGCCGAACAGCTCGCTCTCGATGAGTTCGCGAGGAATGGCGGCGCAGTTGACCTTGACGAACTCCGCGTCGCGGCGGTCGCTGGCCTCGTGAATTGCTCGCGCGACGAGTTCCTTGCCGCTGCCGCTCTCGCCGGTGATCAGGACGCGGGCCTTGGTGCTGCCCACCTTGCCGATCTGGGCCAGCATGGACGCGACGGCATCGGACTCCCCGATGATCTCGCCGCGGATCTGCGCTCGGAGCCTCCGCATCTGCGCGTCGGAGGCGAACTGTCGTAGCGCGTTGCGAACGCTGACGACCACTCGGTCGCGGGCGAGCGGCTTCTCGAAGAAGTCGAACGCGCCCAGTCGCGTGGCCTTGACCGCGTCGTCGACCGTGGCGTGACCGGAGATGAGGATGACCGGCACGTTGGGCGTGCCCCCGGCCGCGCCCGCGAGATGCTCGAGCAGCTCGAGGCCGGAGATGCCGGGCATCATCACGTCGGTGATGATCACCTCGATGGGCTCGGCGCTCTCGATTTGAGCGAGCGCCTCTTCTCCCGTGGCGGCCTCGAGCACCGTGGCCCCCTCGCCTTCGAGGACCATGCGGAGCGTTCGCCTGATGTTGCGCTCGTCATCGACGACGAGAATCCTTCCCGCGAGGCTCGTGTCCGTCATCCTTACCTACTGGGGTAGCACGGACGCGGCGCTGGCGCTGTGACGCACCCCAAGCCGCGGGAGAGGCGTGGCTCAGCCGCAGGGCAGCGGCTCGTCGGATGGGCAACCGATCGCGGAGAACGAACCGTACACGACGGTGTCGTCGGGCAATCGCGCCTCGTACTCACCTTCGAGCACGTCCCCGGCGCTCGTCACCGTGACCGCGCCCGTCACCGGGACCTGCGACCCGTCCCCGGGGTGGTAGGTGGCAACGAAGATGCCAAACTCATCCGAGACATAGCTGCCCGTGGAACCGAGCGGCGCGTTGATGCGAAACTCGACGAGCGGCTCGTCCTCCGCAAACGCGCCTCCGCACCCATCGGAGGTGTACGTGCCGACGCGAAGCAGGAACGCGGGACCGTCGTCCGGGGCGCAGCTGTCGGTCGCCCACCCAGCGGTCGGTCCAGGCGACGCGCCGGCGAAGACGATCTCCTCGGGCACGCAGTAGGCTCCGCCGCAGTCGGGCAGCGTCGCACACTGACAACCGACGTCCGCATCCTCGGAGCAGCTCACGTCGGAGCTCTGGCAGCCCCCGTAGTTGAGGGGCCGATAGCAGAACCAGGCGTCGTCGCAGTCGTCGTGCTGTCCGCAAGCCTCGCGCACGCAGCCGTCGTCGTCGAACATCGAGTCGAGCTCGCCGCACGCGTCTCCGCAGTCGACCGGCCCCGAGCACATGTGGTTTTCGACGCCCGCGCATACGCCCACGGGGCCTCCCGAGGTCGAGCTGCCCCCGGTCTCGGTGCCGCCTTGGGTGGAGCTGGTCGCGTCGGTCGTCGTTGGACCGCTGGTCGAAGTCGCCGATTCGGACTCACTCCCGCCATCGGTGTCCGCGCTCGTCGATCCTTCGCCCGCCGAGGCGCTGGTCGATGCGCCCGAGCTCGCCCCGCCGTCGTCGCTCTCGAACTCGCCGACCGAGCCGTTGTCGCAGGCGAACGCGCACAACGAGAGCGTGAGAATGCCGAGGGCGGAGAGGTTTCCATCGAAAGTCATGTCCTCTCTTTCCCGTCGCGGCCCGATCCCGTCACCATCGCGTCAATCTTTTTCACCGCACGCCACCGCGATGGCCGCCAAGTGATGCGAGGACGGGTGCGCGGCCTCGAACGCGGCGCGGCCGTCGTTCGCAGCGCCCTTGCGGCAGCGCAGCACGACCCACAGCGCGTCGCGGTCTTCGCTGAGCTGCCCGGTGGGAAACGAGCGCCCGTGTTCGCTCAGCGACTGCGCAGCCGCATCGAGATCCCCTCGGCGCATCGCTGCACGAGCCTTGCGAAGCAGCGCGAGCTCGGCGACGAGCCCTGGCTGCGCCTGCGAAGTCTCGGGCGCGGGCTCGGCAGGGACAGGCTTGGTAGCGGGTGCGTGCCCCGGTCGGGCGCTGGGCGCCGGCGGCTGGAGGCTGGGCTCGGGCGTCGGCTCGGGCGATGAGTTTGCGGGGGGACGCGCGGCCCGTCTCGGCGTCGCAGCCCGTGCAGCGTCGACCGCCTCGGACACCGCGGCGCGACCTTCGAGCGCGGCGGGCTGCGGACGGGGCCACGCGATGACTGCCGTCACCGTGGACGCCATCGCGACCCCGGCGACAATCCAGGCGGCGGCGCGTTTGGGGGGCTCGGCAGGAGACTCGATCGACGCCTCCAACCTCGCGAGCATCGCGTCGTCGGGCGCGTCTTGGGCGTCGCTGACGGCGCGATACGCCTCGAGCAGGGCGCGGGCCCGAGGGCTCAGGGAGGTCATCGCGACTCCTTCTCCCGCTCGTCGACGGCGCGTTCGAACCGGCGACGGGCGAGTCTCAAGCGGGAGTAGACGGTGTTGAGCTTGGTGCCGGTGGCCGCGGCGACCTCGGGGGCGGCGAGCCCTTCGATCTCGCACAACATGAAGACGGCGCGCTGACTCGGGTCGAGGCCGGCCAAGAACCCCTCCACCCAGCGCGCGGCTTCCCGCGAGGCCGCAACGTGCTCGGGGCAGGGTGTTGCGGCCGGGACCGGGGCTGCTTGCTCGCGCCGGCTCCGGCGGAGGCGGCCACGACGGTGGTGCATTGCGACGCGGCGCGCGATGCCGAAGAGCCACGCCCGCATCGAGGTCCGAGCGTCGAAGTCAGCCAGCCGCCGATGCACGATCAGGAAGACGTCGTGCAAGACGTCGTCCGCCGCTGCGTCGGGGACGTCGAGGTGCCGCACCGAGCGACGCACGAATGCCGCGTGCTCCCGGTAGACCGACGCGAACGTCGGGGCCGGCGGTGGGTCGGGGGCCACCCGCAACGGGGGCCTGCGCGGCGCTTCGCTCATGCTGTGCAGACGCGGAATCCCCACGACCATGGCATTTCCCGCCGAGCGGCGGATCCGTCACGTCGCGTCAAAAGCGCACTGCACCGCCTAGCGAGCCGCGCCCCAACGCCGGGCCAAGCCTGTGCAATCGCTCGAGATTGTCGACCACGATGCTGGCCCGGTTGAGCACGACCCCCACATCGGCCTCGGCCCACAGGCGAAACCGACGCCCCAGCTTCACGTGCAGGCCTCCCGAGGCCAACGCCGCACCCCACGGCAGCCGAGTCGAGGTGGCTGCGTCGAAGCCGAAGCCCTCCGCGTAGAGCTGACCGACCTCGGCGCCCGCGCAGCCGAACAGGCCCGCGCGCCCCAGCGGCAGGACGCCACAGCCGCGACCACCGACCGACCACTGGCCGAGGCGAGCCCCCACCGCCTCGACCCGCTGCGCCCTCGCTTCCGCCCGAAGCGTACCGGCTGCGTCGAGGCGAACGCGCCAGTGCCGTCCCTCGAGGGCGGCGAAGACGAGCAGTCGACCGACCGGGCCCGGCAACGCGCCGCCCATGACACCCGGTCCGACGCCAACCCATGCGGACAACGGGCGATGAGGTGGGCGCTCCGAAGGCTCTGGGGGTGACGCACGCATCGCCGGTTCCGGTTCCGGTTCCGGTTCCGGTTCCGGTTCCGGTTCCGGTTCCGGTTCCGGCTCGGGCTCGGGCTCGGGCTCGGGCTCGGGCTCGGGCCCGGGCTCGCTGAGCGTCGGGTCGATTGCGCTGGCCACGATGAACGCCGCGGCGTCCAGAGCGACGGAGCACTCCGGACTCGTCAAAGACCGCGTCGACACGTTGCCGTCCGCATCGAGGATGCGAAGCTCGACCACCGCTTCACCGTTGGCCTCACGCACGTTCGCCTCGACGCTCCACCCCGAGCCATCCGCGTCGCTGGGTTCGAGCAGCGTCGACAGACGCGCGGAGAGCTGGACCTCGCGGCACTCCCCGGTCTGCGTGACGACGGGAGCGCCGAGCCAAAGCCCGGCGGCGACGAGCGATCCGAGTGCGGCGGCCATCACGAAGACGCGGCGGCGCGCCACTGGGGGTGTTCCAGCAGCAGCGCGTGCGACGACTTGGTGAAGTTCGCGATCTTGGTCTCGACGCCCGCTTGCTGGGCCGGGTTGTACTTCGCTTCCGTCGCGTAGCGGATCCGCCAGTAGTTGGCAGAGACCTTGGCGTAGTACTCGAGCAGCTGCATGGGCACGGCCTTGGGGTTGCGGTAGCCGCGGATGCGCGTCTGGGCGGTCTTCATGCCCGCCCAGTTCTCGACAGCGGCCTGCTCGGCGATGAAGACGGCCCCGCCATGCGCGAACATCCGACGCGCGTCGGGGTCGCCGCTGGCTTGCACGTAGCGCAGCATGGACGCCGCCGCCTTGGCGAAGATCGAGGCACGCGCGCGTCCGTGGCGGATCTCGATGTCGGTGGTGCAGGCGTCTCGCTTGAAGCCCTCGAGCCACATGCCCCCCTTGGGGATGCCCTCGACCTGGCTCATCTCATCGCTGATCGAGTCCCACGCGTCGGACACTTCACCGGCGAGCGCCGACATCTTGGCGTCGACGGACTGCCATAGCCGCTGCAACGCGTTCGCGTCGGTGGTGGAGGTCGCGGCGATGGGCTCGCTCACGGATGTGGCCTGCGACAACACGCCGTCGACGCGTTCGATGATGGCCTCACGCGCGGCATCCCACCGCGCGACCAGGGCTGTCCATGCGGCGCTCATTGGCAGCAGATCGTGATCGGGTCTTCGCCCGCAATGGAGCCGGTGGGCTGGGTGTTGGTGGGGGCGCACGATCCAGTGACCGTGGGCTCGGCGAACGTGAACGACGCAGGGCTGTCGAAGCAGGTGTCCGTGGGTTCGCTGCCCAGGGGCCCTTCGCATCCTCCGGCGCCGAACAGCGCGAGCTCGCTCGCGCACTCGAACCCCGCCGCGTCGGGCTCGCAGTTGCATGCCGTGCAGCGCCGGTCGTCGGCGACGTCGGTGAACGCCGATCGAGCGTTGGGGTACTCGGCGGGGCACTCGTGCTCCCCCTCCTGCGCAACACACAGCGCCGCCTCGAACCCATCGGGAGCCGCGCCGACGCACACCTCGCCCGAACCGCAACTTTCCTGGTCGAAGCCACCGCCGCACAGCACGAGCTCGGTCATCGTGGCGGCGGGAATATCGACGTCGGCCACCGGCGGGCATGACTCGGTGCCCGCGATCGGGGTGAAGAAGGGCGTGACCGTCGGTCCGTCGGGGTCGGTGTCGTGACACGTGTCCACCCCGACGAAGCTCTCGGCGCCCGCGACCCCGGCGCACGCGGTGCTGTACCGCATCGAGAGCTCGCCACAGTCTACGGTGGGCTCGCCGCACGAGCACTCGCAGCTCGCGTCCGCGCCCGCGATGTCTTGCGCAGCTTCGAACGCGACCGCGGTGAAGGGGCTGGCGCACGAGGGCGCGGTCTCTCCAGCACCGATCGCGAGCGGCCCGGTCCAGCCCTCGGGCGGGGACGCCACGCAGACCTCGCAGCTGCTCGGGCCCGACGAGGTCGGGTCGGCGCTGGGGTCGACCGAAGTGCCCGACCCGGTCGCCGGATCGCTCGTCACCGCCCCTGAGCTCGAGCCCGTGGGCGAGTCGGTCTCCTGAATGTCGACAGGATCTGGGTTGAAGCACGCCGTCGAGACGACGAGCACGCCAACAGCGAGAGAGCCGCGCACCCGGTGATGCTACCTGCTTTTCCCGGTCGGACCGAGGCGCCGAAGCGATCTATCGTCTCGGCATGCTCGCATGTGGGTTCGCCGCGCCGTGACACGTCGGAGGTATCTCAACCAAGCGGGGACCAGCTGGCCCAAGGCGCCGGGAGTGTTGGACGCGGTGCAGCAGACGCTTCGGGTCGACCCCGCCCGCTACGCGGAGCTCTTCGTCGAGGCGCGTGAGCGGATCGCGGGCGTCTTGGGCATTGCGTCGCCCGAAGCACTCCTACTCACACCAGGCTGTACCTCCGCGATCGCAGCCGTGCTGCTCTCGCGCTCCTGGCAGCCCGGCGACGTGGTGCTCACGAGCGCGATGGAGCACCAAGCCATGCTCACGCCGATCGAGGCGCTGGTGCGGCACCGCGGCGTCGAGCACTACCGGGTCGCATCTCGGGCGGGAGAGCCGTTCGATCTGGACGCGCTGCGCGATCGCCTGGCCACCGGACGCGTGCGGGCGGTCGCAATCACGGCAGCGTCGAACGTGACCGGCGAGCGCCTTCCGGTCGAGGGGATCACGGCGGCGGCTCGAGACGCCGGGGCGTTCTCGCTGGTCGACGCAGCGCAAACGGCCGGCCTGGTCCACCTCGACCTTCCCTCCCTCGGAGCGGACGCGGTGGCGTTCGCGGGCCACAAGGGACCCCTCGCCCCCCAGGGGATCGGCGGCCTGTGGATTCGCGACCAGAAGGGCTTCGCAGCGCCGCCGGGCTACTGCGACTTGGGCTCGGTCAACCTGCCCGGCGCGGTCGCGATGGCAACCAGCCTCGAGTGGCTGGCGTCCACACCAACGCACCGCCGCAGACCGATCGACCTTCGCCACCGTCTGCGCGAAGCACTCCGGGCTCGCGACGACTGCACCGTGTTCGGAGGCGACGGGCCGAGCACGAGCGCGGTGTCGTTCCTCCACACACGCTTGGAGATCGACGACGCCGAGGAGCACTTCGCCGCACACGGCATCGTCGTGCGGGCGGGCCGGCACTGTGCGGGTCAACATCTCCACGGCCTGGACGCACCTGACGGAACGATCCGGGTCAGCTTCGGCGTGTTCAACCGGGACGATGACGTGGACGCCGTGCTCGAGGCGCTGGACGCCGCTCGATAGAACTCCGCCCGGGGCCTACGAAACGCCTACTGCGGACCGTTTCGGCCAAAGCGACCGCGTGCGGGCCACCCGGGGGTGCGTCCAGGCTCAAGGATCGGCGCGACCGTCCGATGACCTCGACGTCGCCATGAAGAAGTACGCCGCAGCCGCCGCCCCCCTCATCGCCTCCGCCCTCGCACTCGGCTGCAACGCCGAAGTCGACCGGACCGACAACTTCGAGTACGCGTTCTACGACCTCACGGACCACGGTCCGACCGAGCTCGGGTTCACCGGGCCGGAGCACGAGCCCAACTTCCGCCTGTTGCTCGAGGCCGACGTCGAGTCCCACATCTTCGAGAACGCGAAGATCGAGTACTCGCGTATCGAGGTTGGGAGCTGTGACGAGCCGGTCCTGTGCGCCACGATGACCTGGCGGGAAGTCGGTTCCGCCCACTTCATGCTCAAAGATCTTCACGGCGCCATCGGGCTCATCGGCGCCGCCGGGCTTCCGGAGGGAACGTACGACGAGCTCCGGTTCTACGCTGCGAGTTCCTGGGTCCACGCAGCGGACGGCTGGCACGAAGCCGCGGTCGACCCTCAGCCGGTCGTGATTCCGCTCGCCGTCGAGTTGGGGCCCGAGCGGCGGCTCGACGTTCGCGTGAACCTCGATGCTCCGGCCTCGATGGGGTACGACCCGGTCGATGGATGGTCGCTCGACTCCATCATCACGGTGGAGAGCGTCGACGAAGTTCCATAGCGGGACCTGACACTGCCTGCCACAAGTCTACGCGGGCGTTCCCGCAACGGGTCGAAAGCGTACGCCGCGGTCTCTCAGACTGGCGGCGCTCGCGTGCTGGTTGCCCGGGGATCGCGTAGCTGTTTCTCCCGACACTCCGACCGCATTGAGGTGGGTTTCGGCAGCTATGATGGCGGGGACGGTACGAAGTCCCTCACGAACACGCCCACGCGCAGGGTGAGACAACACGCCCGCGCGACGGCGTCGTCGTCGTTTCTGTTGTTGCAGTAGCAAGCATGCCGAGCAAGCATGCCGGCTGGGTTTGCCGACCCATCAAAACGGAGACGACTGATGAACTGCAAAGACCGATTTCCATTCTTGAAAGCCGCGCCGGTGCTCGCGGCTCTGGCACTGACGCCCGCTTGCGGCGACGACGGAGCTGTCACCAGCACGACTGACGGCGAGACGACCGGGGGCGAGACCGAAGACGGCACGGACCCTACCGCGGCCACGGTGACCGCGAGTGCGACGCTGAGCACCACCACGGTTGATCCCAGCGACACCGAGGACCCCAGCGACACCGAGGATCCCAGTGACACCGAGGACACGGTCACCGATACCGACGACACCGACACCGGCGGTGAGTGTGGCGACGGCGTCCTCGACGGCGACGAAGAGTGCGACGGCGACGACCTCGGCGGGGCCGACTGCGCCTCCGAAGGCTTCCTCGGCGGCGACCTGGCCTGCAACGACGACTGTACGCTCGACACCTCGGCCTGCACCGCTGCCGAGTGCGGCGACGGGATGATCGAGGGCGACGAGGAGTGCGAGGGCGACGACCTCGGCGACGAGACCTGCATCTCGCAAGGCTTCGACGGCGGTGATCTGGCCTGCTCCGACGAGTGCGGCTTCGACATCACCGGCTGCGTCTCCTTCGAGTGCGGCAACGACAGCGTCCGCGGCGACAAAGAGATCTGCGACGGCACCGACCTCGCCGGCGAGACCTGCGAGTCGCAAGGCTTCGCGGGCGGCGGCGAGCTGGGCTGCGCCGACAACTGCATGGAGTTCGACACCACGAACTGCGTCGCGGCGGTCTGTGGCAACGACACGATCGAAGGCGACGAGGTCTGCGACGGCACCGACGTGGGCGCCGAGACCTGCGAGACGCAGGGCTTCGACGGCGGAACCCTCGGCTGCGCCGACGACTGCAGCGGCTACGACACCAGCCTCTGCACCACCGCCCTGACGGTGTGCAACACGCCCGCTTCCGGAATCTCCGACGCGAACCCGACCACCACCGACATCATCACGATCCCGGCCACCACGGGCTTCGTGAGCGACATCAACGTGACGCTCGACGCGGCTCACACCTTCGTTGGGGACCTCGACATCGCGTTGTCCGCGGGCGGAGAGGTCATCATCCTCCAAGACACCATTTGCGGTGCCGACGACGACATCGACGCCCGATACGACGACTCGGCAGCTGCGGCCCCGGCGTGCGGCGGTCCCCCGGCCGTCGCGGGCGACGTTCTCCCGCTCGAATCCTTCGCGCCTCTGACGGGCCTCCCCGATGCCACGGGTGCCTGGCAGATCGACATTACCGACAACGGTGGTGGCGATGACGGCACACTCAATGAGTGGTGCGTCGAGCTGCAGATCAGCGAAGGTGACCCGGTCGTCTGTGGAGACGACGTGATCAACTTTGGCGAGGAGTGCGAAGCTTCGCTCCTCGGCGATGCCAGCTGTGCTGACCTTGGCGGCTTCGGTGACATCGCATGCGACCCGGTCGACTGCACGTTCGACACCAGTGGCTGCTGCATCGGCGACGTCGGTGGCGGCATCGACTTCGAGTACGCGGCCTTCTTCAGCGACGGTCTCGGCTGCGCAGACCCCGGCATCATCGACATCTCAGCCACCGGCACCTTGCTCGACGCAACGGGCAACTGTGGGATGAGCACCACGCCTGTGACCCTGCCGACGGCGTTCCCGTTCTTCGGCGTGGACACCACGGACTGGTTCGTCAACACCTGCGCGTTCCTCAGCACCGAGGCCACCGGTGGCGACTTCAGCAACGACTGCCCGCTGCCGAGCGGCCCGTCCACGGGCACCGGAGATCGCATCTACGCGCTGCATGACGACATCGATACCGACCAGGGCGGCGCCGTCTACTACGAGCACTTCGATGCTGGTGCATGTCCCCGCGACTCCGACACCATGGGTGCGGTCCAGTGCGACGTGTTCTTCTGGGACGGCATCAACCCCTGGAACCAGGCGACCACGTTCGACGTCAGCCTGATCCTCTACCCCGACACCGGCGAGCTCGTGACGGTGTACGACGACGCCAACGGCGGCCTGGCGAGCAAGACGGTCGGACTTCAGACCGACGGCGCGACGGACGGTTTCACAGCCGCCTGCAACGACGGCACGTTCACCACGGTCAACGACGGCGCGATCTGCATGACGCCCGAGACGGCGATGTGCCCGATCTAGCGGCGTAGCCTCTGGCAGCTCTCAGAAGGGGCGTCGCTGTTCGCAGCGGCGCCCTTTCTTCGTTGGTCGCGACCCTTACTGCGCCTCGACGGCGTTCGGATACGTGACCACCAGCCTCTGGTTCAGCTGGTCGGCTTCGAGCTGCAATCCGAAGCTCGTTCCATCCGGCCATAGTACCGTGAGGTGCACCGTAGCGGCCTCGCCGACTCCGAAGTGAAGCGCGCGCATGTTGCTGGAGGACTGGCTGGAGCCGAGCTTGATCTCTTGCAGCTGAGCTGGGCCTGGCTCCCCCTTGAGAAGGACACGCGCCCCCGCAGCGTCGGCCGCCACCGGCCCACTGCCGCGTAGCTCGAGCTGCACCCAACCGTAGTCGCTCCCGTGAAGCCCTCGGTTGCGAAACAGCTGATACCCATCCTCGCGGTTGCCAGTGGCGAGGTCGACGAAGCCGTCCTCGTCGAAGTCGGCGTAGGCGACCGGCTGGGTGAAGCCGGGGTCGTTCGCGCCGCTCGATGTGCCCATCGCCTGGAAGGTTCCGTCGCCGCGGTTGTGAAAGAGCACGTTTCGCTGGGCCGGCCCGTAGCCGCCCTGCCCGACGTAGAGGTCGGGCCAGCCGTCGTTGTCGTAGTCGAAGAACGCGGCGCCCCACCCTACCCAGTTGAGGTTGACGCCCGCGTCCATGGTCACGTCGACGAACACCGGCTCGCCCTGCGCGGTCTGGTTCTGCAATAGCCAGCCGGCGAGGATGTCCGTGGCGTAGATGTCCAAATCGCCGTCGTTGTCGTAGTCGGAAATCGCCAGACCCATCCCCGAGATATGCAGGTCGGCCCCAGCCTCCGGGGCGACGTCTTCGAAACACCAGCCTCCGCAGCCGGGCCCGTCGTTGCGCCACAAGATGTTGCCGTGGTCCTTGTCGACGACGACGTAGAGATCGGCGTCACCGTCGTTGTCGTAGTCGAGAAAGCTCGCAGCGAGCACGGGGCGGCCGGCCAATGCCGCATCGAGAAGCCAGGTCACCTCGCCGAAGGTTCCGTCGCCGAGGTTCTCGTAGAGGCGGCTGGAGTTCGTCAAGTACTCGGCGTCCCAGGCACCGGAATAGAGGTCGAGGTCGCCATCACCGTCGTAGTCGCCCCAGGCACCGACCGTGCCGTCGTTGGGATCGCCGACGCCTGCGACCTCGGCGAGGTTGGAGAACCCCAGCGCCCCGTTGAGCAGGGCGCTCGGCCCAACGCCGGAAATGTAGACATCCGCGGCGCCGTCGTTGTCGTAGTCACCGACTGCGACGCCGGTGCTGGCCGCGTCAGGAAGCCAGCCGACGGATTCTGTGACAGCGAAGCCTCCCGCTCCATCTCCCAGCCAAAGCTGACTCGGACCCTCGAAACTCGTCAAGACGAGGTCGATGTGACCGTCTCCGTTCATGTCTCGCCAACCAATTCCGGGCGGAAACTGCGGCTCAGGAGGACAGACGTGCGGCATGTCGAGGCCTGAGACCTCGGTGACCCGCTCGAAGACGGGCTCCGGCGCGTTCGCGACCCCGCCTGTCTCCGTGTCCGACGAGCCGCCGCGCTCGTCCCCCGACGTGCTGCTCGAGGTCAGCGAAGCTCCGGTCCCCAAGCCGTCGCCCGCAGTCCCGGTCGAGTCCGTGTGACCGCTCGATCCGGTCGCGTCCGCCGCGTCGGTCGTGAACGTGCCGCCGCTCGTCGCGATACCCGCAGACGCAGTCGTTCCCTCCGATCCGCTGTCCGTCGTAACTCCGCCAACGTGCATCGTTGCATCATCAACCGCACACGCGGCGACGAGCACCAGCCCGGCAGTCCAGCATCGCATCGGGCCGAACTATACATGGGTTGTCGGATGCAACGATTCGGCGAAGTCTGTCACCGGGGGACAGAGAGCGACTACGCGCGTCCCTCACGTCCAAGTTCTTCCCCTCCGACCTGAGGCACTCGCCCCAGCAGGAACGTTAGGATCTCGGACAGTCATGCACGCCTCCAAGACCTCATCGTTCCGCTCGGCTCTGCTCCTCACCGCCCTCGTGCCGCTCTTCGGCTGTGACAGCGAGCTGGTCAAGGGCTTCAAGGCCCACGAGAGCACCATGTGCGAGTGCGCTGATGCTGAGTGCGCCAAGGCGGAGCACACCAAGTTCCTCGCCTCGTGGGAGGCCATGGGCAAGGCCGAGATCGACTGGCAGTCGGACGCGGGCAAGAAGGACAAGAAAGCCATCGAGAAGGCGGTCAAGGGCTACCGCGAGTGTCTGGGCAAGCATGTCAGCGCCGCCGATGCGACGGCCGTGTGCCAAGAGGACGCCGACGCCAAGAAGTCCAGCGAAGCCTGCACCACGTGCTGCAACCGCGAGGGACGGTTCTTCAAGACATGGGTCGATCCGATGGCCGCCGGCATCGCCGGTGCGCTCGGAGCCGGTGACGTGAAGGGCTGCACCTGTAGCTGATCGTTCTGGCGTTTTGGTAGGCTCCGATGCCCCGCGGTGGGCATCGGCCATGCGCATCCCCTCCTCTCTCCGAGGTATTCTCGTCGGGGCCACTGTCGTGGCTGGACTCTTCGCGTTGACCTGGGGGTTGGGCGTGGTGTCGCTGGACGAACCCCACGACGAGAACCAACGCGGACGCCCCGAGCGCCGCGAGGCCCGACCCGATCCGGTTAGGCAGCTCTCGTCGATGGGCTACGTGGACGGCACCGTCGATGAAGACCTCGAACGGTCCGGTGTCGTCGTCCACGCTCGCGGTCGGACGCAGCCGGGACTCAACTTCTACTCGTCGCGCAAGCAAGCCCGGGCCCAGCTGCTCGACATGCAGGGCAATGTCGTGCACGAGTGGTCACGTCCGGGCATGGGCAGCTGGCAGCATGTCTCGCTCATGCCCGACGGCAGCGTGATCGGGCTCGTGAAGGACAAACGCATGTTCAAGGTCGACGAGGACTCGAACCTCGTATGGACGTTCGAAGACCGAGTCCACCACGACCTCGACATCGGACCCGACGGCAACATCTGGGTGCTCGCCCGGACCAAGCGGGCCATGCCCCGCTACCACACCGAGCACCCCACCACCGAAGACTTCGTCGTGGAGGTCTCGCCCGATGGCGCCGAGCTGCGACGCATCTCGGTGCTCGCGATGTTCGAGGCTTCACCCTACGCGGTGCTGCTCAACGATGGAGACTCGCTCACGGCGCGTGCGGTCGCCCGATCGAATCCGCATCGCAGAAGCAAGGAGTTCGACATCCTCCACACCAACCACGTCGAGGTGCTCGATGGTTCGCTGGCCGATGCGAACCCGGCCTTCGCCAAGGGCAACCTGCTGCTCTCGCCTCGCAACGCCCATACGATCGTGGTCGCAAACCCGCAGACGGAGGAGATCGTGTGGGCGTGGGGCTCGTCGAAGCTGATGTTCCAGCATCATCCGACCGTGACCCGTGACGGCACAATCTTGGTGTTCAACAACGGCGATGAGCGTACGGGCTCGCAGGTGCTCGAGCTCGATCCACGTACGGGCGACATCGTGTGGACCTACGGCCCGACCGAGGGGTTCTTCTCCCATCAGCGCGGCAGCAACCTGCGGCTCGACAACGGCAACACGCTCATCACCGAGTCGGACGCCGGGTACGTCTTCGAAGTTGCGAGGTCGGGCGAGGTCGTGTGGGAGTTTCGCAACCCGCACGTCAAGAAGAAGAAGCAGCTCCGCATGGCGATCTGGCGAATGTACCGGGTGGACCCCGCGACGCTCACCTTCGAGTACCAGCACTGAGCACTGCCGTCTGTCGCCGCGGAACGTAGTTCGCCACCGAGCGCGCGGATCGCCAAGGCCCCAGGCAGGTGATCGACGTCGATGGCGGCTGGGGCGCTTGACGAGCGTCAAACCTGCTCGACGGAGCAGGACGTGATCTTGAACCACTCCGACGCGTGGTTCGAGCTCATCGCAACTACGAACCGAGGATTTGGCCGGTCGGTCGTCGGAACCTCGATGAGGAACTTCAAGGTGTCGGACACGGACGAAAACACCGCGGTGTTGGTTACGTAGGACGCCGTGCTGCTGTTTACGCCGCCACGCACAGTCATCTCATCAGGGAACACTCCCTTGCACTCGACCTTGAGATCCTTGTTCGCGACGTCGGAGGTCAGCGGCATTCTGATGCTGATGCCGCCGTCGCCCGTGGCCCGGATGTTCGGTTTCTCTCCGGGAAAGGTCGGGCCAGCATCCCAGGTGGCAAGGAATGCTCTGAGGAACATGCCGCCCTTTTTCGGGTTGTCCGGCGTCAGCACGGCCGACTTTGCGAGCGTGAATCGTTCGCGGTGCGCAGCCTTGACGAGCTTTCCGTCCGAGCCCGATCGGATCTGCGCGCCCTCGGGAAAGGGCTCGAGCTTGACGTTCTTAGGGGCAACTCCAACCCGCACGACACCCTTGCGGAGGGACACGCCAGGCCCCTTAGCCTTCGGCTTGGGCTCCGCGTTCGCCTTCGAGGAGGGCCTCGCTTTGGCCTTGGCCTTGGGCCTCGACTTCTTGGCGGGTGCCGTCGGCGCAGCCTTCGCGACGCCCGGCGCCCCGTGAGCGCTCTCGGGCGAAGCAGCCAACATGAGCAAAGAAACGAAGGGGAGGATCGAAACACGGGTCATGATGGGCTCCACCTCGACAGAGACGATTGCCCGGGGTTGTGACGCGTCTGAATGAAATGAACTGGGAAAAGGCGCGAACGCGTGGCTTTCGAGCGCGGCCCAGGCCGGCGGAGTCGAAGCGGTGCGAGCTTCGCGCGGCCCAGGCTGGTTCGGTGAGGGCGCAGGCTCTGCGGGTCTTGGCGCAAATCGGGCACGCGAACCGCCGAGAACCGGCGAACGCCGCGGCTGTCCGTCCGCCGTCGAACGGACGGCGCTCGAAGCAAACGGCGACGGTGACAGCGGTATGCAGCTGCACGCACGCCGCCAAGCCTTCGTCCGCATCCCGCGACGCTCACCTTCGAGTACCAGCACTGAGCACTGCCGTCTGTCGCCGCGGAACGTAGTTCGCCACCGAGCGCGCGGATGTCTCCCCGGTCGTGCGTGGTGCTTGCTACCGTCGCGAGGTGACCGAGCGCGCCAGCGACGACCCAGAGAAGCTGCGCGCGCGCATCGAGGAACTCGAACGGCGGCTCGAAGCACGGGAGGGCCCAGCAGACCCCATGGCGGTCCTCGAACACGCGCCGATGTGCGTCCAGCTGTTCGACGCAAACGGATTCAGCGTCTACATGAACGCGGCGCAGCAGCGTTTCCTCGGGGTGGCCGACCGTGAATCCGCGTACGGAAAGTTCAACGCGCTCACCGACCCCGGCTTCGAAGCCTTGGGCGTTCGAAAACACTTCGAGAGAGCCTTCGCAGGCGAGTTCGTCCGCCCCGGGCGCTTCAGCGTCGACCTGGGCGTGTTCACCGAAGGTTGGGAGACTCGCTCGAACAAGGCGTGGGTGGAGGTGCTGATCTATCCCATCAACGGGACCGATGGCTCGGTGAACAACGTGGTTGCGCTGTTCTGGGACGTCACCGCGCAACACGAGATGGAGCGCGCGCTCGTCTCGGCGCAGCGGCACGAGAGCCTCGCCCTGCTCTCCGGAGGCGTGGCGCACGACTTCAACAACCTGTTGGTCGGCATCCTGGGCAACGCCGCGCTCGCGGCCGACGAGGGGGTCGAGCCGGAGGTCGCCCGCGCGTGCGTCGAGGACATCAAGGAGGCCGCGACACAGGCAGCCGCGCTCACTCGTCAGCTGCTCACGTATGCCGGAGAGAGCCACACCGAGCGTCTGGAGACGAACCTGGGCACGCTCGTCACGAGGGTCGCCAAAGTCTTGAAGATGTCGCTGCCCTCGGGCGTCACGCTCGCGCTCGAGCTCGACGACGCGGACGCACGAGTCGCACTCGATCGCGTGCAGTTCCGCCAGGTCGCTCTGAACCTCGTCATGAACGCTGCTGAGGCGACGAGCCCTCCAGGGTCCGTGACGGTGCGGACCCGCGTCGTAGACGCCTCGAAGTGGCGGTCGCGTCCTGCCCATCGAGGGATCGCCGAAGACGTCGCTGAGCTCGTCGAGTTCTCGGTCGAAGATCAGGGCTCCGGCATGGACGATGCGACGATCGAGCGGATGTTCGAGCCGTTCTTCACGACCAAGCACAGCGGGAACGGCCTCGGACTCGCAGCGGTGCGAGGCATCGTCGAATCCCACCACGGTGTGCTCGAAGTCGACAGCCGCCTGGGTCATGGCACACGCATCACGGTGGCGCTCCCCCGCCACTTCGGCGCAGCCTCAGAGCCTTCGAGTACTGGCGGCTGACCCAAGGGGGTCGTGGAGATTGGTGGAAGACGGCCGTGTCTGCAGAGGGATGTCATCGAAGCGTGCTCGTTGCGGCGGCTCTCGTCGCAGCCTTGACACCATCGAACGCCCACGCGGGTGATCTCGACGATATCCGGAGCACGGTCAGCAGCTCGGACTCTTCGAGCGGCCCAGCTCGGACGACTCGGACTCGGACTCGGACTCGGACTCGGACGACTGGGGGAGCTCTTCTTCGTCTTCGCACGAGCCCGCGGTCGAGTGGGCGCCGCAGGGCCAGCCCGGCTGCCAACTACGCCGCGAGTTCCAGCCCGTCGCACACCACGCGGTTGCGACCGCCGTCTTTGGCCCGGTACAGCGACGCATCGGCGCGTTTCCACAGCGAAGTGCCAGACTCGCCCCGACGGCGCAGAGCGCAGCCAATGCTGGCCGAGGGCCGCAGCGCGGGCGCATCGGTGACGCAGACACCCTCGATGCACGCGCGGAGCGCTTCGGCGAGAGCCCGCAGAGCCTTCGGCTCGGTGTCAGGGACGAGCACGACGAACTCCTCGCCGCCCACCCGCGCCAACAAGTCGACGTCGGGCCGAATGCGGGACGCGCAGGCTTCAGCGACGTCGTGCAGCAGCGCGTCGCCCACCGCGTGCCCGTGGGTGTCGTTGACCTGCTTGAAGTGGTCGAGGTCGAAGGTCAGCAAGCCGAGCGCATGCCCGAGCTGGTCGGCGCGGTGCAGCTCCCGCTCCAGCCGCTCCAAGAACCCTCGGCGATTGGTCACCCCGCACAGCTCGTCCTGGGTGGCCTGACGGCGCAGCTCGGCCTCGAGCCGACGGCTGCGCTCGATCTCGGTTTCCAGCCTCGTCATGGCCTGAGCACGCTCGGCGGAGAGGCGCTCGAGCTCTCGCTTCTGCCGGGCGGCCTTGAACGCGACGAGCTCCATGCGCGCGCGCTGCTGCTCCAGCTCCATCTGGGTCTCGCGCTGCGCGGTGATATCGACCTCGAGTCCGAAGAACCCGATCACCTCTCCGGCGTCGTCGCGGCGCGGCACCACCGACAGCTTGATCCAGTAGGGCTCCCCGGCGTGGCTGTAGTTGAGGAGGTCGACCACGAAGGACTCCCCGCGCTCGATGCAGCCGCGCATCGTCTCGACCGTCTCAGGGTCCGTGCCTGGACCCTGGAGGAGTTCACCGGGCCGACGCCCGAGCGTGGCGAGCCTCCACGAGCGCACCATCGACCGAACCGCGCGCGACCAAAGGCTCGATCCGGGCCGCGGCGTCATCCCGCGGACGCTTCAGCCGCCGCCGATCGTGCGGAACAAGACGGAGCCCTCGGCGTCTTGGTAGACCACCGCGAAGGTCCCGGTCTCCCTGTCCACGGCACCTTGCGGGTAGATCATCGGCTCTCCGTCGCCGAGGATGCCCGACAGCTCGGGAAGCGCTTGGAGGTCGGGATCGTAGGCGAGCACCTCGCCAAAGCCGGTCTCGGGGTTCTGCCGGAACACCAACAACGTGTCTTCGTAGGCGACCATGCTGGGGAAGCGATACTCCCCCTCCTGCACGACGACTTGCGACATCCCGCCGTCTTCAGGGAAGACGCGCGCGAGCACGAGGTTGGTCTCGTCGTGGTAGAGGAGGTAGTCCTCGTCGCCGAGAGCAGCGGCCACGAACTGCCCGTTGAACGTCTGTGAGTAGGCCTGATCGGCGATCAACGTCGGCGCTTCGAGCACGTCCCCCGCCTCGCTCACCCGACCGCGATACAGGTTGTAGCCGCTGATCACGAAGATGGCGTACTCCTGCAGACCCGGGTGGTAGACGATCTTCGTGCGCGCACCGTCGCGTTGGTCGGGCTGCTCGGGATCCGGCCCGACGAGGACGTTGCCATCGGCGGTCGAGTTGCCGGAGTCGTCGAGTCGACGGAAGTACACGTCATCGTAGGAGACCCACGCGACCCCGTAGCTCGAGCCGCTCCACGCCATCACGGGGTGCCCGTTGTGGTTGCTGTTCTGAAAGATCGTCTCGTCGTTCACTCGGCTGCCAAGGCCCTCGTACACCCGGACGTCGATACACCCCGAGTTCGTGGGCAGGTGTGTGCAGCGGTGTTGGTAGCTGGCCTGGAAGCGCCCATCCCAGGCGGTGAGCGCAACATCCAAGTAGGGGTTGCCGTTGCGCGCGAGCAAGGTGTCGTCTTGGCCGAGTACGCCCTCGGTGCCGCTCACGAAGTAGAGCTGCGGTGCGGACGACCCACTGTCACGGACGCAGCCGACGGCAAACACCTCGTCGTGTCCCGCGACCGTGGGCGTGTAGTACGACGCGCCGTCGCAGATCGACTGCTCGAGCTGCAGGTCCGCCCAGTCCGGAAACACAGGGCCGAGGCCTCCGGTCGACCCCGAGCTGTCATCGCCCGACCCGCTGGAGCTCTCCGCGGGGCCGGTGGTGGATGTGCTCCCTACGCTCGTGGTGTCGAGCGAGCCGGTCTCCTCGGCCCCCGAGCTCGCGCCCCCTCCCGAACCGGACCCACTGCTCGCCCCGGTACCCGAGGCGGTTGGAGGGGTACCGGTGGAGCTCTCGGTCGCGCCCGAGGGCCCTGGGACATCGTCACCGCTGCATGCGGCGACGAACAGGGCGGTGATCAGCAGGGGCCGACGAGTCATCATCGACGTGCAGACGGAACCGAACGCTGCAGGTTGCAGGCTACGTCAGCGCACCCGGATGCCCAACGAGAGCTTCTCGCCGTCGATCTCGTCCCCGGCGGCATGCTCGGTGTCGAGCCCATCGGGTGCAGCATGACCCTGATGGGTGAGCACCTCGGCCAGCGTCTCGCCCTTGATGAGCTCGACCATCCCGTCGTCGTTCGCGACATCCGCCAACGCGCCGTCGCACGCGAGCACGAGCTCGACGGTCTGGCTGACGTCGAGGTCGGCCGACTTGCGCAGGTTCTGCACCCGGCTGATGACCTCGCGGGCGAGGCCCTCGCGCCGCAGGGCGTCGGTGAGCTCCGTGTCGACGAGGACGGTCATGCCCTCGCCGGCCTCGGCGGCCTGGCTCCCGGCGACCTCCCGGTCGATGAGGATGTCCTCACCGCCGAGGGTCTCTCCCTCGAGCTCGATCGAGCCGCGAGATACATAGCCCTGCACCTGCTCGGGAGTGAGCTTGGCGACGGCACCTGCGACGGCCTTCATGCGCTTGCCGAGACGACGTCCGAGTACCTTGAAGTTGGCCTTCGCCTTGAGCGTGACCAAGCCGCCATCATCGGCGACGACGTCGAGCGCTTTGATGTTGAGCTCGGCGAGCAGGTCGTCCCGATGCGCCGAGATCGCCGCGCGCACCGCCTCATCGGGCGAGGCGACGGTGATCTTGCCCAACGGGCGCCGCACCCCGATCTTCTCGCGCTCGCGGATCGCAAGCCCCAAGTTCACGGCCTGACGCACGGCAGCGACCTCGGCCTCGAGCCCCTCGTCCCGGAGCGAAGCGTCCGGTAGCGGGAAGCGACCAAGGTGAACGCTGTCCTCGCCGTCCGTGGCAAGGCCCGTCTCGACGACGAGCCGCTGGTACATCCACTCGGAGAAGAACGGCATGACCGGCGCGATCGCGGTGGCGACCGTGTGCAACACGCGGAACAGGGTGCCGTAGGCCTCGGCCTTGTCGCGCTCGGCCTCCTCGCCCTCGTGTTTGGACCGCCAATAGCGGCGACGTCCGCGGCGGATGTACCAGTTGTTCAAGTCGTCGCAGATGCGGTGGAACGCGGGGACGACGTTGGACAGCGCGTAATCGTCGTACTCGGCGACGAGATCGGTGAGGAACGACTGCACGCGGCTGAGGATCCAGCGGTCGGCGGTACCCGAGGGCCTGATCTCGAGGTCGGCCGGGCTCGGAGACCATCCGTCGGCGATCGCGTAGGTGCTGAGGAACTTGTATGCGTTCCACAGCGGCAGCACGACGGTCCGTACCGTGTCACGCACACCCTTCTCCGCGAAGCGCATCGGCTCGGCGCGCACGACCGCGGAGTTGATGAGATACGCCCGCAAAGCGTCCGCCCCGTACTCCTTCATCACGTAGGTCGGGTCGGGGTAGTTCTTGAGCCGCTTGGACATCTTCTTGCCGTCTTCGGCAAGCACGAGCCCGTTGACGATCACGTTCTTGAACGCGGGGCGATCGAAGAGCGCCGTCGCCAGCACGTGCAGCGTGTAGAACCACCCGCGGGTCTGGTCCAAGCCCTCGGCGATGAAGTCGGCGGGCAGATTGTTCTCGACGTAGCCCTTCTTGTCGGCGTTGAACGGGTAGTGGTTCTGCGCGTAGGGCATGCTGCCCGACTCGAACCAGCAGTCGAACACCTCGGGAACGCGGCGCATGGTGCCGCCGGCCTTGCTCGTCCACGTGATGCCGTCGACGTTCTCGCGGTGCAGATCGGTCAACGAGCCCTTCTCGAGACCCGCAAGCGCCTCGAGCTCGGCGACCGAGCCCACGCAGAGCATGTCGGAGGGGTCCTTGTCGCAGCGCCAGATCGGCAGCGGCGTGCCCCAGTAGCGGTTGCGAGCCAGGTTCCAGTCGCGGGCGGCCGACAGCCAGTTTCCGAAGCGCCCCTTGCCCACGTGCCCCGGCACCCAATGGATCTGGTCGTTGTAGGCGACCAGCGTGTCGCGCATCTCCTCGACCTTCATGAACCAGGTGGAGAGCGCCATGTACAGCAGCGGCTCCTCGGTCCGGTAGCAGTGCGGGTAGGGGTGGACGTAGACGTCCTGGTCGACCACGCTGCCCTGCGCCTTGAGCTTGGCCATGATGCCCTTGTCGGCGTCTTTGGCCTTCTGCCCGGCAAAGTCGGGGACCGCGTCGGAGAAGGTGCCCGAGAGATCGAGGGGCCGGATCAGCGGCAACCCGGCCTTGGTCCCGACGATGTAGTCGTCTTCGCCAAAGGCGGGGGCTTGGTGAACGATGCCCGTGCCGCTGTCGGTCGTGACGTAGTCGGCGGTCACCACCTTGAATGCCCAGCGCGAGCCGTCCTCTTTGGTTCGGTATTTCTCGAAGTAGGGGAGCAGCGGCGCGTAGGGTCGCCCCTCGAGCTCGGACCCCTTGAAGCGCGCGATCTCCTCGGTCTGACCGACCTTGCCCTTCTCCTGGTAGTCCGCGAGGCGGCTCGGCTCGGCGATCGCGACCTCGCCGGTGCCCAGCACCTTGAACTTCACGTACTCGAGGTCGGGATGGACCGCGAGCGCGAGGTTGCTGGGCAGCGTCCACGGCGTGGTGGTCCACGCCCACAGGTTTGCGTCCTCGTCCTCGAGCTTGAAGCGCACCGTCAGCGACGGATCTTGTCGTCGTTTGTGGCCCTCCTTGCGGGTGACCGGGTCCTTTTCTTGGGGACCTTGGGCGACCTCGAAGTTGGACAGGGGGGTGCCGAGCGCGGGCGAGACCGGCTGCACGCGATGCCCTTCATAGATGAAGCCCTTGTCCCACAGCTGGCGGAACACCCACCACACCGTCTCCATGAACGAGGCGTCCATGGTCTTGTAGTCGTTCTCGAAGTCGATCCACCGCCCCATGCGCCGCACGGCGGTCTCCCACTCCTTCGTGAAGCGGAGCACACCCGCCCGGCACGCGGCGTTGAACTTGTCGATGCCGTAGGCCTCGATGTCCGCGCTGCCGTGCACGTCCAGCTCGTTCTCCACGAGGCTCTCGATGGGCAGGCCGTGGCAGTCCCAACCGAAGCGGCGCTCGACGGGGTGTCCTCGCATCGCTTGGTAACGCGGGACGACATCCTTGATCGTGCCTGCCAGGAGGTGGCCGTAGTGCGGCAGCCCCGTCGCGAAGGGAGGCCCGTCGTAGAACGCAAACGAGGTTTCGCCGTCCCCGCGGGCCGCCTCGGCGCCCTGGCGTAAGCTCCGGGCCTCGACGTCGTTGGACTCCCAGAAACTGAGAATGCTCTCCTCCAACGCGGGGAGATCGAAGCTCGCTGGGGGCGCCTTGAGCGTGGAGGGGGCGTCTTGATCGGACATGGATTTGCTCCGTGGCCCGCAAGAGTAGGGTATGGCGGGATCGCCCGCTATCCGGTCGGCTGCGTGTCCACACACATCCCCAGTGGCTCTACGACCGACGCGAGGCTCGTCCCCGCGTTGTTGCTGCCCCCCGGACGCGGGTATATCCTCCGCGACGACCCTCGGAGTACGACATGAAGCGCTTTTTCCTCTCGATGACGCTCGCCGCCCTTGCCATCCCCTCCCTCGCCTGCGGAGGCTCTGGCAACACCGGCGACACCGGCAGCTCCAGCGGCGACCCGGTGCCCTTCCGCGACGACTGGCGCACCGTCATCGACCAGCCCTTCACCGTCGACATCGACCCTGACACGCCCAACATCCGCTCGATCGAGATCGGCAACGAGGGCGGCGACAACTTCCGCAACCGCGGCGACGTCATCGTCCAGTACCACGACAGCCCCCGCATCATCGTCGAGATGCGCAAGTTCACGCAGGTCGAGAACCAGAGCCTGGCCGACGAGGACTTCGACAAGCTCTCGATCTTCGCCACCACCTCGACGCTGCCCCCGCCGCCCTTCACCCTCGACGAAGAGGACAACTGCGTCGACACCAGCGGCGAGATGAACTGGCAGGCCCGCAAAGAGTGGCAGGACGGCTGCCAGATCGTCGTGTTCTACGACGGGCAGCAGCAGGTCGACCGCTCCGGCGCCGACATCCGGGTCACCCTGCCGCGCGAGTTCATCTATGACCTCACCGTCACGACCGAAGACAACGACGCGGACTCCGACTACCAAAACCGCGGCAACGTCTGCATCGAGGGTCTTCCCGGCTCGGCCGACATCAGCCTGAGCAACGGCACCGCCTGGGTCATCCTCGACGAGTCGATGAACGAAATGCCCGAGTGCGATGCCGAAAGTCGAAACACGTGCGTCGAGGCCGGATGGAACCCGACCGAGTGCCCGTGCCTCGCGCAAGCCATCGCGTTCAGCCAGGTCAAGATCACCTCCAACGACGGCCAGTCCTCCGACGGCGTCGTCGACATCCCGCCGGGCGGCGACTTCTGGGTGGGCTACAACCTCCGGAACGACGGCCAAAACACCCCTGGAAACGAGGAACCGGGCGGTCTTTGCGAGGCGGTCGCCGACGCCAGCGCGGGCGAGGTTCGCCTCAGCGAGAACACCAACCTGGACCAGTCACCCAACAACAACCAGGGTTCGATCAACTTCCCGGGTGAACCCGCCACCCCGGGCGCCGGCTACAACATTCAGATGACCTCCGACCAGTGCGCGGTCGTCCTCGCCACCGAGGACCCCGACAACTTCGTGGGTGTCGGCAACGGCCCCGAGCAGGACGCCGAGGAGCGCGGCAACTTCACGATCTGCTCCGGATGCGCCCGCAGCGTGGGCTGCAGCGGTCTCGTCCCCGGCCTCTAGTCGCGACGAGCGCGCCTCGCAGCTTGCGAGAGCAACGAAGAGGGTCGGCCCGTGCCGGCCCTCTTCATTGGTTGATCCTTCATTGGTTGATCGTTGGTCCGCCCCGCACGGGGCTGGAGCGGACACGCATCACTGCGGAACGATGACCGCCCGCATGATCCAGTTGCCCGCCAGCCCAAAGCCCGCCGACTGTCCCCACGCACCACCGGTGTACAGCCAGTTGCGGTCGGCGACGATCTCCGCCCCGACGTCGGCCGCGATCGCAGGAAACCCGTCGTGCTCGGCCAGGCACATCGCGATGGCGAAGTTGCCCTCGTCGATGACGATCTCGGGCACCGCGAGGGTGTCGAATACGGCGAGGTTGAACGCGCGACTGGTCGCCGTGAACTCTCCGGTCACGTTGACCATCTGCGTCACGGGCATGAGGTCATCGTCGACCGTCCACACGCTCACCTCGAAGGGTCGCGTCACGTCTTCTTCGTCGCCGGCGATCAACACCTGGAACGACTCGAGCCGAAACGGGTAGTGCTCGGGCGCGGGCACGTAGGTCGATGCCCAGCACTCTCCGGCATCGAAGCCGCCTTGCACCGCCGTCGCGGTGTTGTCGATCCAGGCGTCGTTCTGAAGGATGACGGTGCTCGGGGTTCCTCCGGAGCTACTGCTGCCCTCGCTGCGACCACTGCTGCCCTCGCCGGTCGTTTCGCTCGAGGAGCCCTCGGATGACCCCGCCGAAGAGCTCGACGTCGATCCGAAGTCGACACTCGTGCTGCCCGAGGACGTCGAGCTCGACGAGCCCAGCGTCGCGCTGGTGCTCCCCTGCCCCGAAGAGCTGCCCTCGCTCGCACCATCGTCGCCGCAGGCCACGAGCACGCTCGACGCCACCAGGAGTCCAAAAAGGGCGGTCCGCATGGGCGGGACGGTACCGCCTCGTCCTCGTGCAGTCACCTCGGCTGCGGCACGCTCGAATCAGCCCAAGAGCGCCTCGAGGTTGGCGAGCGCGGCGTTCCACCCGTGTCCGTAGCCTTCGGCCATCTCGGGATCGAGCGCGGAGACCTGCGCACAGATCTCCAGGGTGGTCTCGGTGCTCCCCGACAGCGAGACCGTCACGAGCGCGACCGAGAGCACGTCATCGCGCATGTAGACGGCCTCCGAGAACAGCACGGCGGTGTCTTGGGCGACGTGGAAGTAGTCGGAGACCACACGCACCCCCTCGGCATCTCCGGGCCCGCAGGTCCAAACGAGACGACCACCGGGCTCGCACGTCCCCTCGAGGATCGTCATGTTCATGCCCTCGTCGGGTGGCGACCACTTCTCGAGCTCGGCGTTGGTCGTGAACGCACGAAACACGCGCGCGGGCGGATGCTTCAGGGTTCGAGTGAAGGTGAGCGTGTCGTGTTTGATCGTCATGCGTCGTCGTCCAAGAACGCCTCGAGTCGATCGAGGCGGCGCTGCCAGAGTTGTTGGTGGGAAGTGAGCCAAGTGACCGCGTCGTCGAGATGGCTCAGCTCGGCGAAGCAGGTGCGCACGCGCCCTCGCTTCTTCGACCCGATGAGCCCCGCCTCTTCGAGCTTCCGCAGGTGAAGCATCAGGCTGGGCATGGCCATCTCGAACGGCTCCGCGAGCTCGGACACGGTCGCCGGACCGCGTGCGAGGCGGCTGAGGAGCGCCCGCCGCGTCGGATCCCCGAGCGCTCGAAACGTTGCGTCGAGCCCCTCGAAACACTTAGTCATTTGCCTAAGTATTGCTCGACGCCGCCGGGGCGTCAACCTGCGACTTCGGTTTTCGGATGAGCGCCTACTTCGCGCCGGGCAGGTCCTTGCACTCGCCCTTCTTGAGCACGCCCTGCCCCGCGGCCGCAGCCGCACACGCGTTGGAGTACTCCTTCTGATCGCACCCGCACACGGGGTCGTAGTCGGCGGTGCACATCTGTGGCCGCTTCTTGCACACCGACGTCGCGTCCGCCCACCCACACATCCCACTGGGCTCGTACGCGCAGTACTCATCGTCGCCACACGTGTTGCCCGCCCGAGCACCACACGCCTTGCCCTCACTCGGCTCGGGCGCGGGCTCGGGCTCGGGCTCGGGCGCGGGCTCGGGCGCGGGCGCGGGGGATGGAGCCTCGACCGGGGCCGGGTCGACGTCGCCCGGCGCGGAGGTGTTGGAGCATCCGAACGCCAGAGCGACGGGAAGAAGGCAGACGCGCAACGTGTCCATCGCGCGCACGCTACCAAACGTGTTCATCACTCGCCCGTACTCGTCCAGCACCGACGGCCGATCCGGCGAGCGGTTCATGTAGGGTTTGCCGATGCGACTCCCTTCGCTCGCGATCCTCCTTCTGCTTGCCCCTTCGGCGTGCGACAAGGGCGGTGAGACGACGTCGCCCGTCGGGGCGCCGGACGCTGACGATGGTGCTGCTTCGTCCGAGCCGGCCGAGGACCCTCGACTGGCCGCGGCCGAGCGGGACGCAGCGCAGAAGCTGAAGCGGTGGACGCCGGAGCTTCGCGAGCGAGCCGAGACGCTTCGGGGAACGGAGTGGTCGTCGCTCGACGCGGCGATGGATGCGATCTTGCCCAGCCCGATTCGCACGCCCGGCAACGCCGACCGCGACGCCGCGCGCCATCCCAGAGAAACGCTGGCGTTCTTCGGCCTCACGCCGTCGATGCACGTCTTCGAGGTTGGGCAGGGAGCCGGTTGGTACACCGAGATCCTCGCGCCCCTGCTGGCAAAGCAAGGTCGGCTCTACCTGGCTGGCTACGACGCCAACGCCGACGATCCCCAGCAGGTTTCCGCCGCAAAGCAGACCGAACTGTTCATCCGCGGATCGGGCAACCTCTACGAAGACGTGGAGCTCGTGGTGCAGCCCGTACCCGAGACCAAGATGGGCGAGCCGAACACCATGGACATGGTCCTCGTCTTCCGCATGATGCACAACGTGCACCGCTTCGAGCTGTGGGACGCGTGGATGAAGGCTGCGCACACCGCCTTGAAGCCGGGCGGAGTCCTCGCCATCGTGCAGCACCGGGCAGCCGACGACGCCAATCCCGACGAGTCGGCCCCGAAGGGCTACATGCCCGAGCCCTGGCTCATCGAAAAGGTCGAAAGCTACGGCTTCGAGCTCGAGGCCAAGTCCGACATCAACGCCAACCCCAAGGACACGAAAGACTACGACAACGGCGTGTGGCAGCTGCCGCCCACCCTCGCAGGCGGCGACGAGGGCAAGGACACCGCCGTGGCGATCGGCGAGAGCGACCGCAGCACGCTGAAGTTCGTGAAGGTCGACTGAACCCCCGCCAGTCCTCGACTACACCGGTCGCGGATCGGGCAGCCCTGGCGGTAGGCGCTCCACGAGCAGCGCGCCGCGGATGTAGCGGACGTCACCGGGATAGTTGCGCGCCGTAGCCCCCACGACCACCACCTGTCCGCCCTCGCGTGCAGCAGCCTCGGCCGCGGCGCGAGCCTGGTCGATGCGGGAGCGGACGACAACCATCATCGGACCCACCAGCGGAGCGTCGGGCGCGGGCCAGTCGCATGCGAAGAGCGCCGGGGCCAGGTAGCGCCCCGAGGTACTCGGACGCGCGAGGTCTCCTCCGGCGACGAGGACCTCGCCGCCCGCGACCCTCTCCCAGGAGCGGTGCGCGTCGAGGAACGCCTCGCGCACCGACGACGAAACCGGCCCTGCGAACGAGAACGGCGCGTCAGGAGGGCCCATCACCGCGCCGACCCAGACGCGCTTGAGGTGCCGCAGGAAGCGGTCGTCCGTGTCGACGACGTACGCCCGCTTGATTCCTCGCGGGTCAACCCCCGAGCGCCGCAGGCTCGTCCGTGCCAGCACGTAGGCGGCCAGCTCTCGGTCGCCCGACGCCTCGACCACCGCCACGCGCGGCCCCGGACGACGTACTCCGACGACGGGCCACATGCCTGGGTCGTCGGGGTTGTTCTGCGCGACCTTGAACGCCATCTGCGACGCCGAGGGCTCCTCGCCCCCGCGCACCCACGGCGTCGAGGCGATGTGCAGAACGGGCGCGCCGACCGTGCTCTCGAGCACCCGGGCGAGCGGCCGCAGCAGGCTCGGCACCACGGCACACGCGCCTTCCTCCCACTCGAGCTTGACCCGTCGCCCTTGCCGGAGGTTGGTCCACACCAGCTCGAGGCTTTCGAGCGGCTGATGGGCTCGCTCGATGATGCGAACGTTGGTGTCCCCGAGCTCGCGAAACCGCAGCGTTCTCAGAGCATCGAGGCGCTGTTGTACCTGGCCGATCAGCTGTTCGCGATCCCACGCGACCATCTGGAACTGCTCGGCGAGGTTGGCCCCGACGGCGTCTGCGTACAGCGTCAGGAGATCTCGCAGCTCCGAGCCGAGTGCTCGGGCCGCGGCTGCGATGCGTTCGGGCCTCGGCGCTCGCTCGCTCACCGTAGGGCCATGATGACCGCCGCCGACACGCCCACGCCGATTGCGATGCCAGCGGCTACCGCGATGGCGACGGTCTTGCTTCGCTGCGGCGGAGGCTCGACGTCGTTGGTCTCGACGAGCTCGGCGGGGGCCGCCTTGGTGGCCTCGATCAGCTCGACGTCTTGATGGCGAGGCGGGATGCGACCGCCAGCGTTGCGCGAGTACTCGCCCAGCTTGTCGATCAACTCGTCGAACGTGGGCCGCACGTCCGGACGGCGGCTCATCATCCGGCGACAGAGATCCGAGAGCGAGGTGTCGAACCCCGCGACCTCGAGCTTGAGCTGGGGCCGCTCGGACTTGAGATGCCGACGCACGACGGCGGTGTAGTGGTCGTCGTGTCCACCTTTGCGGAACGGCGGGTGGCCGCTGCACATGTGGAACAGCGAGCAGCCCAACGCGTACACGTCGGCCCGCGAGTCGACCTCGTCGCCCATGGCTTGCTCGGGCGCGAGGTAGTCCGGTGTGCCGACGAAGACACCCGTTGCCGTGATCGAGAGATCTTCTTGCAGCGCCTTGGCGAGGCCGAAGTCGGTGACCTTGACCGCGCCCTGGCTGGTGACCACGAGGTTGGAAGGCTTGACGTCGCGGTGCACCACGCCGGCGCGCTGTGCTTCACGGAGGCCCACCGCTGCCTGCCGGATGCCCTCCGCCGCGTCGGCGGGGTGAAGCGGGCCGCGCTTCTTGAGCGCTTGGCCGAGATCCTCGCCGTCGAGGAACTCCATCGCCAAGAACGGTCGGCCCTCGTGCTCACCGATCGCGTAGATCTGAACGATGTTGGCGTGGTTCATCGACGCCAACGACCGGCCCTCGCGAAGGAACCGCGTCTTGAACTCGGTGGACTCTCGGTGCTTTGCACCTAGAATCTTGATTGCCACACGGCGTCCCAAGGCTGAGTCGAGGCCTTCGTAGACCTCCCCCATCGCCCCCTTGCCGAGCAGGCCGACCACGGAGAACTGGCCGATGCTTTCGGGCGGAGCCGCCATCGTGTGCGCCGAGGTTTATCATGGGAGCCGCGTGGCCTGCCACGAAACGCCTCGTCTCGGTGAACAGGCGTTCTGTCGCGCGACAGCCCAGGCCCGCGGGCCGGTTCTCGTCGGCTGGTACGCTGAGTCATGCGCTCGGGACTCTCGCTCCTCATCGTCGGACTGCTCGGCTGCACCCCGTCTGCCGACACGCCCGTCTCGCCCACGCAAGCCGAACCGGAGCCGGAGTCGACGCCGGAGCCCAAGCCCGAGCCCAAACCCGAGGCAGATCCAGAGCCCACCGCCGCTGGGGAGCCGACCGCGGACCCCGCAGAGATCACCGTGCTCCTGACGGCGGCCACGCTCGCCGACGAATGCGGGAGCGGTCCTACCACCCGTCCGCGGCCCCGCCCCATGCCGGCGGCCCAGGGGGGCATGACGAAGCCGAGCCTTCGCGGCGACAGCCCGCGGAAGTCGAAGGCGAAACGGGCCCGTCGAGCCGCGCGGGCCTGCAAGCAGAGCTCGATCCAGCTCGCCGTGACCGCCGGGAAGGACGCCCCCTCGGCAAAGATCGTCGTGAAGTCGGTCGAGCTCTTGCTCGCCGACGGCACGTCGCTGGGCACCCTGCAGACGCGCTCGCCGAGCGTCTGGTCGGACGGCGGCTACGCCCCCTGGGACGAGGCCGTGCAACCCGGCCAGGACCTCTCGGTCAGCTACGCGATCACGCAGCCGGACTGGAGCGGGGTGCAAGACCGCCGCAGCCAGACCTATACGATGAAGGCCGTCGTCGCGGTCGACGGCACCGACAAGACCCTCCAGCAAAACGTCGTGCTCGACATCCCGACCAGTCTGCCGCCCGGCGTCAAGACCTGAGCGTTCACAGCGTCTGCAAGAACGCGATCAGGTCGGCGCGGTCGGTGGGCGAGAGATCCATCCCCGCGGTGTGCCCGGGAATTGCCCCCTTGCGCAAACGCCCCTCGAAATCGGGCGAGAGGCGCTCGGCCGAGAGAAGCTCGTCGAGCGAAGCCACGGTCCCGTCGTGAAGGAAGGGCGCGCCGTCGGCGACCCGCACCAAGTTCGGGACGCGGTAGTGCCCCGTGCCACGGCCGCGACCGGTGGCGAGCGCAGGGTCGGTCCCGACGCTCTCGTGGGGGAGCACGCGCCCTCCGTAGCTCGCGTTGGAGTGACAGCGCTTGCAGTGCACCTCGAACACCGCAGCCCCCGGGGAGTCCTTCGCCACCGTACGCGGCCCGGGGTCGAGCGCGTACACGTACATCGCGAGCGCCCAGGCGAGCGCCCGCGGCGGGCGGACCATCGCGTGGTTCGAGTCGGTCAGCTGCGTCTCTTGCCGAATCGCGAGCGCCAGCGGGCTGTCGTGTCGAATCGTGCCGGCCTGCGTCAACCAACGCTGATCTCGGAGACCCCACAGGTCCGGGATGGTGACGGGATCCTCGTCGTCGTCCTCCGTGACGTCGGCTCGGCCAGGGCCCCACTGGGTCATGCGCTCGGCAAGACCAGGCTCGACCCACTCTCCGGTGTCTTCGAAGTACTCCGCCCGAAGTCGGCCGTAATCGAAGCTTCGGCGCGCCGCGCCCTCGACCACCTGTCCGTCGCGAACCGCGGTGTGGCAGATGGCGCAGGTGATCCCCACGCGAACCTGCCGATCGGTGTCGACGAAGAGCACGAGCCCCGGGATGTCGCCACGGGCGTCACGCTCGACGCCCACCGCATCCGCGAGCGCGCGCTTGGTCAGCCCCCACTCCATGTAGACCTCGGCGCGCATCGGGTAGCCAAAGAACACTCTTCGGCCGAGCGAGACCCAGCCCTGCATCGTCGTGGGCTCGACGCCGTCCCACAAGCGCTCGATCGGCACCTCGGGAAACTCGCCCTGCTCGAGCTGCGCGGCCATGCTCGCATCGACGGGCACCGAGCGTGGGTTCCACTGCGGCAGCCGATCCCAGCGGCGGTCGCCCAACCCGTAGGACGACAGCCGCTGGCTCGAGTAGAGGTTGTCGGGGTTGACCAAGGAGTGCTCGAGCGCAGCCCGCCTGTAGGGCGTGTCGTGAATGAACCGCTGCCCTTCGCGAAGCATCCACGCGTCGGACCACGGTTCCGCCAATTCCTCCGCGACTTCGGCGACCTCGGGAGCCGGCGACGGTTCCGCAGGCGGCGACGGCTTGCCACACGCGAGCGCTGCCGCGAGCATCGCAAGCCAACTCGCCCCGAGCACCGCCTTCATTGCCGCGCCTACCTACTGCGGGGGACCCTGCCCCTCGAAGGCAGGGTTCTCAAAGCGCGTGTGCTCACCGATGAACGTCAGATGCACGGTGCCGCACGGGCCGTTGCGCTGCTTGCCGATGATGACCTCGGCGTCGCGCTCGATCTCCTTGCGTTTCTGCTCGTCGGTCACGTACCGCGCCTCGCGATAGATGAACATGATGACGTCCGCATCCTGCTCGATCGCGCCCGACTCCCGGAGGTCGGAGAGCATGGGGCGGTGGTCGGCGCGACTGTCGACGCCGCGGTTGAGCTGTGAGAGCGCGATGACGGGCACCTCGAGTTCCTTCGCGATGCCCTTGAGGCCCCGCGAGATTTCGGAGATCTCCTGCTCCCGGATGTCGTACCGGCCCTTGCCCCCGCGCGCGAGCTGCAGGTAGTCGACGACGATCATCCCCAGCGGACGGCGCCCCGTCTCTTCTTGGGGAGGGAAGAGCGTCTTGTCCTGGCGAAAGCGACGCGCGCGCGCGCGGATCTCGAGAATCGTGGGCGCCGCGGAGTCGTCGATGAACAGCGGCGCCTTGTAGACGCGATCGGCAGCCCGCACGAGCGCGGCGAACTCCTGCTCCACCAGCCGTCCCGCGCGTAGCTTGCCCGCGTCGATGCGCGCCTCGCTGCAGAGGATCCGCTCGATGAGCTGGTTGGCACCCATCTCGAGCGAGAAGTAGAGCACCGGATACTTGGGCGGCCGCTCCCCTTCGGGCTTTTGCATGTCCCGCTCTTGAAGGATGCAGGCGTGCTGCGCGAAGTTCAGCGACAGCGCCGTCTTGCCCATCGAAGGACGCGCCGCGAGGATCACCAGGTCGCCTGGCTGCATGCCGCCGGTCATCTGGTCGAGCTTCTTGAACGACGTGGGCACGCCGGTGATGGGGTTCTTGAGCTTGGCGCGCTCTGTGATCGCCTCGAACACGCCGTGGATGAGGTCCTTGGCGGACTTGTAGCTGCCCTTGCGGCCCGCCTGGTTGATCTCGAGCAGCTTGCGCTCCGACTCGTCGATGTACTGCCCGACGTCTTCGACCTCGTTTCGCCCCTCCTCGGCGATCTCCGAGCAGGTGACCACCAGCTTGCGGACCGTGGACGCGTCGCGAATCAGCTCGGCGTGATGCACGATGTTGTGGCTCGTCGCGTAGCGATCGGCGAGCTTGCCCAGCCCCTCGAGCCCGCCCACCAAGCCGAGCTCGTCCGACCCACGAAGCTGGGCTTCCAGCGTGACGATGTCGATCGGCTGTCCTCGGTCGGCCAGCTTGCCCATCGCCTTGTACACGGACTGGTGCGCGGGCACGTAGAAGTCCTCGGGCGTGAGGATGGCGACCACCTCGTTGAGTCCCTCGTTGCGCAGGAGGATTGCACCGAGGACGGCAGCTTCAGCTTCCTTGTTGTGGGGCAGCGGCTTCGACATGAGGCGACATGCAAAGGTAGACCCACCTCGGCGCGGGGTGGACGCAGCGGCCTGCCATGGTGCAGCGCGCCGAACGAAGCCCGGCGTCCGCCCCGCCTCTAGGCGACGGGCCGCAGCTTCAGCAGCTCGCGCGCGTCGTCGACCGACAGGGGCTTGCCTTTGAAGTCCTCGACCAGGTCGTGATCGAGCGCCCGCTGGCGGTCCGTGGGGAGGACCGACGTCGTGACCATGACGATGCGAGCGTCCTCGCGGCGGCGAGCAGACACGCTGCGGAACGCCTCGAGGAACTCGAAGCCGTTCATGCGCGGCATGTTGATGTCGAGCAAGATGAGCTCGGGCCACGCCGTCCCCTCCGACTCGAGGTACTCGACAGCTTCTCGCCCGTCGGTCGTGACGGCAAGCTCTGCCTCGGCGTTGGCCTTCTTGACCACGCGCTGGTGCAAGTAGTTGGTCGTGGGATCGTCGTCGACCAGCAGCACCTTGGAGACCATCACGAGAGCGTCTCCGGCGGAGGAAAAACGAGCGTGAAGGCGGCGTACCGACCCAGGGCGCCGTCGACTTCGACCGAGCCGCCGCCGCGGAGCATCATCTGGCGAACCAGGTACAAGCCGACGCCGCTTCCCGGCGCGCTCGTATCGGCGCGTTTGAACAATCCCATGATCCGTTCTCCATCCTGCTCGGCGTCGATACCAATACCGTTGTCTCGAACCCTCAGGAGCGTAGCACCGTCGGCGCGCGTCGAAGATGAGAGCTCGATCCGAGGGGTCCTCGCCTCCACCCTGTACTTCAACGCGTTTCCAAGGAGGTTCTCCAAGACGCTCTCCAGCTGCACCCGGGGAAACCGGACAGAAGGCACGTCGTAGCGCTCGACCAGCTCGGCGCGCGTCCCGGCGATTTCGGGCTCGAACCGCGCGCGTACTGTCTGCATGAGCTCTTCGAACACGCAGGTCACCGGAGCCTCCGGATCGCGCGTCGCAACGGTGACCCCCACGGCGTCGCGGATCTTCTGGGCGGCCTGCCGGCACGAGCGCTGAATCATCGCCAGCAACTCCGCAGCTTCGCCGTCGCGAAACTCCGGCATCGATGCGAGCACGTCGGACAACCCAGCGATGTTGTCGATCGGGGCCTTCATGTCGTGCGTCGCGACGTAGGCGAACGCCGAGAGCTCGTCGTTGAGGAGCTCGAGCTTGGCCGTGGCCTCCTTTTGCGGCGTGATGTCGGATGCGACGCCCACGATGCGCCGCACCTCGCCGTCGTCTTCCCGCTCGAAGATGGTGTCGTAGGATCGAAACCACGCCCAGCCTCCGGTCTTTCTTCGCATGCGGTACTCCATCATCGCGACCTCGCCGTCCTTCATCGCCACGAGCTCACCGAAGTACTCCCCTAGGCGCGGAAGGTCTTCTGGGTGCGCGACGGTCGGAAGAAACGTGGCGCCCATGGTTTGGAGTTCCTCGGCGGTGTAACCCAACGCTTCGCCGACGTTCCTGTTCGAATACTCGTTCGACTGGGTCTTGGGGTTGTAGACGTAGACGATGCTCGGCATCAGCGCCGCGAGCTTCTCCATGAAGGAGTGGGACGCCCAGGTCGAAAGCCCGGCGTCCGCAACCTTCGGGATCACCCCAACGACTTGCAAGGACACGCCTCCCATGTTTGCAACGATGACCGCGCGACGGGTGGCCCGATCTCGGACACCGCTGGGCTAGCGGTGATACAAGCCCGGCATGGGCGACGGACGGAAACTCGACACGCAACTCATCCACGCTGGCGAGCCCAGCCCGCGCCCTATGGGAGCGGTGACGATGCCCGTGTTTCAGTCCGCGACCTACGAGTACGGCGGTGAAGGTGAATACGACGCGCTCCGCTATCTCCGCCTCAACAACACGCCCAACCACGCTGCCCTCCATACCAAGCTCGCCGCGCTCGAGAATGCGGAGGCTGCGCTGGTGACCAGTAGCGGGATGTCGGCGATCACGACGGCCCTGCTGGCCACGCTCTCGCCCGGTGACCACCTGCTTGCCCAACGCACCCTCTACGGCGGCACCCACGACTTCGTGACCCAGACCCTCGCGCGCCTGGGGATCGACTGCACGTTCGTCGACGGCAACGACCCGGCCTCGTGGGCCGACGCGGTGACCGAGACGACGCGGGTGTTCTACCTCGAGGCGATGACGAACCCCCTGCTCGAGGTCGCCGATCTACGCGCGGCGGCCCAGTTCGCGCGAGCGCGCGGGCTCGTGTCCATGATCGACGCGACGTTTGCCACACCGGTCGTGTTTCGCCCGATCGACGTCGGCTTCGACCTCGTCCTGCACAGCGCGACGAAGTACCTCAACGGCCACTCGGACATCTGCGCGGGCGTGGTCGCGGGCTCGGCGGAGCGGGTCACCGAAGCTCGCCGCCTGCTCAACCACCTCGGCGGCACACTCGACCCCCACGCGTGCTTTCTTCTGCAGCGCGGCCTCAAGACGCTGGGTGTTCGCGTGCGGCAGCAGTGCGCCAACGCGCTGCTCGTCGCGTCGTTCTTGGCCGAGCACCCCGCCGTCGAGCGTGTCGCCTATCCCGGCCTTGCCACGCATCCCGACCACGCCCGCGCGAAGGCGCTCTTCGACGGCTACGGGGGCATGCTCAGCTTCGAGGTTCGCGGAGGGTCCGACGCGGCCGAGCGGGTCAGCCACGCGACGCAGCTGTTCGTCAACGCCCCCAGCCTCGGCGGCGCCGAGTCGCTGATCACCCTACCCGCCAAGACCTCCCATGTCGGCCTCGATGCCGACCTGCGCCGCGAGCTCGGCATCGCCGACGGGCTACTCCGCCTGTCGGTGGGCCTCGAACACGCCGATGACTTGATCGCCGACCTCCGCGCGGCCCTCGGCTAGCAGAACCGCTGCGGGGGCAACCGCTACTTCTTTTCTTCGAGGAGGCGAGCGTGAAACGTGCCGTCCTCGAAGGCGGGGCCGCCCATCGCTCCGCCCGCCGGCATGGAGAACGTCCCGTCGACGAAGCCGCCCTCGACCGTGGTCACCTTGACCTCCATCCCGCCGAGCATGATGACCTTGGCCCCGGTCACCGCCTTGGTGACCGCGTCCTTGGCCGCCTTGTCGGGGTCGTCGGCTTCCTCGGCCTTCTTGGCGTCGAAGCCGACGCCGGTGAAGTTGGACATGCCCGGCGCCGCTTTGTAGTCGCCCGGGCCCTCGTAGTCCTTCAGCAGCAGGTCGATCGCCTCTCGGTCGATCTTGCCGTCGACCATGTTGGTCTTGCTGCAGGTGATCTTCAGCGTGTCCTTCTTGGGCTTGGCCCGGCATGACCCGGCGGCCCACTTCGTCCCGCCGATCGTCACGGTAGCGCTGCCACGATCTTTCTTCTCTTTGTTCCCCTTGCCGTCCCCAGCGGCGTCGGCCTCCTCGGAGGCCTGCTCCTTGGCCTCTTCCTTGGCCTCCTGCGCGGGTTCGTCCTTCGCATCGCAGCCAGCGGTCAGCGCGAGCAGGAAGGCGAGCGTCAGTGTGCATCGAGACGTCCTCATGGGACGCGAGGGTAGCAAGCCTGCCCGAGCGACCCAGCAGCTGCGCGTTTCGCGGCCTCCGGGTCCTCTCATTTTTCTTTCGCCGCGTCGATCCAGTGTCGAGCACCCGCCGTACCGAGGTCATGCAGCCCGCCGCCACCCGCCAGCTTCGCCGCGCAGTCGGCCAGGACGACTTCTACTCCATCGTCGCAAATCTGGACCGCAACAACGCCGCGGGCTGGCGCGAGATGGTGGCCGTGCAGCGCGACTTCGCCGCGGGCGAGTCGGGATACGACACCGAAACGCGCACCTACAGCGAGTCGATGCGCCTGACCCTGCACTGGTCGCTGGTGCTCACGCTCGAGTCGCAGCTGCGCGGCCCGGCCCAGTCCTCCGACGGCGGCCTCTTCGGCCACTTCGTCCGTCTCCACCCCACAGCGTTCAAGGCCAACGGAGCCTGCACGCTCGACCCCCGCGGCATGGCGTCGGTCATGTTCAACACGCGCGGCTCGATGTTCAACGTCCGCAACATCGCCTGGATCGCTCAGGGCCTGGCGTCCCGCTACGAGGTCGCGATTCAAGCCGCGGACCGCGTGCGCGCCGATCGTCGACGCGCAGGCAAGCCCGTCACGACGAACGGCTACGAGAGCCGCCGACCCTCGCCTGGAATCGAGCGGCTCATGCGGCGGCAAAACTACGGCCGCTCCACCCACAACGCGATGGGTCACTAGAGCGACCGCGAACCAACGAGAAGAACCCGCGCCCTCATCGAGGTCCGCGGGTTCTTTCGTTCCGTCTGACGACGGGTGTTGCGTCTAGCCGATGCCGACGACGTTGACCGTCAGCGTGGCGGTGACGTCGGCGGAGAAGCGGACCTGCACCGCGTGCTCACCGGTGGCCTTGATGGGCTCGGAGATCTGGACGAGCTTGCGATCGACCTTGATGTTCTGTGCTGCGAGCGCTTCGGCGACGTCTTTGTTGGTCACCGAACCGAAGAGCTTCTCGTCCTTGCCCGCCTTGCGAGCGATGGACACCTTGATGCCCTCGATCTGCTTGGCGACGCCCTCGTGCTGCTCGCGGATCTTGGCCTGGTCGCGGGCGATGGCGCGGCGGTGGTGCTCGAGCTGAGCCACGTTGCCGCGAGTCGCCAGGAGGCCGAGGCCGCGGGGCAACAGGTAGTTGCGACCGTAGCCGGGCTTGACGGAAACGATCTCACCCGCGCGGCCGAGCTTGTCGACGTCTTGGGTGAGGATGATGGACATGTTCGCCATGTTTGAAGTCTCCCTTTCGCTCGACTAGGAGGAGGTGAAGGGCAGCAGGGCGAGCATGCGCGCGCGCTTGATGGCCTTGGTGAGCTGTCGCTGCTGGCGAGCGCTCAGACCGGAGATGCGCGCGGGGATGATCTTGCCGCGGTCGGTGAGGAAGTTCTTGAGCAGCTGGGGATTCTTGTAGTCGATCACCAGCTCCTTCTCGGAGAAGTTGAAGCGGCTACGCTTGCTGGGACGGTCGCCCCGGTCGCCTCGGTCGCCGCGGTCGCGGTCTCGGTCGTTACGGTCGTATCGATCGCTCATCGCTCGTGCGCCTTTCTAGTTGCCCTCGGGGGCGGCCTCTGCGGGTTCGGTGTTCGACTCTTCGGCCTTGGCGGCTTCGGCCTTGGCGGCTTCGGCTGCGGCTGCGGCCTGCTCGGCTTCGATGCGCTTGGCTTCCTCTTCGGCGGCCTGGCGCGCGAGTTCGTCGGGGTCGGGGCCCGGCTCGGAGACGGCGTCGAGGAGCTCGTCGTCGATCTCGGAGGGGCGCGCGTTGGGGTCGACGTCGTCATCGACGCGCACGGAGTAGAACCGCATGACGCGGTCGGACAGACGCATGTTCCGCTCGACCTCGGCCACCATGTCGGAGCCACCGAGGTAGCGCCAGTAGAGGTAGATACCCTTGCGCTGGTGCGCGACGGGGTAGGCGAGGACGCGCATGCCCCAGCTGTCGATCTTGATCAGGTTGCCGCTCTGCTTTTCGACGACACCCTGAACGCGCTCGATGAGGGACTTGATTTGAGGTTTGCCAGTGTCGGGACGGAGAATCGTGACCGTCTCGTACTCGCGCTGCGTGTTTTGCCGGGAGGCGACGGACTGAACGGCGCCGGCGGCTGCTTCTTTTGCCATGTTTGAGCTCCCTTTCGGACTTCTGGCCCCCACCACCATGGTGGGAGCAAGGAAGGGAGCGGGATTTAGCGGATCCCAGCAGGGATCGCAAGGCGGCGGAATCGCGCCAACGCCGCACGTCGTGGGCGTGCGCTCAAGGGTCGGCGATGCCGGCCAGGGCCAGCAGCATCTCCTTGCTGGGCGGCTTGGCGTGCTCGGCGGGCGACCAACTCATGTCGGCCTCGAGGCGGTAGGCCCCCACGAAGTCGTGCGGAGGCTCTCCTTTCCAGTCGTCGGGGCTGAGCATCGAGAAGTAGGAGCCCTTCGCGGGCTCTCGGTAGAGGTAGTAGATCTCCCCTACCCGCTTCTGAAAGCGGCAGTGGGCGCGATGGAGGTCGGCGTCGTCGAGCGCCTGCTGGAGCACGCGGCGGGCTTGGTCCTGCAGGTTGCGAATCTGCTCGGCGATGACCTCGAGCTTCGCGTTGACCACGGTGCCGATCACGCGGTCGGCCTCGGCGATCTGCGTCGCGATGTCGACGATGTCGATCGCAGGCGCGAGCCGGCTGGCCCCGTAGGGGGACAAGCGCGCCGGCACGTTGACGTTGTCGCCCTTGAAACGGCTGAGTTCGTCTCCCATCCGCCTCAAGACTGAGCGACGACGGCGGGATCCGCCAGGCCGGGGCCCGTCGGGGCCCACGAGCGGGAGGTCACGAGGGCGTGACCGCGCCCGCTCAGCCGCCGGCGGTCGCGGTGGGCACCGACGTGGTGACCCCGCCCTCGGTCTCCGTGTCGTAGTAGCCGCACTCGAGGTCACTGCTCTGGGCGATGTTCAGGACGAACGCGCCATCGCGCCCCGCGTAGCCTTCGATCACGATGTAGACCGTCTCGCCTTCGGTCGCGTCGTAGAGGACCGCGGACTCCAGATTCTGGCAGTCATCGTTGCAGATGCGCGCGCTTGCGCCACAGCGCGGAGGCGTGATGCTGAGCACCGTGTCCATCGGCGAGCCGATGGTGTCGATGACGTAGAGCCCCGACTCTGGCGCGGTCCACTCGATCACATAGTCGTCGCCGTCGGGATCCCACTCGCCCGTCGTGCCAACCCCCGTGGTGAACACCCCCGTCTCACCGAAGGTGTCGGTGCCACCGAACGAGGTCCCGCCGACCGTGTCGCTCCCGCCGAACGTGTCCGTCCCGCCGATACCGGTCGTCGCCCCACCCGAGCCGCCCCAGTCGCCAAAGCAGAACCGCAGCTGAAAGTCGTCGCCCTGCCCGATGTTCGTCCCGGTCGCGACCTCGTCTCCGATCGCGCTGTCGATGTCTTCGTCGACACAGTCGGCCGGCTCGCCGCCCGTCGAGGACGAGGAGTCCGAGCCCCCTGACGACGTCGACGCGTCGGTGGTGCTCGAGCCGGTGCCGGGAGCTGGGCCCGTGCTCGACGCGCCGGTCGACGGGAATGTGGTCGAGGACGAGCCGCTCGACGTCTCCGTTCCGGAGGATGGGCCGGCGCCGGTCGTCGTATCGGGGTCGCCAGTCGTCGCTCCGCTGGTGCTGCTGCCTTCGTCTCCGCTGCCATCGGAGGGGTCGCAGGCAGCGAGCGCGAGGAGGATGGCTGCGCCGGCGGCAGCGAGGAGAGATGGGGTCTTCACGGTAGCCATGAGTCCGAGCCCCGCGTTCGCGCGGGTACCCCGTTTCATCTCCACTCCCCTTCGAATCCGTCAAACCCAGGGAGGTTTTTCTTCGACGAACCGCACCGCGCGGGCACTTGGCCGGACCGCTACGGAGATCACCGGTTGCCGCGCTAGTAGCAGGCTGTGGAAAAAGTCCCGCGTATGCAGAACGGCGTCATCGCCATGCAGAGCAAGGCGGGAAGAGGGAGCTGGTTGGGCACCAGTGACCGATGACCAACGAAGCTATGCATGGTGAGGGCGCCGTTATG
>JANSYI010000037.1 GCA_024742475.1 bacterium | reverse complement strand
GAGGGAGGCGCGAAGGGGGCGGCTCTCACCACCGCCGAATCGGAGGCGAAGGAGCGAGCCAAAGGCTCGCGAGCAAGGGCGCCCCGCGCCCGCCCTTGGAGGGAGGCGCGAAGGGGGCTCCGCCCCCGCAGCGCCGGGAACCGAGAGGTTCCCCCAAAAAAAAGAAAACCGCCTTCGAAGAAGGCGGTTCTCGTGCGACCGGAGGGAGATGGCGGTGAGGCCATCGGGGGACCCTCTCTCTCGGTCTTTCGGTCGGGGCGAGAGGATTCGAACCTCCGACCCCTTGACCCCCAGTCAAGTGCGCTACCAGACTGCGCTACGCCCCGATCGGGATGCGGCTTATACCCTGGCCTCCCGCCAAACGCAAAGCGAATCGACAGGGATTTCGATCAGCCCCGACCAGGACCGCGCGGGGGGCGGTCGAGGATGGAGCCCTCGGCATCCTCGACGAGGGCCCGGGCCCCGCCGACCTCCTCGAGGAACCGCGCGGGGTCCGCGGCGGCGGGATCGGTGCGGCCCGTCTGGGCCATGACCAGCGTCTCCTCGAGCAGCCGACGGACGACGCCGAGCGACTGCTTGGCGAGGTAGACCCCCGAGGGCGCGGCCGCCGTGCAGCCCGCGGCGGCCTCCTTGAGCTTCTGCCGCGCGCCCGCGATGGTGAACTTCTCCACGTACAGCAGCTGCTTGATCTTGAGCAGCGTCTCGACGTCGCGACGCCGATACACCCGCTGCTGCGTCCGCGACTTCTGCGGCTTGACCGCCCTGAACTCGGTCTCCCAGTAGCGAAGCACGTATGCGGGCACGCCGACGATCTCGGCGACCTCGCCGATCTTGAAGTACAGCTTGTCCGAGCCGAGATCGAGATCGTCGCTCTCCTTGGCCTTCCGCCGAGGCATCTGCACTCCGCGTCGGACTACTCTTCGTTGAGCGCCGTCTTGAGCACGGGGCTGGGCTTGAAGGTGAGGACCCGGCGGGCGTCGATGAGGATCTCGGTACCCGTCTGCGGGTTGCGACCCGGACGTGGCGCCTTGTCGCGCACGACGAAGTTGCCGAAGCCCGAGATCTTGATCTTCTCGCCCGTCTCGAGCGTGCACTTCATGACGTCGAAGACCTTCTCCACCAGATCGGCGGCCTCCTTCTTGGAGAAGCCGCCCACGCGGTCGCAGACCCGGTCGATGATGTCGGCCTTCGTCATGGTGACGTCATCGTGACAAACGCAGGCGGGCTGCCGCAAGGGGAACCCGCCTGCGCCTCGCAGCGCCGCTCATCGCACCCGAATCGACGGTACGTCGGCGCAGAGCGCTGCGACGGCTGCCTGCACGACGGCTCCGTGCAGGGCCTGGACCTCGTCGTCGGTGACCGATCGACCAGGCGCGCGGTAGTGCAGCCGCAGCAGCAGCGCACGGTGCCCCTCGGGTACGCCCGCGCCGCGGTAGTCCTCGACGATCTCGATCGCCCCGCCGGCGGTGTCGCCCTGGGCGAGCCGGGGACCGTCTTGTGCGTGCTCCGCCTTGGCTTCGGCCCGCGCGAGCGCGTCGGTGACGGCCGATGCCGGCGTGCGAATCGGGATCTCGAGCGAGAGATCTCGGCTGGTCGAGGGGAAGCGTGGCAGTGCCTGGTGTCGCGCCACGTGGTCGGCGCGCAGCGACTCCAGCCACAGCTCACCGTAGTAGCCCCGCACGCCCTCGGGGAAGTCGAACTGCGCCATCAGGTCGGGGTGGACCTCGCCCACCTCGCCCACGGCCACACCGTCCACCTCCACCCGCGCCTGGACGCCGGGGTGCAGCCACGACGCGGCCGGTCGCGCGGGTCGAATCGCAGCCCGCGCTCCAAGCCGCGACAGCACCGACGCAGCGATTGTGGCCGCCGACGACCCGCTGTACGCCGCGGCCTCGCGTGACCCCGCGCAGAGGAAGAACGCCGCGCGACGGCGCTCCCGGGGCAGCAGCGCGTCGACCTCGGCTGTCGCGCCGTCGAACGTCTGCGACGCCTCGGGCCAGTCGTAGATGCGCCCCACCTCGCACAAGCGCACCGCGCGGGCGTGGCGGGCCACGTTCACGGACCCGGCCCGCAGCAAGCCGGGCATCATATGGGTGCGCATCACGCTGGTCTGCATGCGCAGCGGGTTGGTCACCTTGACCGTGCGATCGGCGGGGACCCCAAATGGCTCGAGATCGGCGGGATCGGTGAACGCGAACGCGAGCACCTCCTGCAGGTTCTCCGCGCGCATCGCGTCGAGCACCGCGTCCTCGAGGCGGGCGGTCGCGTCGGCGGCACGCTGCCCCGGGTCGACCCGCATGCCCGGCGGTTCGCTCGGCAGGCTGGGCGTGCTCGGCAGGCGGTCGAGGCCGTAGTGCCGCAGGAGCTCTTCGATGAGGTCTTCCTCGCACGTCAGGTCGGGACGGTGCGTGGGGGGGATGCAGCGCCACGCCGCCTCCCCGGCGGGCTCGAGCGAGATCTCTAGGCCGGTGAGCACCCGGTGGATCTCGGCGCGGGGGATCGCCATGCCCAGCAGCGCCAACACCCGCGCCTCCCGGAGCGTGATCGTCGGCGTCGGTGGCACCTGGCCACCCACCTCGACCCCCCCGGTCACGCGGGCGCCCGCGAGCGTGCACAGGAGCTGCTCGGCGGTCGCACAGGCCCCTTGCAGCCGGGCCCCGAAGTCGACGCCCCGCTCGAAGCGATACGAGCTGTCGGTGTTCAGCCCGTGGCGGCGCGCGGATGCCCGGACGAAGCCGGGCTCGAACCACGCGGTCTCGAGGAGCAGCGTGGTAGCGCCCGCCTCGACGCCCGAATCCTGCCCGCCCATGACCCCCGCGAGCGCCTGGGGGCGCTGCGCGTCGGCGATGACGAGGTCGCTGGCAGCGAGCTTCAGCTCCGCGCCGTCGAGCGTGGTCATCGGCTCTCCGTCGGCGGCGAGCCGGACGACCACCCTGCCCTCGGAGAGCTTGGCGCGATCGAAGGCGTGCAGCGGCTGCCCCCAGAGCATCAGCACGTAGTTGGTGACGTCGACGACGTTGTTGATCGGCCGCAGCCCCAAGCGGTGCAGTCGGACCCGCATCCACAGCGGCGAGTCGCCCACCTGCGCGCCCTCGAACGTCCGTCCGATGTAGCGTCCGCACCGCTGCGGCGCCTCGAGGCTGACGAGCCCCTCGGCGGCCGGGACGTCGGCCAGCGACGCGTCGGGGGGCTGCAGCGAGCGTCCGAGCTTGACCGCCAGGTCGGCCGCGACGCCGACGTGCCCGAGGGCGTCGGGACGGTTGGGGGTGATGCCGAGCTCGAAGATCGTGTCTGCGATGCCGGGCACCGCCTCGGGCAGCGGCGTCCCGGGCTGCCAGTCGGAGGGCAGCACCATGATGCCGTCGCCGTCGGGCCCGATGCCGAGCTCTTCTTCGGCGCAGATCATGCCCTCGCTGTGCACACCCCGGATCTCCCGCGCCCCGATCTCGAAGCCGCCGGGAAGCACCGAGCCCAGCCGCGCGAACGCGATCTTGCCCCCGGACTCGGGCACGTTGGGTGCCCCGCACACGACCTTGATCGTGCGCTCGCCGTCGAACACGTCGACGAGCCGGAGCTTGTCGGCGTTGGGGTGCGGCTCGATGCCCCTCACCTCGGCGACCACGACGGTGCGCAGGTCGTCGCCGAAGCGCGTCACCCCCTCGACCTCGAGGCCCAGCGACGTCACGGCGTCGCCGAACGCCTCGTCGCTCATCGTCTCGCCCCCGGCGGGGCTCATCAGGCTTTCAATCCACTGTCGTGAGATCAGCATGGGAACTGCTCCAAGAAGCGCGCGTCACCGTCGAAGAGCAGGCCGAGCTTGGTGATCTCGTGCAGCAACATCGCCATACGGTCGATGCCGAACCCGAAGGCCCACCCCGAGTGCTCCTGCGGGTCGATGTCGCAGGCCTGCAGCACCTTGGGGTGCACCATGCCCGCGCCGCCGAGCTCGACCCACTGGCTGCCCTTGCAGACGCCGCAGTCGGGCAGCTTCGCCCCGGCGTCGTCCTTGGGGCAGAATGGGCATTCCATGTCGAACTCCGCGCCGGGCTCGACGAAGGGGAAGAACGAGGGGCGCAGCCGGACCTTGAGGTCCGTCTCGAAGAACGCACCCACGAAGCGGTACAGCGTCGTCTTGAGGTCCGCCATCGTCACGTGTTCGTCGACGCACAGCCCCTCGATCTGGTGGAACATCGGCGAGTGCGTCGGGTCGTCGTCCTTGCGGAAGACGGTGCCCATCGCGACGATGCGAATCGGGGGTTTGCGCCCCAACATCGTACGAATCTGCACGGGAGAGGTGTGGGTCCGCAGCACCAGGTTGCTGTCGGTCTCCCCCGCAGGTCCGTTGACGAAGAACGTGTCCTGCATGTCCCGGGCCGGGTGGTCGGCGGGGATGTTGAGCTTGTCGAAGTTGTACAGCTCGTGCTCGACGTGGGGCCCGTCGACGACGTCGAAGCCCAGCTTGCGAAAGACCCGCGACAGCTGCCGGCGCGTCCGCGTGACGGGGTGAATACTGCCCACCGGAGACATCGTGTCTGCCATGGTCAGGTCTTCGAAGCGTCCGAGATCCGCTTCGCGCTGGAGCGTCTTGATGGCGCGGTGTTTTCCCTCGAGGGAGGCCTCGATCGCCTTCTTCACCTCGTTGAACGCCATGCCGAAGGCCTTGCGCTCCTCGGGGGCGAGCTTGCCCATGCGCCCGCGGAGCTTGCTGACCGAGCCCTTCTTGCCGATGAACTGGACCTGCAGCTCATACAGCGCATCGGCGTCGTTCACCTCGGCGAGCGCAGCTTCGAAGCGCTGCTGCTCGGCGCGAAGCGCCTCTGTCACGTCGTCACTCACGCGGCGCAGCATAGAGCAGAGCCAACCAATGCAAAACGCGGACGGTGACTCGATGAAGAGTCTCCGCCCGCGCGATGCGGCAGATGGCCTAGGCGGCCTTGGACTGGGACGACAGCGCGTCCTTGGCGACCTGGGCGATCTTGGCGAACGCCTCGGCGTCGACCACGGCGAGCTCGGCGAGGATCTTGCGATCGAGCTCGACGCCCGCGAGGGAGAGGCCGTTGATCATGCGGCTGTAGCTGAGCCCGTGCATGCGGGCGGCGGCGCCGATGCGGACGATCCAGAGGCGACGCATGTCGCGCTTCTTCTGCTTGCGACCGCGGTAAGCGTGCATCCACGCGTGGTGCACGGCTTCGACCGTGCGACGGTAAATGCGACGGCGACCACCGCGGAAACCGCTGGCTGCTTTGCGAATTCGATTACGACGACGGCGTGCTTTGACGCCACGTTTTGCGCGAGGCATGACTTACTCCCTCCTAGGGGCGCCCGTGGGGCAGAAGCGCGTCGATGCGCTTTTGGTCAGGCTCGGAGACGATCGTCGTCCCACGGAGCTTCCGAACGCGGTCGGCGTTCTTCTTGGTGAGGATGTGGTTCTTGTGGCTGTGCTTGCGCTTGGCCTTGCCCGTGGCAGTGAACCGAAATCGCTTCTTCGAGCCGCTATGAGACTTCATCTTGGGCATGGCAAAAACCCCGAGAGGACGCGCGTCTTACCCCAGATAACGGGACCACGCAAGCATGACTTTGCCGCGAACACCCGCGTGCTCCCCGCGAACGGTGTGAGCATGCGTGTGTCGCGGCAATCGCGATCGAGCGCCCACCGCCCCCCCACCGAGCGGAGAACCGCGATGGAGGGGCCGGAGAGCCCGGTTCGAGCCGCTGGCTAGGCCGAAGGGCCGGCCTGCGCCGCGTCGTCCGCGGGCTTGGCCGCGGGCTTGGCGGCAGGTTTCTCGTCGCCAGCGGGAGCAGATCCGCTTTTTGCACCGGACGCGGCCTTGCCTGCCGCCTTGTCTTCGGGCTTGCCTTCGGCAGGCTTGGCGGCGGGACGCTTGGGCTGCTCCTTCTTCGCGTCCTTCTTCGGACCGAGCACCATGTTCATCCGGTTGCCTTCCATCGAGGGCATCTGGATGACGGTCGCGATGTCGGCCACGTCCTTGCAGACCTGGTCGAGCATCGCCCGCCCCGTCTCCGGGTGGGTGACCTCGCGGCCGCGGAACTGCACCACCAACTTCACCTTGTCGCCATCGCCGAGGAAGCGACGACAGTGCCGAACCTTGAAGTCGAAGTCGTGGCCGTGTGTCTTGGGCCGAAACTTCACCTCTTTGAGTTCGGAGGTGGTCGTGTTCTTCTTGGCTTCGCGCTCCCGCTTGGCAGTTTCGTACTTGAACTTGCCGTAGTCCATCACCTTGCAGACCGGAGGGTTGGCCTTGGGGTTGACCTCCACGAGCTGCAAGCCGACTTCGTTGGCGAGATCCAACGCGTCGCGCGTATCCATGATTCCCCGCTGTCCGCCTTCGTGATCGATGACGCGGACTTCGCGGGCGCGAATGCGACGGCCGACCCGATGTTTCTCGGTTGGGCGTGGCGGTCGCTTCGAACTTCTTCTTCTGCCTATGACTCTTGCTCCTTCAAGGGATGGGTCCGAACTCGTGGCCCCCACCCGCCGAGGGTGAGCTGGCCGAACGACACGAGGGCCGTCCGTGCGAGGCGCGAACCGGGGCAAGAGTGTGTCTTGCCGCGGTGCGCGTCAAGACGTCGCGCCAATTCTTGTGCAACAAATGGTTGACCCCAGACTCAGGACGCGCTAAGACGCGCTCCCCCAAACAGGGGACATCCACAGGGCCGTAGCTCAGGGGTAGAGCGCTACCTTGACACGGTAGAAGTCGGCGGTTCGAAGCCGCCCGGCCCTACACGAGAAGACCCCCGACTCATCGAGTCGGGGGTCTTCGTCTTTCGCCGATAGGCCTGCCTATTCAGGGCCTATTCAGGGCCGATTCAGGCGCTGATCGGGCGGCCGGGGATGTCGGCGTCCTCATAGAGGGCTTCGAGCGCGTCTTGGTACCGCTCGAGCACGACGGCCCGCCTGACCTTCCGGGTGGGGGTCAGCTGCCCGGCCTCGAGCGAGAGCGGCTCGGGCGTGATGTAGATGCGCTTGACGGTCTCGTACCGGGCCACGGACGCGTTGACCGCGTCGACGTGCTCCTGGACGAGCTGGCGCACACGGGGATGCGCAGCGAGATCTTCGTAGGTTCGGCATCCCAGGCCCTCGCGCTCGGAGAGCGCCAACAGCGGCGGGGCGTCGAGCGCGATGAGGGCGACGACGTAGGGCTTGCCCTCACCGTAGATGAGCACGTGGCCGATGCCCTCGCCGACGCGCAGCCGCCCCTCGAGCATCCGCGGCGCGATGTACTTGCCGCCGCCGGTCTTGAAGAGATCCTTCTTGCGCTCGGTGATCCGCAAGAAGCCGTCGCGAAGCTCGCCCACGTCCCCGGTCTTGAGCCAGCCGTCCTCGTCGAACGCGGCCGCCGTCTCCTCGGGCAGGCCGTGGTAGCGCTTCATGACGTTGTGGCCCCGCACGAGGACCTCGCCGTCCTCGGCGATGCGGACCTCGCAGCCGGGCATCGAGGGGCCCACCGTGCCGAATCGGAAGCGGTCGGGTCGGTTGACGTTGGTCGCCCCGGTGGTCTCCGAGAGACCGTATCCCTCGAGGATGAGCACGCCGCAGGCGTGAAAGAACTCGGCGATCTCCTGGTTGAGCGGAGCGCCACCGCAGACGAAGAAGCGCAGCCGCCCTCCGAAGATCTGCTTGACCCGGCTGAAGAAGAGCTTCTCCGCCACGGCCGCCCGCAGCTGGAGCGACGTCGGCGGCTCCTGGCCTCGCTGCCGGTAGGCGGAGACCCGCCGGCCCACCTCCATGCTCAGCTCGAACCCGCGCTGAATCACCGCCGAGCGGCCGACGATCTCGCGCATCACGCGAGCGTAGGCCTTCTCGTACATCCGAGGGACCGCGCCCATGAAGGTGGGCGCGACCTCGAGCAGGTTGGCGGCCAGCTGCGCCTCGCCCTCGCCGACCGCAGTCACCGCGCCCTGCTCGACCGCGCCCCACACCATGTGCCGGGCGAAGATGTGGGCCAGGGGCAGCACGAGCAGCTGCTCGTCGGTGGCATCGACGGGGACCACGTTCTTGATCGCCCACGCCTCGTAGACCAGGTTGCGGTGCGTCAGGACCACCCCCTTGGGCATGCCCGTCGTCCCCGACGTGTACACGTGTGTCGCGGTGTCCTCGAGGCCGAGCGCCTGGGCGCGCGCCTCGAGATCCGCGGCCACCTCGGGCTGCTCGAGGGCCTGCTGCCCCGCCAGCCGCAGCGCGTTCCACGACGTCGCGCCGTCGCGCTCGCCCTCGAAGAGGACGACACCGAGCGTCAACTCGGCGGGGACACGTCGCGGAAGATCCGCGAGCAGGAGCTTGCACGCCGAGTCTGCCAGGATGTACCGCGCGTTCTCCTCGGTCAGGCTCGGGTAGATCGGGACGGAGATCCCCCCGACCATCGCGACGGCGAGATCTGCGACGATCCACTCCATCCGCGTCGGAGCACAGATCGCCACCGCATCACCGGCCCGAAGGCCGAACTTGTTGACCATGCCCGCGGCGACCTCCCGCGCCGCGTCCCACCACTGGGTCCACGTGAGGGTCTGCCAGGTGGCCGCGACCTTGTGGCGCAGCGCCGGGGCGTGCGGCGTTCGCCGAACGCGCGCGGCGAACAACTGGACGAGGTTGGGGTAGTTGAGGCCCTCGGCGGGGCGCGGCTCGAACGCGGTGGTCATGCAGACGAGCGGAAGGGGACCCTCCGCCGGTCGCTCTTACCACACGCAGCGGCCGTTCCGCCCCCCCTTGGCTGCGCGAGCGGCACACGCACACACGAGGCGAACGCGGGAGTACACTGCTGTGGCTCGCGGTCGCAGACCGTGGAGCACGACGAGGCCTGCCGCGTGGATCGGTTGGCCGCCGCGTTTCTCTCGCTGACCCCGCACCCCGCCTCGCGGGATTTCCTCCACGTCTCGCAGGAGACCCCTACGACGTGCCGTCGCTCGCCGGAAGCAAACTCGACAAGTACGAGATCGTCGAAGAGGTCGGCCACGGCGGCATGGCGGTCGTCTACCGCGGCAACGACACCGTGCTCGAGCGGGAGGTCGCGGTCAAAGTCCTCCACTCCCACCTCGCCGATCGCGAAGAGTCGCGCGCGCGCCTGCAGCGAGAGGCGCTCGCAGTCGCCAAGCTCCGTCACGACAACATCCTCGAGATCTTCGACTACTCCGGGGGGGACGTCGACGAGAGCTACATCGTCACCGAGTTCATTCACGGCCCCACCATGCGGCAGTGGGTCGACGAGCAGCTCGACCCACGGCCCACGATCGCCGCGATGATCGTGCACCGGCTGTGCCTGGCGCTGCGCGAAGCCCACCGCTCGGGCATCGTGCACCGCGACATCAAGCCCGAGAACGTCATGGTGCGCAAGCGCGACGGCGTGCTGAAGCTGATGGACTTCGGCATCGCGCAGATCATCGACGACCAGAAGCTCACGCTCACCGGGCAGCTCATCGGCTCGCCCGCCTACATGGCGCCCGAGCTCATCTCGGGACGCCCGCTCGACCAGCGCACCGACCTCTTCTCGCTGGGCATCCTGCTCTATCAGCTCGCCACCGGCACCCTGCCCTTCTCCGGCCGCAACCCGCACGAGGTGCTCAACCGGATCGCCGACGGCGACTACCCTCCCCCGGCCTCGGTCTGCCCACTCGTCGACCGCGACCTCGAGGCGATCATCGCGGTCTCGCTCGCGACCTCGCCCGAGGAGCGCTTTCAAACCGCCGAGACCTTCGCCAAGGAGCTCGAGCGCTACCTCGAGGAGATGGGCGTCACCCCCTCGCCCGAAGAGCTCAAGGCATACTTCACCGACCCAAAGGGCTACGTGCGCGCGCTCGACGAGCGCGTGGCCTGCACGCTCATGGAGCGGGCCAAGGCCGCGTCCGAGCAGGGACACACGGCGCGCGCCGTCGCGCTGCTCGGGCGCGTCCTCGAGATCGACAACGGGCACGCGGGCGCGCGGGCCCTGCTCGAGAAGGTCCGCCGTCGCGAGCGTCGGCTGCGACAGGTGCTCGTCGGTGCGGGCGCCCTCGCGCTCATCGGGCTCGTCTCGGCCGGCGTCATGCTCGTGCCCAAGGGCAGCATGTCCAGCCGGGTCGCCTCCGCGGCCGGGGAACAGGCATCCAGCGTTGATGCCCCCAAGCCTCCAATCCCCAGCAAGCGGTCCGAGCCCCGAAACAGCGGACCACTGTCGACCGAGCCCGTCCCCGCGACGATCCCCTCCACGTCCCCGCGGCCCGGGCCCGAGGCCACGACCACCGACGCGTCCGCCAAGCCCAAGCCCGCCGACGTGCAGCCCGTGGGGAGCAGGCCCGGACGACGTCCCAAGCGGGTCAGCCCCGAGGCGGAGACGCCCAGCACGTTCAAGTGCGTGGTCGAGCTCGAGTACATCCCCTTCAACACGGCCCGCAACCACAAGCTCGCCGTCGGCAAGCAGCTTCGAAAGATCGACGCCAAGCGCACCGAGCTGACGCTGGAGAAGCCGACCACGGTCAGCCTCACCGGCGGGTCTTGGCGCGGGTCGGCACGCCTGACCCCCGAGGCCTGCGCCTCGGGCAGCGTCAAGCTCCCCGCGAACCCCAAGGACGCGATTGTCACGGTCGCCGGTGCACCTCCAGGTGCGTCGGTCGTGTGCCTCGAGGGATGCAAGCCCGACGACATCAAGCAGCCGCAGCTCGCCGACAAGCCGCTGCAACCGATCCCCATCGACCGCGAGACGGGCGAGCGGAAGATCCGCCTGCAGCTCAAGGCGCCTGGCTACGAGACGAAGATCGTCACGCGCAAGGTGTGGCCGTCATCGAATCCGCCGGTGAGAGCCAACATGGTCGAGCGGTAGGCAAGCGCCCCCGCGGTGGGATACGCTCCGCGGCGCACGCATGTTGTCGTGGGTTCAGACCGTGGCCGCCAAGAGCGTGGCCGCGTCGTTGTTCGTGGCCCCGGCGACGCCGGCCGAACCCGTCGCGGACCCGGCTGCGCCGGCGCCCACCGCCGAAGCCGGCGACCCGGACAAGGAATCGAGCATCGCGGCGGCCGAGGAGGCGTGGAACGGCGGAGACTTTCTCGAGGTTCGCAGCCTGCTCGAGCCGATCGCCGACAACGACCCGCTCGAGGACCGGGTCGAGCGCGAGCGCGTCTTGGTTCTGCTCGCCGACGCCACGCTCTCGGACGCCACCCTCCCCAGCGACGAGCGCCAGGTTCGCGCCACCGGGCACCTGACGCGCATCATGAACGAGAACCCGAGCTGGCGGCTCCCTCGCAAGGTCTACTCGCCCGAGCTGTACGACCTCTACCTCAGCGTGCGAGAGCAACGGATCGCAAGCGCCGGATCACGCTGCGAGGCCGACAAGCTGGCCTGCATCGCCGACATGGACGAGGTCGGCACCCGGCTCGAAGACACCCAAGCCGAGCTCGAAGACCTGCAGCAGAAATACGACGCGCAGGAGGTCGCCATCGGCGAGAAGCGCACGCGCGCCCTCGCCCTGTTCCCGCTGGGCGTCAGCCACTTCCTCAACGGCGACCGCGGGATTGGCGCTGCGTTTCTCGCCACCGAGGCCGTCATCGGCATCGCGGGCCTCTCTCTCCTCGCGGTCCGGGCCACGGTCGACGGCTGCGACCGCAAGGACGGGTTTCAAAACGGCTCCTTGGTCTGCAACCCCCGCGGCGACACGACCGAAGAGCAGGTCGTCCGCCGGCGCAAGGCCGAGGAGGCGATGGCTTGGTTCTTCGTGGGGACCGTCGCGCTCGACATCATCCTCGCCCAGGTCCGGTTCAAGGAGTTCGAGATCACCGACTCCGTCCCCCGGTCCGAGCTCGAAGAGGGCAACAGCGGGCGACGGCGTCGGCGCAAGAAGAGGCGTGCTACGGTCAGCCCGCAGGCCGGAGCATCCACTCGCGGAGCGTCGCTGGGACTCCGGGTTCGCTTCTAGATCCTTGGACTTTTACGCTACGCTGCGACGCCGACTCCTGCGCCCATGCCGTATTTCCAGTATTCCCGCGACGGTCAGATTCAACGCCACGCCATCGTCCGCAACCTGACGACGATCGGTTCCGCGCCCGAGTCCGACCTCCGCCTCGACGGTGGCGAGGTCGCAGCATCCCACTGCACGCTCATCCACGAGCCGGGGCGCTATCGGCTCGAGAGCACCCAGCGCAGCACTCCTTTCTACGTCCGCGGCAAGAAGATGCGGGCCTACGACGTCAAACACGGCGACACCATCGCCGTCGGCGGCGTCGAGCTGGTGTTCTCTGCGGTCGACGCGGCGCCGGAGCCCAAGAGCGAGCAGCCCGACCAGCACCAGGCCATGGAGCTCGCGCACCAGGCCATGGGGCAGCTCCTCCAGTTCTCCGAGCTGCTGCTCAAGCCCGAGAACGCCCTGGACGCCATCCTCTCGGAGCTGATCGACCAGGTCGTCGCGATGACCCGGGCGAACAAGGGCTTCTTGGTGCTCGCGGCCAGCGGCGACGAGGACTACCAGGTCCGAGTGGCGCGCAACCTCGAGCGGCAGCCGGTCGACTCCCCCAGCGAGCTGCTCTCGGACAACATCATCCGCGAGGTCATCACCTCCAAGAAGGCGCAGATCATCTCCGACGCCTACGCCGACGAGCGCTACCAAAACAGCCTCTCGGTCATCAACCTCAAGCTCAGCTCGGTCATGTGCGTGCCGCTGATGGTGCGCGGCGAGCTGCTCGGCCTCATCTACGTCGGCAACGACTCGATCCGAAACCTCTTCCGCTCCGACCAGCTCGAGACCCTCAAGATCTTCGCCTCTCAGGCGGCGCTCATCCTCAAGAACGCCCAGGTGCTCGGCGAGCTGCGCCAAGAGAGCGAGCAGCTCGCGCAGAAGCTCGAGGACGTGAAGTTTGGGCAGATCATCGGTGGTTGCCCGCAGATGGTAGAGGTCTACAACCGGGTCGAAAAGGTCGCCTCCACCGACATCACCGTGCTCGTCACCGGCGAGACGGGCACCGGCAAGGAGCTCATCGCCAAGGAGATCCACAACCGGTCTCCGCGCGCGGACCAGCCGTTCATCACGGTCAACTGCGGGGCCATCCCCGAGAACCTCATCGAGTCCGAGCTCTTCGGTCACGTCAAGGGCGCCTTCACGGGTGCGGTGGCCAACCAGGCGGGCAAGTTCCTCTCGGCAGCCGGGGGCACCATCTTCCTCGACGAGATCGGCGAGCTGCCCCTGCAGCTTCAGGTCAAGCTCCTGCGCGTGCTGCAAGAGAAGCAGGTGCAGCGCGTGGGCGAGGCCAAGACCACGCCCGTCGACGTCCGTGTGGTCGCCGCGACCAACCGGGACCTCTCCGAAGAGGTCAAACACAGCCGCTTCCGCGAGGACCTCTACTTCCGCCTCAACGTCATCGGTGTCGCCCTGCCCCCGCTGCGCGAACGCGGCGACGACGTGCTGCTGATCGCCCGGTACCTGCTGGGCCGCTACGCGTCGCAGTACGGCAAGGACCAGTGGGCCGACCCGCAGTCCGCCTTCTCGCCCTCGGCCGTCCGCTCGATGATGAAGTTCTCGTGGCCGGGCAACATTCGCCAGCTCGAAAACCACATCAAGAAGGCGCTCGTGCTCGCCGAGGGGTCGCAGATCACCGCCAAAGACCTCGACCTCGACGTGCTCGAGGGCGCCACGGCCGAGGAAGACGTCATCGTGCCGCTGTCGGAGGCGCGCGAGAACTGGCAGCGCGAGTACATCAACCGCGTGCTGGCGCTCAACGGCGGCAACCGCACCAAGACCGCTCGAGACCTCGGCGTGGACCCGCGCACGATCTTCCGGCACCTCGAGAAGTCGGAGAAGAAGTCGGGATGAGCACCCCTCGCGCCGCGCGGAGCCCCCGACGCGTCGCGCTGTTGGGGTTTGGGCTGGTCGGCGCGTGCATCATCCCGGACACCAACATCCAGGTGCAGCCCAACCGGACCAACCCCGGGACGGTCCGCATCGTCCAGGCCGTTGCGCTCACCTCCGAGGCCAACGATGCGTGCGCAGAGGCCCCGGGGTTTCAGGTCTGCCCGATCCCTCCCGATACGGTCGTTCCCGGGCTCATCGAGGTCGAGAACCAGGCGTTCTGTGTCTGTGAGGGCGGCCGCGACGCCAACGCCCTGGGCGGCTTCGACATCTTCGTCGAAGACCCCGACGTGGACGAAGACGGCGAGCCCCGCGACACCCTACTCGGCGCGTTCCTGCTCGATGCGGTCGAGGGCCAAGAGCCGCTGTCGCAGTTCCTCGCGTACACCAACTACTTTCCGACCAATCGCCCCGCGCAGCCGGCCGTCGCGGGCACGTACGAGCAGCCGATCGAGCGACCGCCGACCAACCTGCGCTCGTGGACGCTGGGCGCGGACACCACCGTCGACCTGTGCAACGACAACAACGGCACGCCGCTGTCGCCGGGGCTGCACAGCCTTCGCCTCGTCGTCACCGACCGCCCGTGGCCGTTCCCCGTCGAAGAGGAGCCCGATGGGCGCCCGAGCGTGGACGGCGATCAGTTCGCTCGCGACGAGCAGCAAGAGCCGCTCGTTGGACTGCCCGATACCGTGGGCGGGGCCAGCTTCGACGTCGTCGACTTCGTCTTCCGCTGCGTCGACGAGACCACCGAGGAGGGCGCCAACGTGTGCAACTGCGAGGAGGTCTCGGGGTGAAGCGCTGCATCGCGACCACGCTCATCCTGCTCGCGGCCTGCATCGTGCCCGACCGCGGCATCTCGTTCGAAGGCGGGCCCGAGAACGAGGGGGCCGTCCGCATCCTGCAGCGCGCGCCGCTCCCCGAGCAGTGGGAGGCGTGGTGTCTGGACCGGGACGCCGACATCGCCGTCAGCGAGGCCATCGACGGGGGCACCGGCGTCTTCTGCCACAGCGTCGAGGAGACCCGCTCCGGTGGCCTCATTCGGGGCGAGGGCGGCGAGGCGATGTGCGTCTGTCCGGCAGGCCAGCGCGACCTGCGAGCGCCCGAGCTTTGGACGATCTACGCCGAGGATCCCGACCTCGAGGGGGACGACCCGGCCGACGTGCTCTACGGGGTGTTGCTGCTCGACCCCGACCCGGTCTCCAACGAGCCGAGCGCGGCGGTGGCCTACGAGAACTACCTCGAGCCCTGCGCCCCCGGACGCGTCGTCGACCCGCTCAGCGTCACCGAACCCATGCGCGACATGGCCTCGGGCGCGCTCTTCTACCCCAGCCGGGTCGAGCCCCCGCTCGCCCGCAATGACGCCTGGCAGTGGGCCTTCCGGCTCGACGACGCCGCCAGCGCGAGGGTGGATCTTTGCAACGACGACAACGGGTCCTCGGTGGGCCCTGGGCTGCACAACCTGCAGTTCATGGTCACAGACAGGCCCTTCTTTCGCGCCGTCCGAGACGACGTCGAGCGCCTGCAGTGCGGCGTCCCCGACGTGGCCGCAGGCGCGACGTATGCGGTCATCAACTACGTGTTCGAGTGCGTCGACGGCACCAACGAAGCGACCGCCGACCAGTGCGACTGTGGAGAGGTCGAGTGAGCACTGCGCGTTGGACATTCGCCGTGATGCTCGTCGCGGGGTGCAGCACGCTCGCCCCCAAGCCTCCCGAGGTCGAGTGCGTGTCGAACGAAGACTGCGTGCAAAGCCGCGGGCCTGGGTTCGTCTGCGACGTCGACGTGTGTCGCGATGGTAGCGAGAGCCCCCCGCTGTCCTACATCGGGCTCGATCTGCAGGAGGTCGCGGGCGGGCAGGCGCAGTTCAGGGCCGAGATCGCCGGGTGCGACCGGGAGCTCGATGACCTCGACGACAGCACGATCGAGGTGTTGTCCGTGCCGCGACGGGAGGTGGCGCAGCAGCTCAACCTCGCGGTGTACGACGAGGACTCCACGAACGAGCAGGGCCCGCTGCTCATCACCTCGGCGCACACGATCGCCCAGGGTTCACGCTTCGCCCGCGACGAGCTGCGCCGGCAAGTGCGATACGCCCCCGAGCCCGACGACGAGCCCGAGGCGTTCGTCGCGGTGTCGTGGCCCCGCTACCACGAGGACGACGAGCTGCCGACCTTCCTCGGCGACGGCGGCTATCTGGTCTGGCAGACGCAGCCGCTGCCCACCGAGGAAGGCCAGCAAGCTCGCGCGCTGCGCTACCAGCACCTCTCCCCTCCAGTGACCGAGGACGACGCGCTGCCGTGCTCGACCGACCTCGACTGCTGCGGCGACCTCGACGACTGCGACGAGGACGACGTGCGCAACGCGTGCATCGTCTCGCTCGGTGCGTGCCGCAAGCCCTTCGACGACGTCGTCACCTACACCTACGTCTACGAAAACGACTGTGACCGCGAGCTCGGCGGGCGGGCCGTGTCGGTCGATACGCAGCTCAACGAGCTCGGGCCGATGCCCGCGGGCGCCAGCGTCACGATCCGGCACGCCGACCCCAACATCGCCGAGCTGGCCACCTGCCTGAACGTCTCGCCTCCCCAGACATGCGACGCTCTGGGGCTGTTCCGGCTCGACCCCGAGCCGCTCGAGGACCGGGAGCCCGAGTGCGACGACGACGCGGCCTGTGGCGAGGGGCTGCGCTGCGACACCGTCACCTCGCAGTGCGAGCTCCCCTTGGGAGGCCGCGTCGCGTGGACGGGCACGGTCGCCGCGGACGCAACGCCTGGCCTCGAGGGGCAGGTCGACGCTCGGGTCTACACCTACTGCGACGGCCTCGACAACGACGCGGACCCGCTCACTCGCGTCTTCGACGTGACCGTCACCCCGCCCGAGTCCCTCGGCGCGCCGTCGGTCACGCTGCGCTCGAGCGTGGTCTTCAGCCCGCTTCAAGCCGGCGGCCAAGGGGGCGAGGCCAGCTTCGGCGGGGACCTCTGCGTGCCGACCCTGGGCGAGCTCGAGGACGTCGCGCTCTCGTTGTCGGGCGCCCCGCGAGAGCTCCTCCCCGGCTACACCTGCTGCGATGTCGATTGCCTGCCGCGCACCGCCGATGACGCGGCCCTCGGCGCCCCCGAGCCCCGCAGCCAGTGCGTCGGCGCCACCTCGGGCTCCACGGCCACCTTCCGCGCCGAGACCCCGCTGATGATCGACCCGGAGGTCCTGGACGCCTGGAACAGCGGCGAGTCGTCGTGCATCCCCATCGTGGCCGAGAGCGATGGCACCGTCGGCGTGCTGCGTCGCTCCGGCGCGTGCGGGTCGCTCGACATGGACGGCGTCCCGCTCACGCAGTGCGACCTCCGCCTCCCCGCAGGCGAGGACGGCGAGCTCGAGTACAAGCTTCGCATCGAGACGCCGGTCGGATCCGTGTCGGGCTCGCTGGATACGACGCTGAACGTGCTCGCCGACGCGGGCACGACCCTCTCCGAGCTCGCGCTGCCCGACCGGATCCTCCTGCAGGGGCGCGTGCAGGTCAGCGACTGCGACCCCGAAGCGCAGACCGACGGCGACTGCGGGAGCCCGGGCGCGCAGGTGCTCGCCGAGCGCCTCCGCATGGCGGGCGAGTCGGTCGACAACGTGCCCGGACCCTACGTCCACCAGGTGTCCACCTTCTTCGACCCGAGCAAGCCCTCCGGCGAGCAGGCCGGCGCCTACGTGCTGCCGCTCGACCCGGGCGTGTGGGTGGTCACCGCCCTGCCCGACAGCGGCACCGACGGCGGCCCGGCTCGGCTCGAGCTCCTCGACCTTCGCGACGCCGCCGCGCGAGAGTCCCACGACTTCTTCCTCGAACCGGGCATCCTGGTCACCGTCGACGTCTCCAGCTTCGACCGTCGCTCCCAGATCATCCCGCTCGACACGGGCAGTTGGGCGCTTCCGACGCAGTTCCAGCTGATCCACCCCGACCGGGCCGGCCAACCCGACGAGGTGCTCGACCTCGGCGCCCCCGGGGAGTGTCTGTCCACCGACCCCAGCCTCGGCTGCCGTATTCGGCGCCTGATCGGGGGCTCGTCGCTCCCGCCGACCCAGCTGGGGCAGGTCCGGTTCACGACCCGTGATCTCGACCTTCAGGCCGTGGACTGCCAGTAGACCGCGCAGAGCGCACACTTCCGCACGCTCCCCCCTGCAACCCCCTGTTTTTGCAGGGGCTTCAGCCACGAGCCGGGTGTGAGTTCCGAATCTTCCTCAGTCTTGACCGGCCGCCGCGAGCCGAGCGACACTGCGCTCCTGGCGAAGCAGGGTTCCCAATCTCAACGGAGCCGGACCCCTTCCCGAACCCTCACCCGGTTCTTCTTGTGGGTACGTATCCTCGGTCTCGTTGCCATCATCGGCTACGGGGTCACCGGCGCGTACCTTGGCGTTGTTCAGCAACGCGTGGGTCTCTCCCCTGGAGAGATCGATTGCCCTTACCGGGTGAATCTCATCCGAGACCGGGTCGTAGCCCTGACCCAGCGTTCACCGCATCAGAGCCATCACGACCCCCAAGACGATGTCGTTTCAACGCTCATCCGCGAGACCCAGGCGGCCTGCCCCGACCCCGATGCCCAGCACACGCTGGAGAGCATCGCGGAGCGGCTCCACGCGTATCAACGCAACCGCGCCGAGGATAGTCAGGCCCGTCATGAGTTGCTCGCGCTTTAGGAATTCCACCCATGGCTCAACCGCCGAAGTCCGAGGACACCTCCTCGGACACGACCCCCCAAGACACCTCCCCCTCCACCTCCACCCCAGCTCCGGCTGACGCATCGACCCAGGCCGAGGCCGAAGTCGAGCCCCAGGCCGAAGCCGAGTCCCCCGAGGCTCAGGCCTCAGCGTCCATCGCTTCCGCGACGGCCGATGAAGCCGATGAAGCCGTGGAAGCCGTGGAGTCCAGCCCCGCGCCGATTGAGGACGCGGTGCACCCCGACGCGCCCGATGCGGCGAGCCTCCCCTCCTCCTTCGAGGAGATGGGGTTGTCCGAGCCCATGCGCGCCGCGCTCGACAAGCTCGGCTGGGGCGCACCGACCAAGGTCCAAGCCGCCGCATTCGGCCCGGTCACCGCCGGTCGCGACGTGCTCGTGCAGTCCCAGACCGGCTCGGGCAAGACGGGCGCCTTCTGTCTGCCGTGGTTGGCAGAGCGCTTCGAGCCCGGCGACGCCAAGGACACCGGCGTGCAGCTGCTCGTCATGACGCCCACGCGAGAGCTGGCCAAGCAGGTCTGCGACCAGCTCATCAAGCTCGCCGGCGAGACCCCGCTCATCCCCCTGCCGGTCTACGGCGGCACCGCCATCGGACCCCAGTTCGACGCCCTCAAGGCCGGCGTGCACGCGGTTGTCGGCACCCCGGGCCGAATCCTCGACCACATCCGCCGCCGCACGCTGGACCTCTCCCGCGTCCGCACGATCGTGCTCGACGAGGCCGACGAGATGCTCTCGATGGGCTTCCTCGAGGACATCCACGCGATCCTCGACGCCTGCCCCCGCGAGCGCCAGACCACGCTGTTCTCGGCCACCGTCCCCTCGGACATCGAGCGCATCGCTCGGCGCTACATGAACTCACCCGAGTCGCTCAAGCTCTCCGGTGACGACATCGCGGCCGCACAGATCGAGCACGTGTACTACTCCGTGCCCGGGACGATGCGCCCGCGCGACCTGATCAACATCGTCGCGCTCGAGGAGCCCGGCTCCACGCTCATCTTCTGCAACACCCGCGAGGAGACCAACCTCGTCGCCAACGTGCTTCGCCGAGAGGGCTTCAGCGCGGAGGCGCTCAGCTCCGACCTGTCCCAGGCCGCGCGAGAGCACGTGCTAGGGGCCATGCGCAAGGGCCGGCTGCGCTTCCTGGTCGCGACCGACGTCGCGAGTCGTGGCATCGACATCAGCCACATCAGCCACGTCTTCAACTACTCGTTCCCGCAGAACGCCGAGAGCTACGTGCACCGCACGGGCCGCACCGGCCGGGCTGGTCGGGCTGGCAAGGCGATCAGCCTCATCGGCCCGCACGACATGGGGAACTTCTACCACCTCAAGCTGGCCTACCCCTCGATCGAGTTCAACGAGGCCAGGTTCCCGCCCGCCGACGAGGTCGAGGCCCGGCGCAAAGAGACGAAGCTCGACCAGGTCAGCAAGCGGTTCCCCGAGCTGGTCTCGCCCGAGTGGACGGTGCTCGCTCGGACGCTCTCGGCCGACCCGCGCGGCGAGCAGGTCATCGCGTACCTGCTCAGCGAGGCGATGAGCGACCCCGATCCGTCCACCCAGGTCGCACGCGACCTTCCCGATGAGGACGACGAGTTCCAAGGGCGTGGCCGTCGGGGGCGTGACCGAGACGGCGACCGACGCGATCGTGGCCGAGACCGAGACCGCGACCGCGACCGCGACCGTCGGGGTCGAGGCCGTGATCGTGACCGAGACGGAGACCGCGACCGCGACCGACGCGATCGGGACCGTGGACGTCGCGGCCGCCGCGACCATGACGAGGACCGCGAACGCTCCGAGCGTCGCGGAGACGAAGAGCCCCGCCGCCGCCGCCGTCGCCGTCGTGAAGAGGACGCACCGCGGAGCGAGGACGCCGCCGCCCAGGCCGCCGCAGCCGACGACGCCGCGACGGAGGGCACCCCAACGCCCGAGCTCGCCCAGCCCGAGCTCGCCCAGGAGGCTGCACAGGCAGACGAGGCGCGCACGGCTGACCCAGTCGACACCGACACCGAGTCCGAGGCCACGCAGGCTTCGGGCGACGAGACGGGCAGCGAAGAAGAACGCGGCGGACGTCGCCGACGCCGACGCCGACGTCGGCGCCGCGGAGGTGGAGACGACAACGCCGAGTCCACCGAGTCCGACCAGAACCCCGACCACGACAACGCGGACGCAGAACGCGGCCCGCTCGCCGCAGCGCCCCTGCCCGAGCTGGCCACCGCCGCGACCGTGCTCGAGGCGGACGCCGCCGTGCTCGAGGAGGTCGACGACGATGCACCGTCCCCGGACGCTGTGGCCGACGGGGCGACCGGCGACGAAGTCGCAGAAGCACAAGCGGAAGACGCACCAGCCGACGCACAGGCCGCCGTCGCGGCCCCGTGCGAGTCCACCGAAGGCATCACCGAGGTTCACGACGGCGTGTCCGCGCGCGGTCGTCGTCGTCGTCGTCGCCGGCGGCGCGGTGGACGGGGCAAAGGCGAGGGCGAGGCATCCTCCGATGAAGCCGCCCCGAACGCGCAGGCCAGCGCCGACGCGGACGCCGGCCAGGTCTCCGCCGACGCAGACTCGCCCGACGGCGATGGCTCGGCCGGAAAGCGCCGGCGCCGACGCAGGCGCGGTGGACGAGGCAAGAAGCCCGAAGCGGTCGAGCAACACGTCTCGCAGGATCAGATCATCATCGACATCGACGAGAGCGAACTCGAGGTCGTTCGCGGTGAGTTCGGCGAGATCGACGAGCTCGACGACCTGACGCTCAAGGGGCGCCGACGCGGCGTCATCGATGCGCTGCAGGATGAGGTCGAGCTCGAAGACCTCTCCGAAGAAGACTCCCCTGCCGACGAGGGCGAGTCCGACGACGAGTCCGGCGACGGCACCGACGACGCCCCCCACGATGGAGATTCGGATGACGACTCCGATGACGACTCCGATGACGGCGAGACGGAATCCTCCGACGAAGCTTCCGACGAGCCCCTCGACGCCAAAGAGGAGAAGAAGCGAAAGCGTCGCCGTCGTCGTCGCAAGAAGAAGAAGGTCGAAGCGCCGCCAGAGCTCACCGCCCCCCCGCACAAGGACTTCTGGGAGGTCTGGTCCTCCAAGTTCACCTACAAGGAGTTCGAGGATGAGACCTTCCGAGGCGGCACCGAGGCGATCGAAGACGAGCCCGAGCCGGCGCCCAAGCGCAAGCGCCGGGGCCGTCGATCGGCGTCCGACGATGGCGACGCAGGCGACGGCGGGGCCAGGGAATCGTCCAGAGTCGGCGCCAGGGACCCCGCCGGGGACCCTGCAAGGATTGGCACCGAGGACGGCCCGATGGTCACCGTCGCGCTCAACGTCGGTCGCAGCCACGGCAAGAAGTCGGCCCACATCCGCGAGCTCCTCGCGTCCGACTTCGGGCTCGAGGGACGGTCGGTTCGCAACCTCACCGTCAAGGAAACGCTCACGGAGTTCCGCGTCTCGACCAGCGCGTACGATGGCCTGCAAGCCGCCGTGCTCGGCTACGTGTTCGACGACATCGAGCTCGAGCTGACCGTCGTCGAGTCCGAGGCGGACGCCACGCCGAGCACGTCGAGCGACCCTCAGCCGGAGTCGGCCGACGACGCTGCGGACGTGCCGCCCGAGGTCCTGGCCTCGGCCGATGGCGACCCCGAGGCGCCCCAGCCCGAGGTCTGAGCCACGTGTCCGGCCTCGCGCCGTACCTGTCTCCCGAGGCCCTCGCCTCCCGCACCGAGTCCGTCGCAGCGCGCCTCGGTGCGGAGCTCGTGGTCTACGGGGACTCCGTGCAAGGACGACCCCTGCGCGCGATCCGCATCCGGGGACCTGGCTCGAGCCGGCCTCGGATCCTTTGCTCCGCCAACATTCACGGCCCAGAGTTCATCGGAGGTCTCACCGCCTTGGCGCTGGCCGAGTCGGTGGCCCGCGGCGACTGGCAGCCGCAGGCCGAGCTGTGGGTCATCCCCTGTCTCAACCCCGACGGCTACGTGCAGACGTGGGCACGAGGTGGAGAGGGTCCGCTGTCGACCTTGCGCACCAACGCCAACGGCGTCGATCTCAACCGCAACTTTCCGCGGCCCGCCGACTCGCCCAGCTGGCTCCCCGGTGCGGGATCGACTCGTCCCGGAGACGCGACCTACCGCGGCGCGCACCCACTGAGCGAGCCGGAGACCGCCCAGCTCGACGCCCTGCTGGCGCAGCAGAAGTTCAGCGCGAGCGCCAACCTGCACTCCTTCATGGGCACGGTGATTCCGGCCAGCGTCCGAGACCGCGCGTCCTTCTCGGCCTACAAGGGGCTGGCCTCCGCGTTGGCGGCGGGGCAGCGGCACACCCGATACAGGCGACTCTCCGCCCGTGTGCTCGACGTCTACACCGGCGAGCAAGAAGACCACCAGCACCACGTTCATCGGACGTGGGCGGTGTGCGTGGAATCGTTTCCGCTGTGGGCGAGCTACCGTCAGCACCGCCGGGCGCCGAGCACGTTCTGGAGGTTCAATCCGCGCGACCCGCAGCATTGGATCGACAACGACGTGCCCGGTCTGCACGCGTACTTCGAGCACGCCCTGGCGCTCGACAGGCCGCCCGCTCGCTCCCCTGGACGGAGGTAGGGGCGCAGCTGGCTACTTGCCGAAGGGGTTCTTCAGGTCGCCCGAGATCGGGTCGTAGTCCTGGCCGCCCTTTTTCTTCTTCTTCTTGCCGTCGGTCGCCGGTGGGTCGGGCGGCGGGGTCTTGGGCTCGGACGCGGCCGTCGAGCTCGTGCCCTTCTTCTTTTTCTTCGATGAAGACGGACGGCCTTTCTTGCGCTTCCTCGTGCTCGTGGTGGGCACGACGTCGCTCGCCTTGGAGAGGCTGACCTCGACCTTCTTGTCCTTGTCGGGGATGACGTCGGTCAGGAAGTCTTCGTAGCCCTCGGCGCGCACGTAGACGTCGAACGAGTCGGACGACAGCGGCATCGAGATCGGCTCGTTCGTCTTGCCCAGGACGCTGTCGTCTCGGTTGTCGTAGACGGTGCCCTCGACGTCAGGGGTGCTGACCGTGATGCTGACGGTGGTCGCAGCGACCACAGGGGGCGTGTCCGACCCCGCCGTGGCGTCCGGGGCCGCGGTGTCCGAGGTTTGGGGGACCTCTCCGGCGGATTCACCGGGCGTATCGTTGACCGCGGGCGTGCTCGAGTCGCCGGCGGAGTCGGCGACGGCCACGTTGTTGGCCGAGTCCGTGTTCTCACCGGAGCCGCCGCTCGAGCCTCCCATGCTGACGACCGCGTAGCCGATGCCGCCGAGCAGCACCGCCGCGGCCAGGCCGAGCCCGACGACCATGCCGGTCTTGGACTTGGGCGGCTCGTCGTCGTCGACGAGCCCGTGGGTCGCTGCGCGGTTCTTGAAGGACGTCTCGCCGCCGGCGGGAAGTGCGACGACCTCCTCCACCACGCTGACCGCGGCCGACCCGCTGCCGACCTTCTCGATCGCAGCGCCCATGTCGGTCATGTCTTGGAAGCGGTATTCGCGGTCCTTCTGCAGCGCCTTGAGGATGATCGCCTCGACATCCGCGGGGATGTTGGCGTGGGGCACGACCGTGCTCGGCGCCGCGGGGGGCTCGAACATGTGCTTGGTCAGAATGCCCATGAAGGTGTCCGCGGTGAACGGCACCCTGCCGGTGAGCAGCTCGTAGAGGATGACGCCGAGGGCATAGACGTCGACGCGGTGGTCGACCTTCTCGCCCTTGGCCTGCTCGGGAGACATGTACTCGGGCGTGCCGAAGATCATGCCCGTGCGGGTGAGGTTCTTGCCCTCGCCCTCGTCGCTGGTGACCTTGGCGATGCCGAAGTCGAGCACCTTGATGAAGTCGTGGTTGCTGCCCCGCTTGATGCGGAAGCAGTTCTCCGGCTTCATGTCGCGGTGGATGATGCCAGCCTCGTGGGCGGACTTGAGCGCCTCCACGATCTGCAGCATGATCGGTTTGACGCGCGACCACGGGAGCGGCCCGTTGTTCTTGATCGTGTCGGAGAGGTCCTCACCGTTGAGGTACTCCATCACGAAGAACACCGACCCGTTGGGGGTCGAGCCGAAGTCGGTAATCTCGACGACGTTCTCCTGGTCGATCATCGAGGCGGCGCGCGCCTCTTGCAGGAAGCGATCGACGAGGTCCTGCTTGTGGGAGAACTCGGGGCTGAGGACCTTGATCGCGAGCCGCTTGTTGATCGTGGTGTGCTCGGCCAGGTAGACGCTGCCCATGCCCCCCTCGCCGAGCTTCTTGACCACGCGGTAGCGGTCCGCGAGGACGGTATCGACCAGGTCGAGGTTGACCGGGCCCGACGGCGTGGCGGCCGCGGCTTGCGGGGCGCCCGGAGGCGGGGTGCCGACGGGAGGCGGGGCGGACGGGGAGTGCCCGGCGATCATCGTCGAGCCCCCGGTTGGGGTGCCGCCAGAGGGCTGTTTTTGAGCGTTGGACACGGATGCGTCGGTTTCAATCGTAACCTACTTTTCACCCGAAGGGGTTGCGTAGGTCCCCGTCCTTGGTGGCGGGCGATGGTGGAGACTTGGGTGGAGACGACGCAGGCGACGGGGTCTCGGCGGGCTTGGACGTCGCTTGCGGCGTCGCAGAAGGGGGCGCCGAGTCGGCCTTCTTGGGGCGCGGTTTGCTGGGTTTGCGCTTGTCGCTTGGCGGTCGGCGTGGAGGACGCTTCGACGCGCCCTTGGATCCAGCTGCCGCGGCGGACGCGGGCTCGGAGATCTCGGATTGTGGAACGGGTCGCGGTTCGGGGTCGGGGTCGGCGACTACGGGAACGGACGCACCGGGGGGTGGGGTCTGTTCACCTGCATCTCTCCCTCCCGCGACCGCGGTCGGGACCTGCGACGCCTCGGATGCTGGAGGAGCGGTCGGCACAGGGGCCGACACGATCTCCACTGTAGGTGCGGAGGGCGTCGGTCTGGCCGGCGGCCGAAACCCGCCCATCGCCGCGTAGCCGCCGATGGTTGCTCCAGCAACCACCATGGCCGTCGCCGCGATGATCCACGGCATCGATCGGCCCCGCGTCGGGGCATCGTCGTGCAGATCGACGGGGTCCGGCTCCACCTGCGCGCCGACGTCCCCGGTGGGCTCGGCCGCGCTCTGCAGGTCGGGGTTCCAGTCCATCTGGCGGTCGGACCAGGGGCGCGCCGGGGCCGGAGGCAACGCTGCGTTCTTGCCGATCCCTCCCGAGCCGATCGCCAGGGTCGACTTCATCACCCGCTCCGCCGCCTCGGCGCCGAGGTCGGAGGCCATCGCCTGCTGAAGCAGCACCGCGGCCTCCTCGGCCGTGCCGGGACGAGCGGCCCGGTCCTTCGACATCAGCCGCTCGATGAGGGCCTGCGTCTCGATCAAGCCCGCGAGCTCGGGGTCGACGAGCGTCATCTTGGGCGTCGGCGCGTGCAGCTGACTCTGCATGGTGACGGCGACGTCGGTGGAGGAGTACGGGACCGCGGCGGTGAGCAGCTCGAAGAGAATGATGCCCAGCGCGTAGAGGTCGGCGCCCGCGTCGATGTGGCTGCCCCGCACTTGCTCGGGCGACATGTACTCGGGCGTGCCCAGCACCGCGCCGGCGACCGTGATGCGGTTGCCCGCGCGGGCGACCCCGAAGTCGATGAGCTTGACGACGGGCTCCTTGCCGTCGGCCGGCTTGCCCTTGGGGTCGCAGATGAAGATGTTCTGCGGCTTGAGGTCGCGGTGCACCACGCCCGTCTCGTGGGAGTGGTGCAGGCCGTGGCAGATCTGCAGCGCCACGCCCAACGCGTCCTCGGGGGAGAAGGCGCCGCGCTCGTCGATGGCCTCGGCGAGCGTGCGGCCGCGCAGGAGCTCCATGACGCAGAACGCCCCCCCCTCGGCCGTCTCGCCGTAGTCGCTGATGTCGACCACGTTGGGGTGCTTGATGCTGGAGACGATCTGCGCCTCGCGGAGGAACCGGCGGACGACCTCCTCGTCATCGCGGAGCTCGTGCCGGACGACCTTGGCCGCCAGAGACTTGCCGATCATGGTGTGGGTGACGCGGTAGACGTGCGCCATGCCCCCCTCCCCGATCAGCTCGTCGATGCGGTAGCGGCGGTCGAGCACCTCACCGATGCGGTCCTCGCCCTGTACGGCGGGCACGGCGGAGGCGACGTCGGCCAGCGGCGTACCGTCCATGGGGCAGAAACCCTCCGCGACGGGGTAGGTCCTGCCGCATTCGGGGCACCTCAACATCGAGGGCCACAGCGTAGCAGGACCGGCCGCAGACCGCTCATCCTCGCCGAATCCGCGCTGCGGGAACGTCGCGATCGCGCTGCGGCCCGATCATCGTAGACTCCCGCCCTCGCCTTGCCCATGCACGCCTCCGCCAGCACTCCGCGCGCTCTCGTCCTTGGTCGCTCGTTCAGCCTCCGCGACGTCCACGACGTCGCATCGCGTCGGGCGAGCGTCACGCTCGACCCCGAGGTCCGCAGCCAGCTCCAGCGATCGCGCGCGCAGCTCCTGCGCGACGTCGCCGACGGCCAGATCATCTACGGGGTGAACACCGGATTCGGGGCGCTGAGCGGCACGAGCGTGCCTTCGGACAAGCTCGAAGATCTCCAGCGCAACCTGCTGCGTAGCCACGCGTGCGGCGTGGGGCCGCTGCTGCCCGCCGCGGTGGTGCGCACGCTACTCGCCCTGCGGGCCCATACCCTCGCCTTGGGGGCTTCGGGAGCCTCGGCCGAGGTCATCGACGGCATCTTGGCCCTGCTCGCCCATGACGTGCTGCCCGCCGTCCCGGCCCAGGGCAGCGTCGGTGCCAGCGGCGACCTCGCGCCACTGGCCCACCTCGCGCTGCCCCTCATCGGCGAAGGCGAGGTGCTCACCGAGACTGGGCACAAGCGCCCCGCGGCCGAGGCCCTCGCCGCGGCGGGCTTGCAGAGGACGCCGCTGGGTCCCAAGGAGGGCCTGTGCCTGATCAACGGCACCCAGGTCACCACCGCGATCGGTGCGCTCGCCACGTGGACGGCGGGCAACGTGGTCGCCTCGGCGGACGTAATCGGCGCGCTCAGCCTCGACGCGGGGCTCAACACCACCGCGGCGTTCGATCCTCGGATTCACGCTGGAAAGCCCCACCCCGGGCAGATCGAGACCGCGGCCACGGTCCGGGCGTTGGTCGAGGGCTCGGCCCTGCACGACTCGCACGCCGACTGTGACGAGGTGCAGGACGCCTATTGCTTCCGCTGCATGCCGCAGGTGCACGGCGCGGTCCGTTCCGCGGTCCGCTACGTGGCCCAGGCCCTGTCGATCGAGCTCAACAGCTTCACGGACAACCCCTTGTTGCTGCGGCGCGACGATGGCGGCTACGACGTCGTCAGCGGCGGCAACTTTCACGCCGGCTCGGTTGCGGTCCCGATCGACCACCTCACCGCCGCCGTCACCACGCTCGCGACGATCAGCGAGCGCCGCACCGACCGCTTCATGTCGCCTGCCACCTCGCGCGGCATGCCGGCCTTCCTCGCCGACGACCCGGGCGTCGAGAGCGGCTTCATGCTCGCGCATGTGACGGCCGCGGCGCTCGCCAGCGAGTGCAAGACGCTGAGCTTCCCCGCGAGCGTCGACACGATTCCCACCTCGGCAGGCAAGGAAGACCACGTCAGCATGGGCCCGGGTGCAGCACGCAAGCTCGCCAAGGCGGTCGACAACGTCTCGGCCGTGCTCGCCGTCGAGGCCATGGCGGCCGCACGGGTCCTCGACCTGCGCGAGCCCGCCACCTCGCCGCGACTCGCGTCCGTGCACGCGAAGATCCGCGAGCACGTGCCGCCGCACGAGGGGGATCGCGTGCTCGGCGACGACATCGAAGCTCTGGCTGCGGCGATCCGCGACGGCGCGCTGCTCGAGGCCGCAGGCGTGCAGTCTCCGCTTACGGCTTGACCATCGTCGCAAAGTCGCCGGTGAGCTTGTCGAGCGCAGCGTCGAGCTCTTTGTCCTTCATGGTCTCGGTCATCAGGTTGAGCTTGAGGCTCTCCACCTCGAGCGCGGACTGAGCGACGTTGGTCGTCAGCTCGGCGGCGACCTCTTCGCTCACCTGAAAGCCTCGCAGCTGCCCGACCTCATCCATCTGGCCGCCGAGCGCCTCTTTCTTGGCGTCGAGGAGCTTCTGCGCCTCGGCGACGCCTTGTTTCTTGTCGTCGGCGTTCTTGACCGTCGAGACGATCTCGTCGGCGAGCCCGTCGATCTCGGTCATCGTCTCCTTGACCATGTCGTCCTTTTTGCACGCGGGCGCGGCGGCCAAGACGGTGAAGAGGAGTCCAGCGGCAAAGAGTTTCCGGGTCATGGTGCGTACAAAGACGCCCCGTGTCTGGGCGAGTTGCAACCGATTTCTTTCAGAAGGTTTGGTTGAACAAGACGTTGATGTTGAACGGGGGCAGCAGCACGCGCGCGTCGGGCAGGCCTTGGCGTTCGGCGAGAAAGTCTGGAAGCACCTGGTCGAGGCATCGAACGCCGTTTCGCCGGACCAGCGGGACGCTGGCCTCGACCTTGAGCAGCTGCGGGCTGACCCCGAGGATCGAGAGCCTCGCGGTCAGCGCATAGCCAACATGGGCGTACCAGCTGTCGGGGCCAAACCACCCGCCGTAGCCATCGCAGCGGCTCGTCGTCGCCGTCCCCGCGAACGCGACGCCGCCCAGGCTTCGGCCGTAGAACAGGTGCGCGCCGTTGGCGTGCAGGTTGCGAACGAAGACGTGGCGATACTCGGCCTGCACCGCCACCTGGCCCAGCCCGAACGCCTCGTCGGCCGCGTAACCGCTGAGGCCACCGATGCCACCCACCCGGGTGAGCGAGCGGAACTCGGGGTCGCGCACGATCGGCACGACCAGCTCGCCGCGGAGCTGCGTCGCGATGACGTGGTCCTGGGCGAGCGGCCACAGCTGCACCCACGTCGCATCGGTCGCCATGTCGAGACGGTGGTCGGCCTGTCCCTCGTGGTCACGCAGGGTCTGCCGAGCCATCACGCCCAGGCTCAGACGACGCCCCCGCTGCGGCCACCAGCCGAACCGCCGCGTGTCGTGAATGACCGAGACGCGCTCGGTGAGCCGGACGCCGCCGGTCGGATCGAGCGAACCATCGGAGAGCCATCCCCCGGTGAGGAACAAGCGCACCCGACCACGCCGACGCTGCGCGTTCGCCTTCTTGCCCCACCATAGGTTGACCCCGCTGCCCACGGCGACGATCGACTCGCGATCGCGTGCCACCAGGACGTGGCCCGTGCGGCGAAGGTCTCGACGAAGGCTGGCCTCGAACGCCGCGAACCCGGCGATGGCGTTGAAGCGCGCCGAGGGCGTCCCGGCGTTGACGAACTCGGATGCCGCGACGCTCAGTCCCGCCCCCGTGTACAGGAACCGGAACTGGGGGCGGTCGCGATCGTTGAACGCCGGGTCGACGTTCTCGGGCTCGATCGGCGTCTGCACCAGGCGTTTGCGAGGATCGAGGCGTACCGAGTCGAGCTTCGCAGGGGTGCGCACGACGAACGTGTGCGTGCCCTGCAGCGGCTCACGTGCGAGCGTCATCGCCGAGCCCGCCTGCCCGTTCCAGACCACGAAGCGCGCGGCTCCGTCCTTGTCGGTCACCAAGACCTGGACCGGCTCGACGACGGGCGTGCGGCTGCGCTTGTGGACGACGATCGTGTGCTCCCAGCCGTCCGGGACCCGTCGCGAGCGGACGTCGCCGACCCAGTAGTCGACCTGGGGGTACTCGCCGAGCCACTGGTCGAAGAACCAGTCCAGCGTGTGGCCGTAGGCGCGCTCGGCCAGGCCCACGGGGTTGGCGGTGGGCGTCTCCAGCAGCGCGTCGTAGAAGTCCCCGAGCCCTTCGCCGCCGAGGGTGTCGGTGAGTTTCCCGTGAATCCGCCGGCCGGTGGGGAGCGCGTGCGAGTACCACAGCGGGTGGTTGCGAAGCGGTGGGTCGTCTTCGACCCCGCGAAAGTACGTCTGAGAGAACGACGCCTGCTGGGTGTACAAGAAGCGGTCGACCGCGGGAACGAAGGTGAGGTTGCGGAGGATGTCCGCGGCAAACTCGTCCGCCAGGTCCCGTCGAGACCGCCACAGGTCGAGCAGCGCCATGGCGACGGCGCCACCGAGCCACAGGTCCGTGGAGGGGTCGTGCGCATCGACGAACATGCCCATCGCCAGCACGTCGGCCCACCCGCGCGCGATCGCTTCGACGTGGAACTTCTCGAAGCGCCCCGCGGGCAGCAGCTCGAGGGCTTGATCGCTGACGATCAGGGTCGAGGGGTGGGCCTGCGAAATCTCCGAGCGCAGCGGGCCGACCACGGCCGTGACGGCCGTCCCTGCGGGCAGCGGGCGCGTCGCGGTCAGCAGGGACACCATGTCCTCGGCGGTGGTCGCCACGTGCCCGGGAAGATCTCGCCAGTACTGCAGTCGCGTCTCGGCAGGCGTACGGCCACTCGGGCGGGGCCGGCGATGGAGCACGTCGACTTCGACGCCGTCCCGCACGAGGCGGGTGTGATGCCACCTGGGCGCCCAGAACACCGATGGGTAGGCCATGGCGGTTCCATCGCCCGCAGACACGATGACGCGCCCGTCGGCCGGCTGCGACGCGCGTCCCACCGTCAGGCCCGCGCGCGGCAGCTCGCCGAGCAGCCGCACCGACCCCACGCGCCACCGCACGGGACGCACGACGCGGCCGCCGGGGGGTAGGTAGCGACCCCCGCGTGCGGGCGCCGAAGGCAGCGGCGCGATGGCCCCGCTGAGGCTGCACGTCCGCCGCACGCAGCCCAGCGGCCACGGGCGCGAAGGCACGGTCACCACGTACTCGAGGGTCACACTCGTCGTTCCCTCGGCGAGCGTGACCACAACGTCCCGCCGGCGGCCCATCCGTTCGACCGCGCGCGCGCCTTCGTGGTCGATGATCACGAGCGCGGCAGGGTCGAACGGTCCGTTGACGTAGCCGGTGATCGCGGCCTCGTCGAGCTCGATCGGTTCGTTCCGCAAGAAGGCGGCGAAGTCGAGCAGCACCAAGGTCTGTCCGGCCCGTGCGGGCGCACGAAGCTCGTAGCGCGCCCGGCCACGGACCCAGCTCTGCCCTCGAGGGACCCGCGCTCCGCTGGGACGGCGGTCCCCACCGGCCACGATCTGCAAGGAGACATCGACCTGCTCGACCGTGGCCTCACTCGCCGCACGAACGGGACGACTCCACAACGCGGCCCAGCAGACGACGCCGACGAGGAGCACCCACGCCGCCGGGTGCAGGCGCTGCGGAGCCGAGCTGAGTTGCAGACGTCCCAAGGGGCGTGCCGACCATCTTGCACCAAGCGGGCACCGGCGTTCAGCGATCGCGGCGCGTCACTGCACACCTGTCGAGAGAGGAATCCGGGACGCCGCGCAGATCCGTGAAAGAAATTTTCGAGAAGTTCGATCGCCGTCGCGCGGCCCGGATTCCGAGCACGTTAGGTTTGACAGCCCCCCTTGCACACGGGACTCTCGGGGTATGCCGCGAGGCTTTTCGGCGTTGTCGTTGACCGGTTTGATGGTGCTCTTGCCCTCCGTGGCGTGGGCAGCTCCTCCCTCCCTCCCCGAAGGCGACCCCGCTCCGTCGGGCGATCCAGCGCCCGCAGCCGATCCGGCTCCGGCCGCGGATGCGCCGGCGCCCGCGGCCGACGCAGGATTCGAGGCCAGCGCCGACGCGGGATTCGAGGCCAGCGCCGACGGGTCGGGATCTGCGCCCGAGGCCGACCCGGAGGCAGAGGCTCTCTTTGGCAGCGAGTTCGACAGCGAGTTCGACAGCGACGCCGAACTCCCCGGCGGCGACGAGGAGGGCGACGATGCATCGATGGAGGCCGACGGCGACGACCCGGGGATGGTCGATGGCCGCCGCGAGCCGCTGATGCCGACGACCCGCGCGGGCATCGGCCTCTTCCACACGTCGCTGCCCGACGTGGGCGGCAAATACACGTTCCGGTTCCGGCTCCACACCAACTTCTTCCGCAAGGACGAGTTCATGTACCGGGTGGGCGACGTCACCGACCAGCACTCTCGCGTGCAGGGCGGGGTGACGATGGGCTTCACTCCCGCGAAGTGGGGCGAGCTCTTCTTCAGCGTCAACTCGGCGGCCAACCGCAACGCGCGCGACCAGGCGGACCGACAGGACGCCGAGGCGATCTTCGCCCTGGGCGACATCGACTTCGGCTTCAAGGGCGCGTGGCGCTTCGACAACGGCATCGGCGTCGGCGGCCAGGCGGGCCTGGGCCTGCTCTCGGGCAGTGACCGGCTGCTCACGTCCAACGTGAACTTCTTCGTCGACGGCCTGTTCGCGGTCGACCTCCGCTACCTCACCGCGAGCCAGTTTCCGTTTCGGTTCACCACGAACATCGGCTGGATGCTCGACAACTCGCTGCGCATTGGCAACTACGCCGAGATCGACGATCCGGCGAGCCGCGAGGTCACCCGCTTCTCCTTGGGCGCGAACCAAAGCCGCGTCCGCATGCGGTACGCGGTCGACTTCCCGTTCCGCCTGGGCAAGGAGAAGAAGTTCGGCCTCGACCCGATCCTCGAGTGGGCGTGGGACGTGACCACGACCGAAGAGCCCGCGTTCGCGCGCAACCAGTCCGCCCCCTCCCCCCTGCCTCGCACCGCGCAGTGGCTCACCGTCGGCCTGCGCGCCAACGTGATCTCGGGCCTGCACCTCGACGCGGCCGCCGACATCGGTCTCGTCTCGCCCAACTTCGAGTTCGGTCCCCGACAGGCGCCGTGGCAGATCTTGCTCGGTCTGGGCTGGTCGTTCGACCCCACGCCGGTCGTCAAGGAAGTGGAGGTCCCCGTCGAGGCGCCGCCTCCCGTGGCGCCCGAGCCCGTCCTCGAGGGCCGCATCCTGGGCGTGGTCCTCGACCCGGCGGGCAGCCCCGTCCCCGGGGCGATCGTCAGCTTCCCCGGCTTGGTGTCCGGCGGCATCGTCACGGACGCATCGGGCAACTTCACCAGCTACCGGTTCCCCGAGGGCACCGTCGCGTTCTCGATCACGATGAACGACCAGGTCGTGCACGAAGGCTCCGCCGACGTCGTGTCCGGCGAGGACACCCAAGTCCAGATCCAGCTCGACTCTGGGCCCGCCCCCGCTTCCGGGGTCATTCGCGGCACCTTCTCCGACTCCACCGGCAAGGGCGTGCTCGTCACGATGCAGGTCACCGGCCAAGGCGTCGACGAGCCGTTCAACTCGATGCCCGACGGCCAGATCGCGCTCGAACTGCAGGCGGGTGAGTACACCGGCACCGCGAGCGCCGAGGGCTACAAGACCAAGACGTTCCAGTTCACCGTGCAGGAGAACGGCGACACCAGCTTCTCGCAGGTCCTCGAGCTCGACGCCCCACCGGAGACCCCGCTCGTCTCCCTCAACGGGAAGAACCTGCGGGTCAAGAAGCGCATCACCTACGACAACAAGAACCAGGTCGCCTCGAGCAGCTACGAAGCCCTCGACCAGCTGGCCACGTTCCTCAAGTACCACCCCGAGGTCAAGGTCATCGAGGTCGGCACCCACACCGACGACAAGGGCGCCGCCAAGTCCCGCACCGACACCCGCGCCGAGTCCGTGAAGTCCTACCTCGTCGGCAAGGGCGTCGCCGGCAGCCGCATCAAGACCCGCAGCCACGGCGCCTCCAAACCCGTCGCCATCAACATGACCAGCGCCGGCCGAGCCAAGAACAACCGCACCACCTTCCGCGTCGTCGACCTCGCCAACTAGCGACGGGCCGCCAAAGAGGCGCCGCCCTTCCCCACACTCTCCCTTCAACGTGAGAGCGAGTGGACCCGGAGGGTCCACGCAGCGGGAAAAATAGAGAGGGCCGCGAACAGACCCTCCCCGCCGAGCCGCCCCAAGGAGCGCCTCCTCACCCAGAGGGAGAGGCGCGACGCAAGGCGGCGAGTGGCCCAGAAGCCCTGCCCCTTCCCACCCTCTCCCTTCAACGTGAGAGCGAGAGGACCCGGAGGGTCCACGCAGCGGGAAAAATAGAGAGGGCCGCGAACAGACCCTCCCCGCCGAGCCGCCCCAAGGAGCGCCTCCTCACCCAAGGGAGAGGCGCGACGCAAGGCGGCGAGTGGCCCAGAAGCCCTGCCCCTTCCCACCCTCTCCCTTCAACGTGAGAGCGAGAGGACCCGGAGAGTCCTCGCAGCGGGAAACAAAGACAGGGCCGCGAACAGACCCTCCCCGCCGAGCCGCCCAAAGGAGCGCCTCCTCACCCAACGGGGGAGGCGCGACGCCGGGCGGCGAGTGGCCCACCCCGAGAGCGGCCCTACCTCTGCCCCGCCGCGTCGACCATCTCCGCGACCGCGGCCAGCACGGCCGCCGCGCCGCCGTGTCCGCTGCGCTGCAGCCTCCGCAGCTGGGCCTCGTAGTCGGCGATCGCTCGGCCGGGCACCCTCGGGATGCGGTCCATGGCGCCCCGGACCCGGTCGACGACCGCGGGCTCCATGAGCCAGTCCTGCTTGGTGTGCAGCTGAAACACCCGGTCGATCCAGACACCGGCGGCGGTGTGTTCGGCCAGCCCGAGTAGGCAGCTGACGCAGGCCTTGGCGGCCGGATGCTCGACGTCGACGGGTGCGGCACCGAGCTGGTTCATCAGCGCGCTGGCGTACCGCTCGGCTTCCTTGACCTTGCCCACGCGCAGGCTCTTCTCGACCAGCTGTCCGATGAGCGATGGGAAACGCGTGTCCTCGCCAGGGGCCAACGTCCGGCGCAGGCCATCGTCGTCATCGTCGACCGCGCCGTCGGCCTTGATGACGACCAGGATCTCCCGGCCGACGCGGACCTTGTCGCCATCGTGCAGCGTGCAGCGCCCGACGATGCGCTTGCCGTTGACGAAGGTGCCGTTGCGGCTGCCGAGGTCCACGAGCACCGCGGTGGGACCGGCGACATGAAATCGCGCATGCTGGCGCGAAGCCAAGTCGTCATCGATCGTGAGCCAGCAATCGGCCAACCGACCGATGTCGTGCTCTCCGTCGGGCAACAGCAGCGTCTGGTTGCCGATCCTGACCTTGAACTGCGGCACGGGGGTCGGACCCGAGTCTACCCCAAAAAGCGCGGGGCGCGACGACGGTCGTCCTCGCGGCGCGCCGGACGCCTACCGGACCAGGAAGTCCGTGTCGACGAACCCGCCGTCTTGAATCAGGTTGGATTGCACCCGGATGACCTGGCCGCGGACGCCCGCCGGGCCTCCACGCCCCCCGGCGTCGACGATGTAGGCGATCTGGTCGACCCCCGCACCGATGACCGGAGAGGTGGTTGGGCCCACGAGCACGCGGACCGGGTAGACCATCACCGTGCTCACGACCACCGCGGGCTCCGAGATCGGGATGTAGCCCGCGGTCGCGTTGAAGGCGGTGGCGTAGTTCCGGGGGATCCGCGCTCGGTTGAACTCCCGAAACTCGGCCGGGAACCGGGTGGTGTACAGGGCTCCGTTGCCATCGACGATCTCCACGTCGTCGGCGAGGGTGAGCAGGTCGACGAGGTCGACGACGAGGCTGACGCTCGGGTTCGAGAACCGGATGGCCGGTACGGGCTCGCCCTCGTACTCCATCCGGTGGAACAGGGTGTCCTCGGCCTCCGAGCGCCGCGCCACGATCCGGCAGGGGTTGGGATCGCCCGGTCCTGCCTCGTCGGGGTTGGGACAGTCGGGAATGCCCACGAGCGGGTCGTTGAACACCGAGGACTGATCTGGGCCCAGCCGGAGGCGGGACGTGAGCAGCTCGCTCTGAGACTCGTCTTCGCGGCACTCGCCGGAGTCAGGGTCGGTGACCACGCGGGAGGTGATGAAGCCCGGCGCAGGGTCGCCCACGACGGTGAAGCTGTTGTGCGTGCGGACGACGTAGTCGACGAGCTCGGCGAAACACCGCGAGCCTGGCAGGAGCGCCTGGACGCAGTCGCGCTGCCCCGGCTGGCAGGGCCGCTGACACTGCTGATTGACGCACAGCGCTCCTTCACCGAAGTGACCGCAGTCGGCGTCGACGTCGCACTCGAAGCACTCGGGGTCACCATCGACGCACGGACCACGGCAGATGCCGTCGCTCCCGCACAGGAACTCCTCGTCCCCGCCGTTGAGCATGGCGCACTGTTCGTCGCTGGTGCAGCCCAGGCCGTCGCTCGGCTGGCCGTCGGGGTCGAAGGGCAGCTCGCACGTGTAGCGGTCGATGACCTCGGCCACCCCGAGCTCGTCGAGGTCGTCGGGGTCCTCGGGCGCCGACCCGGTCTGCGGGTCGACGATGCGCAGGTGCGACTCGAGCGGCTTGTCGAGCGCCTGGATGTGCAGCTCATTCTGGAACGCTCGCGTGATGAGGAACTCTCGCCGGGGAATGCCGCAGGCGTCGTTGATGAACGGCTGGCACACCTGCCGGAGGACCTCGAACTCGTCCTCGTAGGCCTGGGCCGAGATGCAGATGCCCGTGGCGCTGTTGGGCGCCGTGGGCTCCCGCAGGCAGCGCTGTCCGAGCCCGCAGTCGTCGTCCTCGGAGCAGCCGAGGATCGAGATCTTGTCGCCCGCGAGCACGCCGTCGTCGCAGAACGACGCCGACTCGTCGACGAGCCGGGCCACGTCGGAGGGGCTGCCGTCCTCGCGGACGCAGGTGCCGTTCTCCCAGCCGGGATTGTCGCACTCGATGCGGCCCGTGGCGCTGCGCGTCCCGGGCACGGTGCCCTCCCACGTCAGCTGCCACTGCACCGGGGCCCACTGCTGGTAGTCACGGGCGACGGCGCGAACCACCTCGTTCGAGTAGACCGCCTCGCCTTCGAAGAGGCCGAGCCCGTCGACGTTGGAGGGGTTGCCGAGGCTGGAGACCCGGGCGACACGTTCGTCGGACGCCTCGCCGTCGGGCGGCAGCGTGTAGGCCAGGTCGATGCGACGCAACGAGGGCGCCAGCGCCTGGCTGGAGTTGACGTCGGCCGGCAGCGCGCGCTCGGGCTCTTCGTCGGAGACCGCCGGCAGGGCGTCGGAGTTGGCGCTCAGCCGCGTGGGATCCTGGGTCGGCCACAGGGAGTGCGGCGGGATCGAGAGATCCATGATGCCCAGGTCGTCGACCGACACCGAGCCTTCCTCGTTCTGCAGCTGGTTGAACACCGACACCACGATGCGGCCAAAGCTCGTGGTGCCGATGCCCACCACGCCCGGCGCGCCGAACGGCCGGCCCGGACGAAGCTCGGTCTGGTCGGCTGCGCCGAGATCGCTGACGCGGAGGAACGCCCAGTCGGTGAACCCAGCGCCACCGCTGACGCGGATGCCCGGGCCCGCGGCGAAGGGCCGGCGGTCGGGCGCGAGGCCCGGTGCGTCGGGATCGATGGCGTTGCACGAGGGGAACGGCGCAGACGTCAGCGACGGGTCGAGTTGGGTATCGCACTCGACGCCGAGGCCCGTCCGCTCGAACGCGCGGTCGACCACGTGGGTCGCTCCGTCGCCGCCGATCGCATAGATGAACTGGTGGGGGCCGTCGAACATGTCGACCGGCGGGGCCGCGCGGACGCGTACGATGCCCTGCGGGTCCTCGAGCGGAAGCTGGTTCACCTCGTCGGCCCAGACGCCCGAGGAGAGCCCCCCGTCCGCCCTGAAGGGCAGCTCGACGAGGGTGTCGCTGCCCGAACCACCGACGAACAGCGACGGGTAGGTGACGCGCTCGTCGGCGGGCACCAGGTCCTCGCCCGTCGCAGGCTGCACGAGCTCGATCGTGTTGGGGAAGAAGCCCTCGAGCTCCACCGCTGGCCGGCAGTCCGTGGAGTCGTCATCGCCATCGGGGCAGGTCGGCGGAGCCCCCTCAGGGAACTGGATCGGGCAGTCGACCGGACAGTCGGGCGCGGCGCCAGCGTCGATCACCTCGACGCTGCCGTCGGCTTGGACCTCGAACTGGCGGCTCTGCAGGATGCGGCCGCTGACGAGGTCGACCTCGGCCAGCAACTGGCAGGTGGGGAACGTGACCCACGCGCTGCCATCGACGTCCTCGCTGCACGTGACGTCCCCGGCGAAGCCATCGTCGTCGGCCGGCACGGTGGCGACGTCAGCGGTGCTCAGATCCGACGGCGCGTAGACGAGCGCTCCGGGGCGCGCGCCGAGCGGGAAGCCATCGGAGCGCAGCGGCACGAGCTTGGAGACGAGCGAGCTGGGCGCCACCTCCTCGGGAGCCTCTGCCTCGAGGGCGATGGCCGCCAGGCCCAAGCCATCGAGCAGCGTCAGGTCGCAGCTGCCGGCGTTGGCGGTGATGACCCGGCAGCCAAGCGTGCTCGTCTCGATCTCCGAGGGTAGCTGCCCAACCGGGATCAGCTGGTAGCCCGGCGTGTCGGTGTCGACGTCCACGATGGCGGCCGATTGGTCGCAGCGTCGGAACATCGCGACCTCGTTGCGCTCGCTGTTGGCGACGAAGCCCAGCAGCTGTGGTCCGTCGGCGAAGCAGTTGGGCGGGTCGCCGGGCTGGTCGCAGTCCCCCACCCCCAGCGGCGTGAGAGTAGCGTCTTCGTTGACGCGCACGCACATCAGCGCGACGTCCAGTGGCCGGTCGAGCACCCGGTTGGGCACCTGGACGCGGGGCTGGTTCTGACAGCCGGGCAGCAGCCCAACGATGAACGTGAGCGCGAACAGAGAACGGACGATCGTGTTCATCGGCTGAACGGCTCCTGCAGGCCGATACGGGCGACTTCCTTGAAGCGCGTCGGTCGGTCGAGCCCGACGTCGATCACGCTGACCGAACCCTCGAGCAAGTTGGCGACGTAGAGCATGCCGCGGAGTTCATCGAAGACCAGGTCGTGCGGCCCGGTGCCGGTGATGACGGTGTCGACGACCTGCTCGGCCCGCAGATCGACCACGTAGACGTAGGCGGCCTGAAAGCAGGCGACGAACGCCAGCCCCTCGTCCTCCCAAATCTGAAAGCGCGTGGGCTGGTCGCACACCTCGATGGGACGCCCGGCGGGGATGTCGAGCGGCTCGCCGCCGTCGAGCGACGTGTCGAGCCGCAGCAGCGCGCCGGGGTTGGTCTGCAGCACGTAGAGTTCGTCGCCGCACGCGTCGCCGAAGTGCACGTCCCCCAGCGCCTCGCCGCTGACAGTCGAGAGCGGGTCGACCCCGCCCACGGGAAAGCGAACGACGTTGCGAACCTGGGGCTCGCACAGGATGGCGCACTCCTGCCCGACCTGATCGGGCGTGGCGCAGAAGGGGCCGAGGTAGTTGCCCTGCGCGTCCTCGCAGCCGTCGCGCTCCACCGCGCCCGAGGGCAGCGCGTCGGGGTCGATGCCCGAGGCGGTGAAGCTGGTGGCGAGCAGCTGGAATCGCAGCGAGCTGTAGACCAGCGGCCGCGTGCAGCCCTGCGTGACGTCGGGCTGGTTGAAACCCGGGTCCTCCTCCTCGCCCTCGACCCCGCAGGCGCCGCAGGGCCGTGTCGCGAGGCCGAAACCGCCGCTGAGCACGGTGCCGATCGTCGGGCTGAAGATGTTGTTGATGTCGACGATCGCCGGCTGGCTGTCGTCGCCCGAGAGGCCGTCGAGATCGATGATCGACAGGGCCGGGCCCGAGGCGTGGGCGATGAACGCGTAGCGGTAGTCCTCGGACTCGCTGACGTGCACGTTGAAGGGCTCGCGGGGCAGCTCGTCGAGCGATCGATCGTTGCGCAGGTGCGTCAGGCGGTGCTCGTCGGCGCACCGCGACCGGTCGTCGGCCTCGCCGTCGACCTGCCGCTGTCCGCAGTCGAGGTCGGGCGGACCCGGCAGCGACCCCTTGACGTCGATGAAGGTGACGCTCGGGTCGCCCCGCACGGGGATCCAAAGGCGCGGCGTCCCGCTGGGCTCCTTGGAGGCCGCAATGTGCGTGGAGAAGTCGCCCAGCCGCACCCCGTCGACCACGAACGGGGCCTCGTCGCACTCGACGACCTGCGGCAGCAGGCCGAGGCGTCGACACGGAAAGTCGTCGGTGGTCCGGGCGCCGACGTCGAGCACGCAACGCTCCCCGGGGCCCTCGCAGTACGGGTACGGCTCGTAGGTGGGGACCTCGTTGCCCTCGGCGTCGACGCGCGTGTCCGACCACGCCTCGAAGAACGCCTCGAGGTCGATGACCGTGACCGAGCCACCGTTGTAGTTGAGGTCGTTGTTGCCGTTGGAGACGAACAGGTACTTCGCCGCCTCGGGCTCGGCGTCGCCCTCGGGCGTGCGCGGGTCGAGGAGCAGCCCCTCGGGAAAGAAGAAGTTGTCGACCGGCGCGTCGATGCCGGTGTTGGGGTCGTTACACCCGCCGAGGACGCCCGCGAGCAGCGTCGCCGTCAGGAGACGGCGCGGCAGGGGGCGCGAGCGCCCTTCGGTGTTGCGGTGCGACACGGCCGGGAAACCTACCACAACGCTCCGGTCCGCAACCTCGGGTTTGGGACCGCCCGACACGCGCCGAGACGGTGATCACGGCGCGTCGCCGGGCGTGCGATTCACCGCGCCGCGTGGGGTGAGCGCGGCCAGGAATTCCAGCGAGCGCAGGGGCCGACGCAGCTGCGGGCGCACGACGGATTGCACGAGGTCTCGAAGCGCTCGGCGCACCGCGGGGCTCGCCGCCGACGCCGCGTCCCAGGCGGACTCGGGGTCGTCGTCGCGCTGCAGCGCAATCGCCAGCGCGAGGGTCTGCGCGGGCACCCGCGGGGACCCTGCCCCGTGCACGACGCACAGCGTGCCGCCGCGACCCGAAGAGAACGCGATCTCCGACGCGCTGGTGGGCTCGCCGCACACGCAGCAGTGGTCGAGCGCGGGCAACAGCCCCAGCGAGTCGAGCAGGCGGAGCTCGAACCGACGCATGACCGCCGGCCGTGGGGTGCTGCGCAGGGTCTCCCCCACGGCCTCCGCCAGCGCCGCGAACCTCCGCGCTTCGGGCTCGGGCTCGACGACCAGCACGTCGGTCAGCTCGCACAGGTAGTTCACGTATGCGAAGCGGGTGAGATCTCGACCCAGACCGCTGACCTCGGCCACCGAGCGGAACGCGTCGAGCCTCCACATCGCTCCCTCCCGCCGCCGGCTCACGGTCGCCTCCCCCAGCGCGCCCGCGGGCAGGCCTCCAGCAAAGCGTCGCTTGGAGTTCCGGGCGTTCTTCGCCGCCGTGCGGATCTTGCCCAGATCCGGCGTCAGCAGCACGACCATCAGATCCGCTTCGCCCAGCGGCGAGGCCTGCAGCACGACCGCCGGCGTGCGGGCCTGGCTCACGTGATCCCCAGCAGGACCGAGGCGAGCCAGAAGTAGAAGAGCAAGCCCGCGATGTCGACCGAGGTGGTGACGAAGGGCCCTGTCGCGACCGCCGGGTCGATGTCGAGCCGATCGAGCAGCAGCGGGGTGCTCGTGCCAACCGCAGCCGCGATCGTCATCGACCCCGCCGTCCCGAGCGCGACCACGGTGCCCAGGCGCAGCGGGTCGGTCCCGGCCTCGGCGACGCCCATGGAGACCGAGCCGATGAGCACTCCGAACAGCATGCCCATCACGACGCCGAGGCCGACCTCGCGGACGACCAGACGGCGCACGCGGTCAGCCTCGATGTACCCGACCGCCAAGCCGCGCACCACGATGGTGGAGCTTTGGATGCCGATGTTTCCTCCCATCGCGGCGACGACGGGCATGAAGAACGCCAGCGCGGGCACCGTGGCGAGGAGCGCGTCGAACCCGCTGAGGCTGAGCGCCGCGGCGGTGCCCCCGACTGCGGCCGCCATGAGCCACCGCCACCGGACCTTGAGCGCCCCCAAGAACGAGCGCGCGTCGGCGAGGTCTTCACCGGCGCCGGCCATCTTGAGGATGTCCTCCGTGGCCTCTTCGCGGATGACGTCGACCACGTCGTCGACGTCGACGACCCCGATCAGGCGTCGCTGGTCGTCGACCACGGGCACCGCGACGAGGTCGTAGCGGCTGACCATCTCCGCCACGTCCTCTTGGTCCGTGTCGGCGTTCACCGTGCTGACCTCGGTGAACATGATGTCGCGCAGCGGCTGGTCGGGGCGGGAGATCACCAGCATGCGCAGCGAGCAGACCCCCAGGAGGTGGTCGTCCTCGTCGCACACGTAGACGTAGAACGCGGTCTCGGGCTGCTCCTCGGACGACTGAATCACCGCCATCGCGTCGGCGACGGTGGCCTGCGGAGAGCACGAGAAGAACTGCGGCGACATGAGGCCGCCGGCCGTCTCCTCGTCATAGGCGAGCAGGTCCTCGATCTCGTCCGCGTCCTGGCGGTCGAGCTGCTTGAGGATGCCGCTGAGCGCTCCCTCGGGCAGGTAGCCGAGGATGTCGACGGCGTCGTCGGCGTCGAGGTCATCGACGAGGCTCGCCGCCTCCTCGGGCGCGAGCGCTGCGACGAGCCCCGCGGCGCTCTCGTAGCGCATCGCGGCGATGATCTCCGCCCGACGCGGCGCCGCGACGATCCGCAGGACGGTGAGCTGGTCGTCGGTGTCGAGGTTGTCGAGCTGACCGGCGACCTCGACGTCGTCGAGGCGCTCGAGCGTCCGCCGCAGCCGCCGCTTGTCCCCCGCGCGCAGCAGCGCGTGCAGGATCCGAATCTTGCGGGTACGCGTCGTCACCATCGTGGCGCGCGGAGGATACCAGCAGGCCTACGGGCGCTTCAGGTCGGACCGCTCGGAGAGATGCCGAGCATGTTGAACGCGGCCATCATCACCATCGCGACGAACAGCGCGACGACGAACCAGAGCATCATCGAGACGCCCCCGCTGCCCACGACCCGCCGCAGGCCCGCGAAGAGATTCATCGCATCGGGCGCGCCGGGGGCCCCGGCAGCCGAGCTCGCATCGGAGGCGGGCTCGGGTGCTGCAGCGTCGGAGGCCTGAGGCTCTTGGCCGCTGCGCGGGGCGGGCTCGCTGCGCGGGGCCTGGGGAGCCGCCGCCGCGGTGGAGACTGGGCGCTCACGACGACGCGCGACGAGCAGCTCTCGCTCGCGATCGTAGACCAGCTCCATGACGACCTCGGGCTCGAGTCCCAGCGCTCGGGCGCAGCAGCGCAAGAACCCCTTGACGAAGACGGGGCCGGGCAGCCCCTCGTGTTCGTCGGCCTCGAGCAGCTCCAAGCTCGTGCGAGGGATCTTGGTGGCCGCGGCAAGCTGGTCGATGCTCATGCCTTGGCGCGTACGTTGTTCCTTGATGTAGCGCCCCGGCGAGGGGACCCCATCGACCGGGTCGGGGCCGCCCGCGAGGGAGCCGGCCGAAGCCTCGGCACCGCCGTCGTCGCGACGAGCGTCCGTCGCAGCCGCGGCGACCACGCGCAACCGGCTCGTTTCTGCGTGCTGCATCGCGGCGAAGTGTTGCCCGCTGAACGCCCGGCCCGCAAGCGGCACGCATGCAAAAGACGACTGCGCCGACGCGAGCCTACTGCGCGGTCTGCAATGCCATCTGCGATTTCCCTTTATTCGCGGGACCCAGCAGCTGGCGGCAGTCCTCGGCTTGGCAGCTCCGAGGTGCGAGCTCCACGCAGTTTTGCAGGCTGGAGATCCCACCATGCTCGTCTCCGAGCCGCATCCGGGCGACCCCGGCGATCCGCCACGCGTCTTGAATCGGGCAGCTCTCGTTCTCGATCACGACCGAGGCGTGCTCGGCCGCCTGCTCATCGAGGCCCGCGTCGAGGTAGACCTGGGCCAGTCGGTAGTGCCCGACGCAGTAGTCGGGGTTGATCAGCACCGCCTGGCGCAACGACGCGGTGGCGCTGACGGTGTCGCCGGCGAGGTACTGCGCCCATCCGAGGTTCGAGAGCGCGGAGTAGCGGTCCGTGTAGAACTGCTCCGCGAGCGCTCGCTCGGCCGAGGTCGCCGCGCGGTCGGTCTCGTGAAAGAACAACGAGACGACCGACATCGAGTTGTACGCCCGTCCGCGGCCCGAGGCGCCGTCGGGGTACGACTGCGCAGCCCGCTCGAACGCGTCTGCGGCGTCGCGGTGTAGCGCCATGGCCTTCTCGCGCTGCTGGTCGGCCGCGTCGTCTTGCAGGCACTGCTGGATCTCGATCGCGTCGACGATCGACTTGCCTTCGTTGAGCAGAAGGACCCCTTGCAGGTAGTGCGAATCGGCATGCTCGGGGTCGACGCGCAACGCCTTGTCCACTTGGATCTTGGCGTCCGCGAACATCCCGTTGTGAAACGACCCCACCGCGACGTCGTAGTGTTTGTCGGCGCGCTTGTGGGTCTCGGCGTCGGTCTTGACCCGCGGCTTCTTCGTCTCGGGCCCCGAGGCGCACGCCGAGACGACCGCCACCGCCGCCGCGACCGCGACGTGGGCGACGGCCCGTACCAAGGACACTCCACGCGAAAACACCATGACGCGACCCTAGCGATCCCGGATCGGCGCCGCGAAAAACTGACGAAAAAGCGGCCGCGAGACCCGCGGGACCGAGGCTGCCGCCCGCGCAACCGCTCAGGAGCCGGAGAAGCCACCGTCCCGGGTCGGCGCTGGCCCGACGAACGGCCGCTGGTATGATCTAGATGTGCCCTCCCCGACTCTCGTGGCGATGCTCGAAGCCCGCCCCGATCGTCCGTTCTGGGGCCGTCCCTGGGTCGAATCGGCGTTCGCATCCCATCTGCAGGGGTTCGGTGCGTCCGAGACACACACCCTCGACGGGTGGAGCGTCGGGGGGTGCATGGGCGCTGAAACGCTCGTGCAATCCCGCCCCGTGGCGCGCCCGACCGACGACCCCGTCAGCGACCTGCTGCGCAGTGGAGCGCGGTGCTCGCTGGGCTTGTTCCACTCCACGCCCCGCGGCGGGCCCCCCTCCACCCAGACGCCCCGCGCCGGTCGCTTTCGGCGCTGGATGGCGGTCGTGGCCGGCCCACCGCTGCGCGAGTCGTCCCGCGCGGAGCTCCTCGGGCGGCTGCCGGCCTTCCTCGCCCGCGACGCTGCGCGAGCACCCGACTGCCAGCTTCAGCTGCTCGCGCTGCTCGACGAACTCTACACCGCCACCGGATTTCACAACGCCTACGCCGAGCCAGCCGCGCTCGCCACGGCGATCGCCCGCTTCGCCGAGACGCGCGGCGATGAGGCCCCCGATGCGATCATGCTCAGCGATGGGAGCACGCTGGGGATGCTCGTGCGCAACGGCTGCCTACTGTCGTCGTATCCACCCGCCGATCTGCGCCCCGCTCGCGGCCTGGTCGCAGCGCCCGAGCACCTGCCCGCGTCCCTATGGTTGTGGACGCCGGACGCCCCGAGCGCACCCTGCCGCGACGCCGAGCGGCTGCGCCCCGGCGTGTTCACGGTCACCGCCGCCGAACCCGGAGCCGTGACCCGCCTGTGACGCGTGAGCGCAGGTGCCCGCCCTGAGACCTTCTGGTACGGTCCAGCGCTCACCGATGCGGGTCCACGTGCTCCATCACGCCGCCTGTTTCGACGGGGCGGCCAGCGCCGCGGTCTTCACCGCGTTCTACCGCGCATGCGTCCGCGAAGACGCGGAGTTCGTATACATCCCCAAGGCGCACCAGCCCGGCGACCCCTTCACCGACGCCGACTTCGACGCCGACGACTCGGCAATCGTCGACTTCCGCTACAGCACACACCCGCGGTTGGGGTGGTACTTCGACCATCACGTCTCGGCGTTTCAGCTCGACGGACAGCGCGAACACTTCGACGCCGACGACTCGGGCCGACGTTTCCACGATCCGAACGCGCCCAGCTGCACTGGATACATCGCGACGATCGGGCGCGAGCGCTTCGGCTGGCAGCCCACGGCGCTCACCGAGCTGCTCCACTGGGCCGAGCTCATCGACACCGCGTCCTTCCCCACCCCGGCGATGCCGGTCGAGCTCGACGAGCCTGCGCTGCAGCTCATGACCTTCGTGGAGCAAAACCGCGATGTCTCGCGCGTCGGACGGTTCATCACCGACCTGCTCGAGACGCCCTTGGCCCAGCTGGCTCGCGCCCCCTACGTCCGCGACGTCGTCGAGCCAGCCCTGCAGACGCACCGCCAGGACATCGAGCTGATGCGGGGGCGACTCCGGGTCGAGGACGGCGTCGCGACCTACGACCTCAGCGACCAGCCGCCGCGCTCCTACAACAAGTTCATCGCCTACGCCCTGCAGCCGCAGATCCGCTACCTCGTGGGCGTGAGCCGAGGCCCCGACGGCTGCCACAAGCTCTCGGTCGGCTACAACCCGTGGCTGCCGGCCGACGAGCGAGATCACGACATCGCGGCGCTGTGCGAGCGACTCGGCGGCGGGGGGCACCCCTACGTTGGAGGCGCGAGCTTTCCGGCCGATGCCGCCGCGCTCGCCCTCGCCGCGCTCGCCGACACCGCGGCGGCCCTTCGACGAGGCTGATGGGCGGAGGCTGATGGGCGAGGAGACGGCACGTCAGGCCGCCGGCGAGGCCCTCGTCACGCTGCGCACCCGGGTCGACGCCCACTTCGACGCCGCGGCCTCGAAGGCGGGCGAGGCGATGCGGTGCGCCCGGGGGTGCGATGCCTGCTGTCACGTCGATCTGAGCGTCTTCGAGGTCGAGGCCGCGCGCGTCCGCGAGGCCCTGTCCGCCCTGCCCTCGTCGCTGCGCGAGGCCGTGCGTGCGCAAGCGGAGCAGACCGAGCACTGCGCGATGCTGGTCGAGGGCTCGTGCGCCGTCTACGACCAGCGACCCCTCATCTGCCGCTCGCACGGCGTCGCGGTGCTGCTCGAGGACGGGTCGGTCGACCACTGCCCGCTGAACTTCGAGCACACCCCGCCGCCGCCGGGCACCGTCCTCGACCTCGCCGCGATCAACGAGCCGCTGTGCGTCATGGCCACGTTGTGGGACGGGCGGGGCGCGAGAGTGCGTCTGGCGACGCTCGCGGCGTCGACCGACGCTACCCCTTGAGGCGCGAGGCGAGGTCGGACAGGTCCAGGCGGAAGCCCAGGACCTTCTCCTCGCGCTTCTCCTTGCGGCCTCCCCCTTTGCCGGGACGCCCCTTGCCTTTGCCCTTGCCCTTGCCGCGGCGAGCGTCACGAGGCCCGTCACCGCGGTTGCGAGGCCCATCGCCACGGTTCCGCGCGGGTCGCTCGGGCGCCGGCGTCATCGCCTTCATCGACAGGGCGAAGCGCTTCTTCTCAGGCGTGATCTCGATGACCTTGCCCTTGATCCGCTGACCGATGTGCACCTCGTCCGCCGCGGAAGCGACGTACTCGTGGCTCATCTCGCTCAGGTGCACGAGGCCCTCTTGGGCGATGCCGACGTCGACGAACGCGCCGAACCCCGCGAGGTGGGTGATGACCCCCTCGAGCTCCATCCCCACGGTGAGGTCGTCGAAGCTGCCCAGATCGGGGTGGAAGGCGGCGACCTCGAAGGGAGGCCGCGGGTCACGGCCGGGGTGACGCAGGGCCGCTTGGACCTGGCTGAACCCACGCGGCCCCAGCGGCTCGCCCGAGATGCCGGGCTGCCCGAGGAACGGCTCGGGATCGAGGCTGTCCACCTTGGCGGCGTCGCCGAGCAGGTCGGGCACGGTCGTGTCGAGCGACCGAGCCATCTGTGCGACCTGGCCGTAGCGCTCGGGGTGCACGCCGGTGGCGTCGAGCGGCTGTTCTCCGCCGACGACCCGCAGGAACCCCGAGGCTTGCTCGAACGCCTTGCCGGCGAGGCCGGGGACCTCGAGCAGCTCGTTGCGGCTGCGGAACCCGCCGTCCTTGCCCTCGCGATGCGAGAGGATCGCCTTGCACAGCGCCTGCGACATGCCTGGAACGCGCGCGAGGGTGTCGGCGTCGACGGCGTTGAGGTCGACGGACACCTTGGCGACGCTCGTGCTGACGACCTGTTCGAGCGCCTGGCGGAGCGCCTCGGGATCGACGTCGAACTGGTGCTGGCCCAGCGAGAGCTTGCGAAGGTCGGCCCTGGCCAGCGCCAGCAGCGGGTCCTGCACGCGGCGCCCCGCCGACACGCACCGCCGCGTCGCCGCGTCGGCCTTGGGGAGCTCGGCCCGCAACGCCTTGCTGCCCGCCAGGTTGCCGACGCCGTCACCATCGACGGTGTGCACCGGGACCTCGCCCAGGCCCTCGGCCTCCGAGATCGCGGCGCGGGCGAGTTTCTCGACCTCGCGCGCGCCGTTGGTGCCGACGACGACGACCAGCGCCGCGCGGTGCTCGGTCGCGAGTTCACCGATCCGCGCCTTGGCCTGCGGCTCTTGGAGCTTGGGTTGCAGCGGGAAGACGGTGTCCTCGGCGAGCACCCTGCCCTCGGCCGACAAGGCGACGACGCGGCAGCCGTGCTGCGTTCCGGGGTCGATCACCAGCACCGGCCGGTGCCCGAACGCGGGTGCGAGCAGCTGGGGACGCAACGCCTCGCACAGGTTGGGGATCACGGCGCGGTCGGCTCGCTCCTTCATGCGGCGGCGCACGCCGCCGAAGGTCGCCTTGGCCAGGCCACCTTGCGTCCACGCCTCGCTGATCGCATCGCGCAGCGCGTCGGCGGCCGCGCCCTCGTCCTTGATTCCGAGCAACTTGGCGACCTCGTCGCGGAGCATGGCCTCGTCGACCTCGAACTCCACGCGGAGCATCCCGTCACGTTCCCCACGCGCGATGGCGAGCACGTTGGTCGGCGCCATCGAGCTGCAGACCTCGGCCCGATCGAAGAACTTGGTGTATCGGCCCGCTTTGGCCTGCTTCTCGGGGACGACCGCGGTGCGGAGCTTGCCGCGGGTCGACACCAGCCGACGCAGCAGCCGACGAACGCCGGGGTGCTCGACGATGAAGTCGGCGCAGATCGTTCGGGCTCCCGCGAGCGCGTCGGCGTCCTGCGGCAGCGTGTCGGCGGTGACCTGGGCGGCCAGCGCCTCTCCGTCGAACGTGGGGAGCGCGGGCTCGGGTGCCGCTTCGGCTTCGGGCGCCGCCTCGGCTTCGGGTGCCGCTTCGGCTTCGGGCGCCGCCTCGGGCTCGGGCGCCGCTTCGGCTTCGGGCGCCGCCGCGGGCTCGGGCGCCCTCTCGGGCTCCGGCGCCGCCGATGCGTCGACGCTCGCCTCGGTGAGAGCGGGTTCGGACGCGGGCGCCTCGGCTGCGCTCTCGCCCTCGGTGGGCGCGTCGCCCTCGGTGGGCGTCTGGGCGGGTGCCGGCGCGGCTGCGACCGCGGCCTTCTTCTTGCGTCGACGCTTGCGCTTCTTGCCCAACGCGCCGCGGCTGGGGACCGCCAAGAGGTCCGCGGGGATCGCCTCGGGGTTCGAAAACAGGCCGTCACTGCCTGCGCTCCACAGGGCGAGCGCAAGCGGGGTGAGGCCGCCAATGCGAGCCCGCGCCACGGCGGGACGCGTCTTCCGCTTGCCGAAGTTGCGGAGGTCGTCGAGGTCGAGCGGGTGCGTGGCCCCGGCCAGGTCTCGTTCGATCCACGACCCGTCGACGCCGCGCGCGGCGAGCTCGGCGGCGACCTGCTGGCGTCGAAGCTCGAAGCCCGCGGCTTGAGCTGCGGCCGACTGGACCTGCTCGAGGTCCTCGATGCGAAGCTCCTTCACGCGGTCGCCGCGGTAGCGCGCGATGAAGGCGGGCTGCGCACCCTGGGCCAGCAACCCGAGCGCCGTCTCGACCTCCGCCGGCGGGAGCCCGAGTCGCTTGGCGATCGCGGGTGCGAGGGCGGCCGGCGTGAGCGCGGCCGAGACGGCTTGAGCGTCCATAGACCGCGGAACGTAGAAAGCGGCGCCGACAGGGTCAAGGCGATGCGCCGTTTTTTGCTCGCAGGCGCGCCGCCTGGAGGCTCGCCAGACCCTCATCATTTTTTGTGTACTTTCGCGCTTGACCTGGGGTCAGAGCTCGCCTATAAGTCCGCTCCCAACGCATTGATGCGGGGTGGAGCAGCCAGGTAGCTCGCCGGGCTCATAACCCGGAGGTCATGGGTTCAAATCCCGTCCCCGCTACAATCTGAATGCCCCGGTCGGTTCTCCGACCGGGGCATTCTCTTTTCGCGCTCTCGCGATTCAGTCCTGGCGCCCAGGGACGTTTCGAGACAAACCGCAGCGGTGTCTGCAACGCGCTACGGCTATGCCGCGCTGGCGCGGCTGGCTTGGCCCGTCGTCCTGTCCCGCTCCGCGCAAGCGGTCGTCGGCTTCAGCGATGCTCTGATGACCGCGTCTCTCGGGGAGGACGCCCTCGCGGCGACCACCGCGGGCTCGATGAACATCATGTGCCTGGCGATCCTCCCCATCGGCACGGCGTACATCGTGCAGAGCTTCGCCAGCCAGCTCTCGGGGCGAGGAGATCTGGTCGGCGCGCGCCGCTACGGCTGGTACGGCCTGGTGCTCGCGGCGCTTGCGGGGCTGCTCTTCGCAGCGCTCGCTCCGGGGGTCGGCCCCGTGCTCGAGCACCTCCACTACGACCCGGCGGTCAAGGTGGCGATGCGCGACTACCTGACGATCCGATTGATCTCCGTGGCCGCCATCGTAGGCATCGAGGTGGTCGGAAACTGGTACGCGGGGTTGGGCAACACGCGCTTCGCGATGGTCGCTGCGCTGCTGACCATGGTCTGCAACGTCGCGCTCAACTGGATGCTCATCGGCGGCAACGCGGGCTTCGAGGCGATGGGGGTCCGCGGCGCCGCGTGGGCCTCGGTCCTGGCGAGCGTCGTCGGTTTCGCGCTGCTGCTCATCCTCTTCCTCGCCAAGCGAGGCATCCCGCCCGCCGACGGGCCCGCGGCCGCCACCGAGCCACCCAAGCCCGTCCTCGTGGAGTTCGGCCGGATGCTGCGGTTCGGCATCCCCAACGGTCTGAACTGGTTCCTCGAGTTCGCCGCGTTCATGTTCTTCGTCAACGTCGTGGTCGCCGACCTCGGCACCGTCGCGACGGCCGCCCTGCTGGCCACCGTGCAGGTCAACTCGGTCTCCTTCATGCCGGCGTTCGGCCTCAGCTCCGCCGGCGCCATCTTGGTGGGCAAGGCGATCGGGTCGGACCGTCGCGACGAGGTCTCCGCGATCCTCGGACGCACGCTCCGCACGACGTGCGCGTGGCAGCTGTCGGTCGGCGCCGCGTACCTGCTGTTCCCCGCGAGCATCATGGGCCTGTTCGCCCCCGAGGGCGCCGGCGACTCGGCCGAAATCGTGGCCGTCGGCGCGACGGCGCTGGCCCTCAGTGCAGCGTGGCAGCTCTTCGATGCGATCACGATGAGCGTCTCGGAGACTCTGCGGGCCGCGGGTGACACCGCCTTCAGCCTCTACGCCCGCCTCGCGGCCGCCTGGCTGCTGTTCGTGCCGGGCAGCGTCCTCGCGATCACCGTCGGTGGGGGCGGACCGAACGCGGCAATCCTCGCCGTGGTCGCGTACCTGGCCGTCCTCTCGGTCGTCATGGGGTGGCGCTTCCGCACGGGCGCGTGGCGTCGCATCGACCTCACCGGGTGAGCACGGCGCGAACAATCCTGCAATAATGCAGGCCGCCGTGTTCAACTGGGACGACGTTCGGTTCTTCCTCACCGTGCACCGCGAGGGCAACCTCGCGCGCGCCGGCGCGTCTCTCAAGCTCGACCCGACGACCGTGGGCCGACGGATCTCGTCGCTGGAGACCCGTCTGGGCGCACGACTGTTCGACCGCACCTCGCACGGCTATCGACTGACCGCGGCGGGCACCCGCCTGCTCCCGCGGGCGGAGCGGATCGAAGAAGAGGCGCTCGCCGTCGAACGCGACGTCGCAGGCACCGATCAGCGCTTGCAAGGCCGCGTGCGGCTCTCGGCCACCGAGATGCTCACCACGCGGTTCATCGCCCCGCGCATGTCTGCGTTCTACGAGCAGTATCCCGACATCTGCGTCGAGCTCGTCTGCACCAACCGCGATATCAACCTCGCGCGCCGCGAGGCCGACATCGCGCTGCGTCTGGCCCGCCCCGACCACGAGGACCTGGTCGTCAAGAAGCTGTTCACGATCGAGCTGGGCTTCTTCTGCCGCCCCGAGTACATCGAGCAGTTCGGCATGCCCCCGCAGAGCGGAGAATGGGCCGGGCACCGCGTGGTCATGTTCGCCGAGGGCCGTCCCTTCCGCCGGGAGAACGCGTGGATGGAAGACCACCTTCGCGATGCGAGCTGCGTCCTCCGCTCCGACAGCGTCTCGTCGATCTACTCCGCGGCCGTCGGGGGTCTGGGCGTGGCGCTGCTGCCGTGCGAGGTCGCCGACAACGACCCCAAGCTGGTGCGCGTCCCCTTCGACGGGGCCCCGGCGCCACGCTCGGCCTGGCAGGCCGTGCACCGCGACCTTCGCCACTCGGCCCGCATTCGGGCGGTGCTGGACTTCCTCGGCGGGCTCGTCACGCCGCGCGCACGCCCCTCGGGTCCGCCCCGCGGCTGACGGTCACTGATGCGTGGGCCCCGCTGGGGGTGGCGCGGGCGGTGCAGGAGCCGGCGCAGGCGCCGGAGCAGCGGGCGGCTCCGGGGAGGTGACGGCCTCGGCAGGCTCCGGGTCCGCCTCGGCCGGCGCGGGAGGCTCGGCCGCCTCGTTCATCGGGTTGCGCGCCTTGGGCTCGACGACTTCGGTCGTGCGCTTCGTCTCCGATCGTGCCGGCGTGCTGCGCACGGTGACCGACTCCCGCACGACCTCCCGCTTGTGCAAGCCGAAGCCGACCGCGACTCCGAGCACCATCGAAAAGCCACGGTTGGCGAAGTCGGGCACCCCGTCGAACCGCTTGCGCGCGCCCCACTGCTGCATGACCTCCGCGGACAGGGCAACGTGGTTGGTGATCCTGGCCTCGACGCCGGCGTGAAGCTCGAACCCGACGCGCGCCTTGGTCACCCGCCTCGCCGCTGCGTCGTGCCGGGTGTAGCGCATGCGGAGGACGTCGAAGCCGAAGCCCATGCCGGCGTAGGGGCGCACGGGAAAGTTGTCGAAGAGGTAGATGTTGCCGCCGAGGAACACGGGCACGGCGACGTACGACCCGCTGCGCGCCGTGCCAGGCGCGGGCAGCTCCCCTTCGGCGAGCGACTGCTGGAACTCCGCGAAGCCGCCGGTGTAGCCCGTGCGCAGATACCCCAGCCAGCCGGGGTACTTCTTGCGCCCGCTGGTGTGGAAGATCTGCCAGCGCATGTCGAAGCCGCGCATCACCGAGCAGAGGTTGCCGTCGTCGGGCGAGAGGCAGCCCCGATACCCGGCCGAGGTCGCCCGCGCCGCTCCAGCGCTGAGCCTGCCGGAGGGGTCTTGGGGCGTGAGCACCGTGCCGAAGAACAGCCCGCCCCAGGTGCGGTCGTCGTGCGTGCGGTCGACCTCGACCTCGACCGATGGCTCCTCGTCGATGGCCTCCTGGGCCGTGGGTGCCTCGACCACGGTCTCGCTGACCTTCGTCTTGTTCCCGTCCTCGTCGACCTCCCAGGTCTCGACGCGCCAGGACGGATCGGCCACGCCGAGCAGGCCGCGCGTGTCGGTGTACCCCGCGTAGTAGCCCGGGCCGTAGGGGGTCGCGAACAAGCCGGCACGAAATGCCTGGTCGAGCGCGCCCCGGGCCGCACGCTTGGTGCGCGTGAAGCTGAGCTCGGGCAACTCGGTCACGCCGCGCACGTCGGCGGGAATCGTGGCCTCTTGAGCGTCCCCCGACCCGTCGGCGGTGCGTCGCGAGATGAAGATGTCGCCGTCGGGCAGCCGCAGATAGCCGGGCTGGTCGCCGGCGCGCCGCAGGTCGGCCAGGCGAACGCCTCGGGTGTCCTCGACCGTGTACAGCCGCTGGTCTTCTCCTTCGGGGAAGTACAGGACACGCTGCGAGGCGATGCTGTCGTGACGCAGGACCGGCTGCCGCTCGTCCTGCGCCGGCGGCCGTACGGTGACCTCGAGGCGCGCTCGCGGGTCCTTGACGCCGCTGTTGGCCGCCGCCACGAACGCTCCGAGCTCGGAGTATTCGACCGCGCCATCGCCATTGAGGTCGGCGCCGCCGCGGAGCCCCGAGAGGAGCTGATGCGTGAAGATGCCGCCGCGGTAGCGCTCCCACTCGTGGGTCTGCTGGTCGGCCGAGTGCGCCACGATCACCCCCGTGTCGGGGTGGCCGCCCAGGTGGTTCTTTCCCAGGTATCGGCCCACGTCGGCGGTGCCGTCCTCGGACGCGCGGTCGTCCTTCCACCGTTTCCTTCCGCGGGTGAGCACGAACTGCTCGCTGCGGCACGCGTCGATGAGCACGTGGTTGTGGTCGGCGGGCGAGGTCTGCAGGATCTCCGCAAACAGCTTGTTGCGCGTGAGCTTGCCGCCCAGGAGCGTCAGGTAGCCCTGCCCATCGGGCCCGACGTCGCCGTGCCCCGAGTAGTAGATCAGCAGCTCAACCTCGCCGTTGGCCGCCTCCATCTTTTCGCGGAGTTCCTTCCAGGCGGCGTCGAGCCCCTCGGGGGACGGGTCGAACGCGGTCCGCACCAGCGCGGGATGCAGCGCCTGGGTCTGTGAATCGAGCGTCGTGACGAGCGCCACGTCGTACCCGACCTCGGCGAGCAGCTCGGACATCGACGCCGCGTCGTCGTCGGCGAACCGCAGCGGATCGGCGGAGTCGTCGAGGGTGGCGTTGCTGCCGATGACGAGCGCGAACCGCTGGGTCGGCATGCGCATCGACAGCGGAAGCGACGCCCCTGCGGGGGCGGCCGAAGACTCGGATGCGACGCCGAGGGTCAAGCCCAAGGCGAGGAGCGCGGGAGCGAATCGTGTCGAGCGGATCATCGGGTTGCCTCGTGAATCGTGAAGTCGAGCTCGGCGCTGTGACAGGTGTCGGGGGGGCACACGGCCGCGAGCGCCGGGTGCTCTCGGAGCCGCTCGTGCCACGGCGCATCGCCGATGCCACCGGGTCCCTGCTCGGCCAGCGCAGCCGCCAGCGCGTCGATCTGGCCGATGGTGGGGACCTGCGGAGAGACGAGGCCATAGACGACGATCGAGCCCGCAGCATGATTCACGCCCAGATTCACGACCATCGGCAGCGGGGTCCAGGTGCCGGGCGCAGCGTCCACGCCGCCGGTCGATGCCGGCGTCGGCGCGTAGTAGAGCACGTCGCCGGCCTCATCGACCCCGAACAAGCTGAGCGTCCCGCCCCCCACGGAGGGATCGAGGCGGTACGCAAACGAGAGCGTGCCATCGAGGCCGCACCCGTACTCGGCGGCGGGCACCAGCCCCCGTCGTGATGCCCAGCCTGCCTCTCGAGGACACAGCACGTCGATCGCCAAGCCGCGGTCGTCGCCAGCGCCGCGGACCGCGAACCCGTCGTCGTCGATCTGCGTGGAGGCCACGGGGTCGATCGCGACGACCAGGGCAACCGCGGCGGCCAAGGCGAGTCCGGCCGCGAGCGCCCCGGTCACGAAGGGTCGGCGCCACCACGCCGGGGCCTTCGCCTCCCCCGCGAGGTCGTCCATCAGCCAGCCCTCGACCACGTCGAGCTCGGCATGCGCCACCGCGGCGTGTTCGAGCGCGCGCAGGGCCTCGAACGCCAGGTCGTAGTCGGCCCGCGCTGCCGGGTTGCACTCGACCTCCTCGAACAGCGCCTGACGACCGCGCGCCGTCAATCGGCCGGTCATCGCGTCTTCGATGCGACGCCACACCTTCGATCGCCTCCAGCTCATCCGCGTACCACCCCTGCGTGCACGAGCTGCGTCAGCGCCAGCACGGCCATCAGCGCCGACTGCGAGAGCAACCCCGACTCACCTTGCGCCTTCAAGTACGACACCAGCGCCGCGCGCAGCTTCACCTCGCGCGAGCGCACCTGCTGCCGCCCCAAGCCCAAGACCTTGGCGGCGTCACGCTGCGACTTGCCCTCGATGAACCGAACCTCGAGGAGCCGGCGCGCGTCGGGGTCGAGCGTACCGAGGAAATCGCGAACGAGCTTCCGCACCTGCGCCGAGGCCACGCTCTGCTCGGGGCTCGGCCCCTCGTCGCCCCACGCGGTGACGGCGGGTTTGTCGTCGCCGTCGTCCGAGACCGGAGGGAACGAGATCTCTCGCTTGCGGAACGTCCGCAGCACGACGTTGCGGGCGATGGTCCGCAGGTAGGGGCCGTAGGGGCGCAGACCGTCGTAGCCCTCACGGGCCCGGGGCTCGAACGCGCGTCGAAAGGTCTCGTGCAGCGCGTCTTGCAGGTCGAAGGCGGAACTGTAGCCGACGAAGCGGTGCGCGCGGCCCCGCGACTCGAAGCTGAACCCGAACCGCAGCTGCTTGGCGACGTCCTCGGCATAGCGTCGATACACGTCGCGCAGGGCCTCCGACTCTCCGGCACGAAACCCATCGAGCAGCGCCCAGGACCACCCGTTGGGGGCGTCGCCGTCGCGCGCGGTGCTCGTCGCAGTCACGAGGGTCCCCTACCCGGCTCGGCCGTGGGTGGGTTGGCCGACCTGGAAAAAAGTGTGACGCGCCTTGCAGGGGGCGGGCGGGAGACGCGCAGCTGGCCGTCGAGGCACACGGGACATGCTACTGTCCTGAGCGTTCCGCACCCCTGCAACCCCCCAGATTCGGCACCGTGGCCACCCAGCCCAACACGGACGTAGCGCGGTGGCAACGCGAGGCCGACCTCCTCGCCGAGGGCCGCGAGGTCGTCGAGCGCCTGTGCAGATCCACGCGTTGGCGCTACCTGTACCCCGACGGGCCGTCCCTGGCCGTCCTGCTTGCGGCCTACCAGGAGTTCGACCGGCGCAGGACCGTCGGTCGCGTCCGCGGCGGGCGCTGGCGTCAGCGACGGGCGTTTCGTGCGCTGGTGCGCCGCCACCTGCGAGCTGACGTCCAGGCCCGCAGCCACCGCCTCTCGTACGGCTACCCCCTGCCGCGGCTGCGCCGTCTCCCGCCGCCCCCCCAGGTCGTGCGGCGCGCTCTCGCCCGCGTCGACGCCGACGCTCGCCCACTCATCGCCTCGCACATCGGGGGCGACGAGGCCCGCATGGGCATGACGCTCTCGCACGACGCGGCGGTGGCCACGTCCGGCGCAGCCAGCCGGGGCATCGAGCAGTTTCGCGACGCGCTCATCAACGAGGCGCTCTCCGACCCCGACGCGATTCGAGCCCTGCACGTGCAGCACCTGCACATGCTCGCGACCGCGCCGCCGACCGTCCGAAGGCACCCGGTCGCGACGCTGCTGCTGGTCAAGCTCCCGCTTCAGCTGCTCGTGGGTCTCTTCGCGGTGCTGCTCGCAGGCTACTTCGGGGCGTACGCGTTCTTCAACGACGCGGTCCTGGGCCGCTTCGTCTCCGCGCGGGTCTCGGGGCTCGTCGAGGGTGACCTCGAGATGGAGAGCATCCACTGGAGGCCACGACTGGTCGTCGACCTCCTCACCGGAACCCCCTCGCCGATCGACATCGACGGCGTGACGGTGTGGGGGCCCTACAAACGGACCAACCACGGCCGCACGCACCGCACCGCTCACGCGGACCGACTCGAGGTCCGACTCATGCTCGGTGAGATCATTCCGTGGACGCGGCTGGGCATCCCGGCGTTCATCGACATCCCCTGGCTGCTGCACTTCACCGAGATCCGCAACGAGGGCGAGGTGTGGCTCGACATTCGCGAGGCCAAGGACACCCTCTCCGACGGCACCGAGGTCACGTATCTGAGCCTGATCAACGCCTTCATGCCGCTCGAATCGCACCCCGAGCGCAAGGGCCTCTCGTTCGCCGTCGACGACGCGGTGATCACCGACATGCGCGTCGAGGTCGACTCGATGCAGGTCAGCCAGTGGCGTGCCGGCGCGCAGCTGGACGAGGCCCGCTTCTCCCTCGGCTTCGAGCAGCCCGACCCGCTGCTGGAGGGGCCGATCGAGCTGCCGCTGGCGTTCTCCCTGTCCGGTCGCGGCCCGCGCGGGTCGCTCGACATCATCGGCATCGAGTTCCCCCTGACCGACCTCGAGATTCACAACGTCGAAGGCGGCGTCGGCGACACGCCCTTCGGAGACGTCTCGTACAGCATGTCGACCCGCGCCGCGGGATCGAAGGTCACGCTGGATGGGGCGCTCCGGGACGCGTTTGCGCGCAAGAAGAGCAGCGGCCCCGAGCCGCCACCGCGCGTCGACCTGCTCGCCACGTCGAAGGACGCAGACCGCCTGTTCGAGCACGTCGTCGCCGGCCTCGCGCTCCCGCCGGCGACCTTCGTCGGTCATGACTCTTCGATGACGGCGACGGTCACGGGCGACCTCTCCGACCCGACCTACACGCTCGCGACCAACCACCTCAGCCTCGACCTGCTCGAGGAGTCGGCCTGGGTCGCCGACGACGTCGAGGTCGCACTCGCCATGGCCGACGCCCCCATCCCCGGGATGTGGGAGGATCGCTTCGATCCCGGCGAGACCCGCAACGTGGTCACCTTCGACGTGCTTCGAGGCACGGCCCTCGACGGCACCTTTGCGCTCGCCGAGCGCGACGCTGGGGATCCAGACTTTCCCGACGACGTCTCGGCCCAGGCGCACGTCGTCATGCCGCTGTTCGAAGAGGACAGCTACCTCATCTCCATCCCGCTGCGCCTCGAAGGCCTCAACCCCGCCCAGCTCGTCCCGTCCGACCCCGATCTCGCGACCACCCTCGCCGGCGTCGCCACCGGCGTCGTCGACATCGAGCGCCTCGCCCTCGGGCCGGATCCGGCGGCCTCGCACATCGCCGAAGCCCCCACCTTGATGGAGCGCATCGACATCCGCATGGACGACGTCAGGGTTCGTCGTGACCGCGGACCGCAGCAGGACAACCTGCCGCGCGACCTCACCCTCGACGGCAGCCTCAGCCTCGGCGGCGACGACGTGCTGACGCTCGATCCGCTCACCATCCGTTCGCCGGGCACCGTCCTTCAGGCGGACGGACGCATGAACATCGAGCTGCCACGGCTCGAGGGCTTGGGGCTCGACCTGCGCATCGACGACGGCGCCGCGTTCGCCCGCTCGTTCGACATCCCGTCGTACTTCGGCCGCCTGCGCGCCCGCACCGTCGCCCGCGGGCCGGTCGGGGCGCCCTCGGCCAGCGACGGGCAGCTCACGGTGCTTGGGCTGCTCAACCCTGGGTCCACCACCAAGGCGTCCTTCAGCATGAGCAGCGGGACGCTCAAGCTCAAGGTCGACGCCACCGACGCCCGCCTCTTCGGCGGCACCGGCAAGGTCTCGGCCGAGATCGACGTGTTCGAGGGCGGAAGCCTCTCGAACGACCCGAGGATCAAGGCGTATGGGTCGCTGCGCGGCGTCGAGCTCTCGAAGGTGACCGACGGCCGCCTCCAAGGGCGCGCGACGGTCGAGTTCGAGGTCGGGGACGCGCGAGGCGAGGCGGCGCGGCTGAGCGAGCTCCGCGTCTCGGGCGAGGCCACCTCCGAGGCGGTCAGCTTCGGCGGCACCACCTATCGTGACGCGACCGTCGCGTTCGATCTCGACACCGACGAGGTCGCCATTTCGCGGCTCACCCTGCCGATCCACCGCCCCGTCAGCCCCCACTTCGCCAGCGACGTGACCGTCCCGGTGGGAGAGATCGTGGTGGACGGCACGCTCTCGCTCGACGCCGACCCGGTGCTCAACCTCGACGTCGACGCGCGCAACGTGCCGATGGCCACCGTCGCGCGGCTGCTCGACGCCGACTTGGGGGTGTACGGGCAGCTCGCCAGTACCCAGCTCGTCGTCGGTGGAACCGTCGGCAAGCCCCGCGTCGACGGAGAGATGTCATTCGCGGGCCTGTCCGCCTCCGGCATCGCCCTGGGCGCCGGCACCCTCGAGATCCACAGCGAGGACTACCCCGGCAGCGGGCCACTGGCAGAGCACCGCGAGCTGCGGGTTCAAGGCGAGCTGCAGCAATCGCGCGGGGACAGCTCGCTGCTGTGGTCCCTCGATTCGGTGGTCGCCATCGGCACGGCCGCGTCGGGTTCGAGCGTGGTCGAGGCGCAGGTCGACGTGGAGTTCGACAAGGTCACCCTCGCGACGCTCCTGCGCGACCCGGTCGACCCCAGCCGAAGCCCGCCGGTCGAGGGCGAGCTCGACGAGGTCTCGGCGCATCTGCTCGCGTGCAACCGCGACGTCACCATGCTCAGCGACTGCGTTGGCGTCGAGCCGGCCGAGGACCAAGACCTCGCGCTGTCGGTCGCGTTCGCCGTGGAGTCGGCGTGGATGCGAAGCGCGACCGACCCGCTGCCCAAGGGGGCAGACCCGTGTGACAGCCCATCGACGCTGTGCACCGCAGGTGCGCTCGCGGCCTCGGTCGAGTGGCCCGTCGTGCGCCTCGAGCAGCCTTGGCGGGTGCGCAGCGGTGGTGCGGAGGGTGCAACGCTCGCGCTGTCGGGGGCGTTCGACCTGTCCGAGGTCGACCCCGCCGGCGGCAAGGCCACGCCGGGAGCCTGCGAACCTCCCCCGCTCTCGGGTCGTCCCCTGCCCCCGGCCGATCCCGCTGGCGACACCCGAGCGGAGATTCGCGGGACCATCGACCTTGCACCGCTCGCCGCGCTCGCCAAGCCCTACGGCGTGGGCGACCTATCGGGGCGTCTACGCCTGGGCATCGCCATCTCCGGGCCGGTGCGCCAACCGGTCATCGACGGCCGCGCCTCGCTGGCCGGCGTGTCTTCGGGTGCACCGACACCCATGGGGGTGATGCTCTACGGTCTCGCCTCGGACGAGTGCCGCGCGGTGCTGGACGCCGCCGAACGCAAGGCACCGCTCTCCGCCGCCCAGCTCGACGCGCTCGAGGCGTGTCGTGACGCGACCCGCGTCACCTTCCCCGACCTGAGGCTCGAGGTCGACGACGGCTGGATCCTCGCCGATGGCGAGGCCACCATGAGCGGTAGCCGTGTCGTGTTCGGGTCGGTCCGGGGCGAGCATACGGGCTACGCGTTCGACGGCGCGTGTTCGGGCACCTACGCCGCCTCGGCCACCGGGCGCATCAGCGCGAACATGGTCGCCGACGTCGTCGGCCCGCCCGTGGTGGGGGGCCCCGGCGGCATCGACCTCGAGCAGCTTCGCGTGCAGGGCTCGACGCAAAGCGAGGACCCGATGCCCGACGTCCTCGACGCGACGCTGGCCTTCAACCGCTCGGCGCTCGCCGTCGAGTTCTCCCAAGGCGTGACGTCGGCCCGCTTCGACCGCGGGCGCATCGCCGTGCACCGCTGCACGAGCGCGTGTGCGTTCGGCGACCGAGGCTGGTACCGCATCAACATCGGTGGCGCGGGGGAGGCTGGCGCGGCGCAGACCCAGCCCGCGACCGCGCTGCGGGTGTCGGCCGGCACCCGCGGGCGTGGCTGGGCATGGGGGCGCGCATACATCGACCCGCAGTTCGAGCGCTCCGCCGGCGTCGACGTGCAGGTCCGCCTCGACAGCCTGCCCTACCGCGCCTACGACACCGTGGGGCGTCCGGTCTACGAGGTCGAGGTCACCACCGGGGACCTCGCGCTCGAGGGGGGCACGCCGCTGGTCGCCACCGGCCGCGCCGAAGTCGACCGCGCCCGATACGTGAAGGATGCAGTCCAAGGCGTCGAGATCCTTGCCTTTACCGATGACTCGCCCGAGATCGAAGAGGCTCCGCCCGAGCTGCTGCAGGGGATGACCTTCGACATTCGCGTCGAGACCGATCGCCCGTTCCGCATCGAGAACAACGTCGCCTCGGGTCTGCAAGCCGACGCGGTGGTGCAGGTCACGGGCACCTACGAGGCCCCGGAGTTCACCGGGCGCCTCGACTTCGAACCCGGCGGCACGGTCGACATCCCGTTCCTCACCGGGACCTACGAGATCCAGCGCGGACGGGTCACGCTGCTGCGGGAGATCGAAGACGCGGAGGTCGACGTCCTCGCCCTGCGCAACGAGCCGATCTACATCGAGGACCAGCCGCGCAGCGTGACGCTCTCGCTCGGCGGCACGCTCTCGGCGATCCGTTGGAGCTGCATCACCGACGGCGGCGGCGGCGAGCTCGATACCGTGCGCGGCTGCACCGAGTACCTGGTGCTCGGTGCCGGAGACGTCCAGCTGAGCGAGACCGACGTACAGCAGTTTGGCGCGGGGGGACTCGCCGGGGTGCGCAAGCCGCTCCAGGTCGTCGGACACCTGACCGAGTTCGACGTGGGCGAACGCGCCGGAGAGGCGGCGCCGCGCCTGGACCCCTACGTGCCAGACGTGCGGCTGCGGCTCGGGCAGATCGGCCCCGAGCTGGAGATCGCGACGCCCACCGAGTGGCTGGACTTCGACTATGGCCGGGCCACGATCGGCTGGGACTACACCCGCGGGTATCCCGGCTTCCTGCTTCGGCAGAGCCGGGAGACCTCGGTCAAGCTCGACATCCTCGACCCCATCACCATCGAGTACAGCCGCCGCTCGCGCTCCTATCTCAACGAACGCGTGATCTTCGATCCGCTGCGCCAGGAGTCGGTCGAGCTGCGGTTCGACTTCGACGTCCCCAGCCTCCGCTGACGCCACGGCGGCTGGTACAACGGGCTCGCCCCCGTGCTCGCCTCGCTCGCAGAGCTGTTCCGCCCCCGCACGCTCGCCCCATTGGGCTCGCTGCTGGTGGTGTGGCTGCTGGCCGCGGTCGCGCAGGGCCAGCCGACGCCTCCGGCCCCGACCGACGACGCCGCGGCCCCGAGCGACCCAGCGCCACAGGCCACGCCAGCGCCGGAGGCCACGCCAGCGCCGGAGGCCACGCCAGAGCCAGAGCCAGAGCCAGAGCCAGAGCCAGAGCCAGAGCCAGATACCGAGCCAGATACCGAGCCCGGCGCGGAGCCGGACCCGACCCCGGAGCCCGCCGAGGACGCGGCGCCTCCGGAGGTCGACCTCGCGGACCCCCTGGGCCCCGTCGAGGCCGCGCTGGACGCACTGGCGGCGCAGGGGCTGACGATCACCGAGCGGCGCCGGACGGTCAGCGCGCTGCAGGGCGAGGTCCTCACCGCGACCATCTCGGGCGCGGAGTCGGGGCTCTTGCTGTACGTGCTCGACCAGGTGGCCGAGGACGGCTACCAGTTCCTGCTCGCCCCCGTCGGCCCGCAGAGCTTCGAGCTCATCACCCTTCGTGCCCGCCCCGGCCAAGGGTTCGGGGTCGACCTGGTCAACGTCGATGACGTCGAGATCGACGGGACCTTTCGCGCCGGGGAGGACGGCGAAGGCCTGCGAAAGTTCACTGCGCTCCCTCCGGGCGGCGTCGTGCCGATCGAGGTCACCGACGAGCTGTCCACGGTCGGCTACGAGGCGTCGATCAGCGCGACCGGGCCCGGCCGCATCCGCATCCTCGTCCGTCCCGGCCGCGCGCTGCGGCGCGTGAGGGTGCGTGGTCACATTCCTCTGTCCGAGCGCAACGTCCGGCGGGTGCTCAGCCCCGCAGCGCGCCCGGGGGCCCTCGCCCGAGGGTCGTGCGTGGACGTGAAGACACTGCGCCGCAACCGGCCCGAGTCGGTCTGCGCCGAAGACGATCTGGCCTGCAAGCAGTGGGAGCGCGACGAGCTCGACCGCCTACACCGCTTCTTGTTCGACAACGGCTACCTCGAGGGCCGCGCCGCGCTCGGCCTGGCGTGCGGACGGGACGGAGAAGCCGACCTGTACGTGTACCTCGACAAGGGCAGAGCGTTTCGCGTCCGCAATCCGACCATCGCCGGCAACGTTCAAACCCGAGACCAAGCGTGGATCCGGCGAATGTTCCGCTCCACCGCGAGCCCCTTCATCCCGATCGGCAAGAGGATCACGCGCAAGGACATCGAAGAGGCGACCGAACGCGTCGCCTCCGAGTACGCGCTGCCTCGCAACCGCGCTCGGTCCACCGCGCGCCGACAGCTTCAGCTCCCCTACCCGGGTGTCCGCGTCGAGACGAACTTCGAACGCATCACGCGGGACGACCTGCCGCCGCGCGGGCGCACGCTCCCGCTCGTGGTCGACGTTCAGCTCGGCAACGGCGTCAGGGTCGGCTTCATCGGCAACGAGCACGTCTCCGAGACCCGCCTGCTCGACCAGATGCAGATGTTCAAGCGGCGGGAGCCGGCCTCGGCGGCAGCCGCCGCTCGCGAAGCCGAGAACATTCGCCGCTACTACCAGCGGCGCGGCTACATGTTCGCCGACGTCGAGGCGGTATTCGGCGACTCGGGCACGCTCAAGACGATCACCTTCCAGATCACCGAGGGCCCGCGAACCTCGATCGAGGAGGTGCGTTTTCGGCTCACCGACGAGATTCCGCGTCCCGTGCGGAGGGCGATCGAGCGCGCGTACCGGCAAGGCCGCGAGCTGAGCGATGGCGGTCGGTTCAGCGACGCCGCCGCGCGCTCCGACCTCGCAACGATCCTCGAGGCGTTCGCCGACCGAGGGTACCTCTGCGCGCGAGCGCAGTTTCGCGTCACGCCGCTGCCCGACGGGTTCGGCCGCGAGGGCTACAACGCCGTCATCGACCCGCTCACCGAGCTCGAGAACGCTGGGCACCCGACGTGGATCGCCCGTCAGCTCGACGCCAGCGGTCTGGCGGCGATTCGCGAGGAGCGGCGCGTGGGGGTCTACGTCCGCCTCGAGGTCGACCCTGGGCCGCGGGTGCTCACCTCGGGCACCGAGGAGCTGCACTACCTCGAGCTTCCGATCCCGCCCAGCCGCGAGGTGGACTCGCTGCCCGAAGCACCGCAAGGCGCCTGGGGCACCGCCCGGCTGCTGCGCGACGGCCCGATGCGACGCGCCGGAGACGAGCGTGCCGGCGGCATCCCGATGACGCTGGACTTCGAGCGGGAGGTCGAACGCGACATCGTCACCCGCCTGCGCGGCAGCGGCTACCCGCTCGCCGACGCCGAGGTTCGCTGGCGGTACGTCGACGCGGCGGGCGTCGAGCACACCGTGACGCAAGCCGAGCGCCTGACGTCGAGCTCGGTGGGCATGTGCCAAGAGCGGACGGACGAGCGCTTCGCCACCGTCGATGCCGAGCTCTTCGTGCACGAGGGCCGCCGCGCGACCTTTGGCACCACGCTCATCCGCGGCAACTTCAAGACGCGCCAGTACATCCTGCGCCGCGAGATCAACAGCTCGCGCGAGAGGTCACGCGGCAAGGGCAAGTGGAAGGAGGGCGACCTCTACGACGCCCGCCGGGTCGACACGGTTCGCAAGCACCTCGAGGGCACCGGGACCGTGTCGTCGGTCCAGATCCGCGAGCAGCCGACCGACTGCAAGTTCACCGACGACCCCGAGCGCCCGTGCGTCGTGCACCACGTCGTCACGGTGCAGGAGGCCAAAGACCGCCTGATGGACATCTCTTGGGGCTTTGGCGCGGCGACGCTGGACCCGACCTACGCGTTCGTCTCGCCCGCCTTCCCCAACCTCTTCGGCACGGGCTGGGACCTGCAGCTCGACGGGCACTGGGGTGCGGACGTCTCCCAGGTCACCGACCAGTTCTGCGATGGGGAAGCCTGCTACGAGAGGAGCGCACGCGCGTCGCTGGTGCACCCGCGCATCTTCGGGAGCCCGCTGACCTTCGACATCAGCTCCCAGATCCAACGTCGAGTCACCCCAGCGCGTGGGCAGATCGACAGCCTCCTGGGCACCCTGCGCTTCACCTGGCCGGTCAACGATCACCTGCGCACCTACGTCGGCTACATCGTTCAGGCCGCGAACATCTCCAAGGACGTCGTCAAGCCCACGCCCACCACAGAGACGGGCTGCGCGAGCTCCCCCCAAGGCTACTGTCGCCCGCCAAACCGCTCCGAAGCGATCGTCCCCGACCTCACCGGCGGCGTCGAGATTGGCGCGCAGTACCAAGACGTCGACAACGCGTTCAACCCCGACGACGGCTACATCGCCACCGCCGATCTCCTGTACGCCTCACCGGCCCTCGGCGGCCGGGACCAATGGGTGCGCGCGGAGGCCTCGTGGCAGCAGTTCATCCCGATCCCCGGAACGCGCAAGCGGCTGAACTTCCGCTATCTGCTGCGCTATGGCCACGCGTGGCCGATTCGAGGCCTGGGCGTCGACACGACCAGCATCCCCGAGGTCTGGCGCTTCTTCGGCGGCGGTACGGCCGACCTGGGCATCCGAGGCATCGAACCGCAGACGATGCTCGTGGACATCGAGGAGATCGAAGGACCCTACGGCACGCTCACGCTGCGGCCCACCGCGCAGGGCGGCCACATCCGGGCACTGGGCACGGTGGCCCTGCAGGTCGTCAGCGTGCGCAAGTTCCTCGGCGGGCAGCTCGCCCACTCGTTCTTCATCGACACCGGCGTGCTCACGCAGCGCTGGCGACACGTGGTGCCCTCGAGGGACATCCGACGCAGCGTCGGCGTCAACTTCATCAAGTGGGACATCCGCATCGTCACCGTCGCGCTGGGCTACGCGGTGCTCGTGCCCAACGCGCTCATTCCGCGAAACGTCCGCCCCACCGACGACCAAAACGGGCGCTTCGTGTTCGACGTGGGCGCGACGTTTTGATGTGGGGCGCCTTCCTTCGTCGCCCTCACCCCGTTGGGGTGAGTGAGGGCGACTTCGGGCGGCTGCACCGGGGAGGGCTCGTCGCGCCCACTGGCTCTTTTCCGCTGCGTAGGCCCTTCGGGCCTACTTCGCTCTCTTGCTTTGCGACATCACGGCACGCGGCATCGCGGCATCGCGACATCGACGGCATCGCAGCAGCGCGGCAGCGACGATGTGTGAGTCGCTACTTGGGGGGCGGTGGGGGGGCGGTCATGACCTTGCCGGCGGCTTTTTCGGCGCCGGTGGCCTCGCGGACGGCGAGGACCTTGACGCTCATGCCAATGTCTTGGCCGGCGAGCGGGTGAACGAGTTTGACGACGACGGCGTCGTCGCCTTGGACCTCGTGGACGACGAGCTTGATCGTCTGGCCGTTGCCGATGTTGGCTTCGAAGGCGGCGCCGGGCTCGAGGTCGCCCTCGGGAAGCTCGGCGCGAGCCAAGGTCTTCGTCGGCGCATCCTCCAGGGTGCCGAACGCCTCGGCGGGCTCGAAGGTGAAAGTCTGGTCCTCGCCAGCGGCCATGCCCATGAGGCGCGCATCGAGGCCCTTGATGAGCCCCGAGCTGCCAGCCATGAACGTGATGGGGCCAGAGATGTCGGAGGTTTCGATGATCTCACCCGACTCCGACGTGATGTCGTAGGCGAGGGTGACGACGGTCCCTTCTGCGATCTTCATGTGTCCTTCCGTGCGCCGCCGTAGCGGGCGTCCCATCGTACGACGACCGCGGCCTTGCGGGGAGGCGAGAGCACATGGAGATGAGGCGCTATTCGGTGACGACCACCGGGCTGCCTCGCTCCCCGCGTTCCAAAGGTGCGATGGCATGCCACCCCGTGGGCACCTTGGGCTCGGTGAACCCGAACAACCACCGCGCGTCGGCCGGAGAGAGGTTGACGCAGCCGTGTGAACGCACCTGGCCAAACCCCGCATGCCAGAACGCGCCGTGAAGCGCGATGCTCCCGGCGAAGTACTGCGTCCACGGCACGTCGTCGATCGAGTACGCCTCGTCTTCCTCGGGCTGGTCACGCATGGGCGTGGCGATGTGTTTGATCTGCACCCGGTGCACCCCGACGGGCGTCATCCCGGGCTCCTTGCCGGTCGAAACCATCGTGGCAAACACCGGGACGTCGCCTTCGTAGGCCACGAGCGTCTGCTCCGACAGATCGACGTGGACCCAATGCTCGTCCGCCTTGACGCCGGGCGGGCGCTTGAGCTTGTAGGCCTTGCCGACGGCGTACGCTCGCATCAGACGCCCTTCTTCGTCCTCGTAGTAGGCCTTGGGCCCCATCTGCACGCTGCGAACGAAGGGGTGCGTCGTGAGCCGCTCGGGAAACTCGTCCGTGTCGATGAGCACGTCGCTCAGCTCGCCCTCTCGCTTCTTGAACGCGAGCTCGCGACGGATGAAGTACAGCGGCAGGTCGTCTGCGCCCCGGGCCAGCACGCGGCCTTGAAACGTCGGCGACTCCTTGGGCTTGAGCTGGTACTTGCGCGCGTAGGACCCGAGCGTGGTCCGCAAGAAGCGACGCTCGCTCTTGATCTCCTCGCCGGCCTTGGTCACGTAGTAGCCGGAGTTCATGTACTCCTTGACCACCGCGGGCACCTCCTCTGGCCTCGCGCTGCGATCGGTGGGCATCGGCTCGCGCTTGTGCTTGGCGTACCAGTCTCGACCTGCCGCATCCGCCTTGTCCTGCTCGCCGAAGCTGGGCAGGCGGTGAAAGAAAGGCGTCATCTCGTCCTTCACGCGCCAGTACTCGTAGGGCAGCGGCTGGTCGATCTTGGGCTGCGGCACCGCGATGATGCCGTCGGTGGGAGGCGAGTCCCCCACCTTCAGGCCCGCTTTTCGGCACATCCATCCCTTGGGGTAGATCTTGTTCCACCCCTCCGAACAGCCGCCACCAAACGTGCGCTCCTCGTCGACCCGCACGCGGGTCCCCGAGCGCAGGATGCCCAGGATGGGTGACTCGAGGTCGGCACGTTCGCGCACGATCGCGGCGAGCGAGGTGACCAGACCGTGGCGCGGGTACTCGGCCTCCGCCTCGGCGTCGAGCTCGGGCGGCTCTTCGAAGATCGCCGGGTAGGCCGTGTACGATCCGGCCTCGTCGGGGACGAGGTAGGGCGGACGATCTGCGTCCGCGGCGTCATCGGTCGGTGACGCTTCGGGGGCGTCCGCGTCCTGGGCAGACGCGGGCTCGTCTTCGGACGGCGCGCCCGCATAGATCGACCCCGGCTCGCTGCGCGCCTGGTCGGAGGACGCCACGGCGGACGCTTCGGTCGCCTGCGGGGTCGCCTCCCCGTCTGCGCCGCCGGTCACCAGCTCGTAGCCGACCGCGACCACGCCACCGCCGAGCAAGAACGCTCCGACAAGCTCGAGGACCTTGGACGTCGCCGATGCCATGACCGCGGACCGTAGGCCAGCCCGACAGCCAGGGCAAGCCGTGGCGTCCGTAGCCACCGACCCCCTCGGCGTGAAGCGTCGCACCCCACCGCGGCATCTGCTTGCCCTGGGGGGTGGCCGTGGTCCATGCTCCGGACGTGCGCGCAGCACCGAGCATCGGGATCGCCGTTGGCGCAGCCCTCCTCGCGCTTCCCAGCGCGGCCCAGGCGGCGCAGCCAGAGACCACGGTGGAGACCGCGGTGGAGGCCAGCGATGCGGCGAGCGCGGACGATGACGCGGACACGGGTGGCATCCCAGCCCAGACGCCGCCGCGCCTCAGCGGGCCCTACCTCGGGCTGAGCCTCATGGGCACCGTCACCGGCGCGCGCGTCAATCGCTTCGGCACCGACGCTCCGTTCGCGGGCGGTGGCGGCTTCCTGCGCTTCGGGCAGTTCGTGCTGCCGTGGTTCGGCCTGGGGCTCTCGGTGGGCGGCACCGGCGGCGTCGCGTCCGACCAGGGCGCCCGCCAATCGCTCGGCCAAGGCGGCCTGCTCGTCGACTTCGAGTTCGTGCCCGCGCCCCGTCGGGTCCGCGGCCTCAGCCTGCGCACCAGCTTTGGCTTTGGCGGCGGTGCGATCACCGAAGAAGGCCTGCAGGGGCGCAGCGGCTACGGTGGCGCCCTGTTCGGGGCCGGCGTGCGATACGCGTTCTTCCCGGGCATCGAGCGCTACCGCTCGACCAAGGCCGGAGGCTTCGGCATCGGCCCGGAGCTCGGCTGGCTCGGCTTCACGCCGGCCGCCGCGGGACGGCCGATGTCCAACACGTTCTACGCGGGGCTCTCCCTCGCGTTCTACTTCGGCGACTGATCGCCCGCCGCCCGCGGCGACGGTCCGGTTCGACCGACCCGCTACGCGACCGCGTTGCGCCGCTCGAAGTTCACCGGCGTGTTCGGGTCGTACGCGGGGTCGTGGGGCGAGGCGTGAAACCGGGCCATGGCGACGGTGACGTTGTCGGGGCCACCGGCGGCGCACGCGGCTTCGGTCAGCGCCCGGCAGCAGCGGACGGGATCTTCGTACTGCAACATCAGGTCGAGCACGCGGCGGTCGTCGAGCGGACCGGTGAGACCGTCGCTGCAGATCAACAAGACGTCGCCGGGCTGCACCCGCACCCGGATCAGGTCGGGGCCGACCTTGGGCTGAACGCCGATCGCCTCGAGCAGCATGTTGCGCTGTTTGACGTTGCGCGCCTGGTCCGGCGTGATGCGGCCGCTGGCGATCATCTGGCCGACGACGTTTTGATCCATCGTCAGCTGCTGCAGCACGATGCCGCGCTTGAGGTAGGCCCGCGAGTCGCCGACCTGCACGATGACCAGGTCGGGGCCGAACAGCGCGGCGGCGGTCATGGTGGTGCCCATGCCTCGCTTGTCGGGGTGGGCCTTGGCGAAGGAAGAGATTTCGTTGTTCGAGGTGCGGACGGCCTCGAGCATCACGTCCTCGGTGCTCGGCACGTCGGACAGCGGCGCCCGATCTCGGACGACGCGCTCAAGCCCCTCGAGCGCCATCTTCGAGGCGAGGTCGCCCGCCGCGGCGCCGCCCATGCCGTCGCACACGGCGACGATGGTTCCCGGCGGAGCCATCTCGCGCACGCGGGCGTTGGGCCACATCCCGCTGGTGCCAGAGGAGAGGTCGAGCACCAAGAACGCATCTTCGTTGCGCTCACGAGCGCAGCCGACCTCGGTGCGGGCAAAGACGTCGAAGTGCATCAGTCGTCGAGTCGCAATCGTAGGATCTGATCGCCGACTCGGAAAGTGTCGCCGGCCCGAACCTCGGCCGAGCCGCGGATCCGGATGTAGGTGCCGTTCGCAGAGCCTTGATCTTCGAGGAATACCGACATCTGAGCACCATGGAGCTCGAGCCGCAGATGCGCGTGTTCGCGAGAGACGAAGGGGTCGCGCGGGAACAAGATGTCCCCCTGTTCGCGGCCAAAGATGACCTTGGCGCCCCGTAGGTAGAAGGTGTCGCCCGTGATGCCGCCGCGCCCGATCAGCGCGAGCTTGCCCCACGCGGGCTTGAGCGGGGTCCCGAACAGCCGTGTCCCATCGGGGGCCGGGTGCTGTTCGGCGACCGGATCGGTGACGTTCTCGAGGCGCAGCACCTGATGGCCGACCATGAACAGATCCCCCGGGTAGACCGAGGCGTTGCCGCGGGTGCGCAGGTAGACGCCGTTGGTCGAGCCGAGGTCGACCAGGGTGAACATCTCGCCCGAGCGCTCGACCCGGGCGTGCTGCGGCGACATGAAGGGATCGTCGGCGAACGCGATCTCCCCGTGCTGACGTCCGATCGTCAGCGTCGTCCCCGAGAACTCGAACGCCTGGCCTTCCTCCCCGTCGCGCCCGACGAGCACCAGCCGGGGACCCGTGACCGAGGCCGCGCGGGTCTCGACGTCGTCCATGTCGGGGGGGAGCATCGCCGGCTGCTGCGCTCCGCCTTCGCTGCGCGCGGTGTTTCCAGAGGCCGGGTGCGGCTCGGGCTCCACCGCGGGCGCGAACCCGCCACCGACGGGGATGCCGGAGTCCAGGCGGGCCTTGCCCGGCGCGGGAATCGTCAGCGCGTCATCGGGATCGACCGCGCGCACGGGCGTGATGACGGGCGGCGCCGCGGGCGGTGCAGGCGTGGGGTTTGGGGGGCTCGGAGGCCCGAGCTCGGGCGGCCGCGGCAGAGGAGGCCCATCCATGAAGACCGTGCGCCCCGTCTTCGCCGGAGGGCGGCCCTGCTCTGCGCCGGGCTGCGGCGGGGAGCCGGCGGGCGCAGGGGTCTGCATGGAACCGGGCGCAGGCGTGGGATGGGCGGGCACGGGCTGGTGCGTGCCCGGCAGCGGCGTCGGCGTCGGGCGCATCGGCTGCGGTTGCCCCGGCGCAGGCGTCGCGTAGGCGCGCATGCCCGGTTGGGGGGTCGGCTGCGCGGGCGTCCCCTGCCCTGCGGGCGCCGCGTGGCCATGCCCCGCCGCGGGGTTCTCGGCGAGCGCGTCGGGAGCGACCGGCGGATTGTCCGGGTCGATGCGCACGATCTTGGTCGCGGGGCGGGCAAAGCGATGCCGCTGATCGAGCCCGCACACGGGACAGAAGTCGAACCCGTCGGGCACGTTCGACCCACACCGCGCGCACTTGTGACCGCCAGCGTTGCTCTCCATCTGCAGGCCGTAGCCACACACGGTGCAGTGCTGCGCACCGGCGGGGTTCTCGGACCCGCACATCGGACAAGGGACTGGATCGCTCACCGCGTCTCGACCTCCTCACGGCCGCGGGTGCGGCGGGCGGGGACGCTGTGATGGGCGTCACCTAGGGGGGCGTCGTGGTGTGGCAAGGCCGCGGGCGTCGGGGCGGGGGACAGTGGCGTCGAGGGGTTCACGTCACTCCTAATGACGTCGCGGTGCTTGCCAGCTCCGCAGACGGTGCGGTATTGCCCGCCGGCGCGTAGGTTAATCGCTCGCGCCAGGCGACGTCAATTGCCCGTTCATCGCACCACCGTCTTTGCGACCACCCTCGCCGCCCTGCTCGGCTGCAGCCCCATCGTGCGGGAGGCAGAGTTCGTGGGCGCGCGTGACCAGGTCACCGACGTCTCGCTCGAGGGGCCGTTCGACGGCCAGATCGTCGACGCCACGACCTCCGAGCCCATCCAAGGCGCGAGCGTGGTGGGCGTCTGGTCGTACGATCAGGGTGATGGCCTCCTCGGCCCGGCCGGCTCGGAGAGCGTGCTCGTCAAGACCGACCAGGCGGGCCGCTACCGGATCCCCGAGGCGCCCTTGAAGGTCCGGGGGCCCGGGGTGCGGCTCGTAGCGTTCGAGCTCGTCGCCTACAAGCGAGGGTATGTCGCCTACCGCTCCGATGCGGTGATGGCCGGTGGCGCCCGCACCGACTTCACTCTCCGCCAGAATCGCATCGAGCTCGACAAGTGGCGGGAGTCCGACTCTCACGCCGATCACCTGCTCTTCCTCGCCGCCCCTCCGGTCATCCAGCAGCTGACCAAGTGGGAGCGCGATCAGGCCAACCTCGACCTGTACCGCGCGCTCGGTGGCGCCGGAGCGGGAGCCGGGCCCACGGCGCCCGGGGATGGGGAGCCCACCTCCGAGGAGACCCCCACGCTCGAGCTGCTGGACGCGCGCGGCTTACTGCCTCCCGACGAGGTGCGGCGTCGCACCGGATACGCGGACGCGTTCGACGTCAAGGACCTCGCCGATCTGGCGCGCACGCACTTCTATCACGGGGTCCACCTGCAAGCGGTCGATCGCGACGAGACGTTCGACATCGCCTACCGCGTGTGGAAGAGCCCTCCGGGCGGCCTCGACTCGGTGCAGGAGACGTTCGAGGCCACGCTGCCCGGCGTCGAACAGAGCTCGGAGATCACCGACCAGACCTGGGTGTTCGACAGCGACGACGTCCGCGCCGTCGCGTTCCTCGACCCCGAAGCGTCCGTCGGCCTCCTGCTGACCTGCGGGGTGCAACAGTGCGTCGACATCGAGACGGCGATCATCTTGGCCAAGTTCGCCGCCGACCACCTCGACCAGATCACCACCGAAGCCGCGCCCGAGTCGGTGACGGCCCCCGGCCCCAGCTCTGGAGGCATGCTGCGATGAAACGAATCATGCGACGCGGGCCTCGCTTCGTTGCCCTCGCTGTGGGGCTGGCTGTGGGGCTGGCGAGTTCGTTCGCCAGCGGCCCGGCGCAGGCGTGGGACCCCTCGACGACCCACGCCGCGATGACCGCAGAGGCGGTCGTGCGCTCGGGCATGCACGTGCGCTGGATGGACGCCAGCGGGCTGTCTCGCGGAATCTTCACCGGCGTCCGCGTCCACCCCTCCGACCTCGACCCCGACACGCTGCGGGCGATTCGCGTGGCGGCCCGCCGGGTGCATGAGGCCTCCGGCGCCGCCCCCCTGGGTGGGCCCGGTGCCTGCCCGGGACCGAGCGCGCCCGCGGTCACCCAAGCGCGCTGCGTCGACGGCGACGTCTGGGAGATGACCGCTTTGGGCTGGATCCAGCTGGGCGTCGTGCTCGAGACGACGCCCCGCCACCGCCTCCTGCACCACTTCGCCGACGGCACCGACCCCTCCTCGCCCACGTGGAGCGACCCCGAGCTCCCGGCGTCCGTACTGCGCAGCAAGGTCCGGCGCGCCGAAGATCCCATCGCCCGCTCTGCCAACCGATCCGCGTTCGCCGGCGGTGCCACCTCGGCCGTCGCTTGGCTCTCGGATCGCTCCGACCCGTGGGCTCCGCCGGCCACGCTCGCGCATCTGCGTGCCGCCGAAACGGCGAGCACCGCACGCGAGCGCGACCGCGAGCTCGCGCTGGGGCTCATCGGCCTCGGCGCGCTTCTTCACGTCGTGCAGGACCAGTCCGTCCCCGCGCATGCTCGGGGCGACCTCACCGCGTTCTTCGCCCCCCTCTCCCCCATCCCGGGCGACCGAGGGCTGCCGCTGCAGGAGTACGTGCGCGTGCTCTACGGCCGCAACGATGTGCCCGCCGTCCTGCCCCTGTCCCCGCGGGACGCATCGCGGCGCGCGGGCCCCCTCGCGCCGACGCTGCACCAGCATCTGGTGGGCCACGGAGACTACCCGGGGCTGACGCGATACACCGCGACCCATTTCTGGTCCGAGTCGTCGCTGCCTCCGGCGCAACACGTTTCGGCCGAGCTAGACGGGGAAGCGGCCGCGACCGCGCTCATCGGGGAGGGACACGGCCTCGACCCCGCCGAGGTCGACGGCGCCACGCTCAGCCCGTGGCCGGCCTCCACCGGCTACCTTCGCTCCGCTTCGGGGCGCGGACTCGCGGCGTTCGACACCGACGCCGAGGGTCGCATCCGGCTCTTCCTCGACCGGCGGATCTACCGAGATCAGGCCGCACATCTCGTGCCCGCGGGCATCGAGGCGAGCGCGTCCGTGCTCGACCTCCTCTTCCCCGCCTTCCCCGCGCATACCGTCGACTTCGACACGGGGGTGATCGACATCGACCTCACCGGGGGCATGCACGCACCCGTGCTGTCGGTCCTCATCGACACCGCGGGCAAGCGCGAAGAGGTGCAGACCGTTCGTCTGCGCGCCGGCGAGCGCAACCACATCGTCGACGCGTTCGAGGGGCCGCTGGCCGAGGGGGCGCAGCTGGTGCTGCGGCTCGAGGGCTCCACCGCGCCCCAGCACGGGGTGGCGCAGGTTGCGACCGCGTTGCCAAAGCCCGCGCCGGCCCCGGAAGCACCAGTCCCGGAGGCGCCGGCCGTAGAACGCCCGGCCGCGCCACCCGAAGCCGCTGCCACGCCCTCCTCTCCGGCCGCGCTGCCCAGCGCGGCGGCGCCCGTCGAGTCGCCCCGGGGCCCCAGCCAGACCGAGCTGATCTCCCCGTACGACGACGCCACGCCGAAGGCCGAGCCAGACACGAAGGCCGAGCCAGACCCGGCCCCAAAGGCGCCCGCGGCCGACACGGCCCCGACCGTCGCGCCCAAGACCGCGGACTCGGACGACTGACCTCGGCCGACTCCGACGGGCTCAGGCGGTCGGCTCGAGCGCGTCGAGCTCGCGGCGGAGCTGCAGGAGCTCGAGGTGCCGCGGGGCGACGGCGAGCCCCAGCGCGACGAGCTCGGCAGCGGCCTCGGGGTCGCGCCGCTCGAGCCGGGCCCGCGCCCCCACCAGCTGGTTCTGCGCGTAGTCGGGTCGATGCCGCAGCGCAGACTCGGCGTGCTTCTGCGCTGCCCGCTGCGCCCCTGCGTCACCGCCAGCGGCGGCCTCGAGCGCCACCCGAGCCGCCCATGCCTCGAAGCCCGCCGCGTCGACGCCGTCGATGTCGTGCTCGGCAGCCTTGGCGAACGCCCGGCGCGCCGCGTCGTGCTTGTCGAGGGCACGCAGGACGAGCCCGCGCTCGAAGTGTGCGGCCGGAAACTCCGGGGCGTAGTGGAGGACCTTGTCGATCTCCTTGGACGCCCCGCGCAGCTCTCCCGCCTCGCGGAGCAGCCGTGCGAGCTGAAGGCGTGGGCCCGGCGCAATCGGGTCGAAGTCGAGCCGACGCCGGAGCAGCTTGCGATGGGCGGCCGGCTCGAGGTCGCCCCACTCATCGATGAGCGCGTCATGGAACTCGCCGTGGTCGTCGTAGAGCACCGAGACCTCGCCGAGGATGCCCAGCATCAGGTGCACCACCGACGTGGCCTCCGGAACGCGGTCGGCCTCCTCGGAGATCCGCACGACCGACGCGCCCTCGGCCCACGGATCGGCCGGCAGCACGAACAGGTGGCGTCCACGCTCCCCCACGACGATGTCCCCCTCCCGCAGGACGCCCTCGTCGCGAGCCTCGGCGGTCGCCGCCTCGATCTCGCGCAGCGGGAACAGGCGAGCCTCCCCCGACATCAGCTCGACGCCGTCGTAGCGGGCCCACAGCAGCGCCGCGCCCTCGGGGAGTCCCGCGGCTGCGAGCGCGCTCGCAGAGGCTCGTGCACCGGTCGCGTGCAGGCCCCCGGTCGCGGTCTCGAGCCGCTCCTCGAGGCGGTCGAGCGCCGTGAGCAGGTCGCGGCGCTCGCTGGGGTCGAGCTCGTGCGCGGACATCTCAGCCTGCTCCCGAGTCCGACGACGCGTCGAAGATCGAGCTATCGACGGTGATGCCGATCTTCTGGAGGTGCTGCACCAGGCGCGGGGTCTCGCCAGTGGCGATGAACCGGGTGACGCCGTCGGCGTTCTTCTCGGCTCGGAAGATGGGCTGGTGCACGATCTCGTCTCCGCCGGGGACGCGCGGCTCGATGACCTCGACGACCTGCATCGCCTCGCCGCTGACGCCCACCGAGAGGCGGATGAGTACGTCGACGGATCGGGCGAGCGACACGGTGAGGGACTGAATCGCCCCCGCGGCGACCGTGGACAGCCCCGCGAGCCGCCACAGGCCGTGCGCCGAGTCGATGCCCCACAGCGACACGATGGCGCCGCGGGTCGCACCGGCGAAGGCGTCCATGACGGCGGCCGCGTCCTCGTGGCGGGTGCGCTGGCTGACGAGCAGATCGACGCCTCCGCGCAAGATCACCCCGAGCGTGTCGGAGAGCGACAGGGCGTCGGCCGGGTCCCCGACGCGGCGGACCTGCGCCCAGCTGGACCTCGAGCGCCCAACCTGCCCACTGTCGGAGATGGCGACGACGCGGAACTCTTCGGGCACCTCGCCGACCATCGCTCGCATGAAGCGGTCGAGGTCGGTGGCTCCCGAGGCGCAGACCAAGATGCGCCTGCAGCCGCGGATCGCCGCGCGCAGGTACTCGGCCATGTTCGTGCTCAGCACGCCCTCTTGCACGAGCGAGCCAAGGTTGTTGGCGTCGGAGTGGGCCCGACGAAGATGAATGACCGGCGATCGCAGCTGCGTGGGCGGCAGCACCGCGTACATCGTGAAGCCCGAGTCGACCTTGCCCTCGAGCACGTGCGTCCCCTCCACGAGGAAGCCCCACTTTCGCGCCAGACGCTGCGCGGCGAGGATGAGCGCCCGGTCGCCGCTGAATCTGCGGTTGGTCAGCTCCGCCTGAGCGCCCTCGGAGACCGCATCGCGCACCACCCGGATCGGCCCGCCGCCGACGACCTGAATCTCGCGGATGTCGGGGTCGGCCATGAGTTCGCCCAAAGGCCCCAGCTCGAGCAGCTCGCGGAGCACCTGGCTCTTGAGCGCCTCGATCTGGATGCCCTCTTCGAGCTCGTCGGCTCGCCCCATGTCCGCGATGATCGACTCGACCAACGAGACGGTCTCCTTGGAGGTCTCCGGGACGATCTCGGGGGCATGCAGCGGATCGAGCGCGTGCACGTTGGTGAGCACCGTGTGCAGGATCCGGTTCGCGACCTTGTCGAGGTACGAGGATTCGACACCCGGCGGGGGAACGCGACGCGCCGAAGTGAGCAACCCGCTGTCGTCGTCCGTCGCGGCGCTGCGAGTCACCGGTGGCGGAAGCGGTGCGTTTGCGTCGCGAGCGGTGGGCGGCACGTCGAGCTTGCGCGACTGCGGCTTGCCGTCCGGGCCGGTGACCATGATCTCCTTGCGCTCGACCGGGATGATCGCCTCGTCGTCCCCCTCGAGCATGAGGATGTAGTCACCGACGTAGATTCGATCGGGGCGGCGCACGCCGCGGGGATCCTGCACCCGGCGGCCGTTGACGTACGTGCCGTTGGTGCTGTCGAGGTCGAGCACCTCGACGCGTCCCTCGGCGCGTCGGAACCGCAGGTGATGCTTCGAGATGTTGGCGCGGTCGAGGACGAGGTCGTTGTCTTCTTCGCGACCAACGTTGAACTGGTCGCGCTCGAAGTCGAAACGTTGGGTCCGTCCGCCCTTCTCGTGGACAACTACCCGGAGCACGGCTCTGGTCTACCGCGGCGGCGATCCGCCCCGCAAGGGATGGCGTCTAAAAACCGTCTTCGTCGTCGAGCGCGTCCTCGAGGGCATCGAGCTCGGCGATGCTCGGACCCGCGGCCCGGCCTTCGCCCCCACCGGCGGTGCCAGGCACGGGCTTGGCCCGACGGACCCAGCGGCGGCCCATCACGATGAGCAGCGAGAGCGCGAGCGTCCCCCCCACGACGGTCGTGATGAGCAGCGAGGGTGGCGGACGATACCCGATGATGTCCTTGCCGTAGTCCTCGACGAGGGACTGCTCGATCTCGTCGCGGCTCTTCCCGCTCTTGGCCTCGGCGAGAATGCGCTCCTCGAGCTTGCGGGCCTGCGAGGATGGACAGGCGGCGATGGTCCTCCCCGGGCAAAACGGGGACATCAGGTCACCGCTCAGCTCGGAGAGGAGCTCCTCGGCCTCGCGGTCGGCTTTCTTGTCGGGTGCCCACATGACGCGGTCGCTGAGACTCTAGCACTGCCACGCAGCGGCGTGCGGGGGGCTGCTAGAACTCGACCTTGCGAGCCTTGCGCTTGCCGCCGCCGCTGCTCTTGCGCTTCTTGGCCTTGCCGCTGCGGTCGGGCGGCGTCATGGCCTCCTTGCAGAACTCCTCGTGCGCCTTGGCGACCTTGGGGTCGTCCATGTCCCGCTCGGGCCACTTGGCGCCGAGGCTCTTGACGTACTTCTTGTTCTTGGCCTCGACGATCGCCCAGTGGGCGTCCTGCTTCTTGAGTTCGGTCTCGTCGCCATCGTTGTAGGCGCGCAGGTAGCCGTTCATCACCAGCTCGTGGGCTTCGAGGAAGTTCCCGACGAACTTGGACTTCTCCTGAACGCGGGGCTGCTCGGCGAACAGGCGCTTCTGCCAGCCATCGAGGTGGGCGACGTAGGCGCGCTTGAACTGGAACCACTGCTCGGACGTCTCGCTGCCCGGCTCGGCGCCGAAGGCCTTCGCGCCCTCCTTGGTGACGACCTCTTGGAAACACTCGAGCTGGTGCCAGTAGCGAAGCATGTCGTCGAGGTGGGCCTTGTCCCACTTGTAGAGGTGCTTCTCCCCCTCGGGGTCCTTGCGATCCCACGCCTTGAACTCGGCGTCGGTCGGGCCGTCGAGGCCCTTGGGACGCGGCTTGGGCTTGATGTCGTCCTTGGGCGCCTCCTTGGCGTCCATCGCTGCCAACGAGTCTTGAAGCGAGGGTTTGTCGCTGTCGCATCCGCTGGCGAGCAGCGCAGCGCAGGCGAGACCGAGGGAGAGGGACGATTGGGGGGACGGCCGCATGGTTCGATTCCTCGACGATCGGGGCCGTGCACGATGTCCGACCCGCGCCCGGACTTTAGCGGCCGGGTGCGGGGCATGTAAAGGCGACCGAGGCCGGCGGAGGTCAGCGCTGCACCCACCTCGAGCGCATCACCGGTTGTTCGTCGCTTTTCGTGCGTGAGAACCTCACCGCACCGTTGCCCGCGGGCCCCCGGGTCCGCGCCGAAAGGAGTGCCCTCATGGCCAAGCCCACGCGCTCGAAGAAGAAGACCACAGCCAAGAAGAAGCCCGTCGCCAAGAAGAAGACTGCAGCCAAGAAGAAGACTGCAGCCAAGAAGAAGACTGCAGCCAAGAAGAAGACTGCAGCCAAGAAGAAGACTGCAGCCAAGAAGAAGACTGCAGCCAAGAAG
>JANSYI010000080.1 GCA_024742475.1 bacterium | reverse complement strand
GGAGACGCGGACGGTCGAGGGGGGGAGTCCGGTCGCGAGTCCGATGACGCATCATCGGTACCAGTACAGCAACCATCTTGGGTCGGCGAGCCTGGAGCTGACGGCGAGCGCGGAGGTGATTTCGTACGAGGAGTATCACCCATACGGGACGTCGGCGTATCGGGCGGTGAACTCGAGCATCGATGTTTCGGAGCGGACGTATCGGTATACCGGGAAGGAGCGGGACGAGGAGACCGGGCTCGGGTATCACGGGGCTCGGTACTACGCGTGCTGGCTGGGGCGTTGGACGGCGAGTGACCCGATTGGGCTTGGGGATGGGGTTAATCGGTTCGCGTATGTGTCGGGGAATCCGATTTCGTTGAGTGATCCCAGTGGGACTGCGCAGGAGGATCAGACGCCGCGCTTCGGATCTCCTGGCCTCGTCACGACTGGGCACGGAGGTCTGAAGCCCCAGGTGCTCGCGACGGATGCCGAGGAGGAGGTGAATTTCACCTCCGACGACCATAAGCCGGCGAACGACCTTCTTGCCGTACCCAACGGTGGGCCGAAGGACTTCGTTGCGAAAGGCCGTCGAAACAAGCAACGAGCGGACGCCGCGATCGCTGCGATTGGTGCAAACCGCGACGCGCTCGCGACAACGTCGTCCAAGGGGGTGGTTGTCTTGTTCATCGCGGGGGCATCGGGTGGTGTGGCCGGTGCTGCCTTGTCGGCAGCAGGCGGAGGTCTCGTTGTCGTCGGGGCAGGCTCAGGCGCGGTTGAAGAGGGGGTTCGGCGAGGTGGGCTCGCCTTTGTCGATGGTGCTAGCCGTGGGGAAGTGGCGTCCGAGGCCGCTGAGGGCGCTGTGGTCGGTGGCGTTGCAGGTGCGGTAGGTGGCGCGCTGGTCTACGGCGCGCAATTCCTGGGCCGGGTGCGCTTCAATCGGATGGTTCGCGGTACGAACGAGCCGATGACAGCCTCCGGTGTCATCGACGTCCCTGCAGCCGCCGTGGATGACTTCGCGGGCGAGGCCGGCGCGGCGGTCGCGAAGAACCAGGCAAAGGTTCAGGTTGGGCCTCAGGTGGAAGCGTCTGCCGCAGGGGGGGGAATCCGAGGCGTTGGCCCACAACCCGGGGTAATCGAGGCGAGTTCGCGAGTGAAGTCCTCGGCTCAACTTCGCAACTTCGATCCACGACCGAATCCGTCCTATGGTGGCGAACGAACTGTCGAGTTCGTGTATGACCCTGTGACCAAGCGATTCGCCGTGGGAAAGGCTCAGGGGGCCGGCTCTCCCCACCAAAAGCTAGCAAGCGCGATCAACCCGGACTATGATCATCGCCATGTCGTCGGTGGGACCTTCAGCCGTGGGTCCCAGGGCGAGATTGTGACCAGCGAATACAGCGGGCATTTTGGAGAGAACTGGACGGACGCGATGCGGGTTGAATTCGTGGAGTTCCTCGAGGAGGCAACGAGTCAGCGAGTGGTGCACCAGGTATGGCCGGGAGGATGAAACTCGTGTTTACCACGACGAATGGGAGGCTCCGCTTGGGCATCGGAGAAGACGGGACTTGGCTTGTTGAAGTTGACGACAAGATCGTGGGCCTTGAACACCGCGCCCATTTCCGAGCCTTGCTTCCCCTCCTGGAGGAAGAACCGCGTCGAACTCTTCGCGCGTTGAATGTGGCGGTGGAGGAGCACCATCTTGCAGTGTCGCCGGTCGAAGAGTTGGTCCTCCACGCGCTAGAGTTCGCTTCGTCGTACTGGAAGGAACTTGCACTCTACTGGTTGGAGACCGCAGCACCGTTGAACGACGATATTCGCGAACACTTGGAGTCTATCGCGGCGAGGAACTCTAAGTGGCCGCAGCCCCTGCGGGATCGAGCGAAGAGGCTCTTGAGAAGCCACTCGCGATGAAGGCCTGGCAGTGAGGCTCCCCCATTCGGTGGACACCGCCATTCGCTCCTCGGCCGGGGGGCACCGAACGTGGGTGTTCAAGCTGCTGCCCTCGAGTTCAGCGGGACGCCGCATATGCCGACTCTCGGGCGGTCGTGTTCGTGCACCCGGCCCAGACGCGTACGCGGCACGTCGAGCGAGAGCCCGGAGACCCGCGCCTGCAGCAGTCGCTGACGCTGGAGGTCCTGTTGCGCCCCCGGTTTTTGAGACTGTGCGGTGAGTGGATTCAAGCTGGCGCCCTCGAGTTCAGCAGCCGCCGACGCGTCGCGGCGGGCGTCTCATAGCCGTTCTTCTCGACGATCCAGTGGTGGTTGTATTGACGCTCAATGAACCGCCCCGGGTTTCTCGGAGACTCCAGAAAGAGAGAAACTCAGAGACATGGGCAGGTACTCCAACGAATTTCGTGAGCGCGGCGTGAGGCTCGCGCAGGAGGCGATGGACAAGCACGACTCCCGGTGGGCGGCCGTC
>JANSYI010000060.1 GCA_024742475.1 bacterium | reverse complement strand
GTCACACCCGATCCCATCCCGAACTCGGAAGTTAAGCCCTCCAGCGCCGATGGTACTGCAGGGGAGACCCTGTGGGAGAGTAGGTCGTTGCCAGATCTATGGGCCGGTTCCTCGGAAGGGGAACCGGCCCTTTTTTTGTGTTTGCCGCGGTGCGAAGAGCCGCGGGTTGTGCGCGAGCGCGAAGGTAGCGCCAGGCCGGCCGGGGCGCTGCGGGCACGAAAAAACGCGACCCCCACCATTGGGAGTCGCGCAACCCGGAGACCACGGACGCCGGGCCGCCCTCGAAGGGGCGAAGTTGGGTGACGGGAGGCAGAGCTCCCGTCGAACGTACTCGCACCCTCGAAGACGGAGCGGGTCGCTGGGAGTTGCGCTTCGAGGTGGAGGAAATCGGATCGGGCCTCCGGGCCGTGGCATTCTCGACTGGAACCCATGTCGATCTCTCGTAGGGAACTCATCCGGCGCGCGAGCGCACTTTCTGTGAGCGCGGCGGCCGGCTGCGGGGACGAGGGCGGCACGGGGAGCGGCACCGGAGGCACGAGCGGGGATGCCGGCTCGAGCGGGCGGGACTCCTCGTCCGGCGACATCGTGTCGACCACGGCCGGCGATGCGTCGAGCAGCGGCGACGACGACGGCCTGCCGCAGTACGAATACGACGGGGAGCTCGGCCCCGAGTCGATCTTCTCCCATGGGGTGGCCAGCGGTGACCCTCTGCTGGACTCGGTCATCTTGTGGACCCGGCTCTCGCCGCTTGGCGAGGGCGCGGTCGAGGCCTTCTTCGAAGTGGCGCTCGATCCCGAGTTTCAGATGCGGGTCGCGGCGGACTACGTCGACTCCAGCCCCGAGCGTGACCAGACGATCAAGCTCGACGTCGAGGGGCTGCAGCCGAGCACAACCTACTACTACCGCTTCTTCGCGCTGGGGCGGACGTCGCCGATCGGGCGCACGCGGACGGCCCCTGAGGGCTCCACGGACCGGATTCGGTTCGCGTTCTGCTCGTGCGCGAGCTTGGCGCATGGCTACTTTCACGCGTATCGCCGCATCGCGGCGCGAGCCGACCTCGACCTCGTCGTCCACCTGGGCGACTACATCTATGAGTACGGCGACGGGGAGTACGGCGAGTTGCGGGGCTATGAGCCTCCGACCGAGATCGTCTCTCTGCAGGACTACCGGGCTCGCTATGCGCAATACAGGCGTGAGACCGACCTGCAGGAGCTACACCGGCAACACCCGGTGGTTGCGGTGTGGGACGACCACGAGTCGGCGGACAACGCCTATCGCGACGGTGCCGGCAACCACCAGGAAATCACCGAGGGAGAGTGGGAAGACCGCAAGGCGGCGGCGGCCCGCGTCTACGCCGAGTGGATGCCCATGCGTGAAGGCGACGCGGCGGTGATCTACCGGGCGCTGCCGTACGGCGACCTCATGCACTTGGTCATGCTCGACACTCGTGTGGTCGGGCGAGACGAGCAGCCCGACGACGTCACCGACCCCGACCTGCTGGACGACCCTGATCGGGAGCTGCTCGGCATGGAGCAGGAGGCGTGGATGATGAACGAGATCTCCAGCAGCACGGCCCAGTGGAAGATCGTCGGGCAGCAGGTCGTGATGGCGGAGGTGATCCTCGGGGAGAACCCCTTCAACGTGGATCAGTGGGACGGCTACCGCGCGGCCCGGGGTCGCTTCTACGACATGGCCGAGGCGGCGGGGAACGTCGTCGTCCTGACCGGCGACATTCACTCGTCCTGGGCCTTCGACCTCGCGCGCGATCCCTCGGGCTCGTACGACCCCGCGGACGGTACGGGGTCGGTGGGGGTCGAGTTCGTCACGCCGGCGGTGGCATCTCCGGGTTTCCCGTTCGACGCGGCCGACGCGCTACTGAGCACGAACCCGCATCTGCGCTGGACCGATCTCGACCAGCGCGGGTACGTGGTCGTCGATGTCGACACCGAGCGGGTGCAGGCGTCGTGGTGGTTCGTGAGCGACATCGAATCTCCGAGCGGTGGCGACGAGTCGCTCGGCGCGGTGTGGTCCGTCGCCGATGGCAGCAACCACCTCGTCGAAGACGACGACCCCGCCGAGCCGCCCGCCAACCCACCTCCGCTCGCGCCGTAGCGGCCGAAACGAAAAAGGGTGCCCTCGCTGGGCACCCTTTGCGTTGGATACGGCGGGATCAGCCCGGAGGCGGAAGCGCCTCGGGCGGCACCAAGATGAACACGTCGCGGTCGTCGAGTTCGCCGCAGTCGTCGGCCAAGATTCCAATGTTGGCCGTGAAGAGCCGGGGGTCCGGACCCTGCTCCACGAAGTCGTTGAACGCGGTGACCGTGAAGATGACGTCCGTGTCCGGGATGACGTCTTCGAAGGTGGTCGGCGTCATGGTCGGGTCGGGAACGCCCGGAAGCGGGACCACGCCGTGATCGAAGGGGGTAACCGACTGGATGAAGTCGGCGGTCGTCGTGCCCATCGGGAGCGCGCCTCCGTCGACGTCGGTGCCGACTCCGGTCACCGTCGACGTCACGTCGAAGCGGCCGTACGCGGCGAGCAGCGAGACCGCGCTGGAGAACGAGGTGTCCACGCCCGTGCCATCGGTCGCTGCGGTGTAGGCCATGGGACACAAGCCTTCGCCGTTGGGAGCCCGGCCGGCCCCGTTGAGACCCGTGCAGCATTGCCCTGCCGCACACCCGGGCGGGCGGCCCGCGATGTCCCAAGCCTCGGGCGGAATGACGGAGCCGGTCGCCTCCGCGAACTGCACGCCGTCTTCATAGGCAGTGCAGCTGCCCGTGCCACCCGCGGCGATCTGAATGACCCGCCCGCAGATCGCTCCGAGCGCGTCCATCGCCTCCTGCTGGCTGTGGGCGACGGGCGCGACGGTGCCCCCGTACTGCTCGTTGGTACACGCGTTGCTCGCGGTGTCGTGGCTGATCGCGTCGGTGATCGACACGACGACGGGCAGCGACCCTTCGCGGAACCCAACGCCGCCGACGCCCGAGTTGTTGGCCGGCACGTTCGTCGGCGCCGGGCCGGCGAGACCTTCGCCCGTGGCGATCTGGTAGAGCGCCTCGATGTTCGACTCGGGTCCATCCGCGCCGAAGCCGAGGTCGAGCCCAAACACGGCGGCTTGAACGTCGCCGACGTTGTTGGTGATCTCCTGGGCGAGCTCGAACGGCTGGTCCCCGTCGGGATTTGATCCGTAGCCTTCGAGGGGGAAGTCCTCGAAGTTGCCGACGCCGAACTGCGTGTCGGGCACGTCCATTTGGATCGCCGGGATGATGGTGTTGGCCAGCGCGCTCTGAAGGTTCGCCAGCTCCTGAGACATGGACCCCGTCGTGTCCATGTTGACGAAGACGTCCATCGACTTCACGTCGGTCGTGAAGGTCAGTGTGTCGTCTTGCGGGCCGGCAGGGTCCTCGAACGGCAGGACGAAGAAGAAGTCGTTCGACAGATCGTAGGCGGCGATCGTCACCTGCGCTTGGCCGGTCTCTCCGTCCACGTCGGCGGTGAGGATCGCCGACTCGAAGAAGCTGTCCGCGAAGCCCGGGATCTCCAGTGTGGCTCCGTTCATCGAGCCCACGGCGGGGTTGGACACGTCCCACGTCACCTCGTCCGTGACGTCGATGGTGCTGCCGTCGCTGTAGTTGGCCGTAACGGTGAAGTCGATCGACGACGCGGCGTCGAGGTCGAGCTCGAGGATCGTCTCGGGAGGCGTGACCTCGAGGAACAACAGCATCGCGTCGGCGCTGGTGTCGGTCTCGGAGTCGGAATCGGAGTCGGTGCTCGAGTCCGTGTCGGTGCCCGAGTCGGTGTCGGAGCCCGAATCGGTGTCGGAGCCCGAGTCGGTGTCGGAGCCCGAGTCGGTGTCGGAGCCCGAGTTCGTGTCGGAGCCCGAGTTCGTGTCCACCGTGTCGGAGTCCTGGGTGTCCGAGTCCGACCCACTGTCGGTATCGGAGGCCGTACCCAGGGTGTCGATGCCGCCGGACCCGGAGTCGTCTCCAGACGGACTCGAGGCACCGTCACAACCGGCAAGCAGCAACACGCCGAAAAGCGCGCCAAAACATCCAGCGTTCATCATATAAGGTCCGCGATCCATGTTGTCCCCAGCACATGATAGTCGCGGTTTGATGAGAGGCATAGCCCGAAAATGCGCGGCGATCGGAATCATCGATGGGGTCGGTGCGCGCTGAGCACACATCCGGACCGACTCTGACCACACGTCGCAGAGCTGAGCACGTCGCCGCCAACCCCCAGGTCGAGGGGCGCGAGACCGCTGAGTTTCGGGCCATTGGACGCCGTTCCTGTTGTTAGACTCCCCACCGGGTCATCAGGTGCGCGTCGTCAACGATCGCAGACGGCTGCCGCGGGTCGCGTGGAGCGGCCACGCAGTCATTCAGACTCGTCGAGGGGAGCTTCGCGGGGTGGGGCTGGATCTCAGCGCCGACGGGATGGCTGTGCTCACGACGGTCCCCGGCAAAGCCAAGGAGCGCGTACGCGTGCACGCGCAGCTCGGCGACTTTCCGCTACTCACGGATGCCCGTGTCGTGCGGATGAGCAAGCGCCGCGGCGGATACCGGTGGGCGCTGAGGTTCGAGCAGATGGACGAGCGCATGCGCTCGAACCTGGAGGCCTTCGTTCGTCAGCAGCTCGCCAGCGCCGCTCGGGTTCGCCAGGCGCAGCTGTATGCACAGCGGCTCAAGAGTGGCGCGCTGCCGCCCATCCCCACCGGTCCCGCGACCGTCGCGGAGCCCGTGCTTCCAACCCCCGGTCCGCTCCCCGCGGTCGACCCTGCCGAGGCGTCTCCGGGAGCCACGCCGCTCGAGCTCGACGTCGACGCGCCCGCGGGCGACGTCGAGCCGCAGCGCGTCCTCGAGATCGAGCTGCCGCCCATGGAACCCACACAGGCGCCGCCTCTGGACCGAGGCGCGGTTGCTCCGCCGGAGAGTCAGGATGCCTACGATCCGTATCAAGCATCCGATGCGCAGGGCGAGGCCGCGATGCTGGATGTTGGGCCGATCGAGCCCGCGGCAAGCCTTGCCGCGCCCGAGCCATCGCCGCCGACCCCCGCGCCGGAGCCGGCCTCGCCCGAACCGGCGAGCACGCCCGGACCCACCGAAGCCTCCGTGGCTCACACGTTCACGCCTGGCGTGATCGAGATCGACGAGAACGAAGACCTGTCTCTGGAGGACATACTCTCGGAGGTCGACGGCGGAGACGCTCCTGTCAGTGACCTGGGCCTTCCGCCCCCGCAAGAGAAGGCCGCAGACGCGTCCGGCCTTGGCGACGTTCCGGTCGTGGACGCGCAGATGGGCGACGAGGAGGAGACCCGCCGTCGAGACTCTTCGATTCCCGACCAGCCCGCAGGGGAGGCCCTCCGAGCGCAGTTGGACGCTCCGGCGGCCCCGGCAGCCGAGGTTCCGCCGAAGGGGAACACCCTCATCGCAGACGCGGCGCCGAGCCCGTTGCCCGACGCAGAAGGCGACGCCACCGTGCCGCTCTCGGGCGCGCTACCAGAGGTGCCCTCGGGGAAGTCCACGCTGATCGCCGGCTCGCAGCCCTACGTCCCCTCGACGTCGTCGGACATCGGCGGTCTGCCGTTCGGAGCTGACGGGCAGGACGCAGATGACGGGGAGGACTCCGCCGAGATCGCACTCGACTCGCTTCAGCCCTCGTTCGGCGACACGCCGGCACCACAGGCTCCCTCGCCCATCTCCGCGTCGGACGATGACGCCGCCGCGCTGGTGCCGTCGCTCGGCGACCCGGCGCCGATGGCCGAGCCACCACCTTCGGTCGATGACGGCCCCAGCCTCGATGACGCGCTCGCGCAGGATGATGCGCCGTCACTGGCCGGTGCGCCCGGATTCGATGCCCCACCCGAATCCCCGCCCGATGTGACCGAGGCGCCGGTGTTGCGCGACGACGAGGGCCTCGACCCCGCCGACCTCGCACAGGTGGCGCCACCCTTCACGGCGACGCCGATCCCCGGCTCGGTGCGCTCGGCTGTGCCCTCCCTCGACTCGGCGCTCCTGCGAACGACGCCGACGCCCCCACCGGGGTCGCGGGACGCCAGCTTCCATGCTTCGCCGTCGCCGTTCTACGACGGCCCCGAACCCGCGGCCGAGTCCGCCGAGCCCGAGATCCCCGAGCCGTTCGGCGACGTGGAGCCGCAGTCTGCAGTGCCGACGCCAGTGGCCGAGGTGGACGCGGAGGCGGCGGAGTCTGCAGAGCAGGACGACGACGAGCCTCCGCAGCCGCCTGCGTTCTTGGACGAAGAACCGGCGGCAGCCTCCGGCCCGATCGAGACGCCGGCGCCCGCAAGTCCTCCGCTGTACGCCGACGACGCCGAACCGTTCGATCCGTACGCACCGAACCCTCCTTCGACCGTGGGCGCCGCATCTCCGCGCATCGGTTCTGCACCTCGTGCACTCGGCGAGCTGCCGCCGGTCGTCGCTGGCCTCTACACCCCGGCGTCGAACCCATCGGTCAAAGAGGACTCGGGCGCCTACGCGAGCGCCTCGTTCGAGCCGTTTCCGAGCGCAGAAGCGGGGCTGTATGGCGACCGAAGCGACGTGACCTTCGAGGAGCAGCAGGGCAACCCACGGCAGCGCTTGGCGTTCCTTCAGCACGACGACACCAAGGGCGTCCCCGAGCATCACGAGCATTTCCTCGGCGACATCGAAGGGGTGACCTCCGGCCTCACGCCGACCAGCTACAAGCGGAGCATGACCGACGAGGACCTCGCGCCCGAGGTCCCAGCCGAAGAGAGCGCGGTGCCGCCCGCACTCGGGGCGGATGCGTCGACTTCGGTCGAAGCAGCGCCCGAGTTGATCGAAGCCGAGCCGACCCGCCCCGTCGACGTGGGCCCGGCCGAATTCACGCCGCCGCCGACCGACGTGGAGTCCTTGGGGGCGCCGGAGGGCGCCGCGCTCACGCCCGAGCCCGAAGAACTCAGCATGGATGACGTGGAGTTCGAAGACTCCAAGGTGGCGGCACCGGGAGCCCAGAGCCGAGGTCTCGCGACCTATCCCGAGTTCAACGTCATCCCCGATTTCGACCAGGCGCCGCAGAGCGACCCGCGGGCTTCGGAGCCGCCGCCGGCGCAGACGGGCAAGACCATGGTGGCATCGCTCGAGTCGCTCGGCATGCTGCGTCCCCCCGACGGGAGCCCCATGCCGGCGCCCACCTCTTCGCCGGCCGATTTTGCGCCCGTCGCCAGCTTTGGCGGGACGCAGGCGCCGCTCGCCGGGTTCACGGTCGTGGCGCAGCTCGACGATGGTGGTGACGACTCTGCGGGTACGCTCAGCGGGAGCACGATGATCGCCACGGCCGAGGACGTCGAAGCGTGGAAGGTGGCGGCTCTCGCCTCGCAGGAGAAGAAGCCCGCGTTCGACGAGGAGCGGACGGTCGCGTTTACGCCGGCGCCTGGGTCTCTCGAGCCGATGAACCCCGCCGCCGCCCCGTTCGGTGCGCCACCGATGGGCGAAGACGATCTCACTGCGATGCGGGTCGGCCGTGGCGGGCCGTCGCCCTCGGGCGGGGCGGGCTTCGAGCTCAACCCCCGTGGCCCCGCTCCGGCAGCAGCGCCTCCGCCGAGCGCCCCGCTCGCGCGGCTTCCACTGGCGAAGATGCCGGTTCAGGCGCGGCCCGGCGCCACGGTCCCCGCGCCGTCGAATCGCAACGGCGACACGGTCCCCGTGCCGTCGCGGCCAGTGGCCCAAGCCGAACCGCTGCCGAGCGCCCGGCCCACGCTGCCCCCCGGAAATCCGAGGCTGCCCGCGCGTGGCGTCGCTCGGCCCGGCGCGTCGTCGCGCAGTGGGACGGCGCTCGAGTCTGGAGGACGACCCGCGCCTCCGCCCAAACCCCAAGCCCGGCCCCAACCCCAGTCGGCGGAGCAGACGTTGCGCAAGGTTCCGGCGGTGCAAGGCAGCGGAAGCATGTCGCCGCCGGCGAGCAAGAAGTCGTTGGTCGAGGACGCGCTGGCTCAGCTCAAGCGCAAGACCGAGGAGAAGCGAAAGGGGCGCGGCGGCTCCGACGAGAATCCCAAGGGCGGGGCCGAGGCCGCCGCCAAGCCCAAGCGCCAGGCCAACCGCACGCGGAGGCGAAAGCGGCTCGGCGCTGCAGAGCTCGTCGACCCTGCGATCGCCGAGCTGTACAAGGCCGCGATGACGGACCTGGACGGGTCGCGAGATTGACCGCATGACGCTCGACCTGATCGTGGTGGGGGCGGGGCCAGCCGGAGCGGCGGCAGGGGTAACGGCGGCTCGCGCTGGAGCGCGCGTGCTCGTGGTCGACCGAGCCACGTTCCCCCGCCCGAAGACCTGCGGAGACGCGCTCTCGAACCGAGGGGCCGAGGTCGTCGATCGACTCGTCGGCACGTCCCGCGCCGTCGAGTCCATCCCCCACGCCGTCGTACACGGCGCCGTCGCGGTGTTTCCCGACGGGACCCGAGTACGGCGGGGCTTTGGCGGCCACGACGGCTACATCGTGCCTCGCGACACGTTCGACGCTCTGCTCCGAAACCAGCTCGAGGGCGCAGGCGCCCAGGTTCGCGAAGGCGCCAACGTCGAGCGACTGCTCCACAACGGCACCGACGTCGTCGGAGCGCTGGTCGACGGCGAGCGCATCTTCGCCCGAGCGGTCATCGCCGCCGACGGGCCAGGGTCGGTGGGGTGGAGGGCGCTGGGCGTGCCCTACCGGCGAGGCCGCGGCTTGGCCGTCGCGATCACGGCGTACTACGAGGACGTCGACTTCGGCGAGGACGAGGGACGCACCGAGCACTACTTCGAGTCCGACCTGCGCAGCGGCTACGGCTGGGCCTTTCCACCGGTGGACGGGCAGAGCAACGTGGGGGTGTATCAGCGGGCCGATGCCTTCGAAGACGGACCCCGCAAGCTCGGCGCGTGGCTCGATGTCTTCATCGAGCGCCATCCCGAGCGCTTCGCCAAGGCCAAGCAGATCGGAAGGACGCGCACGTGGTCCTTGCCGCTGGCATCTCGCCCCGGACCCCCGGGGGGGCCGGGTCTCCTGCTGGCTGGTGATGCGGCGTTCAGCATCGACCCGCTCTCGGGCGAGGGCATCTGGCAAGCGCTCGATTCGGGGGAGCAGGCGGCACGGACCGTGCTCGCAGCGCTCGACGGTCAGGGCCTGACGATGCGTTGGGTCCGGCAGCATCAGGCGAACTGGACGCGTCGGATCGGCGCGACGTCGCTGGTCCGTCTGGGCATTCAAGACGCCATGGATCGGTTCATCGAGCGCGGCCTGTACCGCAGTCGTATCGCCCGCGGGCTGCTCTCTCGCGCCTACGGGAGCGAGGCGTTCGAAGTGAGCAAGAAACTGAAGTAGTGTCGCGACCGTGTCGGCCTTCCGCAGCCCCCGCGAGCGCGCCTGGTTTGGCGTGGCCATGCTCGCGGTGGTCGCGATGCAGCTGGGCCTGTTCTTCTACTTCGGCGGGGCGATCCTCTTCTCCGACGTGCCGTATGCGGGGCTCGACTTCGACACGCACATCACGCAGGCGTATCGGGTGGTCGAGGGCCTCGAGGGCTGGAGCCGAAGCTGGGTCTATGACGTGCAGCTGCTCGCTGGCGCCCCGAACGGGGTGATCTTCGACGCCGACAACAAGGGGTGGTCGCTGGTCACCTATGCGGGCAAGCGGCTGGGGCTTTCGCAGGGCCTCTCGTTCAACCTCTTCATCATCGCGGCGCATCTGGGCGTGGTCCCGCTCGTCTACGGAGGCGCTCGGTTGTTTCGCGTGGGTCCGTGGGGCTCGGTGGCGGCGGCAGCGTTCGCGGTGCTGTACTGGAACTTCGACAGCTGGTCGCACTGGTGCTGGTACGTCGGCATGATCGCCTACGGCCTCGCGAGCCTGGTGTTCGTCATCCCGCTGGGGCTGTTCTATCGATGGAGCGACGAGCGGCGCCCGTGGCAGCTCGTGGGCACCGCAGTCACCCTCGCGCTCGCGCACCTGATCCACCCATATTCGTTCTTCATCCTCGCGTTCCCGATGCTCGTCCTGTACGTGCGGGCCGGACCGTCGCTGAGCCTGCGCGGGCACCTTGGCGTCTTCGGGGTGGTCGCCTGCGTCCTGGTGGTCAACGGCTACTGGCTGCTCAACGCCGCGAGGTTTTGGCACTACATTCTCGACTCGTCCTTGTTCGCGAACACGGGCCCCAAGAGCGCGGTGTGGGACGTCCTCAACGTGCTCGTCGAGCCCGCGGCGACGGGTATCATCGGCAAGCGCGCCGTCTACCGAAACCTCGCGATCACCGGTGGCCTGACCATGGGGCTGGTCTGGTGGCGCCGAGGGGATCCCCGCACGTTGCCGCTGGGCGGCGCGCTGGTGCTGCTGATCCTCTTTGGCTACCTCGGTGGCGCGACGTGGCTGGACCAGACTCAGCCCTACCGCAACCTCCTGCCCGCGGGGTTCCTTGGCTGCATCCTCACCGGTGCGCTTCTCGAGCACGCCGTGCGCCACCGGGTGTTCGCGCGGTTCTCCAGGGGCGCGCGCTGGACGGTCCGGTTGCTGTGCGTGCCGCTGGTGCTGCTGCTCGTGCACGAGGCGAAGTACTACTTCGTCGACGCCTTGCCCGAGCCGGCGCGCCTGCCCCACGGCGAGAAGGCCCAGCTCGCAGCGACGGGGTATCCGCAGCACGCCGCCTACGACTACGCGGACTGGAACCTCGACGAGCTCGCGCAATGGGTGAAGCAGGCCGACGACGGCAAGGGGCGGTTCCTCGTCGAGGGGTGGAGCTGGGGGGAGCAGCTGGCGTGGAAGACCGACGCCCAGATCATGGGCGGCTTCATCTGGCGAAACCTCGAGCACAGCTGGTCCAACTTCTTCCGCCGTCGCCCGCAGGGGATCGCCAGCCCGAAGGAGTGGCAGCAGTACCTCGACACGTACGCGATTCACTGGGTGGTCGTCACCTCGCCCCGGCACGCCACGCCGTGGTGGGACAAGAACTCCGTCCTCGAGCAAGAGATCGCGTTCGGTGATTTTCGGGTGTATCGAGTCAAGAAGCGGACGCGGCTGATCGTGCGTGGGCCTGGCAGGGTGAACGCCTCGACCAACCGCATCGAGGTGTTCGGGACCGACCCCGCCAAGCCGGTCGTGCTTCGTTACCACTGGCTCGAGACGCTGCGCTGCTTGCCCGACTGCGAGGTTCTGCGCGAGCCGGTCGCGGGGGACAAGGTCGGGTTCATCCGGATCCCACCGGGCCACCCGCGCGACTTCCTGGTGTTCAACAAGTACGCGTTTCCCAAGTGAGCGTCGTTGTGTGACCATCGATGGCGCCCCCGCTCGATGCGTCCCGAACTCAAGATCGCAGCCGACGTGGCCTGGTACCGGCTGCAACGCTTCGAGATGGCCAACCTCGGGGCTGCCGGAGTCATCGCGGTGGCGCTTGCCCTGTCGCTGGGCGACCTCGTGGTCCGCGTGAGCTTCGGGGCGCTGCTCAACCTGCTGGTCTATCTCAACAACGACTATCTCGACGTGGTCGAAGACGGCGCCTCGCCCACGAAGGACGCGGAGAAGACCCGCTTCTTGGCCGAACACCGCGGCGCCGCGGTGCGCTCTCAGCTGGGCATGCTCGCGCTGCTGCTGATCATCGCGTGGGCGTGGGGCGATGGCCTGATCTGGCCGCTGCTCTTCGGCGGTGGCATCTGCTGGGCCTACTCGGCGTTTCTCAAGCACTGGCCGTTCGTCGACGTGCTGGCGATGATGGTCTGGGGCGTGGCGATGCCCTGGGTCGCGGTGCCGCCGGGCAGCGACGCTGGATGGGCGCTGCTGCTCCAGCTCGGACTGTTCTCGGGGGTGTTCGAGACCATTCAAGTCATGCGCGACCACGACGAAGACGGCGTCGCCGGGGTGCGGACCACCGCCGTCGTGCTGGGCATGGAGCGGACGCGCTGGCTGCTGCGTGGACTGCTGCTCGCCGCCGGACTGTACGCCGCGGTGACCTTTGGGTGGTGGCTCGCCGTGCTTCCGTGGAGCGTGCTCGCGCTGCGGATCCCCGAGGGCGACCTGTCTCCCTACTGGAACCGCGTCCGCTTGCTGCTCGGCGCGACGCTGCTGATCGAGTGCGCCCTCGTGTACCTGGGCGCTGCGTCGGGATGAACGAACGACGTGCGCTTCGGGTGGCCTTCGGGCTGGTCGCGCTCGTGTGCGCCGTGCTCTACGTGCCAGGCCTGGACGCGGGGTATCTGGCCGACGACCTGTTTCAGATCTCGATGCTCGAAGAGCGCATGGGGTCGTACTCCATCGCCCATCTCTATGCGTTTGCGCCCGGGGACGCGGAGACCAACGCGGCGCACGTGCAGCGCGGCAGCCTGCCGTGGTGGACGCACCCCGAGTTTCGGTTCGTGATGGTGCGGCCGCTGTCGAGCCTGCTGCTCACGCTCGACCACTTCGTGGCGCCGCGCAACGCCTACGTGCACCACCTGCACTCCGCGCTGTGGTTTGGCGGGGTGCTCGTGATGGGCTACGTGCTGTTGCGCCGCGTGCTCGGCCAATGGATCGCCGTCGTGGCCGTGGCCTCGTTCGCGGTGGACGAGACGATGACATGGATGATCGCGTGGCTCGCCAACCGATGCGCGCTCGTCTGCACCGTGTTCGCCTTCACCGCGCTGTGGGTGCACATCCGGGCCTCGCGGGACCCCGGCGCGTTCCGTGGGCGAGGCCAGTGGCTCGAGCTGGTGCTGTGGCTCGGTGCGTTTGCCGGCGGTGAGTATGCGGTTGGAGGCGTCGCGTACCTGGGCGGCTACATGCTGCTGGGCGAGCGGCGCGACTGGAAGGTCCGGGTGGCCTCGCTGTGGCCGGCAGCCGTCGCTCTGCTCGCGTTCGTCGTCGCGTACATCGTGCTGGGCGGGGGCGTCTACGGTGGCACGACCTACGTCGATCCGTTCCGCGAGACCGGTCAGTTCTTCTCGGTGATGGGGCACCGAGTTCCGCGGATGGCTGGCGAGGTGTGGGCGAACTGGGCCGGCGAGAGCGAGCGCTTCTGGATGCGCTACGCCGACTCGGGGCTCAGCGAGCGGGTCATGCCCTCGCACATCGACGACCTGGGCGTGCAGGCGTATCGCCACGGCGCCTTTGCGATCGCCACGTCGCTGGCGTGGGTCGTGCCGACGTGGCTGCTGGCGCGCCGGTTCTGGTCCGAGGACGAGCGCAGGGCGATCCGGTGGATCGTGCTCGGCTCGGTCTTCGCGCTGCTCCCGATCTCGGCGATCCCCCCCGCGACGCGAGCGTTGATGTTACCCAACTTTGGCGCCGCGGCGTTCGTCGGGGCTGCGTTGGTCGCCTTCGTTCGTGCGCTGCGAGGGGGCACGATGCTCTCCCGTGTCGGGCTGGGCATGATGGCCCTGGTCATTGGCAACCTGCACTTCGTGCGCGAGTTCGGCTATACGCGCGAGCACCTGGACGCCATCCTGGGCGCCCAGCGGGCCTACGCGCAGTACTATCGCAACGAGGCCTTCGCCCAGCTCGACCTCCGGGGCAAACACGTGGTCGTGGTCTCGACGCCGGGGCTGGTCACCGGGATTCACGGCGTGAGCATGATGCACGTGCTGGGTATGCAGGCGCCCAAGACGTGGCACGTGCTCGGCATCGGTCCGCGACCGTATACGCTGCGTCGCATCGGCGAGCGAAAGCTCGAGCTGAGCAGCGTGGGCGGAGCGATGCACCAGACGCCGCAAGAGGTGTTGTTTCGCAACGCGTACGACGCCCTCGGCAAAGGAGACAGGGTCGACGCGGGGCTGTTCGTCGCCGAGGTGCTCAACGACCGCAACGGCACGGGGCCGGGATCGGTGTTGTTCGAGTTCCGCTGGCCGCTCGATGACCCGCGCATCGTCGTGCTCGAGGTCGGCCCCGAGGGCCTGCGCCCGTTTGCGCTGCCGGAGCCCGGCACTGTGAAGCCCCTGTCGCCACCCGCGCTTCCCAACGCCGATTGACCCTCGCTCGGCGCCGGCCGATGATGCCGGGCATGCGCTCGAGACTCGTGGGCCTGCTGTCGTTCCTGGCTCTTGGCTGTGGGGACGACGTGTCCTCGACCACCGACGATGGCAGCACGTCCGGGTCGAGCTCCGCGGGCCCCTCGACGGACAGCGACGGGCCGACGTCCGACGCGGGCACGCAGAGCACGAGCTCCGGGTCGACGACCAACACCACGCAAGCTGGTGAGTCGTCTTCCGACGGCGGCTTCGAGCCGTCCGACCCCGAGTGCGGCAACGGCTTCGTCGAGCCGGGTGAGGAGTGCGACGACGCCAACGACGACGACGCCGATGGGTGCACGAGTCAGTGCCAGCTTCAGTGCGGGCTGGAGTGGACGTCGGTCGTGCTGCCGCCCACCGACACCTCGAACATGGACGCGCGCGGCGTGATCGCCGATGGCCGAGGCGGAGCCACGCTCGCCGGCTTCCAGCAGGAGATCACCACCGACCAGCGAGGCAACGAGACCATCCTCGACGATGAGGGCGTCATCATCCGCTTCGATTCCGACGGACAGACGCAGTGGGAGGCCCGGCTCGCCGAAGACGACGCCGACGTCGAGGTCGTCGGCATCGCGTCGGACGACGCAGGCAACAGCTACGTCGCCGCGAGCGTCGCGACCAACGGCGAAGACAGCGACATCCGCATCTACAAGCTCGGCTCCGACGGGTCGGAGTTGTGGAGCACCACGGTCGACTCCGCGGTCGACAACGCCGAAGACGTGGCCTTCGGGGTCGCCGTCGACGCATCGGGGGCGCCGATCGTCTCGGGCCAGGTGCGGGCGGGCGATGGCGACGACGACGTGTGGCTGGGGAGCTTCGACGCGGACACGGGCGAGCCGACGTGGTCTTCGACCTGGTCGGGCGAGGGCAGCGGCACGTTCTCGACCGACGACGGCGGCCCACTGGCGATCGGCGACGACGGCACGGTCTACGTGTTCGCGCGCGAGTACGTCGACTTCCAAGCCAACGTGGCTACGCTGCTCGCGTTCGACGGCATGGGAGGCGACGCGACGGTCGTCTACCGGACCGACTTCGGCGTGGGCCAGCAAAACCAGATCCCGCAGGACGTTGCGGTCGAAGACGATGGCTCCGTGCTCACCACGTTCACTCGCATCCTCGCCTCGAGCAACGAGTTCTACCTGCTGCGCGTCGACCCGTCCGATGGCAGCGAGCAGTGGTCCCTCGAGGCCACGCAGGTCGCCGAGTCGTCGACGGTCGAGGACGCCGAGGGCTTCGCCATCATGGGCGCCGACCCGCTCGAAGGCGGGGGCGTTGCGGTCATGGGTACTCTGGTCCGCTCGGGCGATGACGCGGAGTGGAACGAGACCTGGGTCGCCCGGTACGACGACGCCGACGCGCTCGTGTGCATGTTCGTCCGGGAGAGCCCACAGCTGTCCTTCATCCCCGGTTCGTTGTTCGGCCGGGTCGTCTCCACGGGCGCCGCAGGCCGTGCCGTGGTGGGGGCACTGCAGTTCGAAGACGGCGCCCAGTCCCTCTGGGTCGGGGCCTTTCGGCCCGACTGAGTCTTCCAGGCTGCTAGAGCAGGGCGCCCGGATCGTCAGGCACGAGCCCCGCGCGAATCGCCGAGAGCGGCGCGGCTCCGTAGGAGAGCACGCGGTCGTGAAACGCCTTGAGGTCGAACGCGACTCCGTCGGCCTCGGCCTTGGCCTGCAGGTCGGCGCGCATCTTCTTGATGACGAGCTTGCCCGTGGTGTACGCGAGGTACATGGGGTCGAACGTGCCGCGCCGGGCCTCTTGCTCGGCGTTGCCTTCGCTCTGGAAGGCCAGATCGACGAACATCTGCCGGCACTGCTCGACGCTCATGCCCTGGGTATGCAGCCCGATGGCGCACAGCGAGCGAACGTTGCGAAGCAACGCGTTCTGCAGCTGGCCGACGTGAATCGCTGGGTCGTCGCTGAAGCCCGCATCCCACATCATCTCTTCGGTGTAGTGCGCCCAGCCTTCGCCGGTCGTGTAGTTCCAAAGGGCCTTGAGCACGCGTGAGTCGCTGCGCTGCAGGTGGAGCGAGTGCAGGAAGTGCCCCGGCCAGACCTCGTGAATGGTGATGAAGAGGAGGTCCGCGCGGTCGGGAATGTACGCCCGCTGCTTGGCCTTGGGCCAGGACGGGTCGGGCGGGCTGATGTAGTAGAAGCTCGGCAGGGGCTTGGTCTCGAACACGCCCGCGCTGCTGAGAAAGGCGGCGTTCCAGCGCATGAACGGCGGCGTCTCGACCACCAGCGCCTCGTCGTCGCTGGGGATCGTGACCAGGTCCTTCTCTTGGAGGAACGCCTTCATGCGCACCGACTGCTCGGTCGCCTCGGCGATGACCTTGCTCGGCTTGGGCTTGTCTGCGTGGACCTTGTCGATGGCGGCCTTCATCGACTTCTTCGGCGAGAGCTTGGCCGCGGCGGCCTTCATCGCGGCGAGGTTGCGCTCGAGGTCGGCGCGAATGACCGCCTCGAGCTGCCCGAGATCCACGTCGACGCCCTGGGTGGTCTGCAGCATGCGCGCGAACACTTCGGGGCCGAGGGCAAAGTCGTCGCTAGCGCGCCCCTTGGCTTCGTCGAGGTAGCCGGCGTAGCCGTCGAGCGCGGTGGCCATGCCCTCGAGCGCTTTGGCGAGACGGTCGGCGAGTGGGCCTTCGGGCAGGGCCTTCATCGCCGCGGGCACGTCGGTGCGGGCGAACGAGGCGGTGCCCCGCGCCTGGATGAGCGCCGTCTCGATGAAGGTGCGCGGCAGCGCGGGCTGGAGGTTGGCCTTCGCGGCAGTCAGGTGGGCGGGCACGGCCTCGGCGAATGCGATGATCGCCTCGGCCCGCTGCTGCAGCGGAGCGTAGTCACGGCTGACGTAGGGCGTGAGGTCGAGGATGCCGACGTAGAACATCGGGTTCTTCTCGGGCTCGCGCAGCACCTCGACGCGAAAGCGGAGCTCCTCGAGGGTGGTCAGGAGCGCGGCGCGTTCGGCCCGCTGAACGTCGTCGAGCGCCTTGGGGTCGAACGCCTCGAGCGCCTCGATCGTGGCCGCAGCCATCGAGACCTGGGCCTTCAGGCCGTCGGCGGTGAAGTCGGGCAGCTTGCCGTCATAGGCGTGCAGGCCCACTTCGACCGCGGCGTTGGGGCGCGCGGCAAAGTAGTCGTCGAGCGCCTTTGCGGCGACCTCGTCGAACGCCGGGGTGTTCACCTCGGCGGGAGCGACTTGTGGGTCTGCAGGCGTCGGCGCGACGGTTTGTGTCGGCTGACACGCGAGCAGGAGGGCGAGGGCCGCGAGAGAGCGTCGCATGGCCTGAGCACGCTACTACTCTTCGGCGTCCTTCGGCGGCGCGTGTGCGCCGGGCGATCAGCGAATGGTGCGGATCGACTCGGCGCCGACGCGCAGGCTGGTGCCCGGTGCCGACAGTTCGACCGCGCTCATCGACCGGGCGTTCTCTGGCAGGGGGATCTGGACGTAGCGCGCGTTGTGGCCGTGGGGCACGGGCTGCACGCTGGCGATCGTCTCGACGAGGCCGCGTGGGGTCTCGAAGCGGGCGGTGCCCAGCGCGAGGTCGGGGTCGACGTGCCCGCGCTGCGTCCACCAGCCGGCGCTACCGTCTTCGTGAATGAGGCCGGCGAGCACGACGTCATCGGTCGGCGTCGTGCCCTCGAGATCGAAGCCGGTGAGGGTCTCGATGACCTCGAGCGTGAACTCCCAGCTGTAGTCGCTGACCCACTCGTTGGAGCAGTAGGTCATGTAGTCCCGACCGCCCGAGGGGCTGCGAAGCTCGAAGTCGTAGATGCCGAAGCCCCACACGCCGATGCGACCCCCCGCGTGCGGGTAGGCGGCGTCGATGCCCGCCTCGCCGCCGCTGCAGCGCACGTGCCGACGGCCTTGCGTGTGGCCGACCTCGTGCACGAAGGTCTCGGCCGCCGCAGCGCCGCTGCCGTTCCACCGCCCGGTGGAGACCCGCTCTTGGCCGTTGTTCTGGGTGGGGGGTCCGGCGATGGCGATCGCCTGTCCGAGCAGGCCCGGTGGGTAGCCGTCGCAGGGGTCGACCAGGCCGTAGTAGTAGACGCTGGGGTCGGGGTCGTCCTCGGCGCGGGCCTGGGCGAGGGCCTGCAGCAGCGGGCTGAAGCCGGGGGCGTTGCCGATGGTCTCGGTGTAGACCATCGGCTCGCGCACCTCGAAGAGCGCCTGCTGAACCGGGTTGTTCTGCTCGAGCTCCTGCCGCATCGCGGTGATGTCTTCGTCGGTGATGTCGGGCGCCTGCGTGCAGCCTTCGAACTCGTGCTGCACGGGCACGAGCACCACGCGGATCTGCAGAGGCACGTCGTAGAGCTCGAGGGTGCCGGGTCCGGCGAGCGGGGCGATGGGGGGTGGGTCGCTGAGCTCGCCGGGCGCTTCGGTGCCGGCGGGCTCGAGTAGCCGGGCTCGAAAGGTCATGCCGGGGACGACCTCTTCGGGCTCGAGCAACCACTGAAACGACGACGCGCCCGCGCCGTCGCTGCTCTCGCCGTCGACGAACTGCTCGAAGTCCTGCTCGACCTGCGTGCCGTCGGGGTACTCGATCGTGAGCCGACCCACGATCTCGCGCGGCTCGAAGTTGGCGTGCAGGCTCCAAAACCCGCGCACCAGGGTGCGGCGGCCGGAGATGACCCGCGTGTTGTACTCGGCGCCGGGCACCTCGACGCCGCCGTCGACCACGGTCACCTGCGTGGCCTGGTTGACGGTGAGTCGGTCGAGCCGGATGTCCTTGGCAAACTCCAGGGGCGCGCCGGCCTCGCCGGACGTCGAGCTCTCGTCTGCGCTGCCGCTGCTGTCGTCGGCGGCTTGGGTGGTGCTGCTGGTGCTCGCTTCGGAGGTGCTGGCGTCGGTGGATCCGGTGGTCCCCGACGTGGCACCGCCAGAGTCGTCGCTCGATGTCGCGCTGCTCACGTCGTCACCACAGGCGAGCAGCAGGAGGCTGGAAAGAGTCACGGCGGCGCAGCGCATGTCCAAGCGAAGGTACCACCTCCTCCGACTTCATTCGGGAGGCGGCGGCGCCGCTGGGGTAGTTGGCGCTCGCACCCTGACGCTTGGGGACGTGTCGGGTATGGTGGCCGTTGGGACTCGCTGCGAGGCGAGATGCGAACTGAAATGAGCATGCGCAACTTGTTGGTTTTCGGGATTGCGGTCGCGGGTCTGGGACTCGCTGGCTGCGCGTCGGATGCGGATGGAAACGAGAGCGGAGGCAACGCGTCGAGCGGTGTCGATCCGACGGGCAACCCGACGACCGGTTCGAGCGGCGGTTCGGGGACGGGGACGACCGACACCCCCGAGCCCACGACGGACAGCCCCAACTCCACCACCGGAGGGGCCCCGCCCGACGAGCCCCTCGATCCGCCGATCCTCTTCGACGTGCTCGACGACCCGACCGGCGGCGCGGGCGGATGCCAGGGCGCACCCAACAACCTCGCGCTCGAGGGCACCGTGTGGGCGCCCAACGGCGTCATCCCGGTCAGCGGCGCGCTCGTCTACACCAGCGCGGGCCAGCCCGACGGCATCCCGCAGGAGGTCTACTGCGCCGAGTGCGAAGAGCTCGACTGCGACGATCGCTTCACCACCACCAACGCGGACGGCTCGTTCACGCTCAACACCTACGCGCAGGGTGCGAACTACCTCGTCGTGCAAAAGGGGCAGTTCATGCGCGTCACGCCGATCAACTTCGGCGCGGGTGCCGAGACCCTCGACGACGAGCTCACGACGTTGCCGGGCGAGAACGATCCGGAGAACGGCCTGTTCATCCCGCTCATCGCGGTGGGGAACGGCTCGTACGACCGCCTCGAAGACGGCCTCGGCAAGTTCGGCCTCGGCGACACGCTGATCGAGAACTTCGAGGAGCGTCTGGTGCCGGGCACCGAGCCGTTCGATCTCTGGGACAACGGGCAGAGCCCCACCGCCGACGGTTTCCCCAGCCAGGGCACCTTCGCGCAGCTCGTCTCGAGCCCGGCGAACCTCGCCCAGTACCACATGATCTTCGCGCCCTGCAGCACGGACACCTACGTGAGCTCGTTGACGCCGCAGAACATCCAGAACATCCGCGACTGGGTCGCCGCGGGGGGGCGTTGGTACGCGTCGGATTGGTCCAACGAGTGGGTCAACCTCGTCTTCCCCGAGTATCAGAACCTCAGCTGCTCGGGTGGCAACTGCGACAACGGCTCCTACGACTCGCTCGCCGACGTCATGGACGACGGCCTGCTCGAGTGGCTCGAGGCGATGCCCGCTCCGCTGCAAGACATCAACCCGCTCAACGACGAGCCGCACCCCACGCTCTTCGACCTGCCCCAGGTGCAGACCGTCGACAACTGGTCGGGCATTCAAGACATCCTCCCCGTCCTCGTCGACGACGGAAAGGGCGGCCAGATCGACGTCGGCCACAAGGTCTGGCTGCAAGGCCCCGGCGGCACCATCGGCGCCGTCCACCCCCTGACCGTCACCGGCCAGTTCGGCTGCGGCAAGCTGCAGTTCACCAGCTACCACATGGCCGAGTTCTTCGACTACGTGGGCCTGAGCCCGCAGGAGTTGGTGCTGCTGTACACGATCCTCGAGATCGGCGTGTGCCAAGAGGCGCTGCCGCCCCCGCAGGGGTGACGCAGGTTGGTGGGACTCGTGTTCTGGCTCGCGCGAGCGCGTCGAGTGGCCGAAAAACCGAGGCCCAAGAGCGTTTGCGAGCGCTGTTGGGGCAAAACTGTGGTCCCAAGGGACACCGAACCAATGCTCGAGGACGGCGACGCTCGAAGCGATGCCGTCCTCGCTGCGTATGACCTCCGCTCAGGGCGGCTTGGCGACGGGCACGTTGTAGGTCTTCGGCAGAAAATACGAGCCGTAGGGGAACTCGGCGGGGCGGCCCGCTTTGAAGTCGTCGCGGCCCTTGGCGTACTTGGCCCGCCACTGGGCGTCTCGCTCGAGCTGGGCGATGCGCTTGGTCTTGTCGGACGCGGCGACGGTGGGGATCTGGGTGAAGCGGTCCTCCCACGACTTGGCGCGCCTCCACCACTTGGTCTTGGCGAGCTTCTTCAGGCCCATGAAGCGCCACTTCTTCGCCTTGTATTCGGCCTGCTTGGCCAGCTGAATCTCCCTGCAGCGGGCCATGAGCTTGTCGAAGAGCTGTTCGTCGTCGAGCTCGGGAAAGATGTTGGGCCGGACGCGGGTGAGGGTGATGGACTCGGGATTGTCGGCGTTGTCGGGGTCGTAGTACCAGTCGGGCCTTCGGAAGGTCCGGGACTCG